>NZ_CP022316.1:1383892-2075838 GCF_002216795.1 Brachybacterium avium | reverse complement strand
GGGGCGGGCACGATGGATGCCGCGGGCCCGACGGCGGGACCCCCGCCACTCCTGCCAGCGTTCGAGGCTGCGCGGATGGATCAGGGCCATGGACGGTACCCCTCCTTGGACATGCATCGACTCCGGAATGCCCAGCATTCCACACGGAAGCCCCGGTGACGGGCAGATCGGGGGCGCGGGCCCCGGGTCAGCGGGGCATGTTGCGCAGGTTCGTCGACGCCATGTCGAGCATCTTCCCTACCCCGCCGCCGAGCACGATCTTGGTCGAGGCGGTCGCGAATCCACGGATCTGCTGGGCGGAGATCTTCGGCGGCATCGACAGGGCATCAGGATCCGTGACCACGTCGATCAGCATCGGACCTGGGGTGGCGAGCGCCTCGGCCAACTGCTTCTTCAGCTTCTTCGGATCGGTGATGCGCACCGCGCCGATGCCCACCCCCTGCGCGATCGCCGCATAGTTCACGTCCTCGTGGTCGGTGCCGTAGTCGGGCAGGCCCTCCACCAGCATCTCGAGCTTGACCATGCCGAGGCTGGAATTGTTGAAGACCACGATCTTGGTGTTCAGGTCATGCAGCTTCACGGTGAGCAGCTCCCCCATCAGCATGCCCAGGCCTCCGTCGCCGCTCATCGAGATCACCTGCCGCTCCGGGAACGCCTTCGAGGCACCGATCGCCTGCGGGAGGGCGTTGGCCATGCTGCCGTGGTGCCAGGAGCCGAACAGCCGACGCTTCCCGTTGGGGGTGATGTAGCGGGCACCCCAGACGTTGCACATGCCGGTGTCCACGGTGAACACGGCGTCCTCGTCGGCGAGGGCGTCGAGGGTCGCGGCGACGAACTCCGGATGGATCGGCGTCATCTTCTCGACGTTCTTCGTGTAGGCGGCGACCGCGCCGGACAGCGCCTTGTGGTGGGCCTTCAGCTGGCGGTGCAGGAAGCGGGCGCTCTTCTCGCGGGTCAGCAGCGGCATCAGGGCCTGCAGGGTCAGGCCCACGTCGCCGTGGATCGCGAGGTCCAGCGGCGCCCGGCGGCCCAGTCGGGCGGCCTCAGCATCGATCTGCACGACCCGCGGAGGGTTCTTCCCCTCCGGCCCCGGCAGGAACTCGCTGTACGGGAAATCGGTGCCCAGCAGGATCACCAGATCCGCCTCGTGCATCGCCTCGTAGCAGGCGCCGTAGCCCAGCAGACCGCTCATCCCCACGTCGAACGGGTTGTCGTACTGCATGAACTCCTTGCCGCCGAAGGCGTGACCGATCGGGGACTTGACCCGTTCGGCGAGCTCGAGCACCTCCTCGCGCGCATCCCGCACCCCGGCACCGGTGAACAGGGTGACGGTGTCGGCCTCGTCGATCAGCTCCGCGAGGCGGCCGACGGGCGCCGCGGCGGGCTGGATGCGGCCGAGGTCCGTGGCGAGATCGCGGGTCAGCGGCCCGTCGACCTCCTCATCGGCCACATCACCGGGCAGCACCAGCACCGAGACGCCCTGCTTCGCGATCGCCGTCTGCACGGCGATGTGGAGCATGGTCGTGCCGTGCGTGCCGGAGTTGACCATCTCGCAGAAGTGGGAGCACTCGCGGAAGAGGGTCTCGGGGTGCGTCTCCTGGAAGAAGCCGGTGCCGATCTTGCCGGAGGGGATGTGGGAGGCGATCGCGAGCACCGGGGCGCCGTCGCGGTGGGCGTCGAACAGGCCTTGGATCAGGTGGGTGTTGCCCGGTCCGCAGGAACCGGCGCAGACGGCGAGCTTCCCGGTCAGCCGGGCCTCGGCGCCCGCGGCGAAGGCTCCCGCCTCCTCGTTGCGCACATGGACCCACTCGATGCCCTCAGTGGTGCGCACGGCATCGACCACGGGGTTCAGCGAGTCGCCGACCACCCCGTAGATCCGCTGGACGCCGAGGTCGCGGAGCTGGGTGACGAGGAGCTGGGCGAAGGTGCTGCGGGCCATGATGGTGCCTCCGGGGGTGAGTGCGTCGAGATGGGCACCGGCCCCAGGCGCGGTGCCCGTTGCCCTCACCCTAGTCGTGCACCGGCCCTGCTGCCGGGCAGGGGGCCGACCGCTCGGCAGGCCGTGCGGGCGCAGCACCCCGTCGGGGCCTCAGGTCTGCTCGGGATCCTCGTCCTCGTCGGCAGAGGGCTCGGGCTCGACGGGCGTGAAGCGCACCGTCTGCACCCGGCGCTCGTCGACCTCGACCACCTCCAGCAGCCCGCCCTCGACCGCGACGCTGTCCCCGGCCACGGGGATCCGGCCCAGCTGGGCCATGAGGAACCCGCCGACGGTCTCGTACCCGCCCGTGTCAGGCAGGCCGATGTCGGTGGCGGCCTCGAACTCCTGGAGGATCAGCCCGCCCTCGAAGGTGCCGTCGGCCTCGAGGATGCTGTCGAGCCCGCCGGGTGCAGGCCACGACTCACGGTCGAACTCGTCATAGATCTCCCCCACCAGCTCCTCGAGCAGGTCCTCGAGGGTGACGATGCCGTCGGTGCCGCCGTACTCATCGACCACGACGGCGATCTGATCGGCGTGCGCGCGCATCCGGTTCAGCGCCATCAGCACCTGGACGGTGCCCGGGATGTGCTCGATGGGGCGCACCAGCTCGGACATGCGGGTGGTGGCCGGATCATCGACCAGCAGCATGTCCCGCACATGCACGAAGCCGAGCACATCGTCGACGTCCTCCCCGATCACCGGATAGCGGGAGAAGCCGGTGTTGCGGATCTCCATCCTGACCTGGGCGACGGTCTGGTCGCCGTCGAGGAAGTGCACCTGGTGGCGGGGCTGCATCACCTCGACGACGGTGCGCTCGGAGGCGTCGAAGACATCGGCGAGCACGCGCGACTCGGCCTGGTCCAGGGCATCGGAGCTGCGCACCATCGACTTGATCTCCTCGGCGGAGACGGCCTCGCGGTCGGCATCCGGGTCCCCTCCCAGCAGGCGCACGACGATGTTGGTGGAGGTGGACAGCAGCCAGATCACCGGTCGCATCAGCTGCCCGAAGATGCTCAGCGGAGTGCCGACGATCTTGGTCATCGCCATCGCGTTCTGCATGGCCAGCCGTTTGGGGGCGAGCTCGCCGAGCACCAGCGAGAGATAGGCGATGACCAGGGTCATCCCGATCAGCGCCACCGTTCCGGCGGTCGTCTGCGAGAGCCCGAGATCGGTGAACAGCGGCACCAGGGAGGGGGCGATGGTGGAGGCGCCGTAGGCGGAGGAGAAGAAGCCGGCGACGGTCACGCCGATCTGCACGGCGGAGAGGAACTGGTTGGGGTCCCGCACCAGCGTCGCGGTGCGCTCGCCGCGGGGGCCGCTCTCCTCGAGCTGCTTGATCTGCGTCTCGCGGAGATTGACGATCGCCATCTCGGTACCTGCGAACACGCCGCCGATGAGCACGAAGAGGAGCACCAGGGCGATGTTCAGGAGAACGGAGAGGTCCATGAGGCAACGCTACCCGCCACGATGACGGCGACCTGGGGACGCGCTGGCGGTTTTCCGGCCCGCCGCTCACAGCAGCGGCAGCAGCTCCTCCCACACGGCGCGCAGGATCTCCGCCGCGCCCCGGCCTTCCAGACGCGCGGTGACGGTGATGACGGCATCCTGCGCAGGCAGCACGACCAGCAGCTGTCCCAGTGCGCCGTCGGCCCGCCACGCACCCTCGGGCGTGCACCGCCAGACGCCGAGGCCGTAATGGGCGCTCTCGGGCTCGGGATCACCGGTGGGTACCCACGCATCCTCGGCGTGCAGCGCGTCGATCCAGGTGGCGGGCACGAGCTGCGCACCTTCGTGCTCTCCGCGCTGCAGCAGCAGGCGGCCGATCCGCGCCAGCTGACCGCTCCTCAGATGCAGCCCCGTCGCACCCCAGCTGTGCCCGTCACGGGTGGTGTGCCATTGCGGGTTGAGGATCCCCAGCGGCTCGAACAGGCGCGGCATCAGCCAGTCCCGCAGGCTCTGCCCGGTGCGCTCACCGATCACCCGGGAGAGCAGGAAGATCGAGCCGTTGGAGTACTCCCAGAGCTGCCCGGGCTCGGCGAGCAGGTCGGTGCCCAGCAGCAGGGAGGTGAGGTCCGGGTGGTCGCGCTGCTCATCGAGGAAGCCCAGCACCGGCGAGCCGGAGGTCATCGTGAGCAGGTGACGCAGTCGCACCTGTTCGACCCCGGCGCCGTACCCGCCGCTCGGTGCGGCCAGGTGATCGCTCAGCAGGTCCTGCGGATCCAGCAGCCCCTCGTCGGCCGCGATGCCCACGGCGAGCGCGGTCACCGTCTTGGAGACGGAGTAGATGTTCTCTGCGGTGTCCTCGGCGAAGCGGCAGCTGAGCTCGGTGCGGCCGGCGCGATGCAGGTGCACCGCCCGCACGCCGAGGCGCTGCTCGAGGATCCGCTGGCGCAGGGGAAGAAGCAGGAGCTGGTCGGGGATCGCGGTCTGGGCGGGATCGATGCTGGTGGGGTCGGCGGGGTGCATGGCGAGACCGTATCGCGCCCCGTCCCTCCGGCCACCGGGGACCTGCAGTTCCGGCCACCGGGGATCTGAAGTTCCGGCCACCGAGGATCTGCAGCTGCGGCCACCGAGGATCTGAAGTTCCGGCCACCGGGGACCTGCAGCTGCGGCCACCGGGGATCTGACGCATATGTGGGTTGAACGCGCAGGAGCCGTTCAACTCACGCATACGTCAGGGAACTGGTGGCCGAGATCAGCCGAAACGCCGTGAGAGCCCGGCATACAGGACGGCCTGGGAGCCAGGGAGGGGGCGGCATGCGGCGGGGCGGGCGGAAGCTGGGGCGGAGTGGTGAAGATCGGCGGTTGCCGACCGAAGTCGGTGGTCGGCGGGCCCTGCCCAGGGAAGAATGAGGGCACTGCCGGTGCCGTATCTCCTCAGGACGCTCGCGACACCCCAGCCCTTCCCCGTCGGCACTGCCGTCGACCTGACCGAAAGGCGCCCGTGGACACCCTGCGACGCTATGTCTTCCCCGTGATCTGGATGCTGATCCTCGGCCTGATCGCTCTGGCGCTGGTGAAGATGGCGTTCTTCCCCGCCGGAGACGAGACGGCGGGCGAGGACCCGCTCACCCCCGGCGCCGACTTCGACCAGCACGCCCTGGTCACCGTCGAGCCCACGGACCTGTCCTCCGAGCTCGTGCTCCCGGCGATGGTCCAGCCCGATGCCGGCACGGCGCTGAAGGCCACCACCACCGGCGAGATCACGAAGATCTGGCTGGGCAACGGTGACCAGGTCGACCTCGGGCAGCGGATCCTGCAGGTGCGGTATCCGGTCGAGCCCGAGCCGGTCGAGATGCCCGCCGTCCCCGACGGGGAGGAGAGCCCGGAGGACGCCGCGCCGGTGCCCGCCCCGCAGCCTGCTGCGACCGAGTACCGCTACGTGAACCTGATCGCCACCGCAGCCGGCACGATCAGCGGCATGGAGGTCGTCGAATGGGGCGATCTCGCCGAGGGCGACGGTGTCGCGACCATCTCGCCGGACACATACTCGATCATCGCCGATCTCACCCCCGAACAGCAGCTGTCGCTGCTGGACGTGGAGCTGGACGCGACCACCGAGCTGCCCACCACCGCAGACCCGGTGGCCTGCACGACCCCCGCCATCACCGAGGATGCCGAGATCGAGGAACCGGCCGCCCCACAGGCCCCGGAGGTCGACCCCTACTCCGGAGAGATGCTCACCCCCGACAGCGGGGGCGTCTCCGCGGCGCAGCTGGTGTGCCCGGTCCCCGCCGAGGCCCGTGTGGTGCCGGGACTGGGCGTGGAGGTGACCGTGGACCTCGGCACCCGCACCGGAGTGCTGACCGTCCCCACCACCGCCGTGGTGGGCGAGGGCACCGCCGGCACCGTCTTCACCCTGGACGAGGCCACCGGCGAGACCATCCCCGTCGACGTCACCCTGGGCATGCGCGGGGACGGCGCGGTGGAGGTCACCGAGGGCCTCGAGGAGGGCCAGGAGATCCTCGAGTTCGCACCCGGCGTCGACGCGGAGGACATGACGGTCGAGGGCGGGATGTGGTGAGCGCTCCCCTGCTCGAGCTGCGCGATCTGCGTCGCAGTGTGCGCCTGCCCAGCCGGGAGCAGCTGCACATCCTGCGCGGCATCGACCTGACGGTGCACGGTGGCGATCATGTCGCCGTCGTCGGCCGTTCCGGATCGGGCAAGACCACCCTGCTGAACCTGCTGGGGCTGATCGACCACCAGAGCGGTGGGGAGCTGCTGTTCGACGGGGTCGACGTCTCCCGGCTCGGGGAGCGCCGTCGGGCCCGTCTGCGCGGCGCTTCCATCGGCTTCGTGTTCCAGCAGTTCAACCTGCTGGACGGTCGCACCGCGCTGGAGAACGTGATGATGCCGCTGATGTACGGCAGCGCCGGTCAGTTCTGGCGGCGCGAGAGGCTCGCCCTGGAGATGCTCGACCGGGTGGGGTTGGCGGACCGCGCCCAGCAGCAGCCCTCCCGTCTCTCCGGCGGTGAGCAGCAGCGGGTGGCGGTCGCCCGCGCCCTGGTGCGTCGGCCCCGGCTGATCCTGGCCGACGAACCGACCGGAGCCCTCGACGTCTCCACCGGGGAGGCGGTGATGGCGCTGCTGGACGAGATCGCCCGCGACTCCGACGCCGCCCTGGTCACCATCACCCATGACCTGCAGGTCGCGGCATTGTCCCGCCGCGCGTTCCTGCTGGACGAGGGCACGCTGCACGACATCGACACCGACGGCGCCCGGGACGCGCTGACGGCGACCGCGGGACTGCGTGCCGGACGGGAGGCGGTGTCATGACCGGGCTGCTCGCCTCGATCGTCGAGGCCTACGGGGAGCTGCGCGTGAACAAGGGACGCATCCTGCTGTCCCTCATCGGGGTGGCGTTCTCCGTCTTCGCGCTGACCGCGGTGATGGGCGGCGGGGGCATGCTCACCAGCGCCCTGACCCAGTCCACCGAGACCTGGTCAGGCCGCAGCATGACCCTGACGATCCAGTCGATGGGCGGGTCCGCGCAGGCCACCCCGGCCGAGCAGGACGCCGCCGTGCTCGAGCAGGTGGACCGGCTCGGCATCGACCAGCGCAGCCGCCGCGTCTACGACTCGCTGCGGGTGCAGACCCCGCAGGGGGTGCGCACCTCCGAGCTGATCGGTGTGGATCCGGCGTTCGCCGATATCTTCCGCACCACCGTCGAGCACGGCCGCTGGATCGCGGATTCCGACGCCCACCGGCTCGCCCCCGCGCTGGTGGTCAACGCACCGCTGTACGAGATGCTCGGGCGGCCGGATCTCGGCACCGAGCCGGTGACGGTCTACGGCGCCACGGGCGCCTCCGACGTCGATCAGGCGATCGTGGTGGGGGTGCTGCCCGAGCGCCCGAACACCGACTGGGGTCCCTCGGCATTCATCGCCGCCGGTGGCATGGCCGCGCTGCCCGGCCGGGCCGGGGCCCCGGCGACCTCCGAGTACATCCTCTGGGTGCCATCCGAACAGGGCGATGAGATCTGGGAGCGGCTGTCCACCTCGCTGCGGGACACCCCGGCGGGGACGTTCGACGTGAGCCGCAGCTCGATGTCCCCCGACGACCTCGGCTTCGACGTGCTCGCCTACGCGGTGATCGGCGTGGCCCTGGTGATCCTGCTGCTCGGCGCGCTGGGACTGGTCAACATCTCCCTGGTCACCGTGCGGTACCGGGTGCGGGAGATCGGGATCCGCCGCTCCTACGGAGCCACCGGGGCCGGATCTTCGTGGGCGTGCTGATGGAATCCGTGGTCGCCACGGTGCTGGCCGGAGCGGTGGGGGTGACCGCTGCCGTAGCCCTGGTGAAGGCGCCGTTCGTCAGCGACCTCTTCCGGGACGCCGGCCTGGTGGAGCTGCCACCCTTCCCGGTCGAGGCAGTGCTGGTGGGCCTCGGCGCCGCGACCGCGGTGGGCGTCCTCGCGGGGGCGCTGCCCGCCCTGATCGCCACCCGGATCAAGGTGATCGACGCGATCCGGAGCTGAGTGCAGGCAGCTGCAACCACCACCGGGCCCGGGCAGCCGGCAGCGGGCAGCCGGCAGCCGGCAGCGGGCAGCCGGCAGCGGGCAGCGGGCAGCGGGCAGCGGGCAGCGTCACCAGATTTCTGGGCTATATGACGGTTGAACGCCCTACAGACGTTCAACCCTCATATATGTCAGGAAAGTGGTGGCCGAGATCAGCCGGCGGCAAGCGCCAGGCGCCACGCGGCATGCGGCAGGTGGCGGGTAGCGGGTGGCGGGTGGCGGGTAGCGGGTGGCGGGTGGCGGGTGGCTCAGTAGGGCACCGGTGCAGGGGCGGGCTCACCGGCGGGGCGGCTGACCGGCTCCAGCAGGCGCACTCCCTCGCGGGCACTGATCCGGGCCACCGACACTGCGGTGAGCAGCAGCAGCGCTGCCGCCGCGGTGATGCCGCCGGCCAGGGCGGCGGAGTCGGATGCGGTCGTGGCGAGTGCGGCCGAGGAGCTGCCCGGTGCGGCGGCAGCGGCGTTCACCGCCGCTGCTCCCGCCCCGACACCGGTGCCCGCACCCACGGCGGAGACCAGCTGGGAGGCGGCGGTGACCGTCGCGACGAGCAGGATCGACAGCTCCAGCCCGCCGCTCTTCCAGGCCAGCGTCGCCGAGGCCAGCCCCAGGGCCAGGGCGGGCAGGAGCACCGCGGCGCTGAGCTCGCGGCCGATGAGCATCACGGCGCTGGCAGCGAGCAGCGGCAGCAGCGGGCCACGCAGCCAGGTGCCGAGCGCCTGCATCACGATCCCTCGCAGCGTCAGCTCCAGGCCCGCGGCCTGCAACGGGGCGAGGACCAGCACGATCAGGGTGACCAGCAGCAGCTGCGGCACGGAGCCGGTGGCACCGGCCGCACCTGCGGTGGCCCCGGCTCCACCATCATTGCCCCCGGTGATCGCGGTGGCGACCGCACCGGCGATCCCGGCGGCGGCGACGACCACCACGCCCATCGCGATCCCCCACGGGCCGAGCGATCGCAGCAGGTCGCGGCGCGGCCGGGCGGCGACCGAGCAGGCGGTGCCCAGCGGCCGCCAGCCTCCGAAGCGCACGCCGATGATCCCGGCGGGCAGCCACATTACGCCGATCGCCAGGGCGAGCGCGACATCCAGCGCACTGGTGGGGTCGCCGCTGGTGACGCCGAGGGCCACGTTCACGCCCGGGGCGAGGGCGAGCACCAGGATCGTCAGGACCAGCACCACCGAGATCAGCACCACGTAGGCGATGAAGGCGGCGGCGAGGGTCAGCAGCGGCCTGAGCCAGCCCGCCCAGGCGGGGCGCAGCGTTGCCATGCGGTGGAACGGGGTGGCGGGGAGGGAGTGGTCTGGAGTCATGTCGCCCCCACTGTAGGACGCTCGACCGGGAGCACGGTGGGTGCGACCAGCGACGACGGCGAGGGGGCCCTGCTCCCGGCCACCGGCTGTTCCCTCCGTCGGCCGGTGGTGCCAGGATGGCCTCCCGCGGGTCTCTCACCAGGCCCCTACCCCTGGAGGTCACATGTTCAGCTCCACGCCCTACATCGCATTTCCCGGTAATGCGCGTGACGTCCTGGAGTACTACCGGGAGGTGTTCGGCGGCACCCTCGATCTGATGACCTACGAGGGCATGCCGGACATGGGCTTCACCCCGCCGCCCGGGGCCGTCGCCCATGCTCAGCTGCATGGCGGCCTGGTCACCCTCGCCGGCGGTGACGACCTCGGCGAGGACTCGCGGCCGCTGAGCGGCTCCGCCTACTCGCTGCTGGTCATGCCCGGCACGGTCGAGGAGGCGAAAGCGCTGATCGAGCGGCTCACCACCGACGGCGGCACCCTCGGGATGCCCTTCGAGCAGGCCCCCTGGGGTGACCACTACGGCCAGGTCACCGACCGCTTCGGCGTGCTGTGGCAGGTGAACGTCTCCGGGGCCTGAGCTCCGGATCGGCGGTGGGCGCGGGCGGACGATATCCGCGGCTCCGCGCCCGCCGCCGACGGGCCGACGAGCCGACGAGCCGACGAGCCGACGAGCCGACGAGCCGACGAGCGAGTCTGCTCACCGATCAGCGAGCGGGACGCCCCTCCCCCGCTGCGGCTCCCACAGGCCCAGGCCCGCACGCCGCGAGTACCACCACCAGATCCCGGCCGAGAGCAGCAGCATCGGAATCAGCGCGAGCAGCAGTCCCAGCAGCTCCACCTCGCCCTGCTCGGTGAAGCCGGGGATCAGCGGGGCGATCGCGAACAGGGTCCAGTTGTTGGCGGTGTGCACCAGGATCGGGATCTCCAGGCCGCCGGTCTTCCATGCCAGCAGGCCCATCACGATCGCGAAGAGCGCGATGTCGATCTGGCCCATCCAGCTGTAGCCGTGGCCCAGCACGAACAGCGGCACCGGGAGCAGGATCCCCAGCACCGGCCGGCGCAGCCAGGTGCCCAGCATCTGCATCGGCAGCGCCCGGAACGCGAACTCCTCACCCGCGCACTGCAGCGGCGAGAGCACCAGCGCCAGCAGCCAGGCGAGGACCACGCCGGCGCTCAGCTGCGGCACCACGATCGCCTCGCGCTCCAGGATCAGGTTCAGCACCAGGTTCAGCAGCACGAACACCGGGACGACCACGAGCGCCGCACGGCCCAGCAGACCCCAGCGGAACCGGCCCAGCACCGACAGGGCGATACCAGCGCGGCCGTAGCCGGCCAGCGTCCCCACCAGCACCGCGGGAACCAGCAGCGCCAGCATCCCCAGGCCCAGGAACTGATCAGCCGGATTCAGCGGATCGGTCAGGGAGGAACTGGTCGCCGCGGCCGGCCAGATCTCGCCGGCGATCAGCAGCGGCACCATGACCTGGAAGTTCATCACCACGAACACGGCGGCGGTGACCACCAGCGTGACCAGCGGCCGCCACCAGTAGCGACGGTGCCAGAGGACGCGAGCGGCGCGATGGTAGGCCTGGGGCTCCGGGAGAGTCGCAGGCAGCGCCGCGCCGATACTGCCGGGGCTGCTCGTCACCGGCGGCTGCGGAGGAGGGCGCAGGTCGTGTTCGATCATGCTCCGATCCTGCCGGTCGCCCGGGCGCTGCGGCGTCCGCTCTTCGTCTCCTCTTCCCCACCTCCGATCGGCTGACCCCGCAGTTCGGGGAATCGGCCGAGCGGCTGATCCGTCGGCCGCTCCCTGCTCCCTACCCTGGTCACATGACCCTCATCTCGCCCCGCTCACCGGCGCCGCCCTCCGTGCGCAGCCCGCGCCAGTGGGCGATCGCGATCGCTCAGAGCCTCGTGGGCACGGCGCTGGGCCTGCTGGTGTTCCTCATCGGCTTCGGCGTGCTGCTGACAGAGTTCTCCGACCATCCGCCCGAGGGTCTGGTGGGATTGTTCGCCCTGGACGCGCTGGTGGGTGCGGTCGCGACCCTGGTCATCGGTCCGCTGCGGTTCCTGCCGCCGGGTCGGCTGCACACCGCGGCGCATCTGCTGCTGGCGGCGTCCGTCGGGCTCAGCTCGTGGTCGCTGTCGGCGGCGGCGCTCGCGCTGTACCGGATCGGGGTGCGGCGGCGAGCGCTGCTCGACGTCGCGGTGATCCTGCTGGTCGCAGGCACCTCGATGGCGTCGTTGAGCGTCGATGCCCGAATCCGGGGGGAGACCCCGGAGGCCCTGGTGCTCGTCGCGATGGGGGTCATGGTGGTGTTCGCGCTGATCCCGCTGCTGCTCGGCCATGTGGTGGGCACCCGTCACGAGCTGCTCGCCTCGCTGCGGGAGCGGGCGGCCTCCGCAGAGCGCGAGCGGGAGACCGCCCAGCGGGAGCGCGCCGCCGCGGAGCGGGAGGCGGCTGCCCTGGTGCGCGAGCGCGAGGCGGAGACCGCTCGGGTGCGCGCCGAGGAGCGCGCGGCGCTGGCCCGGGACATGCACGACAGCATCTCCCACCACCTGGCCGCGATCGCGATGCACGCCGGCGCCATGGCTTACCGCGAGGATCTCTCGCCGGCGGAGCTGCGCCGCACCGCGGACACGGTGCGGGATGCCGCACAGCAGGCGAACCGGGAACTGCGCACGGTGCTGTCGGGGCTGCGCACCGCTGACGGCGATGCACCGCTGGCCACCGCCCCGACCCTGGCAGGCATCGTCGAGCGCTGCCGGGAAGAGGGACAGGAGGTGGAGCTGGCCTGGGAGGGCCTGGCCGCCGAGGATCTCACCTCCCGTGGTCGCGGCACTGTGGTGGCCCTGGCCCGGGTCCTCTCCGAGGTGACCGTGAACGCCGCCAAGCATGCCCCGGGCCTGCCGCTGCAGGTGACTCTTTCCCGGCAGGGTGAGCAGGTGCGACTGCGGGCCCGGAACCCGCTGCCGTCGGAGCCGGTGTCCACCCTCTCGGCGGGACATGGCCTGCTCGGGGTGCAGGAGCGGGCGAGGCTGCTGGGCGGGGACGCGCGCCACGGTGAGGTCGACGGGGCCTTCGAGGTGGAAGCATGGATGCCATGGTGAACAGCGCAGCCGGCGAGAACAGTGCCGGGAGCCCCGCCGTGCGGGTGCTCCTGGTGGACGACGAGGCGCTGATGCGCACCGGTCTCCGCCTGATGATCGACGGCGCGCACGGCATCGCAGTGGTCGGTGAGGCGGCCGACGGCGCCGCGGCGCTCGAGCAGGTCCGCTCCCTGGCGCCCGACGTGGTGCTGATGGACATCCGCATGCCCCGCATGACCGGCCTCGAGGCCCTGCGGGCGCTGCAGGAGGAGGGCGACGAGACGAGGGTGGTCATGCTGACCGCCTTCGACACCGATGACTTCCTGCTGGAGGCGCTGCGGGCCGGCGCGGTGTCCTTCCTGCTGAAGGATTCCCCTCCCGAGGAGGTGGTGCAGGCGGTGCTCGATGCCGCCGCCGAGCGACCCCGCTTCTCCCCCGAGGTGCTCTCGCGGCTGGTGCGACTGGCCTCCGCCGACTCCGGCGGCGGCTCCGACGGTGGCGCGGTCAGCGGGGCGGCCGACGGGCGGGCCGACGGGGTGACGCCCGAGCCGGCTCCGGCGGACGCCCCCACGCCCGCAGGCATCACCGAACGCGAGTGGGAGGTGGCCCGTCTGGTGGCTCGCGGGCTCCCCAACCAGGAGATCGGCGAGACGCTGTTCATGTCGGTCGCAACGGTGAAGACCCACCTGGGCAGGCTCTATCACAAGCTGCAGGTCACCAATCGGGTACAGCTGGCGATCCGGGTGCTCGAGCTGGGCGGCTGAGGTGCGCGGGCGGGGCGGCGTGCGCGGCTGCCCCTCGGTCGATCCCGCACCTCGGCCGTGCCATCCTGGTTGCCGCTCCCGACGATGAAAGCAGGCAGCACCATGCCCTCCACCCGTGACCTCGCGACCCCGCTGGGTCGTGCCCGGATGCTGTTTTCGATGCTGTCCGCGCCAAAGCTGAGGGCGGGGATCGGTCGGATTCTCGCCGGCGAAGGGGCTCCCGAGGCCCCGGAAGTGCGCGGTCCGCTGTCGCAGCTGGACTGGCTGGGCAGCGACGGCGAGGTCGACGTCGCCGGGCTGCGCGAGATCGCCGAGGCGCTCGCCCTGATGCGCTCCGACGCGGCGATCCTCGAGGTGGACAGGCTCGACAGCATCCCGGTGAAGACCGAGGAGTCGCGTCAGGTCAGCGCTCGGATCGCACGGATCGTGTTCGCGCGGGTGGGGGCGGAGCGCACGCTCTCCGAGGCCGAGCTGAACGTCGCGATCGCGATGTTCGCCCAGGATGTCGCGCTGGTCCGGCGCGACGCCGTGGATGCCGGGGCGCTGACGCGGTCTGCGGACGGCGCGGCCTACCGCCTGGCCGCCAGCTGACCGGGGTCAGTCGCCGAGCCGCTTGCGGATCGTGCGGAAGATCCGGCCGAGGAACGGGATGAGGAACACGAAGAGCCACATCCCGATGAATCCGAAATCGAACAGTTTCATGACGATGACCCCGAACACCACCACCAAGAGGACCGGGACGATCCCCCGGACCGCTCTGCGGAGGCTCGACTGGATGTTCTCCGCGTCTTCGGTGTCCAGGCCGGCGAATCCCGTCAGCCAGGGCGACTCCGGCTCACCGCCCGGGCTGCGCGCCGCGTCCCCGGTGACCTCGCCGAAGCGGGGCGCCATCCGCTCCGCCGCCAGCGGATCGCTGCTGCCGCCGAAGTCGGAGTCGGCCCCCTGGGCGTCGGCGGCGAAGTCGGAGGACCAACCGCCGGAGCCATCGGCCCCGTGCTGCTCCGCGCCGCCGCGGTCCGCACCGCCCAGCCAGGACGGGTCCCCGCCCGGCCCGTGATCATCGCTCCCCCATCGATCCCTCATAAGGCCATGATAGGCGCACCGCCGCCGAGGAGCGCCGTGGCCATGGGCGCTGGCCGCCCCGCCTGCGCGATACCGTCGCCGGATGATCCATCTCGACGATGACCAGGTGCGCGGCGGCCGTCCCGAGGGGTTGCTGGTGGTGCAGAACCTCGGCTCGGGGCTCAACGACCTGGTCCTGGCCGACGTGGTCGCCCGGGCGGTCGGCGCATGAACAGCACAGCGGCCGACGAGGTGAGGATCCGTCCTCTCGAGCAGGGGATGACCGGCCTGCTCGCCGAGGCGGCGCCGGGATGGGCCGCCGCCGTCCCGGCCTGGCTCGAGTCCATGCGCACCGGCCGCAGCACGGTGCTGGTCGCCCTGCGCGGTGCCGCCCCCGTCGGGGTGGCGCAGCTCCTCCACGGCGAGGTCCCGGAGGTCTGCAACGTCGGCGTGCTGAAGGCGCACCGGGGCCAGGGCATCGGGGCGGCGCGGGAGAAATGCGGTCGACGCCCTTCATAGACTTCTCCCCATGACCGTCTCCTTCACGCGCCTGGACCCCGTCGGCGAGGACCACGACGCCCTCGTCGAGTTCATGACCCGCAATGAGTTCCCGTTCCATGGACGCCCGCACCCCCGCGCCGCGGATGTCGAGACTGCGATCCGCGACGGCGCCTATCGCGACGAGGACAACGACTCGTTCTGGATCGATCACCGCGAGCTCGGACGCATCGGCTTCCTCCGCCTGGAGGACCTGAGCGACGACGCGCCGCTGTTCGACCTCCGTCTCGACGCCCCGTTCAGGGGCCGCGGCCTCGGGGCCGACGTGCTGAAGGCGGCCACCGACCACGTGTTCCGCACCCTGGCGGACGTCCAGCGCTTCGAGGGCCAGACCCGCGAGGACAACCTCGCCATGCGCCGGACCTTCGTCCGCTGCGGCTGGCTCAAGGAAGCGCACTACCGGGAGGCCTGGCCGGTGGACGGCGGCGCCCCGCTCGCCTCGGTGGCCTACGGCATCCTCCGGCGCGACTGGGAGACCGGGCGGACGACCCCGCTCCTCTGGGACGACCTGCCCGCCTGAGCGCCCGCGGCGGACGGGAGCATCCCGTCAGCCGGTCGGGGAGCCGCTGCGTCCGGTGGCCGAGGTGCCGTCGGCGATGCTGCGCGGGAGGTGGGCGAGGGCCGCGAAGTCGGTCGAGGGGCGGCGTACTTCGAAGGTGTCGCGCACGGCCTGCGCGTCGGCGAACAGGGACGTATCCACCTGCCAGCCGATGAAGCGGCGCGGGCCGGGGTGGACGAACTCCTCGCTGGTCACGAAGGTACGGCCGAGCAGGCGCAGTGCCTCGTCGGTGGTGTCGCCGTGCATCGGCGGCAGCGGGACTGCCGCGTACTCGTCGCTGCCGCTCGAAGGATCCACCGCCCGGCACTCCCCCGCACCGCACAGCACCCCGACCGGGTAGTAGCGCTGCCCGAGCATCCCGTCCAGCACGTGCCCCATCGTCGGGCCGCCCCATCCCTCGGGGTTCCGGGCCAGGTGCTCGTTGTGGGCCCAGAGCACAGTGATCCCCTGTGCGGGCAGCCCTTCGAGCAGGGTGTTCGCCATGTGGGTGTCTCGGCGATGCAACCGGGAGAGGTCCGGGGCCGCGAGGTGGACGTCGGCGTGACGGCGCAGGTTCCGCGCCAGCGCCGCGACCGTAGGCTCCCGCTCGGCCTCGACGGTGCGGCACAGCGTCACGAGCTCGGCGACCTCCGCGCTGTTGAGAGGATCGCGTCTGGCCACTGCTCGCAGCACCGGTGCCTGGACGCTCCGTTCCTGCAGGGCACGGGCGGTGCGATAGGGCTTGGATATGTCGACGCCGAGGAATCGGGGCCGGCGCGGGGCCGGCAGCGTTGCGATGGTCTCCTGCAGTGCGCGCAGACCCTCGCGGATCGTGCCGGTGTCCCAGATCGAGCTGCCCTGGTCCCAAGCGGCATCGAGATCTCCCCCGTCTCGCAGTGCCGCATCGACCTCGAGGCCGACGGCGAAGGACTCCTCGACCGCGATCGCCGCAAGCAGACCGCGGCGGGCGAGCTCGTGGATCAGCTCGAGCTTCCAGGCGAAGGCGTTCGCGCTGCCATGGGTGGGCTCTCCCAGTCCCAGCACCCCGTTCTCGCCGAGCGCGGGCAGAAGTCGATCGACGAGGGCAGCGCTCATGTGGACATGGTGCCATCGCCGTGCTCACCATCCCGTGCGCGCGATCGTAACTCGCGATATGATGTTTTCATCATGCCACTATCCCGCAGTCAGCGTCCCCTCTACGAGGTCAAGGCCAATCTCTTCAAGGGCCTCGCCCACCCCTATCGGATCCGGATCCTCGAACTGCTCGCCGATGCCGAGGAGGTCTCCGTCGCCTCCCTCCAGGCTGAGACGGAGCTGGAGGCCTCTCACCTCTCCCAGCACCTGTCCGTGCTGCGCCGCCATCACCTGGTGGCCTCCGAGCGTCGGGCGAGCCACGTCTACTACCGCCTGGCGGATCCGCGCATCCGCGAGCTGCTGGCCGTCGCCCGCGCCCTGCTGCTGAACATCCTCAGCGAGGACCGTGACCGCCTCGATGCGGCGCAGAACCTCCCCGCGATCACGGCGGAGAGCCTGTGACCACTCCCTCTGCGCCCCGCGCCTCCCCGTTGGCCGCCTTCACCGTCTCCCAGCGCCTACGCGCCGCCGCCGGGCGCTCACGCGATCTGTGGCCGGCGCGCGAGGACTACCGTCTGCTGCCGAAGACCTGGCGGAAGGATCTCCTGGCCGGCGTGACGGTGGGCATCGTCGCGCTCCCGCTCGCGCTCGGCTTCGGCGTCAGCTCGGGCCTGACCGCGGAGCAGGGACTGATCACGGCGATCGTCGCCGGGCTCCTCGCCGCCGTGTTCGGCGGATCGAACATCCAGGTCTCCGGGCCGACGGGCGCTATGGTGGTGGTGCTGGTCCCCATCGTCGCCAGCTACGGCGTGGGCGCGATCGCCGCCGTGACCCTGCTGGCCGGGCTGATGGTGATGGCGACCGGTCTGCTGCGGCTGGGGAAGGTGGTCTCGATCATCCCCTGGCCGGTGATCGAGGGGTTCACCCTCGGCATCGCCTGCATCATCTTCATGCAGCAGGTCCCGCTGATCACCTCCGCTGATCCGGCCGCGCCGGGCGAGCTGAGCTCGAACGCGGTCGTCGCCGCCGGGCAGTCGCTGGCGATGGCGGATCTCGCACACCTGGCCTGGGCACTGGGCGCGGTCGCGATCGTCGCGGCCTGCATGCTGCTCGCCCCGCGGATCCACCCCTCGGTCCCGGGCTCGCTGATCGGGATCGCCGTGGTCGCGGTGCTCGCCGCCCTGCTGCCCACGCCGCTGGCCACGATCGGGGCGATCCCCGCCTCGCTCCCCGCACCGTCGATGCCGACGATAGATCCGGCGCTGCTAGGGGTGCTGCTGCCTGCGGCCGCGACCGTCGCGGCGCTGGCCGCGATCGAGTCGCTGCTCTCGGCGCGGGTGGCCGGCTCGATGTCGGATACCGGCGCCTTCGACCCGGACCGCGAGCTGGTGGGCCAGGGCATCGCCTCTATCGGCGCCTCCCTGTTCGGCGGTATGCCCGCCACCGGCGCGATCGCCCGGACCTCCGTCTCGCTGCGGGCAGGGGCCCGCACCCGCGCGGCGTCGATCGTCCACGCCCTGGTGCTGCTGGCGGTGGTCTATGTCGCGGCCGGTCCGGTGGGGATGATCCCGCTGGCGGCGCTGGCCGGGGTGCTGTTCATGACCGCGATCCGGATGGTGCGAATCACGACCGTGCGCTCGATCATGACCTCGACCCGCTCGGACGCCTGGATCTTCGCGATCACCGCTTTGGTGACGGTGTCCTTCGACCTGATCGTGGCGGTGCTGATCGGGGTGGCGCTGGCGGCGGTCGTCGCCCTGCGCGGCGCGGCCCGCACCACCGGGGTGAGCCTCGAGCCGATCCGGGTCGAGGACCCCAGCCCGCTGGACGAGTCGGTCGTCGCGGTCCGTTTCCAGGGCCCGCTGTTCTTCGTCTCCGCCGAGCGGGTGCTGGAGACGGTGATGGGGGTGGGCTCGGTGAACGTGGTGATCCTGCGGCTATCCCGGCTGGAGCGGGTCGATGCCACCGGCGCCCAGGTGCTCGCCCAGATCGTGCGCGCTCTCGAGCGGCGCGGCATCACAGTGCTGATCAAGGGGGTGCAGGACAGCCACAGCGGCCTGTTCCACCGGGTCGGGGTGCTGGCCGCGCTGCGTCACCACAAGCACCTCTTCGTCGACTTCGACAGCGCGCTGGAACACGCCCGCTCGCACGTGGAGCGGGAGCGGGCGGCGCGGCCCGTCGGCCCGCCGACAGCGGCTCCGGCCCCACCGGGGGTGGGGCCGGCCCCGGAGGCGAGCGCACCCCGCTGAGTCCGCGGCGGCGGGGCGCCGACGCCGCGGAGCAGTCTCCTCAGAGCGCCGAGAGCAGTTCAAGGCGGCGCCGGCTCAGCTCCTCCGCGGTGCTCCAGGTGCCGAACAGCGCTGCGCCGGGCTCGAGGTCGCGGCCGTCGGCGAGGGTCCCCACGATCACCGAGTCGTAGCCCAGGCGCTGCAGCAGCCCGGAGACCTCGTCGGCGGCGCGGGGGTCGTCGGCCGCCACCGCGAGCGCCCGACGGCGCGGGTGGCCGTCCTGGCGGCCGTGGTCCTCGAGGTCGTGGTAGCCGATGTGGTTCAGGGTCTTGACCACCTGCGACTGGGGCAGCCGGGCCGCGAGCAGCTCGCTGGTGGAGAGGGTGGCATCCAGGTCGCCGAGCGCGGCCCGGGCGGAGGCGACGGCCGCCGCATCGGTCTCTCCCCAGGGGTTGGTCGCGTCGATGACGATCACGTCCTGCAACGCGCCCGGGTCGAGGCCGAGCGCCACGTGCAGCGGCACCGTGAGCGCCACGACATCACTGCTCGCCGCCAGATCGGTGAGGCCGACGGGCCGAGCGCCGGGCAGTCTCGCGGCGAGCGCCGGCGCCGACGAACGGCCCGCCACCTGCACCTCGAGGCCGCTGCGCAGGGCGGTGCGGGCCAGGGCGCTGCCGATCTTCCCCGGCCCCAGCACCCCCAGTCGAGGGCGGCGCGGGAGAAGGGCCCTGCTCGGACCGGGCACCCGGGCGCGGGACGCGGCATCGGCGACGGATACGGCGAGGTGGGTGGGCGGGGTGATCGCGCGGCGCTGCGCGGCGCCGAGCAGCTCTCGGGCCAGGGCGTCGTTGCGCCGGTGGCAGGCCGCGTCGGTGCCGGGGCGGGCGAACGCGCCCAGCGGCAGCTCGGAGGTCCAGGGCCCCAGGGCCCAGAGGTTCTCCTGAGCGCTGCCGTCGGGGCCGAGGACGCGGTGCCGCTGGTCCACCTCGAGGGTGCCCGGGAAGGCCGCCGCCTCCCGACCCACCGCGCTGCTCCCCTCGACCAGGTCGCGCAGCAGCGGGTTCGTGGAGTGCCTCAGCGTCGCCGTCGGCAGGAACGCATCGACCAGGGCATCGGCCCTCACCTGCGCTCCGGCGGCGCCGCGGGCGGTGAAGCGGCCGCTGGACTCGTCGGCGGTCACCGCGATGCGCGGGCCGAGGAAGCGCACCACCCCGGCCCGTTCCAGGGCGAGCAGCTGGTGCAGGCGGTGCGGGGGCGGTCCGGAGTCGACGAAGCTGAACAGCGAGTGCCACCAGCGCGGGTAGCCGCCCTCCGCGCCGCCCCGCAGCCGGGAGGCGGGCAGCTGGTCCACCAGCACGCCGTGCAGGCGCAGCAGCAGCTGGAACAGGGCGCGGGCCGAGGAGGTGTCCCCCTGGGTGCGGGCGCGCAGGTCCTGCTCGATGTGGTGCACCACCGCGTCGCGGGTGACCTGCGGGTGCGCGTCGCCGTGGAGCTCTGACAGCGGGTCGTCGAGCCAGGCCAGGGGGGCATCGCCCGGCGCGGCGGCGGGGGCGTCCACTCCCCAGCGGCGGATCTCGGCGGCGATCAGCGGGACCACGTCGGTGCGGAAGTCGAGCCGGCCCTCGGCGTCCTCCCGGGCGGCGAGGGCCGCGGCGGTGACGTGCACGAGGTCGCCCGGGCCGGCCGGCTCCCCCTCGTCGCGGACCTTCGAGTGGTAGGGCACGCCGCGGCGCGAGCCCACCCACAGCCGGGGTTCACGCCCGGACCGGTGGTAGCGGAGCCGCCCGGGCTCCCCCGGCAGCGGAGCCGACACGAAGCGGCCGCCGCGCCCTTCGGTGAGCAGCGCCATCAGGTCGATGAAGGCCAGTCCCATGCCGCGCACGATCACGTCCTCGCCGGGGGCCAGGAGCTCCAGCGCAGTATCGCCGGCCTGCGCGGGCGGGAGATAGGTGCCGCTGTGGCGGCGGGCGAAGGCGGCCAGCTCGTGGCTGCTCGCCGCGGGACGGGAATCCGTGTGCCCGGCCGCCAGCAGCAGCAGATCCGCGCTCAGCGGTGCGCGGTCCTCGAGCTCGACGACCCAGCCCTGGGGACTGCGGTCGCCGACGGCCGGATCCGCAGCGGGGTGCACAGCAGCGCGCGCGGCGGGGTGCACAGCGGTCGCCGTGGTGCGGTGGATGGTGACGCTGACGGCCTCCGGCAGCGCGGCGAGCACTTGCCCGAAGAACCATTCGAGGTAGAGCGCCTGCACCCGGCGGCTCGCGAAGTCCGTGGCCTGCAGTGCTTCGATCTCGGCCAGGCGCGCGGTGCCGGCGGTGGGGGCGGTGATCCGGCCGCGGCGGATCCCGTCGGCCCACTCGGCGAGGGAGGGACCAGCCGTGATCGGACCCTCGCAGCGGACGGTCTCGTCGGGGAAGATCGAGACGTCGGCGGCGCGGGAGTTCATCAGCAGCAGGGGGCTCTCGTCGGCCCGCCAGATGCGCCCGGCTCCAGGCAGATGCGGATCCACGATGTCCACATGCAGGGGCAGCTGCCGCAGGGCGTCGGCCTGCGCGGACGAGCGGGCATTCGCGCTGAGCCGCTCGAGCACGCCGATCGCCCGCGGACCGCCGCCGACGAGGACGAGGCGGGTGCTCACTGCCGTGATCGAGGAGTTCATCCGTCGGGATCCCTTCTGGGTGCTTCTGTGTCGAACCATGACGAGTCATAGCGCTCGCCTTGCATCCCCATTAGATTCACTTATAACCTCGGTGACTGCAAGCGTGGACCGATCCTCGGTTCATCCCCCGTCACGGAAGGCACCTCATGACCTCCTCCGTCGTCTCTCCCGAGACCACCCGCCGCATGCCCGAGGCCACGCCGGCCGCCGGCCATGCCCCGGCGACGGGAGACCGGGAGATGCCGTGCCCGCCGCGGCAGGCCCCGCCGGAGGACCTCTCGCACCTGCGGGTGGTGCCTGCCCGACATCCGGGCCGGGTGGTGCTCGCGATCGGGGTGGCCCTGGTCGTCACCGCGGTGCTGTACTCCTTCGTCACCAACCCGCGCTGGGAGTGGGGCGTGGTCGCCCAGTGGTTCTTCGCGGAGTCGATCCTCCGCGGGCTGGTCGAGACCCTGAAGCTCACCGTCCTGGCGGGCACCGTCGGCTTCGGCCTGGGGCTCACCCTGGCCCTCATGCGACTGTCGAAGTCCGCTCTGATCTCATCGGTGAGCTGGACGTTCTCCTGGATCTTCCGCTCCACCCCGCTGCTGGTGCAGCTGCTGCTGTGGTACAACCTCGGCTACCTCTACGAGCAGGTGCGGCTGGGGATCCCCTTCACCGGGCAGGCCCTCTTCGAGGCCCGCACCAGCGATCTGATGACCCCGCTGCTCGCGGCCGTGCTCGGGCTCGGCCTGCACCAGGCGGCGTACGCGGCGGAGATGATCCGCGGCGGCATCCTCTCGGTCGACCAGGGCCAGCTCGAGGCCGCCAGCGCCCTCGGCATCCCCGCCCGGGACCGCTCCCTGCGGATCGTGCTGCCCCAGGCGATGCGGGCGATCCTCCCGCCCGCCTTCAACGAGATCATCGGCCTGGTCAAGGGCACCTCGATCGTCTACGTGCTCGCCCATGCGGAGCTGTTCTTCACCATCCAGCTGATCTACGGACGCACCCAGCAGGTGCTGCCGATGCTGCTGGTGGCGACGCTCTGGTACGTGGTGATCACCTCGGCGCTGTCCATCGGCCAGTACTACATCGAGCGCCACTACTCCAAGGGGGCGGTGCGCACCCTGCCGCCCACCCCGCTGCAGGCGCTGCGCGCCCGTCTGGACCGCCTCCGCCCCGCTCCGAGAGGAGCCGCCGCATGAGCACGCTGACCAGCCCGCACCGTCCCGATCACCCCACCCCGCCCGGGGAGCGTTCCGTCCCCGCCGAATCTGCCGTCGACACCCTGGCCGCGGCCCCGCACGGCGGGTTGGTCGAGATCCGCGGCGTCCACAAATCCTTCGGGGAGCTCGAGGTGCTGCGCGGCATCGACCTGAGGATCACGCCCGGCTCCGTGACCGTGATCCTGGGCCCCTCGGGCTCGGGGAAGTCCACGCTGCTGCGCACGATCAATCACCTGGAGCCCGTCACCCGGGGGCTGATCAGCGTGGACGGCGACGTGATCGGCTACCGCCGGGACGGGGACCTGCTGCACGAGCTGCACGAGCGGGAGGTGCTGCGCCAGCGCACCGCGATCGGCATGGTGTTCCAGGGCTTCAACCTCTTCGCCCACATGACGGCGCTGGGCAACATCACCGAGGCGCCGCGACGCGCCCTCGGCGTACCCCGGCGGGAGGCCGAGGCCCGGGCCCGGGAGCTGCTGGACCTGGTGGGCCTCTCCGACAAGGAGCAGGTCTATCCGCGCCAGCTCTCCGGCGGCCAGCAGCAACGGGTCGCGATCGCCCGCGCCCTCGCCCTGGAGCCGAAGGTGCTGCTGTTCGACGAGCCCACCAGCGCCCTGGATCCCGAGCTGGTGGAGGAGGTGCTGGCGGTGATCCGTTCCCTCGCCCGGGCGGGCACCACCCTCGTCATCGTCACCCACGAGATCCCCTTCGCCCGCGACGTCGCCGACACCGTGGTCTTCATGGACCACGGCCGGATCATCGAGCAGGGCCCTCCGGCGGAGGTCCTGGACGCGCCGCGCCACGAGCGCACCCGATCGTTCCTGGCCACGGTCCGCACCGGCGAGCAGTCCTCGTCGGCCGAGGGTCAGGTACCGGCGGCTGAGCGATGAGCATGCCGGTGTCCCCGTACAGGTCGCGCACACGCCAGCACCCGACCCATCCACTCGCCGCGGCCGGCTGTCGAGGCCCCGCCCGGCCCGCGCCCGCCCACCTGCCGCCCCACCACCATCTCGAGGACCAAACATGACCCGTCATCTGCTCTCCCGCCGCGCCCTCGCGGCCTCCGGACTGCTGCTGCCCGCCTCACTGCTGGCCGCCTGCTCGGACCCCGCGCCCGCAGCCTCCGTCGGATCCGGCGGGGCCGACGGCTCCACGGCGTCCGACGGCGGCGGCGCGAGCGCGGGCGGCATCGACACCTCCGGCACGCAGGAGCTGATCCGTGCCACCGCCGACGAGGAGGTCGCCGCGCTGCTGCCGTCGGAGATCGCCGAATCCGGCGTGCTGCGGGTGGGCATCAACGGCACCTCCAGCGCGCCGCTGTCCTTCCTGGCCGATGACAACCAGACCTACATCGGCTCGGAGATCGACATCGCCCGGATCGTGGCCGACAAGCTCGGCCTCGAGTTCGAGCTGAAGCTGACCACCTGGGACAACTGGCCGCTGAAGCTCGAGGCCGGGGAGTTCGACGTGGTCCACGCGAACATCGGCGTCAACGCCGAGCGGCTGGAGAAGTTCGACTTCGCCTCCTACCGCGCGGCCTTCATGTCGTTCCTGGTCCGGAAGGGAGCGGATTTCTGGCTGGAGGATGCCGACTCCCTCAGCGGCCGCGTCATCGCCGTCGGCGCCGCCACCAACCAGGAGCGGATCCTCACCGATTGGAACGCCGAGCTGGAGGCCGCGGGCAAGGCACCGGCCGAGCTGAAGAACTACTCCACCAACGCCGACACCCTGCTCGCCCTCGGCTCCGGGAGGGTGGACGGGTTTATCTCCCCCTTCGCCTCCCTGAGCTTCATCGCCGCCCACCGCGACGACTTCGAGCTGCAGGGCCGGATCAACGCCGGCTGGCCCGACGAGACCCTGGTCGCGGGAACCTTCGCCGGCGGAAGCGGCCTCGCCGCCCCCTACGCCGCAGCGCTGAACGCCCTGATGGCCGACGGCACCTACGCCCAGGTCCTCGAGCGCTGGCAGCTGAGCGAAGAGGCCCTCACCGAATCCCGCCCCCACACGAAGGAGAACCCGTGAGCACCACCGTCGCCCGCCCTGCCCCGTCGGCCGGGACCCGCAGCGCCGGTCCCACCCAGCCCTTGCCCGTCCTCGCCGTGGACCTGGTCACCGACCCGTCCCTGCTGTCAGGCCTGGCCGGCCTCGCCCGAGGGCTCGAGGAGGCCGGCGCCGGCGCCCTCACCCTCAGCGACGGCGGCCTGCACCCGATCCACGTCGCCGCCCACCTGGCACCGCTGACCAGCGAGCTCGGCCTGCTGCCCCGCACCGATGCGATCTACGTGGAGCCGTTCCATCTGGCCACGCAGCTGATGAGCCTGGACCACCTCAGCCATGGCCGGGCCGGGTGGCTGCTGCAGGCGGAGACCGACCCGGCCGTCCCCGCGGCCGTCGGCCGAGAGGTGCTCGGCCTGGAGGCGACCGCACGCGAGGCGGCCGACGTGCTCACGGCCGTGCGCGCGGTGTGGGACAGCTGGGCGCCGGATGCCGTGGTGCGCGACACGGAGCGCGGCGTGTACGTCGACGCCGCTCGCCTTCAGTACGCCGACATCGAGGCCGAGACCTTCTCGCTGCGCGGTCCGGCGATCACGCCCCGCTCCCCGCAGGGGCTGCTCCCGGTGCTGGTCGCGGATACGGACCGGGCGGCCGTCGGCGAGCGCACGGCCGCGGAGCTGGCCGACGGGCGGGCGCTGGACCTCGACGTCTCCGGCGGGGCCCGCACCCGACAGCTCGCCGCCCGGATCGAATCCGCCGGCCCGGTGCGGCTGGTGCGCCTGGTGGGTCTGGATCTGGAGGCCGACCCACTGGGCACCGTCGCGCAGCTCGCCGCCGCGCTGCGATCCCGGGCACTCGTGGCCCCGGCCCCTGTTCCGCGGCGCACGCTCCGCACCCGGCTCGGCCTGCCCGCCGCGCCGTTCCGCCCCGACCCTGCGCGGCGCAGCGACCGCGCCCGCCAGATCCGCGAGGAGTCCGCATGACCACCGCCCACACGCAGGCACCGCTCTCCCCGGAGGCCGCCGCCCTGGCCACCGGCCCGGCCGCGCATCCGCTCCACCCCGCCCACGCCCCCACCGGGCAGCTCGCCTTCGGCGTGTTCTTCCAGGGCGTGAACTCCTCGACCATCTGGCGCCTGCCTGCCAGCGGGGACCAGGTGGCATGGGAATCGTTCGAGGCACTGGCGCGCACCGCCGAGCGCGGGCGGTTCGCGGCGTTCTTCCTCGGGGAGGGGCTGCGGCTGCGGGAGCACCGCGGGGTCCCCTTCGAGCTGGACGTGGCCGGTCGTCCCGATGCGCAGACCCTGCTCGCGGCGCTGGCCGGCGTCACGGAGCGCATCGGGCTGGTCGCCACCCAGAACACCACCTTCAACGATCCGGTCGACCTCGCCCGACGCCTGCAGACCCTCGACCTGCTCTCCGGGGGCCGGGCCGGCTGGAACGTCGTCACCACCGACAACGCCTGGACCGGGGAGAACTTCCGCCGCGGCGGCTACCTCGACCATGCTGACCGGTATGTGCATGCCGAGGCGTTCGTGCGGGTCGCCGAGCAGTTCTGGCGCGGGGAGCAGATCGCGCACGACGGTGCCCACTACGCGGTGCGCGCCCACGGCGATCTGCCTGCCTCGGCGCAGGGGCGTCCGGTGCTGTTCCAGGCCGGGGCCTCCCCGGCGGGACAGGACTTCGCCGCCCGCACCGCGGACGTCGTCTTCTCCCCGCACGGCACGCTCGAGGCCGCGGTCGATTTCCGTCGCGGCATCGTCGAACGGACCCTCGCCGCGGGTCGTGATCCCGGGAGCGTGAAGATCCTGCCCGGGGCCGAGATCATCCTGGCCGCCACCGAGGCGGAGGCCGCGGAGAAGGTGCGCTGGGTGCGGGACCAGCAGATCGGCCCGGAGCAGGCGCTGGCGCTGCTCGAGCAGTACTGGGGCCGGGACCTGTCGGCGTTCGATCCCGATGGTCCGCTGCCGGATGTGCCGCCGGAGGTGGTCGAATCGGGGGTGACCCGCGGGGCCGGCTTCCAGTTCGCCGACGCCGAGCAGCTCACCCGTACCTGGCGCGAGGAGGCCGCGGAGAAGGGCCAGTCGATCCTCGAGTTCGCGCGGGCGCGGGCCGGGGCCCGCCGCGGCACCTTCACCGGCAGCTACGACACGGTCGCCGACCGTCTGGTGGAGTTCGCCCGGCTGGGAGCGATCGACGGGCTGAACATCACCCCCTGGCTGATCCCCTCCGGTCTCGACGACATCGTGGACGAGCTGGTCCCTCGCCTGCAGGAGCGCGGCGTGTATCCGGCCGAGTACGCCGGCTCGACGCTGCGGGAGAACCTGGGGCTGCCGGTGGGGTGACGAGCAGCCGCTCTGCTCGGTCTCGAGGCCGACAAGTGCACGCTGGGGACCGATGATGGGGCCTCGCACCGGTTCCAGCACGCGTCTGCCCGCCGCGCGGGAGCAGCGGCCAGCGATGAGCCGACGAGCCCCCTCTTGCCCGGCGCGGTGATCGCGGCCAGGCTGTCAGGGTGAGTACCCCGGCCGCGCCGCCCGCCACGCTCGAGTTCACCAGCGTGGCGCACGGTGCGGTGCCCGGCGTGCGCAGCGGCTCGATCTACCGGGCCAGTGGCCTGGAGCCGGGGGTGCACCGCGGCCTGCCGAGCACCACTCTCACCACGATCTTCAGCCTGGACGGCCCGGTGGTGGGCTTGCAGGAGATCGCCGCCGCCGGGGCGGCCCCCGGGATCCGTCCTGAGGACGGGGCGATCCTCGGACCGCGGGCGGAACTGGTCCTGGCCGGTCTGCACACCGCGCCGGTGCTCATCGAGCAGCCCACGCACCAGGAGGGCATCCAGCTGCAGCTCGATCCGTGCGCTGCTCGGTTGCTGTGCGGGGTGCGGGCCGCCGATCTCGTCGGCGGCTTCGACGGCGCTGCGGTGCTGGGCCGCGCCGGGCGGGACCTGTGGGAGCAGATCGGCGGGATGGCCGCAGGGCCGGAGCGCCTGGAGCGGATCGCCGGCGACTTCCGCGCCCGGTGCGATGCCGCGCCGGCCGGAGCCGGGCAGCTCCGCCCGGAGCTCGCCGAGGCGTGGCGCCTGCTGCTCACCTCCCGCGGCCGGATCGCGGTGGAGGCCCTCGCCCGCCGGGTGCTGCTCTCCCCGCGGCAGCTGCGCACCGAGTTCACCCGCGAGTTCGGGATCGGGCCCAAGAGCGCGGCCCGGCTCGCCCGGTTCGAGGCCGCACTGGGGAGGATCGCCGGCGCCGTCCACGCCGGGCGCTCCCCGGACCTGTCGGGTATCGCCGCGGAGTGCGGTTACGCGGACCACGCCCACCTGACCCGGGAGTTCGGCCGCTTCACGGGCACGACTCCGAGCCGGTGGATCTGCGAGGAGCGCCGAAACCTTCAAGCCGGCGGCCACGGCACGGCGCAGGATTGAGCCATGGACACCACCGGCAGCCCGCACACCACCAACAGCCCCGAGCCCCACGTCGGCGTCTTCCCCGCCTTCCAGGCCCTCGACGCCCGCGGCGAGATCCGCTTCCTGTGCGAGGTGCTCGGATTCGTCGAGACCCTGGTGGTCCCTGGAGAGGGCGAGGCCATCGCGCACGCCCAGCTGGACTGGCCCGGCGGCGGCGCGGTCATGCTCGGCACCCACAAGCCCGACGGCGAGTACCGGCGTGAGCCCGGCACGCTCGGCGCCTACCTGGTGATCGATGACGCCGAGCTCGACGCCCTCGTCGAGCGCGCGAAGGGCGCCGGGGCCCGGATCGTGCAGCCGCTGCGCGCACCGGAGCACGGAGGCCGGGACGTCACGATCGCCTCCCCGGAGGGGAACCTGTGGAGCATCGGCACCTATCCGGGGGAGCCTGCCGCCACCACACCCTGATCCCGGCACCGGAGCGGTGTGCCCGAACCCATAAGCCTGGCTTGCCACCTGCGCCTACCATGGGGGCATGGATCCTCGTCGCCTGCTCATCTTCCGCACCGTGGTGCGCAACGGCTCGATCGGCGCCGGCGCCCGCGAGCTGGGCTGGACCCAGCCTGCGGTCTCCCAGCACCTCGCGGCGCTGGAGAAGGAGGTGGGCACGCAGCTGCTGCTGCGCTCCTCCGCCGGGATCACGCCGACGGAGGCCGGCAGCCGGCTCGCCGCCCATGCCGAGGCGATCGCGGCGCAGCTGCACGCCGCCGAGGAGGAGCTCGCCGACATCACCGCCCTGCGCCGCGGCACGGTGAAGTTCGGGACCTTCCCGTCGGCCGCGGCGATGCTGCTGCCACCCGTGCTGAACCGGCTGACCGAGACGGCGCCGGAGCTGGACGTCACCTTCTCCGAGCTCGAGCCGCCGGACGCGGTGATCGCGCTGCGCGAGGGCGAACTCGATCTCGCTCTGGTGTTCCGCTACCCCTGCTCCGACATCGGGGACGAGGGCACCCTGGAGTGGACCGCGCTGATGGAGGACCGGGTGATGGCGGTGCTGCCGCGCGACCACCCCTTGGCCGAGGACCCCGACCTCACCCTCGGCGACCTCGCGAAGGATCCCTGGATCGCGGGCTGCGAGCGCTGCCGCGCGAACCTGCTCTCCAGCGCGCGTCGGGCGGGCTTCTCCCCGCAGGTGCGCCACTCCACCGATGACACGATCGTGGTCCAGCAGCTGATCATGCACGGCGGCGGGGTGGCGCTGATGCCGGAGACCGCCCTGGAGGCGGCGCCGTCGGCCGATGTGGTGGTGCGGGCGATCCCGGACCTGGACAACCGGATGATCGGCCTGCTGAACCGGCGCGGCGCACTGGCCATCCCGGCCGTGGGCGCCCTGCGCGATGCGCTGGTGGCCGAGACCACCGAGCGCCTGGCCACGGCGGTGATGATCTGAGCGCCGACGAGCCGAGCACGGGCGGCCAGAGTTCGCGACCCGCACGGGTCCCGGCTCGAGCCTGGCTCCGACCCGCCCTGCTGCTGGTGGGCGGCCTGCTGCTGGCCGTCGTGCTGATCCTGGCCGAGCAGTGGATAGGCGCCGTGGCGGTCGCCCTGTTCTCGCTGTTCATGGCGTACTGGACCAGTCCGCTGCGGGCCGGGGAGCACACGCCCCTGGCCACCGCCTTGGCGCAGCGCGAGGTGGGCACCGCGATCGTGCTGTGGGCGCCGGGCGATCCGCGCTCCTCGCGGCTCCAGGTCGCGTTCCGTTCGCCGCGCGAGGACGTGGTGTGGGTGAACGTGCATCGCGACGCGCAGGCCCAGCAGCTGCTGGCCGAGCACGGCGGCGCCGAGGTCCTGCCGCTGGTGCTGGTCGGCGAGGCGGTCCGGCCCCGCGCCACCGCGGCCGAGCTGATGGAGCTGCAGGAGGCCGAGCGGCGCGAAGCCTGAGCCCGGGGTGCCCGCTCAGGCGCCCGGCAGCTCCCCGATCGCCACGCTCCACTCGCGCGCGTCGCGGTCGACGATGACGCGCTCGCGCTTGAAGGGGTCGCCGTCGAGCTTCGCGAGCGCGTCCTCTGCGGAGTCCGCGACGACGATCAGCAGTGCGCCCGGATCGCCGTCCAGCGCGCCGGCGAGCAGCAGGGTCCCCTCCCGGCGCAGCTCGGAGAGGTGCTCGCGATGCTCGGGCCGGAAGGTGGCGACGCGCTGCGCATCGTCGGTGTAGGTGTACTGGACGGCGAAGATGGCCACGGTCTCTCCCGGAGATGGTCGGAGGCCGACGAGGTGGTGTCGGCCGGTGCTGAGAGGTCCATCGTGCCGCATGCAGGGCGCCTCCCGTCGGGCATTCCGGGGAAGGGCGCGGCGGCACGCGCTGCCGAGCACGGCCAGACAGTTCTCGAGCAGGTCTTCTGTTATTCCGGATTTACGGATATATTGGCGTCATGGCGCCGCACCCCGACTCGTCCCCTCCGGACCTCCCCGCCCGATTGGCAGCGCTCGAGGCGCGGGTGGCGGCGCTGGAATCCGCCGACACCACGGCCGACTCCACGGAGCAGCACCCCGAGAGCGGCCACTACACCCCCTCGTCCCCTCCGCGTCCGGGTGCTGCGGCGAGCGCGGCCGCGACCGCCCCCGAGCAGTCCTCCGCGGAGCCCGTCGAGGATCCGTTCTGGGCGCTGACCTCCCTGAAAGAGCACTGCCCCGCCCCCGGCGCGGTGGTCTTCGCCGGGGCGGTGGACGTGGGTGCCGGGCACCTCGAGTACCAGTGGGGCCGACCCACCGAGCACCTGCTGGCGACGGACTGGGCCGAGCACGCGGAGACGGTCGCGGCGCTCGGCCACCCCCTGCGCCTGGCGATGCTGCGCCGCCTGCTGGACGGCGAGCACACCGTCGCCCAGCTCGTGGACGAACTGGAGCTGGCCTCGACGGGTGTCGCCTACCACCACCTCTCCGCGCTGCAGGGCGGGGGCTGGGTGACCACGCCGCGCCGCGGCAGCTGGGCCCTGGCCACGCCGCGCGTGGTGCCCCTGCTCGCCATCATCACCGCCCTGGAGAAAGGGTGACCATGCCCCCTGAACGACCCGCTGAGGGCACCGGCACCTCGTCCCCCTCTGACACGCCCGAGAACTCCGCTGCGAGCGGCACACCGGGCTCACGACCGACCAGTCGGCGCACCGTCCTGACCGTCGGCATCCCCGCTGTCGTCGGGATCCTCGGACTGTCCGCGCTGACCAATCCCCGCCCCGCGAGTCTCGGAGACCCCCGGGGAGATCAGCAGCTGACCGAAGCTCTCGCCCCACATCTGGACGGGCACCGTCGAGTGGCCATCGCCCACCTCGACGGCACCGGCGAGGCGCGCTTCGCCGGCTTCGGAGCCGGGCCGACCGACGAGTTCGAGATCGGCTCGGTCTCCAAGACCTTCGCCGGCGCGCTGCTGGCCGAGGCCATCACCCGCGGCGAGGTCACGACGGGAACCACCGTCGCCGAGGTGCTCGGCGAGGAGGCGCAGGGCAGCGAGATCGCGGACGTCACCCTCGCCGAACTCGCCACCCACACCTCCGGGCTCCCCCGCCTGGCCAGCAGCGGCCTCGCCGGGACCGTGCTCGCCGCCTTCTTGCGCAAGGACCCCTACGCGGGCCGCGACGCCTCGCAGGTGATCAGCGACGCCCTGGACAGCACCCTCTCCCAGCGGGGCAGCTTCGCGTACTCGAACCTCGGCGTCGCGCTCCAGGGTCAGCTGCTGGCCCGTGCGGCCGGGACCGAGTACGCCGAGCTGCTCGCCCAGCGGGTCCTCGAGCCCCTAGGGCTGGAGGGAACCTACGCCCCGGTCACCTCCGGGAACCTCCGGGAGTCCGCCACCCGCGGCCGGGGCAGAAGCGGCCTGCCGCAGGCCCCGTGGACCATGAACGGCAGCGCCCCGGCGGGCGGCATCCGCTCCACCGCCGCGGATCTCGCCACCTACCTGACCGGGACCCTCGACGGCTCGGCCCCGGGCGCGGCCGCCGCCTCCGAGATCCTGGTCGAATCCAGCGCGACCCGGCGCCACGGCATGAACTGGTTCCAGGAGGACTTCGGCGACGGCACCTGGCACACCTTCCACAACGGGATGACCGGCGGCTTCGCCGCCTTCGTGGGCTTCACGCCGGAGACCGGCAGAGGGATCGTGATCCTCACCGACACCGCCCGCAGCGTCGATGCGCTCGCGGTGGACATCCTCACCGGGGAGGTGGCCCTGTGACGACCGTGCTGGGTCTGCTGCCGCTGCTGTCCGCACTGGTGCTCTCGATCGTGCTGCTGAGCGCCGTCGTGACCCTCTTCCGACGCCATCAGCATCCGTGGCGGATCCTCCAGCGCGCCCTCGGCGGCGCGAGCATCCTCGCGATCCTCGGGGTGATCGGGATCGTCCCGGCTGCGCTGTGGTGGCTGCCGTGGCTGCTCACCCTCGCGCTGAGCGCGGGCGTCGTGGTCGCGTGCCGGCGCCTGCTGGTGCGGACCCCTCCCACCGAGCCGACGAGACGGGAGGCCGCACACCTCACAGCCCCCGGCCTGCTGAACCTCGGGATCGAAGTAGCCCTCTACCTCGGACTGCTGGTGATCGCGCTGGTCGCGGGCTGAGCCGGCGGATCGTCGGTGCCGGCGGCGCGCCGCGGCGGTCCTGCGCTCAGCCGCGCAGCGGTAGCCAGTCCAGCACGTCCTGGATGCCCTGGTCCCAGAAGTCCCAGGTGTGCGCGCCGGCGCGCAGGCGGGAGGTGAGCTCCACCTCGTGCTGCCGGGCGGCGTCGAGGAACCCCCGGTTCATGCCCAGCAGCTGGTCCTCGGTGCCGCAGTCCAGGAACAGGGCCGGCAGCGCTGCGGGGTCGGCGGCGGCCAGCAGGCCGAGCAGGTCGTCCTCGGTACCGGTGAGATCGCGTCCCGCCCAGATCCGCTCGGCGAGATGGCCGGTGTTCAGCTCCAGGCTCAGCGACGAGGGATCCAGCGCCCCGGAGAGGCTCGCGGCGGCGGCGAAGCGCTCCGGATGGTGCAGCGCCAGCTTGAACGCGCCGAAGCCGCCCATCGACAGACCGGCGACGAAGGTGTCCTCCCGAGCAGTGGAGACGCGGAAGGTGCGGGCGATCAGCTGCGGCAGCTCCTCGGCGACGAAGGTCCAGTACGCCTCCCCCACCACCTCGTCGGCGTAGAAGGAGCGGCGCACCTCGGGCATCACCACGGCGATGCCCTTCTCGGTCGCGTACCGCTCGATCGAGGTGCGCCGTTCCCAGATGGTGCAGTCATCGCTGAGCCCGTGCAGCAGGTAGAGCACCGGTACTCCACCCTCCTCGCGCTCGTGGTCGCTCCCGCCGGCGACCCCTCCCATCCCGATCCCGGCCGCGGCCTGCGGCATCAGCACCACCATCGAGGTGCCCATGCCGAGGGACTCGGCGAAGAAGTCGGTGCGCATGCGGATCATCGGTGATCGCTCCTGGGGTCTTGGTCGGGGTCGGCGTGCGGCGAGGCCTCGTGCCCATTGAACACTCCCCGCCTACGATGACCGCATGAGCATCTCCGCGCCCGCCCCGTCCTGGATCCGCGACGCGATCTGCTGGCAGGTCTACCCGCTGGGCTTCTGCGGCGCGCCACGCGTGCGCGAGGACCTCGGCGGCGAGGGCTACGGCGGGGCCGACGGGGAGAACGTGGTCCATCGCCTGCCGCGCCTGCTGGGCTGGCTCGACCACCTGGTGAGCCTCGGCGCGAACGTGCTGCTGCTGAACCCGGTCTTCGCCTCCGTCTCCCACGGCTACGACACGCTCGACCACCGGCGCCTGGACCCGCGCCTCGGCGACGAGACGGACTTCGATGAGCTGGTCGCCGCCTGCCACGAGCGCGGGATCCGGATCGTGCTCGACGGGGTGTTCAACCACGTCTCGCACCTCCACCCGGTCGCCCGCCAGGCCATCGCCGCGGGCCCCGGCACCGAGGACGGCGACCGGATCCGCTGGTCCGGCTCCAGCCCCTACGGCTTCGAGGGCAACGCAGACCTCCTCGAGATCGATCTGGCCGACACCGTCATCCAGGACCGCGTCGTGGAGATCATGGGGCGCTGGCTCGAGCGCGGGGCCGACGGCTGGCGGCTGGATGCGATGTACGCCGCCGGGGCCGAGGCCTGGGCCCCGATCCTCGAGCGCGTGCGGGCCGCGCATCCCGAGGCCTGGATCCTCGGCGAGGTCATCCACGGCGACTACCCGGGCTTCGCGGAGGCCTCCGGCGCGGACTCGATCACCCAGTACGAACTGTGGAAGGCGATCTGGTCGGGCCTGACCGAGCACAACCTCTTCGAGCTCGCCCACGCGCTGGGCCGCCACCAGCAGTTCCTGGACGCCGCGGGCGGCGCGCACCCCCAGACCTTCGTGGGCAACCACGACACCACGCGCATCGCCTCCCAGCTCGCCGACGGCCGCGACCTCGCCGCTGCCATCGCCCTGCTCGCCCTGCTGCCCGGCATCACTACGATCTACGCCGGGGACGAGTTCGGCGCGACCGGGGTCAAGGAGCAGCGGTCCGGCGGCGATGACGCGATCCGCCCCTGGTTCCCCGGCAGCCCGGACGAAGTGGTCGACGCCGCCGCCTCCGCCGACAGCGCCCCGGGCGGCCCCGACCACCTCACCCTGCTCAAGCCCGAGTCCGCCGAGCGGATCCTCGAGGTGCACCGCCGCCTGTTCTCGCTGCGCCGCCGGGAGCCATGGCTCGCGACCGCAACGGTGCGCGTGGACGAGGACACGCTGGAGAACACCTGGGCGCAGATCGTGCTCACCCCGGGCGGTGCGGGCGACGGGCTCCGCGCCGAGGGAGTAGCGCCGACTCCCCTCACCCTGGTGCTGAACCTCGGCGACGAGGCCCGGCCCGCCCCCGGCGAGGTGCTCGAGACGGTCAGCGGCGCCGACATGCTCGACGGCGTCGGCCCCGCCGCCCCGGGCGAAGTGCCCGCGCACGGGATCGCCGTGGTGCGCTGAAGATCGCTGTGGTCCGGTGAGAGCTCCGACGGGTGCCACCGCTGACGCAAATGCCGCTATGAGTCGGCGCAAATGTGAGACGACCTGAGAGCACCTCCGTATAGCGCTCACCAGTACTTCCGTCTCCCGACACGCAAATGTTGGGGGGGAGAGTCCCGCACGTCACGCACAGCACACGCCATCGACCCCAGCGCGCACTCATCCCCGGCCACGTAGGCTCGGAGCATGAGCACCGCGATCAAGCCCGCCACCTCCGTCAGCACCGCCCCCGTCGTCGCCCTCGGGCTGGTCGGCGGCTGGCTGACCGCCCGCGAGACCGGCATCCGCCCCCTCGGCGGCGTGGTGCTCGCCGCCGCCGGGCTCTACGCGGGCCGCACCTGGCTGGCCCGTCGCGGCCCCGCCACCACCGCCGTGCTCGGCGCGACCTACGTGGTCGGCTTCGGCCTCTCCCACCCGCTGGCGAAGAAGATCGGCGCGTGGCCCGCGGTGCTCACCGTGACCGCCGCGGCCGCCGGGGCCGCCGCCGTGCTCTCCGACGCCGCCTACGGCGAGTGGATCCCCGCCGACGACGACGCCTGAGCAACGCCCAGGCGCCCGAGCACCCGAGCCTGCCCCAGCTGTCGCCAGCGAACCCGCGCAACGACAGCTCACGCAGTCTCGATCGCTGACTGGGCACCCAGCTGTCGCCAGAGCACTGAGTCTGTCCCAGCTGTCGCATTAGCACCTGCGTGACGACAGTTCACGCAGGCTCGATCGGTGCCTGACCATCCAGCGTGCCCCAGCTGTCGTCACAGCGTCCGCATGACGACAGCTCACGCAGACTCGAGACGCGCGAAGCAGACTCGAGACGCACGGAGCAGACTCGAGACGCGCGGAGCAGGGCTCGGGCGCGAGCTCATCGGCGCCGGCCGTCACGGGAATGCGTTTAACGGGTATCGGTGCGCGAAATAGTTGACTACGCTAAGCCATCGACCCCGACCGTCGGGGCCTCCCGCACCCACTGAGGTTCTCTCTCCCCATGCTCGGCACCATGCGCCGCCTCTGGACGACTGTTCGCCCTATCCGTTTCCGCCTCTACCTGGGTCTCCTCAGCGCCATGACCGCGTCGATCGTGGCCCTGATGATTCCGCAGGTCCTGGAGTTCATCGTCAACCGCCTCGACACCGATGCGACCGCCGCCACCATCTGGACCGGCGGCGCGATCGTGCTGGGCCTCGGCATCGTCGAGGCCTCATTGATCTGGTTGCGCCGCACCTTCGCCGTCGCACCCTCGACCACCGTCGAGAAGCAGATCCGCGTGAGCTTCTACGCGAAGGTCCAGAACATGCCGGTCACCTTCCACGACGGCTGGGGCTCCGGCCAGCTGCTCTCGCGCATGATGAGCGACATCAGCCAGATCCGCCGCTGGATCGCCTTCGGCATGATCATGGCCGTCACCAACGTCGTCACCATCACCGTGGGCATGGCGCTGCTGGTCCGCTCCTCCGCGACCCTGGCGCTGATCTTCTTCCTCGCCGCGGTGCCGGTGGTGATCATCGCCTACCGCTTCCACCGCGGGTTCTCGGTGCTCTCCCGCCGCTCCCAGGATCAGAACGGTGACCTGGCCACCACGATCGAGCAGTCGGTCCAGGGCATCCGGGTGCTGAAGGCCTTCGGCCGCGGCCCGTCGGCCCTGGAGGGCTTCACCGAACAGGCCGAGGAGCTGCGCCGCACCGAGGTGCGCAAGGCCACCGCGATCGCCCGCTTCGACATGTTCATGTTCATGCTGCCCGAGCTCGCGCTCGGCATCGCACTGCTCGCGGGCCTGCACCTGACCGCCTCGGGCGACATCTCCACCGGCCAGCTCGCCTCCTACTTCGCGACCGCCACCTTGGTGGTGGGGCCGGTGCGGATGCTCGGCATGCTGCTGGGACAGGCCGTGAACGCCACCACCGCGCTGGACCGTCACTTCGAGGTGATGGACTCCGAGAACTCCATCACCACACCCGAGTCACCGGCGCGCCTCGACCCGTCGGCCGCGACCGGCGCGGTGCGGCTGGAGAACGTGCACTTCCGCTACGAGGATGCTCCCGATCATGTCTCGGACGTGATCGACGGGGCGAACCTCGAGATCCGCCCCGGCGAGACCATGGCGCTGGTGGGGGTGACCGGGAGCGGCAAATCCACGCTGCTGCAGCTGGTGCCGCGGCTGTACGACGTCACCTCCGGCACCGTCACCATCGACGGGGTCGACATCCGCGACATGGACCTCACCGACCTGCGCACCCTCACCGCAGTCGCCTTCGAGGACGCCACCTTGTTCTCCGACTCCGTGCGGGAGAACGTGCTGCTGGGCGCGGACCGCTCCCTGTCCGAGGAGGCGGCCGAGGAGCTGATGCACGTCGCACTGCACACCGCCGACGCCACCTTCGCCTACGAGCTGCCCGAGGGGGTCGACACCCGTATCGGTGAGGAGGGCATGAGCCTGTCCGGTGGGCAGCGTCAGCGCCTGGCCCTGGCCCGCTCCATCGCCGCCAAGCCCGCCGTGCTGCTGCTGGACGACCCGCTCTCGGCCCTGGACACCAAGACGGAGGAGACCGTCACCGGGCGTCTGCGGGAGGTGCTCGAGGGCACCACCACCCTGATCGTCGCCCACCGCACCTCGACCGTGGCGCTGGCCGATCGGGTCGCGCTGCTGGACGGCGGGCGCGTGGTCGACGTCGGCACCCACACCGAGCTGCTGGCCAGCTCCGCCCGCTACCGCTGGGTGATCGCCCACCAGGAGGAGGAGAGGCGCCGCGACCAGGACATCGAGACCCTCACCGGCGAGCTCGAGCTCCGCGCGATCCAGGAGGAGGGCCGATGAGCGCCCCGACGGTGAAGAACCCGCAGCCGGACCAGAACGATCCGGAGCAGCAGCCCCACGACGCAGCCGAGAACAAGCTCTCCCGGCAGCGCTCCTTCGCCCTGCTGCGCGAGCTGATCTCCCCGGTCAAGGGTCAGTTCGCGGTGATGGCGATCATGGTCATCATCGCGCAGCTGGCCGTCGTGGCCGGCCCGGCGATCATCGCCTGGGGCATCGACCACGGCCTGCCCTCCCTCCAGGAGGGGAACTCCGTCCCGGCGTTCCAGGCCGCCGCGCTGGCGGCCGCCGCGGCGGTCGTCGGCGGCGTGCTGACCTACGGGTACGTGCGCCAGTCGGTGGTGGTGGGCCAGCGGATGCTGCTCGCGCTGCGCCGGAAGGTCTTCCGCTTCACCCAGAAGCAGGACCTCGAGTTCCACGAATCCTACACCTCGGGCCGGATCGTCTCCCGCCAGACCTCCGATATGGAGGCGCTGCGAGAGCTGCTCGACTCGGGCGTGAACGTCATGGTGGGCGCCTCGCTGTCGATGGTGTTCACGATCGTGCTGATCGTGGCCATGGACCCGGTGACCGGTCTGGTGATGCTGGCGATGCTGATCCCCTGCGTGATGCTGACGGTGTGGTTCCAGAAGCGCTCCAGCATCGAGTACCGAGCGATCCGCACCCATTCGGCGCGGCTGATCGTCCACTTCGTCGAGGCTATGGCGGGCATCCGCGCGGTGAAGGCCTTCCGCAAGGAGGACCGCAACCAGGCGGAGTTCGACGGTCTCGCCCAGGACTACCGCGACGCCTCGATGCGCTCGATCAACGTCTTCGGCATCTACCAGCCGGCGCTGCGCGTGCTCGCCAACATCACCATCGCCGCCGTGCTGGTGGTGGGCGGGTTCCGGGTGCTGGCCGGCGATCTGCAGGTCGGGGTGCTGGTGGCGCTGGTGCTGTACTCGCGTCGGTTCTTCCAGCCGGTCGACGAGATCGCGAACTTCTACAACGCCTTCCAGTCCGCCGTCGCGGCGCTGGAGAAGATCGCGAACCTCCTCGCGGTGCAGCCGCATGTCCAGGAATCGGTGAGCCCGACCGCGCTGCCCACCTCGAACGGCCAGGTGGACTTCGAGCAGGTCGCCTTCCGCTACACCGAGGACGGCCCGCTGGTGCTGCAGCCGATGGACCTGCACATCCCCGCCGGGCAGACGATCGCCCTGGTGGGCCAGACCGGCGCCGGGAAGTCCACGGTCGCCAAGCTCATCGCACGCTTCTACGACACCACCGAGGGACGGGTGATGCTGGACGGCGTGGACCTGCGGGACATCTCGATGCAGGACCTCACCCGCAACATCGTGATGGTCACCCAGGAGGCGTACCTCTTCTCCGGCACCGTCGCGGACAACATCGCCCTCGGCAAGCCGGGCGCGAGCCGCGAGGAGATCGAGGAGGCCGCCCGCGCCATCGGGGCCGACGAGTTCATCGAGAAGCTCCCCTACGGCTACGACACCGACGTGAGCAAGCGCGGCGGGCGGGTCAGCGCCGGGCAGCGGCAGCTGATCTCCTTCGCCCGCGCCTTCCTCGCCGATCCGCGGGTGCTGATCCTGGACGAGGCCACCAGCTCGCTGGACATCCCCAGCGAGCGGATGGTGCAGGAGGGGCTCACCAAGCTGCTCGGGCACCGCACCTCACTGATCATCGCCCACCGCCTGACCACCGTGATGATCGCGGATCGGGTGCTGGTGGTGCACGGCGGCGAGGTCGTCGAGGACGGCTCCCCCACCGGGCTGGTCGCCGCCGGCGGTCGCTTCGCCGCGCTGTACCAGGCGTGGCAGGACTCGATGTGAGCATCCGGTGACCCTCTCCTCGCCAGATCCGACGCCCCACATGCGGGCGGCCTTCCTCCGTGCGCTGGGAGGGCCGGAGCAGATCGAGGTGAGTGAGCTGCCCGTCCCGCGTCCGAGGCCCGGTCAGGTGCTCCTGGCCGTACGGGCCAGCAGCCTCGATCCGGTCGACGCCCTGGTCCGCAGCGGCGCCTTCCCCACGCAGACCCCCTTCCCCTTCGTGCTGGGCCGCGACGCGGTGGGCACCGTGATCGATGCCGGCGCCGGGGCCGAGGATCTGCTGGGCCGACGGATGGCCACCTCCTCCCTCGGCCACGACGGGCGCCAGGGCGCCTGGGCTCCCGCGGCCGTCGTGCCCCGGGAGCGCCTGTACCCCGTTCCCGCGGAGGTGGAGGACGCGGTCCTCGCCGCGGCCCTGCACCCGGCCTCGACCGCGCACCTGGCCCTGCACCGCCACGGACACCTGGTGGCGGGCGAGACCGTGCTGGTGGGCGGCGGGGCGGGCAACGTGGGCAGCGCCCTGGTCGCGGAGGCCGCCCGGTGCGGAGCCCGCGTCGTGGCCACCGCCCGCCGCCGCGACGCCGCGCGGGTCCGCGCGCTCGGTGCGGCCGGAACGGTCACCACGGTGGACCACACCGACCCCGGAGCGGCTGACCAGCTGCGGGAGCTGCTGGGAGGCCGCGCCGACCTCGTCGTGGACACCTCGGGACGGCTGGACCCGGAGCTGCTCGCAGATCTGATGGCCGTGCGCGGCCGCATCGTGGTCATCGCCGCACCGCCGAACCCGCCGCGCATCCCGCTGGCCCGGCTCTACACCCGCGACGTCTCCCTGCACGGCTTCGTCATCTCGCGCGCCACCGTCGAGGAGCTGGCCGACGCGGCCCGGGGGACGGTGCGCCTGCTGCAGGAGACTCCCTGGCGGCCCCGCATCACCGACACCGTGGGCCTGGACGCGGCGCGCTCCCTGCACGAGAGGCTCGATGCGGGCGGCATCGAGGGCCGGGTCGTGATGCGGATCCGCGCGTGAGGGCGAGCCCGGCCTCACGACGCCCCGGGAGCGGCAAAGGGCCCGCCTGCGGACAGTCCCGCGAGCAGCGGCACGGGCACGGCACGGCCAGCAGCACGAGCGGCCGCGTGGGAGCAGAAGTCATCCACTGGCGTTGAGCCAGCATGCGGCCGCGTATACGGAGGCGCATGCTGGCGCAGCGCCAGTCGATGCACGACGTCCCGGCCACACGTGCCCTCGCCCGCCCTGACAGCCCCGATAGCCCGGTCCTCAGGCGCCGAGCAGGGCCCGCAGCTCCGGGGTGAGGCCGTCGACCTGCACCGGCACGTCCGGTCGGCGGAACGTCTCGGGCGTGACCAGGAAGCGCTGCTCGTGCCTCGTCGGCCCGAGCAGGGTGGACATCTGGGTGCCGTCCTCGACATACCCGCAGGCACGGGAGACGCCGAAGGACGCCTCGTTGCCGAAGGCCGCCGCGGACTCCGCCCGCTGCGCCCCCAGGTGGTCGAAGGCGAGCACCAGCATCGCCTGGCGCATCAGCGTCCCGAATCCCTGGCCGTGGGCGTCGAGGGTGAGCCAGGAGCCGGAGGTGACGGTGCGTCGTTCGGCGAAGCGCACGGCTGCGATGTCCTGGCAGCCGATCAGGCGGCCGCCGGCCCAGATGCCCAGCGGCAGGGTCCAGTCGTCCGGGGACACCGCGCTGCGCAGGTGCCACTGGAAGCTCAGTGCATTGCGCACGCGCACCTCGGGCTCTGCCCGGTACCACCCGAACACGGACGGCGACTCGGGGTCCGCGAAGATCGGGCGCTGCAGCAGCGCGGCGTACTCGGGCAGGTCCGCATCGGCGAGGGGGCGCAGGGTGAGGTCACCGGCGCGCAGCACCAGGCCGAAGGGCGGGTGGAGAGTCGCGAGGTCGGGGAGATCGGTCATCGGCACAGGGTAGAGGTTCACGAGGCCACGGGCCTCCGAATACTCCGCCTCGTCCCTTTCGCATGGGTCCTTAGGCTGTCCCCATGACGACCGACCTGCTGCTGACCGGATTCGAGCCCTTCGACGGGGCGGCGGTGAACGAGTCCTGGGAGGCGGTGCGCTGTGCGGCACCGCAGCTTCGGGCCCAGGGCCTCGCGGTCCGGACCCTCGAGCTGCCGGTCGAGTTCGGCCGGGCCGGGCAGCTGCTCGCCGCGGCGGTGCGCGAGCATCGGCCGACGCTGGTGATCGCCGTCGGCCTCGCCGCGGGACGCACGGGGATCACCCCGGAGCGGGTCGCGATCAACGTGCGCGATGCGCGGATCCCCGACAGCGCCGGCGCGAGCCCGGTGGACGAGCCGATCGAGGCCGACGGCCCGGTCGGCTGCTTCAGCACCCTGCCGATCAAGGCGATGGTCGCCGCGCTCACGGCCGACGGGATCCCTGCCTCGGTGTCCCAGACGGCCGGCACCTACGTGTGCAATGACGTCTTCTACGCGCTCCAGCATCTCCTGGCGACGGACGAGGAGCTCGCCGGGATCCGCGGCGGCTTCGTCCACGTCCCCTCGGCCGACGTCCTCGACACCGCCACCACGGCCCGCGCCCTCACCCGGATGGCCGAGGTGGCGCTGCGCACCGAGGTCGATGCCGCGCTCGCGGGCGGCGCCGAGCACTGAGTGTCCACAGGTGCGGCCGGTGAGGGATGATCCGGCGCCATCGCGTGTGCACAACGGGTCCAGCGGGGCACCCAGTGGCCGGGAAGCTCCTCCTGTGCGCCTCTTCCGAGAAGTTATCCACAGGGTTTTCCACAGCCGTGGACGAATGACAGACATGTAGTTCCGCAGGTACAGCGGAGAACCCGGGCGTGTCGCGACCCGCGCCCTCCGGACCGGGCACGGTCCTGCAACTGCCCCGCAGCGCTTCGGCACCATCCGCCCTCGCTTCGCGTCGTCGCAGGTCACCGAGCTTTATGGTGGCGGCTGCCGGCCGCTCCCCCTCGCGCTGAGCAGCGCTCCTGCCGGCCGCACGGCGAGCGCAGGAGCGGTGAGCATGCGCACGACGAGGAGGCCTGCCGGCGCCGTCCCCACCGTCTGTCCACAGTCGATCCCCTGTTATCCACAGCAAGATCGTGTAATCCCCAGCCCTCCGCAGAGTTATCCCCAATTCTGTCCACAGCTGGGGAAAACCACATCCATGTAGTTCCCCGAACACGTCATGGGGCGGCGACGATCCGTGCTAATAGAGGGCCGACGACGGACGGGCCGGGGCGGCCCGTTCGCCGCCCCGGCCCGTCCCGGTGCTCCCTCCGCGCCCGTCACCGGGCGCGGTGCTCACTGCCCGATCACCAGCAGGGTCTTGACCACGATCAGCACCACGCACAGCACCACCGCTGCCGCGACCACCGCGGAGTGCACGAGGGCGGAGCGGCGCGCCAGCGCCTGCCGGTCCGCCCCGGCAACCGCCTTGGGACGGAGGGCGAACATCCCCGCGGTCACGGCGGCGCCGAGCAGCAGGCCGCCCAGGTGCCCCTGCCAGGAGATCCCCGGGACGGTGAAGGTGATGACGAGGTTCAGGCCGATCAGGACGAGGATCTGCATGGTCTGCCCGCCCAGGTGCCGGTTGACGATGAACATGGCGGCGAACAGGCCGAACACACCGCCGCTGGCCCCGAGGGTGCCGGTGTACCAGGACTGCTCCAGCGAGTTCGCGATCAGGTACACGGCGGTGTGCCCGCCGAGCATCGAGACCAGGTAGACCGCGGAGAACCGGACGCGGCCGAGCACCTGCTCGAGATACCTCCCCACGATCCACAGCGCATACATGTTCAGCCCCAGGTGCAGGAGCCCGCCGTGCAGGAAACCGGCGGTGAAGAAGGTCCACGGCATCGCCACGGCACGGAAGGGGACGAACAGCCCCAGCTGCACCACGAGCTGCGGGGCGATCGTCTGCCCGAGGTACGCCAGCACGCACAGGCCGATCAGGGTGTAGGTGACATACGGGGTGCGCTGGCCCATGCGGGCGCCCATCGCGTTCCGCGGCCGGGTCGAGGCCTGCTGCCGGGAGATCTCCCGCTCGCAGTCCACGCACAGCACCCCCACCGAGGTGGGGCGCTGGCAGTCCGGACAGGCCGGGCGCTCGCAGCGCTTGCAGCGCACGTAGCTCACCCGGTCGGGGTGCCGCGGGCACACCGGTGGGGCCTGCGGGTCCGGATTGTCCTCGGCGCTGTAGCCGTAGCTCGGTCGTTCCATGCCCTCATTCCATCACGGGGGCCTGGGCCGCTCCCGAGCGGCGACCTCAGGCGGCGGTGTACGGGAACGCCGCGAAGAGCGTCTCGAAGCGGCGGTGCTGCGTCGGGCTCACAGTGCACAGCTCCTGAAGCACGAGCCTCCGCTTCCCAGCCGTGCCCTTCCGGCTCCAGAGCCCCACCACCTCGCCGCGGCGCAGCGCCGCCCGCTTGAACACCCCGTTGTTGCCGGGCACCAGCGCGCAGTGCCGCTCGGGGTCCATCAGGTAGAGCCGGTCGCGGTAGCCGAGCACCAGCTCGTCGAAGCCGGGCAGCAGCAGCTCGCGCATCGTCTCCTTCTCCGCGGCGGCATAGTCCTCGGCCAGTCCCGGCCGCCACCACAGCCGCTCGCCATCCCCTCCGCGGGCCGCCACGGCGGTGGCGTGGAGCCGGCCGGCCCGGTCCGCGTATCCGCTCTCCAGCTGGGACTCGATCAGCGGCAGCGCCGCCCGGATCGTCCCCAGCGGCAGTTTGGACCACCAGGCGAGGTCGCGCTCCCCCGCCGGGCCGTGGCTGGTGAGGTACCGCCGGGCGAGCTCGGCGGCGGCCGCTGCCCGTTCACCGTTGAAGGCGCCCGCGAGGTCGGTGTCGGCGGGCAGCCAGGCCCGAGCGAGCACCACCGCGGTCTCCCCGTCGCGCCACGGGCCGTAGGCGGCGATGCCACCGGAGATCAGCTCCGACAGCAGGTGGTAGCCGCGGCCCCGGTCGGTGCGGATCCCTGCCGTCTCCCACGCCGCGATGAGCTCCGTGCGCAGCACTCCGCGGCCCTTCCCCGGCACCGACTGCTCCGCGGCGATCTCCTCGAGCACCTCCTGGGCCCGCTGCACGTGATGGCCCTCCAGCTCGAGATGCCCGCGCCGGGAGATCGCGGCCCGCAGCGGAGCGACGGCGCAGAGCTCGGTGAGCCAGGCGAGCGAATCGGCGGCGACCGCGAAGACGGTGCCGCGCATCGGATAGCCGCGCACCACCTCCCCGCGGTCGAAGGCGGCGAGCACCGCGTCCAGGTCGCCCCCGGTGCGCAGGGCGAGGGAGGCCATCACCCCCGCCACATCCTGGCCCTGGTGTGCACCGAACGCCCGCGCCGCCGCGGCGGGATCGGGGAAGCGGGGCTCCCCGACCAGGCCCTGGGCGAGGATCCGGGCGCCGGCGAGGTGTCGCTGAGTCATGGGCAGAGCGTACTGGCCGCCACCGGGACGAGCCGGAGATCCATCGAACGGTTGATCCCTTCGCACGGCGGTCTCCATAGCGTGGAAGCACCCCCACAAAGGGACCGTCATCCGCCCGCCACCAGCGGTCATCTCGCGAAGGAACCACAGTGTCTGCACCCACGCCCGTCACCCGCCGCCCTCGGCCCGGCGACCCCGCCGGTGCTGAGCCGCCGGCCGACTCCGCCGTCCCCACCGGGGTCGTCGGCCGCGTCGCCGAGCGGATCGCCGCCACCCTCACCGGTCGTCGCTCCGCCTGGGTGATGCTCGCGGTGTGCGTCGGCCTGCTCCTGGCGATGGCCGGTGGCCTGCGGGGCGCCGGTCCCGCCGCCGGGATGGATGCGCTGCCGGAGACCTCCGAGTCCTCCCGCGCCGCGGCCATCGCCGACACCATGGAGGGCAACCGCTACCAGCCGGTGTTCGCCGTGATCACGCGCGAGGACGGCGGGGCCCTGACCGATGAGGACACCGCCGCGATCGAGACCCTGCGCTCCGATCTCGCAGAGGTCTCCGGGCGCGAGGCGATCGGGCCCATGCCCGCCGAGGACGGCGAGGCCGACCTGGTCATGACCACAGTCGACTCCGAGGCCGACAACGACACGATCGACGCGATGATCACGGACCTGCGCGCCGCGGCCGACGACTCCGCCCCGAGAACCTCACCGTGTCCGTCACCGGCGGCCCCGCCGTCGGCTCCGACATCCGGGGCGCCTTCTCCGGCGCGAACTTCACGCTGCTCGCGGTGACCATCGCCGTGGTGGCCGTGCTGCTGCTGCTGACCTACCGCTCCCCGATCCTGTGGCTGGTGCCGCTGTCGATCGTCGCCCTCGCGGACGGCGCCGCCGGCGCGCTCACCTCCATGCTCGGCGAACAGTTCTCCCTCGCCTTCGATGCGGGCGTGATCAGCGTGCTGGTGTTCGGTGCGGGCACGAACTATGCCCTGCTGCTGATCTCCCGCTACCGCGAGGAGCTGCACCGCAGCACAGACCATCGCGCCGCATTGGCCACCGCCTGGGTCCGCACGGCGCCGGCGATCATCGCCTCGAATGTCACCGTGGTGCTGGCGCTGATGACACTGCTGGCCGCGGTCATGCCCGCCACCCGCGGGCTCGGCATCGCCGCGGCAGCCGGCCTGCTGGTGGCCCTGCTCGCCGTGCTGTTCCCCCTGACCGCGCTGCTCGCCGTGGTCGGCCGCCGGGTGTTCTGGCCCTTCGTGCCGAAGCCTGCGACCGCTGCGAACGCTGCCTCTCGTCGCGACGACGCCGAGCACGGGCCCTTCGCGGCCGTCGCCCGCACCGTCACCCGCCGTCCCCTCGTGGCCGCTGTGGTCTCGGTGCTGCTGATGGCGGTGCTGGCCACCGGTCTGCTCGGCACCCGGGTCGGGCTCTCGCAGGATGAGCAGTTCGCCTCGGCCAACGAATCCTCCACCGGTTTCGCCGCGATGGCCGAGCACTACGGCGCAGGCGAGAGCGCCCCGCACCAGATCGTGGTGCGCGAGGCGGCTGCGGACGCCGCTGTCGAGACCGCCGAATCGGTGCCCGGCATCGACCGCGCCTCCGTCTCCGGCACCACGCCGGACGGCTGGGCCGTGCTCTCCGCCGTCGGCACCGCCGAGCCGGAGTCCCCGGTGGCATTCGAGGAGGCCGAGGGGCTGCGTACGGCCCTGCACTCCCTGGCCGGGGCCGACGCCCTGGTGGGCGGCACGACGGCGAGCGCCCTGGATGTGCGCGCCGATTCCACCCGTGACCTGCTGGTGGTGGCGCCGATGATCCTCGGCGTGGTGCTGATCGTGCTGATGGTGCTGCTGCGGGCGGTCGTCGCCCCGCTGGTGCTGCTGACCGTGAACGTCGCCAGCTCGGTCGCCGCGATCGGGCTGGGGCTGTGGGCCGGCCGGCTGCTGCTCGACATCCCGGCGCTGGACGTGACGGTGCCGCTGCTGGCCTTCCTGTTCCTGGTCGCCCTCGGCGTGGATTACACGATCTTCCTGGTCCACCGCGCCCGCCACGAGGCGGCGACCCACGGCACCACCAAGGGCATGGTGCGGGCCGTCGGCTCCACCGGGGTGGTCATCACCAGTGCGGGCGTGGTGCTCGCCGCGGTGTTCGCGGCGCTGGGGGTGCTGCCCCTGGTGGTGCTCGGCCAGCTCGGCCTGATCGTGGGCCTGGGCGTGCTGCTGGACACCCTGCTGGTGCGCACGGTGCTGGTGCCGGCGCTGTTCGCACTGATCGGGGACCGCATGTGGTGGCCGTCCCATCCGGTGCAGCGCTGAGACGCTCGCCCCGAGGGTGATCGGGCGCAGTGGCGGAGTGATCTCTCCGCCACTGCGCCCGATCGAATTTTGCCGACAGGGGTCGAAAAGCTAGCCTGGCCTGCGTCCCCTCCCTCGAAGAGAGCACTCCATGACGCCCCGACGCCTGCCCCTCGCCCCGCCCCCCGACCTCGCCCGCCGCGGCGTGCTGCTCGCCGGGCCCGCCCTGCTGCTGGCCGGCTGCGGTCTGCTCCCGACCGGCAGCGCGGACGAGAGCTCACAGGACACCGGCGCCGGTGACGCGGAGAGCGGCTCCGACGACGTGAAGGACGGCTCCGAGAAGCCTGCCGCTGATCCGGCGACCTCCGCCACCCTCGATCTGACCACCGTCGAGGTGACCGACGAGGTCGTCGCCGGTGGACTGATGCAGCGCATGGAGGGCTCCGAGACGCTGATCCAGCCCTACGCCCAGGTCACCGTGACGGCCACGACCCTGCTCGACAGCCTCACCGCGGAGCAGTTCACCGCCCTGACCGGCGAGGAGGCCCCTCTTCCCGACGGCGCCGACCGCTTCGACGAGGTGCCGGCCGCCACCACCCTGCTGCCCGGCGAGCTGAAGAAGTTCCTGCTCACCTCCTGGGAATCGACCGACCCGGACTGGACTCCAGCACCACGACACGTCCTCACCGAAATGCACATCACCCATCTGAGGAACAACGACATCCGCCTGGACAGCGCCGACGAGGGGGACGCGGAGCGCCGCGGGACCGTGCTCGCGATCGTCGACGCCTCCCCCGCCGCGGATGCCGTGACCCTCCGTGCCGAGATCGGTGACGGGGTGCAGGAGATCTCCCTGGTCGACGGCACGATCGTCGCCACCCCCGCGCCGCGGATGTACTCCGGCGGCCTCGAGGTGCAGGTCTCCGAGGCCGGCAGCATCGACACGAAGGTCCCGGACGGCTTCGGCAGTGACTACATGTCCCTGCACGGCACGGTCGAGGAGGCGTACCTCTCGCCGTTCGTGAAGACGAGCCTGGGGTACGGAGGCAACCTGGGCTGGGCCCGCGAGGACGAGATCCACCTGGTGATCCCACTGGTCTGGGACCGCGACTTCTCCGCGAACGTCAAGGAGCACACCGAAGTGATGCTGGAGCTGCCCGACGGCACCGAGCTGCGGCCCGCCCAGGACCAGTCGACGATGTTCGGCAGCTCGCACAGGCAGCCCATCGCCACCTTCACCATCCCCGCGGATCTGGACACCGCGACCGTGAAGATCATGCCGCGCTTCGGCCAGGTACTGGATCGGGACTTCGAGCAGGTCGAGGAGCCGGTCACCGCCACGCTGACCTTCGCCTGAGCCGGCTCGGGTACGGGCGCTGCCGCAGGCGCCCGCACTGCGGCCACGAGCGTCGACGCAGCTGCCGCCGCACGCACGGGCACCCCGGGCAGACGCAGGAGCGCCGCCGGTGCCTCCGCAGCCGGCCGAGGCCGGTACTGCAGGGGCGCCGACGGCGCTCCAGGTCGATGAGCGCTCACGAGCGCTCGAGGGTCACTTCTCGATGGTCACCGAGGTGATGACGACGTCCTCGAGGGGGCGATCGCGCATATCGGTCTTGACGGCCTCGATCGCGTCGACGACCTTCTTGGAGTCCTCGTCGGCGACCTCGCCGAACACGGTGTGCTTGCCCTGCAGGTGCGGGGTGGGGCCGACGGTGATGAAGAACTGCGAACCGTTGGTGCCGGAGGGCTTGCCGGTCAGCGCGTTGCGGCGCTTGCCGGCGTTGGCCATCGCGAGCACGTAGGGCTCGTTGAAGTTCTTCTCGGAGATCTCGTCGTCGAAGTTGTAGCCCGGGCCGCCGGTGCCGGTGCCCAGCGGGTCGCCGCCCTGGAGCATGAAGCCGGCGATGATGCGGTGGAAGATGACGCCGTCGTAGAACGGACGGGTGACCTTCTCGCCGGTCTCCGGATCGGAGAACTCGCGGGTGCCCTCGGCGAGACCCACGAAGTTCTCGACGGTCTTGGGCGCGTGGTTCGGGAACAGCTCGAGGCGGATGTCCCCATGGTTGGTGTGAAGAGTTGCGAACATGGCGTCATCCTCGCATATGAGCGGCCTGACCGACCGGACGGGCGTGGGTTCCTTCTCATCGGCTGTGAGCCCTCGAACCCGCTCGCGTTAGAGTTGTGCCACACGGGTCCATGGCAGTGTCCACCTGCCACGGCCCAGGGACCACCGTCGGCCCGACCCGACGGACTCGATCGAAAGGGGATTCCCATGGCGCTGACCACCAAGCGGGAGACCAAGAAGGCCAAGAAGCAGGCCGAGAAGACCGTCGACGCCGCCGGCGCGACCGCGCTGAGGGCCGAGAAGGCCGTCGAGGAGCTGCAGAAGCTCGCCGCCACGGTCGGCCCCGTGGTCTCCGAAGGCGCTCGCGAGGCCCGCACCCGCGCGACCGAGCTGTACGGCCAGTACGCTCCCGAGGCGCAGCAGCGTCTGCGCGAGCAGTCCGACAAGCTCTCGGCCAACCTCGGCCCCCGCGCCGACAAGCTCCGCCATGACGTGCAGGAGGACTACCTCCCGCGCGCCCGCAAGACGGTGGAGACCTCCGGCACCGTGCTGAAGGCCGCCGTCGACGCGGCTCGCCAGGAGCTCGACAAGGGCCAGGACGACATCCGCTCCGCGGTCCTCGAGCCGACGAAGCCGAAGAAGAAGGGCCGCGCCGGCAAGGTGCTGCTCGTGCTGGGCCTGGCCGCCGCGGGTGCCGCTGCCGGCTACATCGCCTGGCAGAAGACCCGCCCGGTGGAGGATCCGTGGGCCCCGCCCGCGGACTTCGCGCGCGCTCACTACCCGGCCTCCGCCGCCGACGAGTCCGACTCCTCGACCGTCTCGGACACCGTCGGCTCGGCCGACGCGGGTGACGTGGCCTCGGCCCTGAAGGGTGAGGACCGCGCCTCCGACGTGGAGCCCAAGGAGGTCAAGGTCGACTCGGATCCCGAGGCGTCCGAGGACGACAAGCGCGGCAGCCACCGCGGCGACGCCTGAGCGTCCGCCTCGGCGCTCGCCGGATAATTCCGTGCATGACGGCGCGGTGACCCCGCCTTCGGGCGAGGATCACCGCGCCGTCGTCATGCCCAGGCCCGATCAGCCCGTGCTCACCACCGCCCGGTTGCGCCTGACCCCGGTCGCGGGCACGAGCTCGAAGAGCTGCTGGCCCTGCATGCGGATCCGGGCGCCTTCGCCGAGGACCTCACCGAGCCGCTGTCCGATCGTGCCCAGATGCGCTGGGTGCTCGGGAGGTGGCGCGAGAGCTGGGCCGAGCACGGGCTGGGCTACCTGTCGATCCGCGCGCACCGGCCAGCTCACGAGATTGCGGGAGATGGCCCTCCGCCCGGGTCCGCACCGTTGCCGCAGGGACTGCTCGGCGTCGTCGGCCTCACCCCGCTGACCACCGCGGATCGCCCGGCGCTCAGCGCCTATTGGCGGCTCTCCCCCGCCGCGACGGGGCGCGGGGTGGCGACCGAGGCGATGCGCGCGGTGCTCGCGCATCCGCAGCTCGGCGGGCGCGACGGCGACGGTGACGGTGACGGCGGAGCCGAGATCATCGCGGTGACCGCCCTGGCCAACCGGGCCTCGCTTGCACTGGCCTTGCGCCTCGGTTTCGTCCCGGCGCCGCCGGAGCGCCCGGTGCCCGGCGGTCGCGGCGGCGATGTGCTGCTGGTGCTGGCGGGTTCCTAGACTGAGCCGCATGCCTGCTGCGACTGCCTTCAGCGGTGCCGGCCGCTACGCCCCCTCTCCCAGCGGCGACCTGCACCTGGGGAACCTGCGCACCGCGATCCTCGCCTGGGTGCTGGCCCGGCGCAGCGGACGCGCCTTCCACCTGCGGATCGAGGACCTGGACCGGGTGCGCGAGGGCGCCGAGCAGCGTCAGCTCGAGGATCTCACCGCACTGGGGCTGGACTGGGACGGCGAGGTGGTCCGCCAGTCCGCGCGGGGGACGCCTACACCGCCGCGATCCGGGCGCTGAGCGCACAGGGCAGGGTGTACGAGTGCTGCTGCACGCGGCGGGAGATCCTCGACGCGCCCAGCGCCCCTCATGCCCCGCCCGGCGCCTACCCCGGCACCTGCCGTGACCTCTCCCCCGCCGCCCGGGAACAGGGACGGCAGCGGATGCGGGAGCTGGGACGCGAGCCCGCGCTCCGGCTGCGCGCCGAGGTCCCGAGCTGGCAGGTCCACGACCGCTGGGCCGGAAAGGTGAGCGGCACCGTCGATGACCTGGTGCTGCGGCGCGGGGACGGGGTGGTCGCCTACAACCTCGCCGTGGTCGTCGACGATGCGGCCGCCGGGGTGGATCAGGTGGTGCGGGCCGACGACCTGCTCAGCTCCGCGCCCCGGCAGGCCCACCTGGCGCATCTGCTGGGCCTGCCCGAGCCCGGGTACGCGCACGTGCCGCTCGCGGTGAACCCTGCGGGCACCCGTCTGGCCAAGCGCGATGGTGCGGTGACGCTGCGGGACCGGCTCGAGCGCGGGGAGAGCGCGGCAGCGGTCCTCGAGAGGATCGGGAGCTCGCTGGGGCTCACCGGCTGCCGCAGCGCTAGCGACGTGCTCGAGCGCTGGGACCCAGCAGATCTGCCGCGACATCCGTGGACGGTCGACCTCCCGGACTGAGGCCTCCGGGGACGGACCGGACGCGGCGCACCGCTGCCTTGCACGTCTGCCGCACCACACTTATTACCATTCAGTAACAAGTCTCGATACACGGATGTATCGTGTCCCGCGTGATGTCCTCACTTCGTGCACTCCTCACCGCCCTCACCACCCTGCTCGGGACGGCTCGCGATGCGGCCGCGTCGGCCGCCCGTGCCGTAGCCGGCGCGCTCTCCCGCGCCCTCGGAGCAACGGGCCGCGGGCTCTCCGCCGTCGGCCGCGGTTCGCTCGCGCTGCTGCCCGGGGAGTGGAAGAAGCCGATCGCGGCACTGTTCGTGACCGGCCTCGCCCTAGTCCCGCTGATCTACTCCGGCAACATGACCTGGTCGTTCCTCGACCCGAGCAACAACCTCGACCAGGTCACCGCCGCCGTGGTGAATGAGGACGAGGGCGCCATCGCCACCTCCCCGGACGGCGAGGAGACCACCCTGGACGTCGGCGCCGAGTTCACCGACACGCTGCTGGACCTGGACAAGGACTCGGCCTACCACTTCGTGGAGGTCTCCCCGGGCGAGGCCGAGCGCGGACTCGCCGACGGCACCTATGGCGCGACCGTCGAGATCCCGTCGGACTTCTCCGGGAACGTCGCCTCCCTCGGCGGGGACGTCGAGGAGGTCGCACCCGCCCTGCTCACCGTGACCACCAACGACTCGGTCAACTACGTGGGCGGCAACTTCACCAAGTCCGTGGGGACGGCGCTGACGGATTCGCTGCGCGCGAGCGTGCTGGAGCAGTACCTGGACCAGATCTACGTGGGCTTCACGACCATCCACGACGGCATCGGCGACGCCGTCGACGGCGCCGGCGAGCTCTCGGACGGCGCCACCACGCTGCACGACGGCACCGGCGATCTGGTCGACGGCAGCGCCGAGCTGACCGACGGCACGGGCCAGCTGACGAAGGGCAGCGCGGAGCTGGCCGAGGGCGCGTCCACCCTGCACTCCGGCAGCCTCGACCTGGTGGTGGGCCTGGACCAGCTCAGCAGCGGGGCGGTCACCCTGCGGGACGGCACGGCGAGGCTCGATGCCGGCGCCCAGGAGCTCAGCACGGGTCTGGTGACCCTCGACGAGAACGGGCGCCCGCTGCGCAGCGGTGCCGACCGGCTCGCCAGCGGCACCTCGGAGCTCGCCACCGGGGCGGGCACCCTGGCCGACGGTGCCGGGCAGGTCGCCGAGGGCACCCAGCAGCTCGACGAGACGGTCACCGCCGCGCAGCAGCGCGCCGACGACCTCGGGGTGAGCTCCGAGGGCGTCCAGCGCGTCAGCGAGGACCTGATCACCGCGATCGACACGCTCGAGGGCGTCGCCGCGGACCTGCCGGGTCAGCTCGCCGACCCGGTGGCCGTCGCCGGCACCGTCTCCGAGACCACCACGACCCTCGACGAGACCGTCAGCGGGGTGGACGAGGCCGCACAGGATCTCGCCCAGGACACCACCGACCGCACCGAGGACGCGCGCCGCCTGCGGGACGGCGCCTCCACGATCGGCGAGGACGCCACCGAGCTGGACGAGGACGTCCAGACCGCGGACCAGGCCGCCACCACCGCCTCCGGGAGCGCCACCACCAGCGAGGAAGGGGTGCGCGGATACACCGAGCAGGTCGATGACCTCGCTGCGCGCTGCGAGGACTCCGGCGCCGAAGCCTCCTTCTGCGAGGAGCTCGCGACCACCTCGAGCACCTCCTCCCAGGTGCGCGGCGACGCCGAGCAGGCCTCCACCGATGCGGACGCGACCCAGGAGGCCACGGGCACCGCGGCCGAGCAATCCACCGACATCGCCGATACCGCCGCGGGCATGACCGAGTCCGCCGAGTCGATGGTCCCCTACCTCGAGGGGCTCTCCGAGACCACCTCGGGCCTCGCCGAGCGGACCTCCTCGCTCGCCGAGAGCACCGGTGACCTCGCCGAGAGCGCCTCGACCCTCGAGCAGGACCTCACCACCCTGCGCGACGACGCCGTCACGGATGCTCCCTCCCCCGAGCCGGGCACCAGCGCCTCAGATCTCGCCGCGGACCTGGCCGAGCAGGCCCGCACCGCGGCGGAGGCCCTCCCCGAGGCCTACTCGACCCTCGAGCAGGGCGCGCAGGACATCCATCGCCTGAACTCCGGTGCCCAGCGGGTGTCCTCGGGCGCCTCCGAGCTCGCCGATGCGAGCGGCACCGCGAGCGAGGGGGCGCAGACCCTCTCCGACGGCGTCACCCGCTATACGGACGGGGTGGGCACCGCCCGGGACGGCGCCGAGGAACTGTCCAACGGCACCGGTCAGCTCGTCGACGGCTCCCAGCAGCTGGCCGAGGGGACCGCGGAGGCCGATGCCGGTGCGCGCCGGCTCGCCGACGGGGCCGGACAGCTCGAGGACGGCGCCACGCAGCTGGAGGACGGCGCGCGGCGGGTCGACGACGGCGCGAACCAGCTGGCCGAGGGTGCGGTCGCGCTCGATGACGGGGCGGGCGAGCTCGCCGACGGCTCCCAGGAGCTGCATGACGGGCTCGCGGAGTCGCAGGACGATGTGCCGGCCTACAGCGATGACGAGAGCGATGCGCTCTCGGAGACCGCCGCGGAGCCGGTGCAGATGAGCTTCGAGCGCGCCCACGATCTGGGCCGCTTCGGGGAGGGCCTGGCCCCGCTGTTCCTCGCCATCAGCCTGTGGGTGGGCGGCATGGCGATCTTCCTGATGATGCCGCCGTTCTCCTCCCGGGCCGCCGCGGCCGGCGCGGGACCCGTCGGCCTGCTGGCCGGCGGTCTGGCGCCCGCCCTGCTGCTGGGCCTGGTCCAGACGGTCATCGCGGTGGGCGCTCTGCACTGGCTGGTGGGCGTGACGATGGACGACCTGCCGCTGATGATGGGGCTCGCCGCCCTGACCTCGATGGTGTTCGTGGCCCTGAACCACGGCTTCGGAGCCCTGTTCGGGCCGGTGGGGAAGTTCGTCGCGCTGGTGCTGATCGCCCTGCAGATCTCCGGTGCCGGCGGCACCTACCCGGTCTCGACCCTGCCGCGGTTCTTCCAGGTGATCCATCCGTACCTGCCGATGACCCACGCCGTGGACGCCTTCCGCGGCGCGATCGGCGGCGGTTGGATCGACCCCTCCGGCGACCTGACCTGGCTGCTCGGCTGGCTCGTGCTCGGTCTCGCGCTCGGCCTGGCCGGCGCCCTGTCCGCGCATCGCCGGGCCATGGCCGCCGGACCGCTGGGAGACGAGGCCGTGCCGGCCTGATCCGATCCGGTGCCGGAGCCACTGCGCCGTGGGCCAGACGGTCTGTCCCACCGAGATCCAGGCGCAGTACAGTCTTCAAGGAACCCACAGCAGTGCCGCCGGTAGCGGTCCAGCACGGAGGAGCACGATGAACCAGACCCCCGATCCCCAGGCCGACTCGACGACGCCGTTGATCACCGTCGACGTGTGGACGGACGTGGTGTGCCCCTGGTGCTACATCGGCGAGTCCCGGCTGCACGACGCGATCGAGGCGGAGGGCCTCGGCGGCCAGGTCCGCCTCCGCGCCCACTCCTTCGAGCTCGCTCCCACCTCCCCGCTCCACTCCGACAAGGACAACGTCGCGCATATGGTCGAGGCCCAGGGGATGCCCGAGGCTGAGGTGCGGGAGATGGAGGCGAAGATCCAGGAAACGGTGCGGGAGACGGGCCGCGAGTACGTCACCGAACGCCCGGTGGCGAACACTCGTGCCCTGCATCGGGTGATGCAGGCGCTCGGCGAAGCCCGCGGGATCGACGTCGCCACCGCCTTCTTCATGGAGCTCCAGCGTGGCTACTTCACCGGCACCGCGAACCCCTTCGAGGTCGAGGCAGTGGTCGCCCGTGCGATCGAGGCCGGCCTGGACGAGCAGGTCGCTCGGTCCGCCCACGCGGGGCAGACACACGACGAGAAGGTCGAGGCCGAGGTGCGCGATGCCACCTCCCTGGGGGCGCGAGGCGTGCCGTTCTTCCTGTTCAACGACACGTACACGGCGCCCGGCGCGCTGCCGACGGAGGCGTTCCGTCAGGCGCTGCGCCAGATCGCCGACGAGGCGCAGGGCGAGCGGGCACAGGCATGAGCGCCGGCGCAGGCCCGGAGCGAACCGTCGCTGGACGAGCCTCCAGCGCATGACGGGCCCGCTGCTGGGGCCGGTGACAGCGATCCCGGCTGCACCTGCGCGGCGCTACCGGGCTCGGCCGCGCCGAGGACTGGTCAGCGGGCCAGCTGCTGCGCCCGGGCGATGAGCGCGGCCCGGGTGTCCCCCGCGGAGGCGACGTCCCGGATCACGCCGGCCATTGCGATCGCGGCGTCGTCCATCAGGCGGTAGCCCTCCGCGGAGTCGGCGTGCGCGGCGAACTCCCGGGTATGCAGGGCGCCGCCAGCACCGGTGATGCCGACGAAGGGGTGCAGCGAGGGCACCCGCTGGGACACGTTGCCCATATCGGTCGAGGCCGAGGTGATGCCGAGCGAGCCGTTCAGCGGCCGGCCGCGCCGCCGCATCGCCGCATTCCAGGCGGCGCCGAGCACCTCGTCCTGGAGCAGCGGCTCGTAGACGGGCTCGCTGCTGGTGATCTCGAGGGCGGTTCCGGTGGCGAGCGCCGCGCCCTCGAAGCAGGCGATCAGCTGCCGGCGCAGCTCGTCGAACTCCGCCATGGTCAGGGCGCGGCACTCGAAGTCGATCACCGCCGTCTCGGGGACGATGTTGGTGACCCCGGACTGCTGGGGCACCAGCGCGAGGCGCTGGCCGTCCCGGAGCCGCTGGCGCAGCAGCCCGGCGGCCACCTGGGCGATCACGGCGGCATCGTTGGCGTTGATCCCGTCGGCCGGATTCGCGGCGGCGTGGGCGCCGCGGCCGGTGAAGGTGGCGCGCCAGCGGCCGACGGCCTGGCTGGTGGAGCCGAGCACGTCGTAGGTATCGGTGTGCGGGGAGGGGTGGCTCATCAGCGACAGGTGCACGCCGTCGAAGACGCCGCGGTCCAGCAACAGCTGCTTGCCGGCGCCGTGCTCCTCCCCGGGGGTGCCGATGACCTGCAGCGTCACGTCGAGGTCGGCGAGCTGCTCGGCGAGCGCGAGGGCCGCGCCGAGCGAGGCGCCGGCGATCAGGTTGTGCCCGCAGCCGTGGCCGATGCCGGGCAGGGCGTCGTACTCGACGCACAGCGAGGCGACCAGGGAGCCGGTGCCGAGGGTGGCGCGGAAGGCGGTGGGCAGTTCGGCGATGCCGCGCTCGAGCGCGAAGCCGGCGCTCTCCAGCAGGTCGGCGCAGCGATCGTGGGCGCGGTGCTCCTGGAAGGCGGTCTCGGGGTCGGCGTGGATCGCGCGGGCCAGGGCATGCACCGCCTCGCGGTGGACGGCGTAGGCGGCGAGGAGGGCGGCATCATCGGTCACGGCATGATCCTGCCACGGTGCCCGACGGCGCTGCTCCCGCCCCTGCCCAGCCGCGAGTGCGCGGCGGCGGGCGCGGGTCCGTTCAGTCGCCGGCGCGCAGCAGCGGAGGCATCAGCGAGGTGCCGCCGGCGGCCCGGTACAGCCGCGCGGGGCGACCACCGGTGGGGGCGGCATACTGGTCCAGCTCCTGCAGGAACCCTTCGGTGCGCGTGGCCTTGCGATGGAAGTTGCCCGCGTCCAGGGTGGCGCCCCACACGCTCTCGTAGACCCCGCGCAGCTGCGAGATGGTGAACGTCTCGGGCAGGAAGGTCGCGGCGAGGGTGGTGTACTCGAGCTTGCTGCGGGCCCGTTCGACGGCGCATTCCAGCACGGTGGCGTGATCGAAGGCGAGCTTCACCTCGGCGAGCTCCTCGAGCGACCACCAGCGGGCATCGGCCACGTCCTCGCCGCGGCGCGGGTCGGGCAGATCAGCACCGAGCGCCATGAACGCCACCGAGACCACATGGCCGCGCGGGTCACGGCCGGGGGTGCCGAAGGTGCGCACCTGCTCGAGGTGGACGGCGCCGCTGCCCAGCGAGGCCTCGTCGGAGAGCACCCGATAGGCGGCCCCGTCGAGATCCTCACCGAGCTGGACGAAACCGCCGGGCAGGGCCCAGGCACCGCGGTGAGGCTCATCCTCGCGCTGGATCAGCAGCACGTTCAGCGCACCGTCCCGGAGGGTCAGGACGGTGAGGTCGACAGCGACGTGGATCTCTGATGAGGAGGTGGCCATGTGTCCAGAGTAGGCACAGTTCTCGTCATCGTGACTCCATCTGCAAGGCGACTCACAGGAAACCCTCCCTCGCTCAGGCTCCGCCCGACCCACCGAGCTCCTACCGCTCGCAAGCTCGCAGCACGTCGCTCAGGCTCCGCCCGACCCACCGAGCTCCTACCGCTCGCAAGCTCGCAGCACGTCGCTCAGGCTCCGCCCGACCCACCGAGCTCCTACCGCTCGCAAGCTCGCAGCACGTCGCTCAGTCCTCGAGCCAGCGGCCCCACTTCTCGGGGCGGTGCTCGGCCTCGACGATGCGCACGGTCCCGGAGGTCGAGCGCATGACGATGGACTCTGTGAAGATGCGGTGATGCTGGTAGCGCACCCCCTTCAGCAGGTCCCCGTCGGTGATGCCGGTGGCGGCGAAGTAGCAGTTGTCGGAGGTCACGAGGTCGTCGGTGCGCAGCACGCGATCCAGGTCGTGCCCGGCGTCCAGGGCCTTCTGCTTCTCCGCGTCGTCGGTCGGGGCGAGCCGGCCCTGGATCATGCCGCCGGTGGCCTTGACCGCGCAGGCGGCGATGATGCCCTCCGGGGTGCCGCCGGTGCCCAGCAGCATGTCGACGCCGGCGCCGCGCGCCGCGGCGATCGCTCCGGCCACATCACCGTCCATGATGAACTTCACCCGGGCCCCGGCCGCCCGGATCTCCTGGACCAAGGGCTCGTGGCGCGGCCGCTCGAGCACGCACACCGTGACCTGGTTGACCGGCTTGCCCAGTGCCTTGGCCACCAGCTTGATGTTCTGCTCCACCGGGAGGCGCAGGTCGACGTACTCAGCCGCCTCGGGGCCCACCACCATCTTCTCCATGTAGAACACGGCGGAGGGGTCGTACATGCTCCCCTTCTCCGCGACCGCGAAGACGGCCAGCGCATTGTTGTATCCCAGCGCGGTGAGGCGGGTGCCGTCGATCGGGTCCACCGCGACATCGACGTCGGGGCCGGTGCCGTCGCCCACGGACTCGCCGTTGAACAGCATCGGGGCCTCGTCCTTCTCGCCCTCGCCGATCACGACGGTGCCGTCCATGCGGACCGTGTCCATGAAGGAGCGCATCGCGTCGACCGCGGCGCCGTCGGCCCGGTTCTTGTCTCCGGCGCCCACCCAGCGGCCGCCGGCGATGGCGGCGGCCTCGGTGACGCGGACCAGCTCGAGAGCGAGGTTGCGGTCGGGGGCGGTGTTGGCAGGGGTGGTCATAGGGGCTCCCTCGGTGCGTGGACATGGATGGAGTCGCGGACCGGGACCTGCCGAATCGACAGGCCGATCGTTGCCTGACGTACACCTCGGACTGTACCCGGCCCCGACCTCGCCCCGCCGCGGAGGATGAAGGGCGGGACTGCGGATCCACGGGGTCAGGCGGTCACCGAGCTCCGCTCGCTGTCTCCGCGGCTGCGCTCGGCGACCGCTGCGCGCAGCGCGACGAACAGGGCGACCAGGCCGACGGTGAGGATGATGTGCCCCAGTCCCGCGATGCCGGGGATCGCGGCCGAGGTGCTGGTGGGGTCCTGCCCGTCCAGGGTGAGGAAGCCGCGCACGGCCTGCATCACCACGGTGACCAGCAGCCCGATGTTGTACGTCCAATAGAAGACGCTGAAGGAGCGGCGCCCGCTGAGGGAGAAGACCGCATCCAGGGCGAGGACGATGAGGAACACCAGCATCCCCAGCGCAAGGAAGTGCGTGTGCAAGGTGCTGAGCTGGGAGTCGACGCCGACGGTGTCGGTGGCCTTGGCGTACTCACGGTAGAACAGGCCCGAGATGAGGCCGAGGATCATGTAGGCGAGGGCGGTGTTGAGCAGTCGTTTCATGTCTTCAACGGTAGAAAATCGCTCGGCCCGTGTGATCCTTCGAAAGGTTGATCCGCGTTCGTCCGTCCGGCGTGATCCGCGCTCGATGGCTGCCGGTATCGCTAGGCGGCGGCCTCGCGGAGGACCCGGGCCCGGCTGCGCAGGTGCCACATCCAGAACCCCAGTCCCGCCAGGCCGAAGCACAGCGCGGTGAGCGCGAAGCTCACCAGCGAGCTGCTGACCAGCGGTGCGATCAGCCCGGCCAGCAGAGCGTTCAGCACCAGGGAGAAGAAGGTGCCCAACGAGGCCGCGGCTCCGCGCTGATGCGGGAACAGATCCAGCACCTCGAGCTGGATGGGGGCGAACACCAGTGCGACCGTGAAGGCGATGAGTGCCGGCCCGATCATCGCCGGGAGCAGGGCGAGGGACAGCTCCCCGGGCGGGCCCGCCAGGAACGAGACCAGCAGCAGGTTCACCGCCGTCGAGACGACGATGCCGATGAATCCGATGGTGATCAACCGGCTGCGCAGCATCTTCTCCGCGACCCGGCCCACCACCCAGGACCCGCTCATCAGCCCGGCGATCAGCGGCACGAACAGCACCCAGAAGTCCTGCTCCCCCAGCCCCAGCAGCTGCACCACGAAGAGCGAGGCGCCGGCGATGAACAGGAACTGGGCGGCGAAGCCGAAGGCGGTGGCCGAGGCGATCCGCAGCATCACCGGGGACCGCCCCACCTGCACCAGGGACCCCAGCAGCGAGCGGACCCGCAGCGGGGTGCGGTCCGCGGCAGGCAGGGTCTCCGGCAACGTCAGGGTCAGCGCCAGCACCACCGTGCCGTAGATGCCCACCCCCGCGAACGCCCAGCGCCAGTCCCCCAACAGCAGCAGCCAGCCGCCGATGATCGGGGCGATCGCCGGGGCGACGGCGAAGATCATCATCACCCGCGCCATCAGCCGCTGCGCCTCGGGCCCGTCGAACAGGTCGCGGATCACCACCCGCGAGATGATGGTGGCGGCCCCCGCGCTCATCCCCTGCAGCACCCGCAGCAGCACCAGTGAGCCCAGGCTCGGCGCGAGGATGCTGCCGAACATGCCGAGCAGGTAGATGACCAGGCCGCCGACCATCACCCGCTTGCGACCCAGGGCGTCCGAGAGCGGTCCGTGGAAGATCGACATCACGGCGAAGGCCGCGAGATAGCTGGAGACCAGCTGCTGCAGAGCCGCCTCGTCGGCCCCGAACTCGGCCCCGATGCGGGTGAAGGCCGGGAAGATCGAGTCGATCGAGAACGGCCCGATCATCGCCAGGGAGGCGATCGTCAGGGTGAGGCGCGGACCGGCCCGTCGCGGGCGCTCCGAGGGTGTCGCGGGCGGGGAGCTGGGCGGGCAGGAGGTCACCTGGTCCACTGTAGGCAGGCGCCATGCCCTCGTCACGCGCCGTCCTGCCTCGGCATAGGCTCGTCGGTGAGCGTCGCACCCCTCGGTGCGGCGACCGCGGTCCGTGCCCCTCGGCCCGGGACCCGCCCCTCCGAGAGATCCGAGGTCATCATGAAGCAGTTCACCATGCCGCACACGCAGATCACCGCGCCGAACGTGGTGCTCGGGCTGATGCGCATCGAGGAGAAGTCCGACGAGGAGATCCGCACCCTGGTCCGCGCCGCACGCGACGCGGGCATCGATTTCTTCGACCACGCCGACATCTACGGCGGCACCACCCACCGCTGCGAGGAGCGCTTCGCCGAGGCGATGCAGCTGACCTCCTCCGAGCGGGAGCAGGTCACCATCCAGTCCAAGGCGGGGATCGTCACCGACGGGCCGTACTACGACTACTCCTACGAGCACCTGATCCGCTCGGTGGAGGGGTCACTGCGTGCGCTGGGCACCGACTACCTCGACATCCTGCTGCTGCATCGCCCCGATGCCCTGGTGGAGCCCGCGGAGGTGGCGCGCGCCTTCGACGAGCTGCAGGCGGCCGGGAAGGTGAAGCACTTCGGGGTCTCCAACCACACCCCGCGCCAGATCGAGCTGCTGCAGAAGCATCCGGATCAGCCGATCGTGGCGAACCAGCTGCAGCTGTCGATCACGCACTCGACGTTCATCGCCCAGGGCGTGAGCGCCAATATGCAGGGCACCGATCAGGCGATCGTCCGCGACGGCGGCGGGATCCTCGACTTCTGCCGGCTGCACGACATCACCGTCCAGGCCTGGTCCCCGTTCCAGGCGAGGTTCTTCGACGGCGTGTTCCTGGGCCATCCCGAGTTCACCGAGCTGAACGCGGTGATCGACCGCCTGGCCGCGAAGTACGACGTCACGCCGGAGGGGATCGCGACCGCGTGGATCACCCGCCATCCCGCCCAGCTGCAGGTGGTCCTCGGCACCACCACCCCGCAGCGGGTCAGCGACTCCGCGGCCGGCTCCGAGGTGCCGCTGACGCGCGCGGAGTGGTACGAGCTGTTCCGGGCCGCCGGGTGGATCGTGCCCTGAGCCCTCGGGCCCGGCCGGGCGTCCCGCACAGCGGGCCGGGCGGGCCCGCGCCGCATCGATGCGGAGCTTTCCCGGCGGCGGGATGCAGAGCTCCCCGGGGCCCGACGCATGGCGTCGGGACCCGGGGAGGGTCCGTTCGGAGCTTCCGACCGGCGGGGAGGCCGGCGGGCGGGCCGGATCAGATGATCGGGAGGCCCTCGTCGCGGGACTTCTTGATGTCCTTGGCGAAGCCTCGGACGATCGTGAACAGCACCCCGAACACGATCACGGGCCACATCAGCACGTAGGCGGTCAGCAGAGCGGTCATGGAGCGTCTCCTCTCAGGAGGTCAGTGGATCAGTGGTCGGAGCCGGGGGCGACAGAGGCGCGGTCGTCATCCTCACCGCTCGCCTCCACAGCGCCGGTCTCCTCGGCCGTGGGGGTCTCCTCATCGAAGTCACCGGTGACCTTGCGGATCACCGAGAAGTCGAAGTCCTGCTTCGAGCGGAAGCTCAGCAGGTAGCAGACCAGGAACGAGACCGCGTAGGCGACCAGCGAGCCGGAGAGGGTCTCGTAGTCACGCAGGAAGCCGAAGCCGAAGGGCAGCACGGCGACGGTCGCGACGATGCCGACGATCACGGCCGGACGCAGCCCGAAGAAGCCGAAGGCCATGATGCCGAGCACCACGCCGACGCCGATGATGGCGAGCAGCTCGACCACCAGTGCCCAGACGCCGGTCAGCGGGATCAGCTGGAAGCGCACCGGCAGGAAGACGACCAGGGCGGCGACCACGGAGAGGGAGAACGCCAGGTTCGTGACCTTCTTCCAGTAGAAGGAGGCGATGACCGGGAACACCAGGCAGCCCCACAGCGCGCCGACGAACACCAGCAGGTCCAAGATGTTGAACTTCGCGGTGGCGAAGTACAGGGCGAGCCCGGTGGCCACGATCATCGTGATCCGGCCGATCAGCACCATCAGCTTGGGGTTGACGTTCTTGCGCCCCACGGACTGGCCGTAGATGTCGGTCATGACGATCGAGCTCAGCGCGGAGAGGTCGGAGTCCGCCGTCGAGGACAGCGAGCCGATGATCATGATGAACGCGAGCGCCACCAGGGCCACGGGCAGGTAGCTGCCCACCATCTGCGGCATCAGGTTGTTGATGTCGCCGCCGGCGGGCTCGATGCCCAGGTACAGCGCCATCACGCCGAGCATGCCCACACCGATCACGGTCGCGCCGTAGCCGACGGTGGCGGTGATGAAGGTGGGCTTGATGAGGTCCTCGCGCACCGCGAACAGGCGCTGGGCGATGGTCTGGTTGCCGATCGCGTAGGCGAGCACCGCGGCGATGTACGGGGCGCCCTGGTTGAAGAACGCGTCGGAGGAGAAGAAGCTCTCCTGCTGCGGGGTGACGTTGCCGGTGGCGACGCCCTCGGCGAACATCGAGGGCCCGCCGGCGAGGAAGAACACCGCGGGGATGATGATCACGGCCGCGCCCAGCATCGCCAGGACCTGCGCGAAGTCGGTGAGGACGGAGGCGCGGAAGCCGGACCACAGGGTGTACAGCAGCACGCCACCGGCGATGATCAGGATGCCGGCGCCGAAGTTGAGCGGGGAGAGCATCGCGATGATCGCGCCGCCCGCGATGAAGTTCGAGGTCAGGGAGATGACCGAGCCGAGCACGTTGGAGCCGGCGAGCATCAGCTGCGAGGAGCGGCCGTGGCGGGCGTACATCACCTCGGCCAGGGTGTGGGCGCGGGGGGCGACGGAGCGGATCCGCTTGCCGAAGGGGTAGATGAACAGGATCATCAGCGCACCCCAGAGCCCGTAGTGGATGGGGCCGGAGACGCCGTAGGTGTACCCGGCGGTCACCGAGGCGTACATCGAGGACGCCCAGATCCAGGTCGCCGTCATCGAGGCGGCGGAGACGCCGAAGCCGATCTTGTTGCCGGCGGTCATGTAGTCGTCGGCGTTCTCCTTCTTGCGGGAGATCGAGACCGACATCCACATCGTGCCCCCGTAGAACAGGAGCAGGAGCAGGACGACTCCGATGATTCCGAGCTGGACGATCTCCCCTGAAGGCGCGGGCGGCACTGTTACTTCCTTTCGTCGCGGACAAACCGATCACAAGCGTCCGGTCCTCCGCGAGTCGCACAGCGCATGCTGAGCTCGGGGCGGGGCCCTGCAGCGGGCCGACCGGCAAATAGCTCCCGGCATGCAGTCCGGTCTTCGTCGACCCGGGCGGCGCCTGGCACCTGCTCCGGGGACGGGACTGCGGCCGCGGCTCCTCGTCCTCGTGGGACGGTCCGCGGCTCTGTCGCACTTGGAGCCGCATAGATACTCGCACACTGCCCGCCACATAGCCACCTATCGGGTAACGCCCCGGTAACCATTGCAGGTCAGAGCGCGCAAATCGATTGTCAGACAAACCTAATCCGAGTAGACCTGCGCCACACCTGCATGAACATGCACCACTCCGAGTGTCGCAGCTCGACCAGGTCTCTTCGCTCGCTCCTCCGGCTCGCTCTCGTCGCCCAATCGCGCCACTGCCCGCACCCCCGGGTGACCTCCTCCCCCGCCCCGCCATCTCGTTGCATCACGTGGCAACGCATGGCACCTGCGCTCGCGCCCCACGTACAGTGACGCTCGTCGAGAGAGCCGTATCGCAGCGGCCGGGAACCAGGAGGACACGGATGACCAGGCGGATCGGGCTGATCGGCTGCGGGGATGTCTCCGTCGTCCACTTCGAGGCGATCCGGGACATCGAGGGCCTGGAGCTCGTCGGTGTGGCAGACACCGACCCACAGGCGCGATCCCGCGCCGCCGCGGCGACCGGGGTGCCCGGCTTCGCGGGCACCCGGGAGCTGATCGACGCCCTCGGCCCGGACGCCGTGCACGTCACCACGCCGCACGACCAGCACATCGGTCCCTCGCTGACAGCCCTCGAGGCGGGGGTGCACGTGCTGCAGGAGAAGCCGCTCGCGCACACCCTCGAGGAGGGCCGCCGCCTGGTCGACGCCCTGGCGAGCGCGAGCACCTCGCCCGGCGCCCCGAAGGTCGGGATCTGCTTCCAGAACCGCTACAACCTGGCCAGCCGGCACTTGGCCGAGATGCTGGGCACGGGCGAACTCGGCGCGGTGCGCGGAGCCTGGGCCTCCGTGGTCTGGACCCGCAGCGCCGACTACTTCCGCGCCAAGCCCTGGCGCGGCACCTGGGCCGGCTCCGGCGGCGGGCTGCTGATCAACCAGGCCATCCACACCCTGGACCTGGTGCAGTGGCTGCTGGGCGGGGTGGAGCGCACCGATGGGCACGTGGCGACCCGCAAGTACGGAGACGTCATAGAGGTCGAGGACACCGCCGAACTGCTGCTGCACCATCCCGGCGGCATCACCACTTCGTTCTATGCCACCCTCACCGCCCCGCAGCACCGCCCGGTCGAGCTCGAGCTGGACTGCGAGAGGGCCTATCTGACGCTGCGCGGCGGCACCGACGGCGGGCTCACGAGCCGCTGGGCCGACGGCCGGGTGGAGACCCTCGCCGAACGCTCGGTGACCTCCGGGGGCCGCTCCTACTGGGGCGTCTCCCACGAGCTGCTGATCCGCGACTTCTATGAGCGCCTGGACGAGCCGGAGCCCTTCTGGATCGGGCCCGGCGAGGCGATGGCCTCGCTGGAGATCCTGAAGGAGGCGTACCGGCTCAGCGGGGTGGGGCCGGGGGCGTGAGCCGGCCGGGCACCCCTCCCGCAGCCGCACCACCTCACGACCCCGGCGGGCCCCCGCCTACGGCTGCGGCAGGCCCAGGTGCTCGCGCAGGGTGGACCCGGAGTACTCGCGCCGGAACCTGCCGCGCTCCTGCAGCACGGGCACGACCTGGTCGACGAAGTCCTCGATCCCTCCCGGGAGGGTGGGCGGCATGAGGTTGAAGCCGTCGGCCGCACCCGCATCGACCCAGCGCTCGATCTCGTCGGCCACCGACTCCGGAGTGCCGATGAACGTGGCATGGCCACCGCCGGCGGCGAGGAAGCCCAGCAGCTCACGCACCGTCGGGCGTGTGGTGCGGATGATCCGCAGCACCGTCGCGTAGCGCCCCTTCGGGCCGGTGAACTCCTCCAGCGGTGGCAGCGGCGGGACGGGAGCGTCCAGCTCCCAGCCCGAGGTGTCCTGGCCGACGAAGAAGGCGAGCTGGCGCAGGGAGTCCTCGACGGGGAGGCGGGAGTGGAGGTCCGCCTGCATGCGCCGGACCTCCTCCTCGGTCGAGCCGACGTAGGTGACCAGTCCCGGCACCACCGCGAGCAGGTCCGGATCACGGCCCAGCGCCGTGGCGCGGGCACGGAGGTCCGTGCGGTAGGCGTGCGCGGATTCGCGGTCCCAGGCCACCGCGTAGATCCCCTCGGCCCAGCGGGCGGCGAGGTCGCGTCCCGGCTCCGAGGCTCCGGCCTGGAACAGCACCGGGCGTCCCTGCGGCGGCGTCGGCACATTCAGCGGGCCGTCGACTGCGAAGGAGTCACCAAGGTGATCCAGCGGACGGAGCAGGGAGGAGTCGGCGTACACACCCTCGGGTCGGCAAGGATGCTCTCGCGCGGCCACGAGTCCCACAGGCCATGGAGGACCTGGATGAACTCCTCCGCCGTGCCGTACCGCTCCTCGTGGGCGGGCAGCGCGGCCATGCTGTGGTTGCGGGCCTCCGCATCGGTCATCGAGGTGACCACGTTGATCCCGGCCCGGCCGTGGGAGATGTGATCCAGGCTCGCGAGCAGCCGAGCCGCATGGAACGGATCCCAGAAGGTGCTTGAGACCGTGGTGACCAGGCCGATCCGTTCGGTGGCGCGGGCCATCGCCGTGAGCACCGTGATCGGTTCCAGGAACCAGCTGGGCCCGCGCTCGGCGCCGGTGGGCGCGATCGACTGGCCGTCTGCGAGGAAGATCGCGTCGAGCCGGCCGCGCTCGGCGATCTGGGCGAGCTCTTCCCAGTAGGTGATGTCGCCCAGGCGGGACACTGCGGAGCCGGGCGCGCGCCAGGCGGCGCCGTGGTGGCCGACCGCGTGCGCGAACAGGTTCAGCCGCACGTGGCGGGTAGCAGTCGCGGCCATCAGTCCTTCACCAGCCCGCCGTCGACGACCAGGTTCTGGCCGGTGATCGCCCGCGACCACGGCGAGGCGAAGAACAGCACGGCATCGGCGAACTCGGCGGGTGTGGTCACCGACTGCAGCGGGGTGCTCTCGGCGATCGCGTCGAAGACGGCCTCGGGCGTCGCGGAGCTCGCGTCGGTGGTGCGCAGCAGGCCGCCGCTGACCATGTTCACCGTGATGCCGCGCGGGCCGAGATCGGCGGAGAAGGTGCGGGTCAGCGACAGCAGCGCCGCCTTGGCCGCGGTGTAGTCGTGGTAGGGCACCACCGGATGCTGGAAGAGGTTGGTCCCGACGTTGATGACGCGGCCCGAACCCGCCCGGTCGAAGCCCGGCAGCGCTGCCTGGATCGTGTTCAGCGCCCCCTGCACGGCGCTTGCGAACTGGGCCGAGAAGGCGTCGTAGTCGATCGCGTCCGCCTTCGCCCTCGCGTCCCCGTTGAACGAGAAGCCGCTGAGCGCATTGTTCACAACGGTGCTGACGGGCGCGCCGAACTCGGCCTGCGCCGCCTCGAACAGTGCCTCCACCTCGCCGCGGTCCCTGACGTCGGCGCGCACCGCGACCGCTCGGCCGGGATGGCGGGCCGCGAGCTCCCGTGCGGCGTCGCCGCTGGTGAGGTGGTTGATGACGACGCGGGCCCCCTCACTCAGCAGGGCTTCGGTGATCGCGCGGCCGAGGCCGCGGGCGCCTCCGGTGACCAGGACCACCTGGTCGGCGAGGGCGGGGATGCTCCGGGACTGCGCGGGCGCAGCGGAAGAGGAGGTCATGAGTGGTTCGTCCTTTCGAAGACGGGATGCGAGCCCCCGGGATGGCGGAAGGACCGGCATCCGGGCAGGGGCGGGAGAACGCTCCACAGGTGGAGGAGCGGGACGACGGGGGTCGGCTCTGATCCCGTTCTCGCGGACGGCAGGCGCAGGCCCTTCAGGCCCGGGCCGGACGGTGTCATCACTGCCTGCGATGCCCGTACATCGTGCGCTGCTGGCCGGGGTGTCACGGCAGCCGGCGCCGCATACGGCGCCACTGCAGGTGAGACCAGTGCACAGCAGCTCATCGACGACATTCCTCCGCGAGTACGAACTCGATCAGGTTCACCGGGTGTGTTCTCAGCCCTGTCGGGCACCCCGTGTCGGTCGTCGACTATACCCATGGCCCCGCCCGTGCGGCGGTTCGTCCCGTGCGGGAGCTGCGGCGACCGTGCGGAAGGAGGGCACCCGTCCCAGTGGACGGTGCGCTGCTGGGCCGGGCCGACCCGGGACGGAAGACCGTCGGCCGATCCGCCGGGATGGACCCTCGCCGCCGCCCGCCCGCCGCTGCGGGTAGGGTGGCCTGGTTCCGTGGGAGCCCGTTCGTCGGGCTGAGAGGGCCTCGTGCCGACCACCAGCACTGGATGCGGATAATGCCGCCGTCAGGAGGACCGCTCATGCAGCACGTCGCCGTCGTCGGCGCCGGGATCATCGGACTGCTCACCGCCTTGGAGCTGAGACGCCGCGGTCACCGGGTCGAGATCCGTTCCACCGGCGTGGCCGAACAGGCCACCCACGCAGCGGCCGGGATGCTGGCTCCCACCAGTGAGGTCCAGTTCGGCCAGCACTCGCTGAGGCCCTTGATGAGGAAGGCCGCGAGCCACCACCGCGCGCTGGCCGCCGAGCTCGCCCTGCGCACCGAGGAGCCGCTGGGCTACCGCGACACCCCCACCCTCGTCGTCGGCCGCGACCGGTCCGACCTCGAGGCCCTGCGTCTTCTCGCACAGGAGCAGTGCGCGGAGGGTGCCGAGGTCGAGGAGCTCACGTCCGCGCAGCTGCGCGGTCGCGCTCCGACGCTGGCCCGGCACGTGGCCGGGGCGATGCTCGTCGCCCGCGACCACCAGGTGGACCCCCGCACCCTGGTCGCCGCCGTCGTCGACGCATTGGCCGGCCCGGGGCGTCCCGGCGACGGGCCGCCCGTCTCCCTCACCATCGGCAGCCGCGTCGCCTCCACCGAGGAGATCGACGCCGACCGGATCATTCTCGCGGCCGGCCTCGGCACCACCGAGATCGACGGACCGCACCGGGTGCTCGACCTGTCGCTGCGCCCGGTCCACGGTGACATCCTGCGCCTGCACGTCCCCGCCTCCGCCCTGCTGCCCGAGGAGGACAACCTGCTGGACCACACGGTCCGAGCCCTGGTCCGCGGGCGTCCCCTCTACCTGGTGCCGCGCGGCGGCGGCCTCGTGCTCGGGGCCACCAGCCGGGAGGACGACATGGTCGGCGCGTCGGCCGGCGCGGTGCTGACCCTGCTGCAGGACGCGGCCGAGGTCCTCCCCTCCGTCCGCGACACCGAACTGCGTGAAGTGATCGCTCGCGCCCGCCCCGGCACCCCGGATGACCTCCCGCTGCTGGGACCGGTGCCGACAGACCCGCGAGTGATCGTGTCCACCGGTTACCACCGCCACGGGATCCTGCTCTCCGCCTGGGCCGCGGCGCGCACCGCCGATCTGCTCGAGGCCGATCCCGGGGCACCGCCGCCCGGGGACATGGCCGAGGAGCTCGCCGCCGTCGATCCCGCCCGTTTCACCACCACATCCCACCTCCAGGAGGTCTCATGAGCATCGTCGTCCACGTCAACGGCGAGGATCTTGACCTGTCCGACGCCGTCACGGTCCGCGACCTGGTGGCCGACCGCCTCGGCCGCGAGGTCGGCGACGACGGGCGCGCGTGCGACGGCACCCCGCTCGGCGTGGCCATCGCGGTCGACGATGCGGTCCTGCCGCGCAGCAGCTGGGCCCACACCCCGCTGACCTCCGATGCCCGGTACGAGCTCGTCACCGCCGTCCAAGGAGGATGAATCATGACCGATACCCCCGAGACAGAACTCGTCATCGCCGGAGAGACCCTGAGCTCCCGCCTGATCATGGGCACCGGAGGCATCACGGACCTGGCGGCCCTGGAACGAGCCCTGCTCGCCTCCGGCACCGCGATGACCACGGTCGCCCTGCGCCGCTTCTCCCCGACGACGCGGGACTCCGTGTTCACGATGATCCGCCGCCTGGGGATCCGTGCCCTGCCCAACACCGCCGGCTGCTTCAGCGCCCGCGACGCCGTGCTGACGGCGGAGCTGGGCCGTCAGGCCCTCGAGACGGACTGGGTGAAGCTCGAAGTCATCGCCGATGAGGACACCCTGCTCCCCGATGGCGTCGAGCTCGTCGAGGCCACCGCCATGCTCGTCGAGCGCGGATTCACCGTGCTTCCGTACACCACGGACGATCCGGTCCTCGCGCAGCGCCTCCAGGACGTCGGCGCGGCCGCGGTGATGCCGCTGGGAGCTCCGATCGGCACCGGCCTCGGCGTGCTGAATCCCCACAACATCGAGATGATCACCTCCCGCGCCACGGTGCCGGTCGTGCTCGATGCCGGGATCGGCACCGCCTCCGATGCCGCGCTGGCGATGGAGCTCGGCTGCGACGCGGTGCTGGCCGCGAGCGCCATCACCCGCGCACGCGACCCCGAGGCCATGGCCCGCGCGATGGCCCACGCCGTCCGGGCGGGCCATCTCGCGGCGGGTGCCGGCCGGATCCCGCGCCGGAGCCTGGCGCTGGCCTCCTCGAGCCACGACGGTCGCATCACGACCGCTCACCCCGCGGGGACTTCGCATGAGCGAGACCTCCCCCGCCCCGCAGTCCCTGCCGCCGCTGGTCCCCCGGGCCCGGAGCTGACGCCGGAGCAGCTCGACCGCTACCGGCGCCAGATCACGCTGCCGCAGATCGGCACCCTCGGGCAGCGACGCCTGCGCGCGGCCTCGGTCCTGGTGGTCGGCGCGGGAGGGCTCGGCTCCCCCGCGCTGCAGTACCTCGCCGGGGCCGGTATCGGTACTCTCGGGATCGTCGACGACGACCTCGTCGACACCTCCAACCTGCACCGCCAGGTCATCCACACCACGCCGGCCATCGGTACGCCCAAGACAATGTCCGCGGCCGCAGCCGTCCGCGCCCTCAATCCCGAGGTCCAGGTGCGCACACATCCCGAGAGGCTCACCCCCGAATCGGTCACCGGCCTCGTCGAGGACTATGACCTGGTGCTCGACGGCAGCGACAACTTCGCCACCCGCTATGCCGTCGCCGACGCCAGCGAGATCACCGGGGTGCCGGTGGTCTGGGCTGCCGTGCTGCGAGGACAAGGGCAGGTCAGCGTGTTCTGGCCGGGGCGCGGCGCACACTACCGCGACGTCTTCCCCGAGCCCCCGGCCCCGGGCGAGGTGCCCTCCTGCGCGGAAGGCGGCGTACTCGGCACACTGCCGGGCCTGCTCGGGATGATCATGGGGACGCAGGTGATCCAGCTGGTCACCGGCACTGGTGAGCCGCTGGTCGGCCGGCTGCTGCTGTGGGACGAGGCCACCAGCACCTCCCGAACGCTGCGGCTCGTCCCGGACCCGCACCGCACGAGGGCCACCCGGGTGGAGGTGCCGGCCGCCGCCGACCCCTCATGCCGGCTCGGTGCGCCCGAGCCGAGCGAGACGCTCGACGTGCCCGCCCTGCGGTCGCTGCTCGATTCGGGGGCCGACGTCACGCTCATCGATGTGCGCGAGGACTGGGAGCATGCCGCCGGGGCGATCGAGGGCGCGATCCACCTCCCGCTGACTCAGCTCCTCGAGCACGGCGAGCACGCACTTCCCACGGGACGAGGCGGCGGCGAGATCGTGCTGTACTGCCAGGCCGGCTCACGCTCCGCGACCGCACTGGAACGCCTGCGACCAGCATGGGCGGGGCGCGAGGGCCGGGTGCGGCACCTCGGCGGCGGCTACGCGGCCTGGACGGCGCCGACGCCGTAGTGGATCACTCGGTGACGCCGGCGGTGCCTGGTCCGGAGCCGGGCCGCCGCGATGTCCGGGCAGGCGTCCGGGCTCAGCTCCAGTCCGCGGTGCGGTCCCTCAGCGCGCGGTAGGCCCCCAGGACCTCGGGCGTCGGCTCAGCGTCGACGGTGCGGGAGCCGCTGATGCTCCAGGCCGGCGGCTCCGGTGTCCCGGCGAGCGCCCAGGCGGCCTGACGGGCGGCGCCGAGCGCCACGTACTCCCCTCTGGGGCGATGGTCACCTCACGGCCGAAGATCGCGGGTGCCAGCTGCTGGACGGCCTGGCTGCGCGCGGCGCCGCCGATCAGGGTGATGCGGGCCGCGGCGGTACCGGTGCGGTCCTCGAGTGCGGCGATGCCGTCGGCCAGGGAGCACAGCAGGCCCTCGACATAGGCGCGGGCAACGTCCTCCCGGGTGGTGGAGGTGCTCATCCCGGTGAGGGTGGCGCGGGCGTCCGGGCGGTTCGGGGTGCGCTCGCCGTCGAAGTAGGGCAGCAGGGTCACCCCGTGCGCGCCGGGCACGCTCGCGAGCGCCAGCTGCGCCATCTCCTCGTGGGAGACCCCGAGCAGGGCCCGGCCGACCTCCAGGATCCGGGCGGCGTTGATCGTCGTGGTCATCGGCAGGAAGCGCCCGGTCGCGTCGGCGAAGCCGGTGACCGCGCCGGTGGAGTCGTTCGGGCGGGTGGGACTGACCATCGCGCACACCCCGGAGGTGCCGATCGAGACGGAGACGTCGCCCTCGCTCAGGGACAGGCCGAGCGCGGCACCCATGTTGTCACCGGTGCCGGCCGCGATCGCGGCGCCGCTCGAGGTGCGAGCCATGACCTCCTGCGGGCTGCCGGGCAGGCGGGGCAGCTCGAGCGAGCGGCCCAGCGCGAGCTCGACCAGTTCGGGCTTCCACTCCTCGCTCGCCGTGGAGTAGTAGGCGGTGCCGGAGGCGTCGCCGCGATCGGTGAAGGCAGTGGTGCCCTGCTCGGCCAGGTGGAGGGAGACAAAGTCGTGGGGCAGCAGCACGCGCGCGGCCCGCTGCGCGTTCTCGGGCTCGTGGTCCCGCACCCAGCGCAGCTTGGAGGCGGTGAAGGAGGCGACCATCAGGCTGCCGATCTCGGCGACGCTCGCCTCGGGCCCGCCCATCTCCTCGATCAGCGTCTCGGCCTGCGGGGCGGAGCGGGTGTCGTTCCACAGCAGGGCGTCGCGCACCACCTCACCCTGCGCATCCAGCAGCACCATGCCGTGCTGCTGGCCGCCGACGGCCACGGCCTCGGCCCGCTCCAGCAGCGGGCCGGCCGCCTCGTCGACCGCGGCGAGCCAGGCCCGGGGATCGACCTCGGTGCCGTCGGGGTGGGCGGCGCGGCGCTCCTGGAGGACCTCACCGGAGGCCGCATCGACGAGGAGGGCCTTGGTGGCCTGGGTGGAGGAGTCGATACCGAGCACCGTGGTGGTCATCAGGGGGTCCTTTGCAGGTCGGAGGGTCGAGCAGGTCACCGTATCCAGTCACCGTATGCAGTGGCGTCGAGTGAGCCGCTCTGCCGCATCCGCTGGCGCCGAGTGAACCACTCTGCCGCATCCACTGGCGCCCTGCCAGCACACGACCCGCCTAGACGGGACGCATGCTGACTCAGCGCCAGTGGATGCAATCCGCCACCACGGGAATCAGGCGGCGCGGTCGGGTCGGCGCGGTCAGGGCCCGCGCCGCCCCGTGGCTCAGGCGCGGAAGCCGAGCAGGTGCTGCATGGCCAGCTGCTGCAGGCGCACGAAGCCGAAGTTGCGCTCGCCGGCCTTGTCCGCGTCGAAGTCCTCGAAGGTGGAGCGGTCCGCGAGCAGGTCCTCGAGCGACTCGCCCTCGGCGAGGGTCGGCTCAGCGAGCTCCTCGATGCCGGAGTACTTCAGCGCCTCCTGGACCTCGGCGTCCTGACGGAACGCCAGGGCGCGCTCCTTGAGCATCAGGTACATCTCCATGTTCGCCGCGGCGGAGTCGTACTGGCCCTTCTCATGCTCGGTGCGCGAGGGCTTGAAGTCGAAGTGACGGGCACCCTCGTAGGCGCCGGGCTTCGAGGGGAAGCCATTCTCGAGCAGGTCGACGGTGAAGAAGGCGCTGATCAGATCGCCGTGACCGAACACCAGGTCCTGGTCGTACATCGGGCCGTGCTGGCCGTTGAGGTCGATGTGGAAGAGCTTCTCGCTCCACAGCGCCTGGGCGAGGCCGTGGGTGTAGTTCAGCGTCGCCATCTGCTCGTGGCCGGTCTCGGGGTTGATGCCCACGATGTCGCCGTGCTCGAGCTGCTCGATGAAGGCCAGCGCATGGCCCACGGTGGGCAGGAAGATGTTGCCGCGGGGCTCGTTCGGCTTCGGCTCGAGGCCGATGCGCAGGTCGTAGCCCTTGTCCTTGATGTACCCGGCCACGGTGTCCAGGCCTTCGCGGTAGCGCTCCAGCGCGGCGAAGAGGTCCTTGGAGCCGTCGTACTCGGAGCCCTCACGGCCGCCCCACATCACGAAGGTGCTCGCGCCGAGCTCGGCGGCGAGGTCCACGTTCGCGAGCACCTTGCGCAGTCCGAAGCGGCGCACATCGCGGTCGTTGGAGGTGAACGCGCCGTCCTTGAAGACGGGATGGGCGAAGGTGTCGGTGGTGACCATCTCGATCACGAGCCCGGTCTCGTCGGTGACGGACTTCAGCTGGTCGATGATCTTCTGGCGCTCCGCGGGGGTCGCGTCGAAGGGGATCACGTCGTTGTCGTGGAAGGTGAAGCCCCAGGCGCCGAGCTCGGAGAGCTTGCGGATGTGGGTGCTCAGCTCGAGCGGCGGGCGGGTCGCGGCGCCGAACTGGTCCTGGGCCTGCCAGCCCGTGGTCCACAGGCCGAAGGAGAACTTGTCGTCACGGGTGGGAGTGGGGGCGGTCATCGGAGTGCTCCTTCATCGTCGATCGGCATCTGCCGCTGTTAGTAAGGTACCGTAACTAACGGCGGTATGCCAAGCTTCTCGCGGGGCGGGGGTCTGAGCGTCAGCACCGCCCGCCCGAGCGCAAGGAAGCCGAGGAAGAGGTCCGGATGCAGTCCACACATCTGCGCGAGCACAACCTGTCCGCGATCCTCGTCGCCCTGGCCGCGGCCTCCGCGACCTCCACCCCCACCTCTCGCGCCAGGCTCGCCAAGCTCACCCGGCTCACCAAACCCACGGTCTCCAAGCTGATCGAGGAACTGGTGGACGCCGACCTCGTCGAGGAGGGCTCCCCCCTGTCCACCGGCGCCGGTCGGCCGATGGTGCCGCTGAGCCCTGCTCGCGGAACCCTGCTCGCGATCGGCCTGGAGATCGCGGCCGACCATGTCGCCTGCCTCGGGATCGACCTGGCGGGCCGGGTGCTCGGTCACCGCATCGAGTACCTGAAAGTCACCGCGGCCTCCGCCGAGGAAGCGATCGACCTCGCCGCCGAGCTGGTCGGCGAGGTGCGCGCCGAGGCGGGCGACCCGCCGGTGGTCGAGGTGGTCGTCGCGGTCCCCGGCCGCATCGCCCCGGACGACGGCCGGGTGCTCTCGGCCCGAACCTGGACTGGACCGAGGTGCCGCTGGTCGGCCGACTGCTCGACCACCCGGAGCTCACGGGGCTGACGGTGCGGGCCCAGAACGACAACCGCCTGTCGGTCCTCACCGAGATCGACCAGCGGCCGGGCGAGTCCTTCATCTATCTGCGCGGTTCGACCGGCATCGGTGGCGCGGTCGTGATCGACGGGGCGCTGATGACCGGCGCCCACGGCTGGGCCGGGGAGTTCGGGCACACCGTCATCGAGCCCGGAGGCGCCCTGTGCCGCTGCGGCCGTCGCGGCTGCCTCGAGGCCTACGTCTCCTACCACGCACTGCGCGAGCGCGCCGGACTCGGCGACGACACCCTCATCGAGGACCTGGTCGACGCGCTCGCCCTGACCCGGGACCGCTCCGAGGTGATCGGCCTGATCGGACGCTCGCTCGGGCTCGCGATCGCCAACGCCCTGAACATCCTGGACCTGACCACCGTGGTCCTGTCCGGATACCTGGCCCCGATCGCGGAGGAGCTGGAGCCCGTGGTCCGCGAGACCGTCGAGCGTCACGCCTTGGCGATCGAGGCCGGGCCCGTGCTCATCGAGAGGTCCGACGGCCTCACCGACCCGGCCCTGCGCGGTGCGGCGCGGGCGGCGCTGCAGTCGGTGTTCAACGATCCGGGGGCATGGATCGGGCGGGGGCTGTCGATTCCCGCTCGATGAGCTGGGTCTCCAGCTTGAAGGGGTGGGAGAAGAGTCCGGGGTCGGAGGACAGCGCGAGCAGCCGTTCGATCGCGACCTGCCCCATCGAGAACAGCGGCTGCCGCACGGCGGTGAGCTGCGGGTGGGTCCACTGGGCGATCATCGTGTCGTCGAAGCTGACCACGCTGAGCTCGTCGGGCACCTCGACTCCGAGCTGGCGAGCCGCGCGCAGGGCCCCCACCGCCAAGGTGTCGGCGATGGCGAAGATCGCCGTCGGCGGCTCGGGCAGCTGCAGCAGCCGCTCGGCGCCGCGCTGACCGTCCTCGTAGGAGAAGCTGCCGTGCTCGATCAGGTCCCGCTCCCACTGGACGCCGACCGAACCGAGCGCGGAGTGGTAGCCCTGGAGCCGCTGGCGCGCCGGGACCGAGTCCTCCGGACCCGCCAGCACGCCGATCCGGCGATGCCCGAGGTCCAGCAGGTGTTGGACGGCGGTACCGCCGCCCTCCCAGTTGGTGGCCGAGATGGTGACAACCCCCTCGACGTCAGGATCGATGGACACCGGATCGATAGCGATCAGCGGAAGCGAGAGATCCCTGCTCCAGCGGGCATGCCGGGCTCCGATCGGCGTGGTCACCAGGATGACGCCCTCAACCCCCCGGGAGGCGACCTCGACCATCCAGGCCCGCGAGAGGCCGGCGGGGGTCTGGTCCCCACTGACCACGATCAGATCCACGTCCGCTCGGTGCGCGGCCTGCTCCGCACCCTCAAGCACCTGCAGGGAGTAGGGGCTGGTGAGGGTATCGAAATGGATCAACGCCGAGCGCCGGCGAGCGGCCTCCCGTCGTTTGGGCTGATAACCGAGATCGCGGGCGGCCTGAGCGACGGTCTCGCGCGTCGACTGTCGCACGTCGGCACGTCCGTTCATCACCTTCGAGGCGGTCGCCAGGGAGACCCCCGCCTTCTCCGCCACCGCCTTCAGCGTGACGCGCTCGCTGCGCGCATCGCTGTGCGCCATGACCTCACCCCTCCCTGCCTCCGAGGCCCGCCCCCGGAGTCTCCACCACGGACACTACCCGGCTCGAGCAGGCCTTGACCGGCACCTCTGCCGCCTCTAACCTAAATCATAGCGCAACTTTCAGTTGTGTTTTATGTCATTTTCGCACACCGGGCTCTCAGATCCTCTGCCCCGGCACTCACCGTGGAGGCTCCTGCATGGCGCTGTTCGACATGTCCCTCGAAGCGCTGCGGGAGTACCGCCCGCAGCTCACGGAGCCCGACGACCTCACGTCGTTCTGGGCCGAGACTCTTGGTCGCTCCCGGGCCGTCTCCACCCCGATCCTCTCGCTCGAGCAAGTGGACAACGGCTTGATGCTGGTCGACACCTGGGACGTGAGCTTCGCAGGCCACGACGGCGCCCCCGTGCGCGCTTGGTACAACCGGCCTGCCGGCGCCAAGCCTGACCTCCCGGTGATCGTCGAGTACCTGGGGTACGGCGGTGGCCGCGGGGAGCCGCTCGAACGCCTGGCCTGGGCGGCCGCCGGCTACGGGCACCTGCTGATGGACTCGCGCGGCCAGGGCTCGGCCTGGGGAGCGGGCGGCCACACCGTCGATCCCGTCGGCTCCGGTCCGGCGGTGCCGGGCGTGATGACCCGGGGCATCGAGTCGCCCCACACCTCTTACCTCACGCGCCTGCTCACCGATGCGGTACGGGCCGTGGACGCCGCCCGAGCTCTCCCCGGGTCCGATGGCCGTGTGGCGGTCACCGGCAACAGCCAGGGCGGTGGGCTCGCGCTCAGTGCCGCGGGCCTGGTGCCCGACGTCGACGCCCTGCTCACGAACGTCCCGTTCCTCACCCACATGCGCCGCGCCATCGACATCACCGATGCCGACCCGTACCAGGAGATCGTGCGCTACCTCTCGGTGCACCGGGACCGCGAAGAGCAGACCTTCGCCACGTTGGCCTATGTCGACGCCCTGCACCTGGGGCGGCGTGCGACCGCTCCAGCGATGTTCTCGGTGGCCTTGAGGGACATGATCTGCCCACCGTCGACAGTGTTCGCGGCGTACAACCTCTACGGCGGCGCGACCGGCACTGACCCGGAGCGGGAGATCGTCATCTACCCGTACAACAACCACGAGGGCGGCGGCCCCACCCAGCAGCGTCGCCAGCTCGAGTGGCTGCGTGAGCACATGTGAGCGCTGCCCCCGCTGATCATGGCACCGCCGCCGCCCTCACCGATCTGGCCTGGCTCGGCGAGCACGCCGCAGCTCGCCTGCCGCGCGAGATCCAGCTCCGTGCGGGTGGTCCTCTCGCGACCACGGTCGACGGAGAGATCGCCCGGCTGCGCGCACTGGCTGCCGGTGCCGAGGGCTCGTTGCGCCTGTGGGATCCGGGTGCTGCGGCGCAGGAGACCGCAGCGATGGACGGTCCGCCCTCGCCGCTGCTCGAGGAGCTCGTCGCCGCCGGCGAGGAGGCGTATGCACTGCGGGCCGACGGCGACCGCCTCACCGTCATCGGAGCGGGCCGTGGCCTGTTGCACGGGTTCTATGCGGTCGTCCTGGGGCAGGCTCCGACGGCTCACGGAGTCTGGGCCTTGCGCGCCCCTGCGCAGGCCATACGGATGGTGGACCACTGGGACAACCTGACCGTCCATCCCGTGATGGGGCAGGTCGAGCGCGGCTATGCCGGCGGATCGCTGTTCTACGAGGACGGAGAGCTGCGTGCGGATCTGACCCGGGTGGAGCACTACGCGAGACTGCTGGCCTCCATCGGCATCAACCGGGTCGCGATCAACAACGTCAACGTCCACAGGCGCGAGGCGACGCTGCTGACTACGCGCCTGGACCAGGTGGCTCGCCTCGCGGAGATCTTTCGCGCCCAGGGCATCTCCGTGCTCCTCGCCGTCTCCTTCGCCTCGCCGATCCTGCTGGGAGACCTGGAGACCTCTGATCCGTGGGACGCCTCGGTGCAGGATTGGTGGCGCGCCACGGCCGAGACGATCTACGCGCGGATCCCCGACTTCGGCGGCTTCGTCGTCAAGGCGGACTCCGAGGGCCAGCCCGGACCATTCGCCTACGGCAGAGATCATGCCGACGGAGCGAACCTGCTGGCCCGTGCCCTGTCCCCGCACGGCGGGGAGGTGTTCTGGCGAGCGTTCGTCTACGACCACCGTCAGGACTGGCGCGACCGCCGGACCGACCGCGCCCGCGCCGCCCACGACCACTTCGCGCCGCTTGACGGCAGCTTCGACGAGAACGTGATCGTGCAGGTCAAGCACGGACCGATGGACTTCCAGGTCCGCGAGGCCGTCTCCCCGTGATCGGGGTAATGCCCCGCACCCGCCTCGCTGTCGAACTGCAGGTCACTCAGGAGTACACCGGGCAGCAGAAGCACCTGTGCTATCTCGCGCCCTGGTGGAGCGAGAACCTGCGCTTCCGCTTCGGTGATCCCGACTCCGACGATCCCGCGACCGCACCGACGGTCGCACAGCTCGTCGCGGGAACGGCCGCGCGACCGGGAGGGGTCGTCGCGGTCTCCAACGTCGGCTCCGACGAGTTCTGGACCGGCCATCCGCTCGCGCAGGCGAACCTGTTCGCCCTGGGCCGGCTGGCCTGGGACGCGGACCTCTCCCCGGACCAGATCCTGGATGAGTGGATCAGGGCCACTTTCGGGAGCGATCCACTGGTCAACGAGGTCCTGCACGAGCTGCTGGACGAATCGTGGCTGCTGTACGAGAGCTACACCGCACCGCTAGGGCGGGTTTCATGGTGCGGCCCGGCCACCACTACGGGCCCGACGTCGATGGCTACGAGTACACCCCCTGGGGCACCTATCACTTCGCGGACCGGGACGGCATCGGCGTGGATCGCACCGTCGCGACCGGGACAGGCTTCGCGGGGCTGTATCCGGAACCGTGGGCCTCGCTCTACGAGTCGGTGCAGACCTGCCCCGACGAGCTGCTGCTGTTCTTCCACCACGTGCCGTACACGCACCGCCTGCACAGCGGGAAGACCGTCATCCAGCACATCTACGACTCGCGGGCAGACGGCTATGACCGTGTGCTCTCACTTCGTCCACGCTGGCAGGAGCTGGAGGAGAAGCTTCCTGCGACCCTGCACGCACGGGTCACAGCACTGCTGCGGGAGCAGGAGCGCTCCGCCGAGGAATGGCGAGATCAGCTGCGCACCTACTTCTTCCGCGCCTCCGGGATCCCCGACGAGACGGGACGCCCGATCTTCTGACCGGGGACAGAGCAGGGCGGGGACGGTGCCGCGGCGCCGCCCCGCCCTGCTGAGTCTTTCGGAGCGCCCGTCAGCTCCGCAGCGCCGGGTGCCCTGCCCGGCCGCTCGCCTCGGCGAGCGCATCCTGGATCGCATCGTAGGCTGGCTTGCGGGAGAAGTCGTCCCACAGCACGGTCGCCGCGCCTTCGCCGGGGAAGGTGCCCGGCACCCACGAGTACTTGTCGAGCACGCCCCACAGGGTCAGTGACTCGCAACCCTCGACGGACAGCGCCGCCTCGGTCACGCGACGGTAGTAATCCGCCTGCTGCTCGAGCTGCTCCGGCGTCGGTTCGTCGCCCTCGGGCAGATCCATGCGCACGTCGAGCTCGGTGATGGCCGTCTGCAGACCCAGATCGGCGAAGCGCTGGAGGTTCTCGGGGATATCCCCGGGGAATCCGTAGCGGATCGACAAGTGCCCCTGGGTCGAGAAGCCGTGGACCGGCACCCCGTCGGCGAGCAGGTCCTTGACGAGCGCGTGGTAGGCGTCGGACTTGGGGTTGATGCCGTCGACGTTGTAGTCGTTGAAGAACAGCAGCGCCTCCGGATCGGCCTCATGCGCCCAGCGGAAGCAGTCCGCGATGATCCCCGTCCCCAACTCGCGCAGCCAGATGTTCCCGGAGGTTCGCAGCGCGGCGTCGTCGTCGAAGATCTCGTTGACCACGTCCCACTGCTGCATGTGGCCCGCGTAGCGACCGACCACCGTGGCGATGTGCTCCTTCAGGATCTCCCGCAGCTGCTCGGGCGTGTACTCGCCCTCCTCCAGCCAGGCCGGGTTCTGGTTGTGCCACATCAGGGTGTGGCCGCGCATCACCTGCCCGTTGGCCTCGGCGAAGTCCATGATCGCGTCGGCGTCGCTGAAGTCGTAGGTGTCCGGTGCGGGACGCAGATGATCCCACTTCATCTGGTTCTCGGCCGAGAGCGAGGTGAACTCCTTCGCGAGCACCTCGCGGTAGGGATCGTCCCCGGTGAACGGATCCGGGTAGGGCTGGGAGAGGTGGTGCCCGCCGCCGGCGACGGCGCAGCCGATCTTCAGAGTGCTCCCCGCCGCGAAGGCGAGGGTGTCCTTCTTCGCGAGGCCCGGAGGCGTGGTGCTCCCGTTACCCGGTGGAGACTTCGGTCCCCTGCCAGAACCGCCGGGGGCAGCGGCGGCGGGGCCGGCGGCGGCCAGCGTGGTGGCGACCGCTCCGGCGGTGAGGATCTCGCGGCGTCTCATAGTGGCTCCTTCGACGTCATCGTCTGGTCCTGCGTGGATGGACTGCGACTGCTCGTGCGAGCGCCCCGTGGCCATGGAGACCGACGGGGCGCTGGGGCTCAGCCCTTGACGGAGCCGAGCATGATCCCCGAGACGAAGTACCGCTGCACGAACGGGTACACGCAGAGGATGGGGATCAGGATCAGGATCATCGTCACCGACTGGATGTTGGCGTTGATGTCGTCGACGCTGCCTCCGGAGGCCGCGGCCCCCTCCGACGCCGCGGTGGAGGCGCCGGCTATGAGGTTCCTCAGGAACAGGGTCACCGGGAACAGGTCGGTCTGGTCCAGGTAGAGGAACGCCGCGAACCAGTCGTTCCAGTACTGCACCGAGTAGAAGAGCACCATCGTGGCGATGACCGCCTTGGACAGCGGCAGCACGATGCGGAAGAAGATCCCGAACCAGGACAGGCCGTCGATGTGCGCCGCCTCCTCCAGATCGGCGGGCAGGTTCTCGAAGAACGCCTTCATCACCAGGAGGTTGAAGACTGACAGCGCCGGCGGGAGGATCACCGCCCACATGGTGTTCTTCATGCCCAGCGAAGAGATCAGGACGTAGTTGGGGACGATGCCGCCGTTGAAGAACATCGTGAACACGGCGATGCCGACGAGCAGGCCGCGCCCCTTCAGGTGCTTCTTGGACAGCACGAAGGCATAGGTCGTGGTCAGCACCATCGCGATCGTCGTGCCGATCACCGTGTAGACCACGGTGTTGCCATAGCTGCGCCAGAAGCTGTTGTTGTTGGCGACCGCTCGATATGTGTCGAGGTTGAAGCCGACCGGGAAGAGGCTGACCTTCCCCGCGTTGATCGCTCCCGCAGAGCTGAACGATTGGGCGAGCAGCATGATGAACGGGTAGAGCATCACCGCGCACATGAGCACCAGCAGCACCATGTTGACGACGGTGAAGACCTTGTACGAGGTGGAGTCCTTGATGCGGGACGTCCGGGCCTTGACGGGCGCTGCGCGCGGCGCGTCCGGGGCCATTGCTTCGATCACCACAGGCTGGTCCCCACCAATCGCTTCGAGATGTAATTGGCCGTCATCACCATCGCGAATCCGATGATCGCCTGGAAGAGGCCGATGGCTGCCGCATAGCTGAGGTTGTTGGACACCAGGCCCACCCGGTAGAGATACGTCGAGATCACGTCACCGGTCGAATAGGTCATGGGGTTGTACAGCAGGAGCACCTTCTCGAACCCGACGTTGAGGAAGTTGCCGATGTTGAGGATCAGCAGCGTGACCATCGTCGGCCGGATCCCCGGGATCGTCACGTGCCAGGTCTGCTTCCAGCGGTTGGCCCCATCGATGCGGGCCGCCTCGTAGAGGGAGTCGTCCACTGCGGTCAGCGCGGCGAGGTACAGGATGGTGCCCCACCCGACGGTCTGCCAGGCTTCGGAGGCCACATAGATGAAGCGGAACCATTCAGGCTTCTGCAGGAATGACACGGCGTCCCCGCCGAAGGCCTCGGTGATCTGATTGACCGTCCCCTGCAGCGAGAGCAGCTGGTAGACCATGCCCACCACGATCACGACCGAGAGGAAGTGCGGCAGGTAGCTGATCGACTGGACGATCTTCTTGAAGTGCGTCCTCCGGACCTCGTTGAGCATCAGAGCCAGGACGATCGGCAGCGGGAAGCAGACCACGAGGGTCATGCCGCCGATGATCGCCGTGTTCATGAAGACGTTCCAGAACGCGGGGTCGTTGATGAACATGTCGACGTAGAGGGTTCCTACCCACTCGTCGCCGAAGATGCTCCCGCCCGGCCGGAACCGACGGAACGCGATCACGTTGCCGAGCATCGGCAGGTACCGGAAGATCGCGAGGAAGACCAGCGGAGCGATCGCGAAGGTGTACAGCGGCCAGTCGCGTCGCAGCGCTCGTCTCCAGCTACCCCGTCGGGGCTTCGGTGGCGGGTGCGATGGCGCTGAGCGCTGCGCCGCAGCCTCCCGGGTCTGTGCAAGGGTCATGGGATCACCGGTTCCGTCAGCCGCTCCGCCGAGCTCAGCCGTTCGCCTCGTCGAAGCGCTGGCGAGCGGTGTTCAGCAGCTCGAGATAGCGCGGCAGGCCCGCGGCCTCCAGTTCTCCCAGGAACGTGTCCCACTCGCTCATGTCACGCTCGCCCATGATGAATTGCAGCGTGGCGGTGTCCACCGAGTCCTTGATCGGGGTCGCCAGCAGCGAGGCCTGCTCCAGCTCGGTCTCATCCATCGGAGTGGGCGGGAACGGGTCGCGAGGGGTGCGTGTGGACAGCACGTCGTCGATGTACTCGACGAACTCCGGAGTGCTGTAGGACTCCTTGAGGGCCCGCGACTCAGTGGACTCGGCCGGGAAGGTGGAGTAGCCCAGGTCGACCTTGATATCGGTCTCGCCGTCGGGGTTGATCGCGTAGTCGTCCAGCGAGAAGTCGTCCTTCAACTCGATGGTGTCCCCGGACTTGGTGTAGTTCACGTCCTTCTCACCCCAGCGCAGCATCTCGCGCGCCTCCGGGTTGAAGTAGAGCCAATCCACGAACTGCAGCGTGGCCAGGAAATTCTCGGACTGGGTGACCTGCGAGTTGAGCATGAATCCGTGCCAGAAATTGCGTGGCTCGACCTTGTCGCCGGCCGGTCCGGCGGGCGGTGGAATGAGCGTGACCGCGTAGTTTCCCTCCCCCACGGTCTCATCGAGGGCCTGGGCGAATTCGATCGCGGTGCCGGAGGAGCCGGACGCGGCGAAGCAGGTCTCAGCGGCGAACTTCTCACCGACCGATGCCGCACCGCTGCCGTCGTTCGATGCGGTGAGGGATTCCTGATCGAGCAGACCATCCGCCACCAGGTCGCGGAAGAGTTCGACCATCTGCTTGTACCCCTCCATGCTCGGGGCATAGACGAGCTCGCCGCCGTCGTCGATGGCGCCGTCGCCGAAGCCCCAGCCGGCCTTCGTCCCGAAAGCGTGGGCTGCATAGTTGAGCATGGACTGGGCCTCGAAGCCATCCGCCAGCGGCACTGCGTCGGGGTACTTCTCCTTGATGAGCTTGAGCCCTTCATGGAGTTCCTCCCAGGTGTTCGGGACCGCTCCGGTGAGCTCCTCGAAGACGTCCTTGCGGACGACGAGGCTGAACACGGGCACGGAGACCTCCTGCAGGCCCGGCATCATGTAGTACTTGCCGTCAGCCTGCTTGAGGTTGTTGATCATCTCGCCGAGGTCCCACTCCTCGACGTACTTCTGGAAGTTCGGCATCTGATCCGCATAGTCGCTCAGCGGGACCACAGCACCGGAGGAGACGAAGGGGGAGTCTTCGCCGGTGTAGACCAGCGGCACCAGCGTCGGGGCGTCTCCGGCGCTGATGAGGAGGCTCCTCTTCTCGGTGGCGTCGGAGAAGGGGATGTGGGTCAGCGTGATCTCGACGTTGGTGAGCTCCTTGATGTGCTCGAAGATCCGCCAGGAGTCCTCGACAGGCACCTCGGGCCAGTCGGTCCACAGCATGCTGACCGTGAAGGGCTCGCTCGCCGTGAACTGGGTGTCCGCCGCGTAGCCCTCCATCGCGCCGACGTTCTGCGAACCGAGGTCGACCTCCTCTTCGGCGCCGGAGCCGCAGGAGGACAGGGCCACGGTGGCGAAGGCCGCGGCGGAGAGGCCGACGAAGCTGCGTCGGGTAGGAGCGAAGGGGAAGGGGCGGGGCGTGGTCATGGCCGTCTCCTCATCAATGTCAGAGCCGGACCGAATGGTGCGGCGAAGGGCGAATCGAACGCGGTGCTGCGGATACCTCGCGGACTCGGGTGCGCTCACGACCCCGTGATCACGTCCCGACCGAACCGGCCGGACGGGCCTCTCGTGCGCCACCCCTGCCGGCGACCATGCCGCGGGAGTTGCCGAGATTTTCGTCAAGCTTTCGGTGTGAACTCAACGTAGCCGCGGATGTGACATTGGTCAAGAAGTTCCCGAAAACTTCCCGATCGCATGCGGGCATCCGCGAAAGCAGCCATGGGCTGGTTGAACAACCTCGACCCTGCCTGATTTCGTACCCAATATCACGAGGCCAGAAGGTAACATTTCTATAACTACGCCTCGACAAAGAACGAAACTTTCGGGCATGATGGGTTGATGCCGTCGTCGGCGGCACTCTGCCGCCTCCAGGAGGAGCCATGACGCCACCTCGTCGCCCCCGCAGCCTGTTCACGGACCTCACCGAGGGCGTCTACTGGTTCCTGGTGATCGACGTGCTGCTCGTGCTGGCCGCCGCGCCGACGGTCCTGCTATGGACGGTGATGTCCCCGTCGGCGCTGAGCTCACTGCTGTTCGTGGTCGCGGCACTGCCGCTGCTGCCGGCCCTCTCGGCGGCGCTGTATGCGTGCCGGTCCTGGCGGGAGGAGCGGGAGCTGGTCCCTGCCCGGCAGTTCCTGCGGGGGTACCGGCTCAATGCGTTGGAGAGCCTCACGGTGGGCACCCCGGTGATGCTCGTGCTTGCCCTGGCGATGTTCAACCTGGCCCGGGCCGGATCCCGCGGCATCGGCACGGTCGACATCGTCTTCCTGGTGGTGGGGGCGGCGGCGCTGCTGGTCCTGGTCCGAGCACTCTCGATCGTCTCCCGGTTCAGCTTCCGCCTCCGCGACGTGTACCGGCTGACTGCGTTCACGCTGCTGACGAAGCCGCTGTCCACGCTGTCACTGCTGTCGCTGGGAGTGCTGACACTCGGCATCGTGCTGGTGATCGGTGAGTTCCTGCTGCTGTTCACCGCGTCGCTGCTGGTCTTCGCCCTGTGGGCCTCCGAGCGGCCGGTGGCGGAGCTGCTCATGGAGAGTTTCATCGCCCCTGCAGATCCCCTCGTGGAGGCCTGACCCGGCGAGCAGGGGATGAGAGGGAACGCGCGGACCCGGGCCCGGACTGCACCCCGGGGGACAGCCGGTGGGCCGCTCCCTGCGAGCGACATCGTCAGCTCACCAGCACGGTCCCCGCTCCCCCGCTCATGCGGACGGTGCCACCGCCCCGGGGGATGCTCACCTCGTGCACCGTCCCGTCGACCTCGACGCGATATTCGCCGGCGAAGCCGTGCAGCTGCACGGTTCCAGCCCCGTCGCTGCGGTGCTCCTCGCGATCGATCCACCAGTCCTCGGTGATCAGTTGCTTCAGCGCGTCGTATCCGGGTTTCGGGGAGCCGTCGCGCCGGATCAGGCCGGCTGGGGCGCCCAGCCATGCCGTGGCGTCGTCGAGGCCCCAGTAGGTCAGAGACTCGGTCGCGGGGTTGTCGAGCACGGTGCGGTAGTGGCTCACGAGCTCCTCGGCCTGGCGCGCCTCCCCCTCGGGCGTAGACGGCCAGGAGTCGACCGCGTAGTCGTTGAGGTCCACGATGTGCGCGGGCATCAGGTCGCCGGAGAGCAGCGTCGTCTCCGTCATCTGCAGCGGCAGGCCGAAGCGGGAGAAGCGCTCGAGCACCTCGGCGATCTGCTCCTGGCCCCGATATCCCTGGTGCATGTGCGTCTGCAGGCCGATGGCGTCGATCTGCACGCCGGCCTCGAGGCACTCCTCGATGACGTCCTCGTAGTCGCTGCTGAGGTCGAAGTCGTTCAGCACCAGGTGCGCCGCGGGGTTCGCGGCCCGTGCGGCGTCGACGGCGAGGCGGATGACGTGCATCCGGCCGCGCGCTCGGGCCAGACGCGTCACCGCGTTCTCCTCGGCCTCGAACACCGGCAGGATCACCGTCTCGTTGATGGCATCCCATTGGTCCACAAGACCGGCGAACTCCCCGGCCTCGCGAGAGACGCGAGCGCGGATGGCCTCCTCGACGGCCTGGTCGTCACGGTCCATCAACCAGGTCGGGGCGAGCGTGTGCCAGAGCAGCGGGTGCCCTTTCAGGCGCACACCGTGGGAGTTCAGGTGCTCGGCCAGCACGCGCAGCCGGGCAGCGTCCGTGGGCCCGTCGGGCTGCGGCTCGAACCAGCGCCAGTAGAACGGCAGGGTCGCCGCGTTGAACAGGCCCATCCATTGGTCGGCGAGCGCCGCGCCCGCCGGGTCCTGCTCGCGGTCGCAGTCCGTCACCGGCATTCCGAACGCGGTGCAGCCGAAGCCGAAGGCATGCGAGGTCTGCTCGACGGAGACTGCCGCCCCTGCTCGCGGGGCTCCCTCCGTGTCGATGATCTGCAGCTCGAGAGTTTCGATCCGTCCCGGCGGCGCCGACGCTGCGGTCATCGGACACCACCGGCCGGTGCCGGCTCTTCCCGCGACTTCGGCGGGGCCGATGCGGTGGCTCTGTCGATCGCCATGACCTCGACGGGGGTGTCCAGCACCCGTTCGCCATCGCCGACCCTGCGCACCGCCCCGGTCACACGGAATGAGCCCTCGAGAGTCACATCCTCGCTCGAGGAGCCCACGCGGACCCGGAACTCTCCGGGCTCGACGATCCGCTGGTGTTCAGGTCCGAGGAAGGACGTGCGATCGGTGTGGAGGCGGAAGGCGACGCGTGCGCTCTCCCCGCCGCCAGCTCCATCTTGGCGAAGCCGACCAGTCGCTTGAGCGGACGCACAACGGAGGCGACGGGATCGCTGAGGTAGAGCTGGGCGACCTCTTTGCCATCCCGATCGCCGACGTTGGTGACGGTCGCGGAGATCTCCACGGTGCCGTCGGCGGCGATCTCCAGCGCGGACAGTTGCAGGTCCGAGTACTCGAAGCGGGTGTAACCGGTCCCGAAGCCGAAGGGGAACAGCGGCTTGGGGTCGATGTTCGAGATCCCGTCGCTGACCCAGGCGAGGACCGGGGCGAGATAGGTGCCGGGCTGCCCGCCCATGCCTCCGGGGATCCCGATGGGCAGGCGACCGGAGGGGTTCACCCTGCCGGAGAGGACACCGGCCAGGGCGCTGCCGCCCTCCTCGCCGGGCATGAACGCCTGCACGATCGCGGAGCAGCGGTCGACGTAGGCTCCGAGTGCATAGGGGCGACCGGTGACCAGCACCAGGACCACCGGAGTGCCGGTGGCGAGGACGGACTCGACCAGCTCATGCTGGGAGCCGGGCAGTTGGAGGTCCGCCACGTCGCAGCCCTCCCCGGAGGTACCGGCTCCGAAGAGGCCGGCGATGTCGCCCACGGCGAGGACTGCGATGTCTGCGGCCTCGGCGGCGCTCACTGCCTCCGCGATGCCGGATCTGTCGGCGCCGAGGAAGTCGGTGCCGGCGACGGCGGTGACGGTCGAGCTCGGGAACTCGTCGGCCAGCGCCTCGGCGAGCGAGGGCACGGCCACCGAGGTGCCGTTGTCCTCCAGCCGGGAGAGGACGTGGTTGGTGAAGCTGTAGCAGCCGAGGAATGCGCGCGGCTCGACGGCGCTGGGTCCGATCAGGGCGATGCGCCCGGGCTCGGCGAGCGGCAGCGTCGAGGCGTCGTTGCGCAGCAGCACGATCGACTCCTCGGCGACCCTCCGGGCGAGGTCGCGGTTCTCCGCCGGATCCAGGTCGATCGCCTCACCGGTGGTGGCAGGGTCGAAGTCGGGGTCCAGCAGACCGAGCTCGATCTTCTGGCGCAGCACGCGGCGCACCGCAGTGTCGAGCACCTCCACCTCGAGCTCGCCGGCCTCGATGGCATCGAGCAGCTCGGGGAAGGTGTTGGTCTCGGGGAGCTCGACGTCCATGCCGGCGCGCAGGGTGGTCACCGCAGCGTCCCGGGTGGTCTCCACGACGCGGTGCATGGATTGCAGGAAGTTCACGGCCCAGTAGTCGGAGACCACGGTCCCCTCGAAGCCCCAGGTGTCGCGCAGCAGCTCCGTCATCAGCCAGCGGCTGGCGGCGGGAGCGATGCCGTCGATATCGGCATAGGAGTTCATCACGGAGCGGGCCCCGCCCAGGCGCACGGCCATCTCGAAGGGCACCAGATCGATCTCCTGCAGCTCCCGCATGCCGATGGAGACTGGCGCGTGGTTGCGGCCTGCGCGGGAGGCGGCGTGGCCGGCGAAGTGCTTGAGAGTCGCGATGACCCCGCTGCTCTGCAGTCCCTTGACGTACTCGGTGGCGAGGATGCCTGTGAGGTATGGATCCTCGCCCATGGTCTCTTCGATGCGGCCCCAGCGGTAGTCGCGCACGACGTCGAGGACCGGCGACAGTCCGTGGTGGGTGCCGATCGCTTGCATGTCCGCGCCGATGCGAGCGGCCATCTCGTGGATCAGCTCCGGCGCGAAGGAGGCGCCCCAGGCGATCGCCGCCGGGTAGGTGGTGGCTTCATGGGCCATGATCCCGGTCAGGCATTCCTCATGCGCTATTGCCGGAATGCCGTGCGGGGAGCCCGCCGTGACGGCGACCTGCATCCGACGCAGGTTCTCCACGCCTTCCTGGGAGCTGAGCGGGGCACTCCCGTAGGCGCGGGTGATGTGCCCGAGCCCGTTCCGGACCGCCTCCTCGAAGGGATCACGCCCTTCGTCGAAAGTGGACTGCATGGGCGCGAAGCCCTCGGCGTCACCGATCTCAGGACGCTTCCAATAGCTCCCGAGCTGGGCGATCTTCTCCTTCGGCTCGAGGTCGGCGAGCAGCGTGTCGACGCGCTCGTCGACGCTCAACGAGGGGTCTCTCCACGGGGCAACGGTCATGAGGTGCTCCTTCGCACGTCGCTCGAGGGTGCAGGCACCCGTCCCGCCCAATCGTTTCAGGCAGTTTTAGAAAGCTTTCTGCATACTTTCGATGGGTGACAGGCTAGGCCAGGCGATGACCACTGGTCAACACCCCGTAGGGAGCGAGCTCTCGGCGGTGCGACCGCCGTCGCGCCGAGCGAATCGGCGCACCCAACTGGAGTGGTCGACAGATCGTTGCCATTCCGAAACTCCACACGGCTTGACCGCAACACTTTCAGTTTGTAAGTTAATAGCACTTACCAAGGTGAGCCTCGTGGACCCCACCTAGCCGCTGCACCCCGTCACCGTCGACATCAGGAGTAGGTCATGAACACTCACACACTTTCCCGCCGTTCCATGCTGGGGGCCACAGCCGGCCTCTCCGCGCTCACCCTCGCCGCCTGCGGCACCTCCGGTCCCGGCGGCGGCAGCGGTGGCGGGGGCGGCGGCGACTCGGCCAGCATCTGGCAGCTCAGCGGCCAGCCCAATGAGGACATCTACCAGAACTCGATCGACGCGTTCAACGAGCTCGACGAGGGCACCCTGGACGTCACCTTCTTCCAGAACGATGCGTACAAGCAGAAGATCCGCACCGCGATCGGTGCCGGTGAGGCGCCCACGATCATCTACGGCTGGGGCGGTGGCGGCCTGCGCACCTACGCCCAGGAGTCACAGGTCGAGGACCTCACCGACTGGCTGGAGGAGAACTCCGACTTCAAGGACCGTTTCGTCGACTCCGTGTGGAACGCAGCGACGGTCGACGAGAAGATCTACGCCCTCCCCATCGGCGCGACCCAGCCGATCATCATGTTCAACAACAAGAAGGTGCTCGAGGATCTCGGCGCCGAGGCACCCGAGACCTGGGAAGACCTGATGGCCGTGGTCGAGAAGGCGAACTCGGCCGGCGTCGCCCCGATCTCCCTCGCCGGGCAGTCCCGGTGGACGTCGATGATGTGGCTGGAGTACCTGCTGGACCGCATCGGCGGCGCCGAGGTGTTCGATCGGATCGCCGCCGGCGAAAAGGACGCATGGCTGGATGACTCCGTGGTCGAGATGGGCCGGAAGGTCGAGGAGCTGATCTCGGAGAACGCCTTCGCGAAGGGGTTCGAGTCCATGGCCGCGGATTCCAACACCGACCAGGCGCTGCTGTGGTCGAACAAGGCCGCTCTCATGCTCCACGGCGGTTGGACCTACGGCAGCATGAAGTCCGGAGGGGGCAGCTTCGTGCAGGACGGCCTGCTCGGCTTCGGTCCGTTCCCCACCATCGAGGGCGGCAAGGGCGATCTCGAGAACCTCGTCGGCAACCCCTGCAACTACCTCTCGCTGTCCGCTGTGGCCTCCGATTCCGAGAAGGAGGTCGCCAAGTCGTTCTTCCTCGACGGGATGATGACCGACGACGTGGCCGCCGCCTTCGTGGACTCCGGCTCCGTCCCCGTCATCCAGGGCCAGGATGACTCTCTCGCCGCGAGCGATGACGCCGAGTACCTGCAGTGGGTCTACGGCGCGATCCAGGAGGCCCCCGCGTTCACCCAGTCCTGGGACCAGGCGCTGCAGCCCACGGCCGCCGAGGAGCTGCTGGTGAACACCGAGCAGCTGTTCCTGGGGAAGGTCACCCCGGAGCAGTTCGCCGAGAACATGAACGCCACTCTCGAGGGCTGATCGTGGTCTCCGTCTCCGGCCCCACGGCGGCGCCCGTCGGGCCCGGCCATCCTCTGGTGGCCGGCCACGAGGGTGTCGCCGGCACCTCCCCGCCCACGCCCGCCCGTCGGGAGCCGCTGCAGCTCTCGCACGTGCTGTTCGCGCTCCCGGCGCTGGCGTTCTTCCTGGTCTTCGCGATCCTGCCGCTGATCGCCGTGGTGGCCCTGTCGTTCACCACCTGGAACGGCATCGGCTCCATCGAGTTCACGGGACTGCTCAGCTGGAAGGAGACGCTCTCCCGCGATTCGACCTGGCATGGCCTCCTGCTCGTCCTGCTGATGATCGCGGCGACCTGGCTGATGCAGACACCGCTCAGCATCCTGCTGGGCACGTTCCTGGCCGGCCAGCAGAAGTACCGCAACGTGCTCGCCGTGCTGTACTTCCTGCCGCTGCTGCTCAGCTCGGCCGCGATCGCGATCACCTTCAAGTCGCTGCTGGACCCCAACTTCGGCCTGGCCAACGGCCTGAACATGCCGATCCTCCAGCAGAACTGGCTCGGGGACTCGACGCTGGTGTGGGTCGTGCTGCTGTCGATCATCGCCTGGCAGTTCATCCCCTTCCACACCCTCATCTACCAGGGGGCGGTGCGGCAGATCCCGCAGACCATGTACGAGGCCGCGCAGATCGACGGGGCGGGCCGGGTGCGGCAGTTCTTCTCGATCACCCTGCCGCAGCTGAAATACACGATGATCACCAGCTCGACGCTGATGGTCGTCGGTGCCCTCACCTACTTCGACATCATCTTCGTGCTCACCGGGGGTGGGCCCGGGGTCTCCACCCGGATCCTGCCGCTGGACATGTACCTCACCGGATTCCGCGGCAACGAAATGGGCATCTCCAGCGCTCTCGCCGTCATCCTCGTGGTGATCGGCCTGGGCCTCGCCCTGGGCGTGCAGTCCTTCGCCGGCAAGGACGCCACGGCCAGCCAGATGGAAGGAGCCTGACATGAGGCGGAACTGGCTCGGAGGCGCCTTCGGCTGGCTGTGGCTGCTGCTCGTCCTCCTCCCCCTCTACTTCGTCGCGGTCACCAGCCTGAAGTCGATCAGCACCTACTTCGGCTCGAACCCCGTGCTGCCCTCCCCGCAGCTCGCCTTCGAGAACTTCACCGCCGTGCTCGAGGCGGACTTCACGATGTACCTGCTCAACAGCGTGCTGGTGGCGCTGGGCACCGTGGTCCCATTGGTGATCATGGCCTTCATGGCCTCGTTCGCGGTGGTGCGCAGCGGGCACCGGTTCTTCAGCCCGGTGCGCAGCCTGTTCCTGCTGGGCCTGGCGATCCCGGTGCAGGCCACGATCGTGCCGATCTACCTGATCATCATCCAGATGCACATGTACGACTCGCTGGTCGCGCTGATGCTCCCCGGCATCGCCTTCGGCCTGCCGCTGAGCGTCCTGATCATCTCCAACGCCATGCGCGATGTGCCCAAGGAGCTCTTCGAGGCGATGGACATCGACGGCTGCACCGAATGGCAGAAGATGTGGCGCCTCGCGTTCCCCATCTGCCAGCCCGCGATCGTCACGGTGGCCGTCTACCAGGCGCTGATGTCCTGGAACGGCTTCCTGTTCCCGCTGATCCTGACCCAGAGCCCTGACAAGCGCACCCTGCCCCTGGCACTGTGGAACTTCCAGGGCGAGTACGCCACCAACGTGCCGGTGGTCATGGCCGCCGTCATCCTGTCCTCGATCCCGATCATCGTCCTGTACGCCTTCGGCCGCCGCTACCTGGTCAGCGGCATGACCGCAGGCTCCGGCAAGTGACACCGCCAGGAACCCCTGCCAGCGCCCGACCCAGACCCGCACCCCATCCACTCTCCGAGGAGTCGTGAGACCCACCGTGACCACCCCCTCCACGTCCCCCCGACCGCTGCGCATCGGCATGGTCGGCTATGGCTTCATGGGCGCCGCCCACTCCCATGCCTGGCGCACCGCCCACCGCTTCTTCGAGCTGCCGCTGACACCGGTGCTGGCGACCCTCGCCGGGCGCACCGAGGCCACCCTGGTCGCGGCCGCCGAGCGCTACGGATTCGCGCAGACCACCACCCGCTGGCAGGACCTCGTCGAGGATCCCGAGATCGATGTCATCGACATCTGCACCCCCGGTGACTCGCACTTCGAGATCGCGATGGCAGCGCTCGCGGCCGGCAAGCACGTGCTGTGCGAGAAGCCGCTGGCCAACTCTGTGGAGGAGTCCGAGCAGATGACCGCCGCAGCGATCGAGGCCCGCGCCCAGGGCACGCGCAGCATCTGCGGCTTCTCCTACCGCCGCACCCCGGCGCTGGCGTATGCGCGTCAGCTCGTCGCCGAGGGCGCCGTGGGCGAGATCCGGCAGGTCCGCGCCCAGTACCTGCAGGACTGGCTCTCCGACGCCGACGCCCCGATGACCTGGCGCCTGGACCGGGACAAGGCCGGCTCCGGAGCGCTCGGCGACATCGGCGCCCACATCGTCGACCTCACCCAGTGGATCACCGGCCAGCGGATCGACTCGGTCTCCGGCACCCTGCAGACCGTGGTCCCCACCCGTCCGGCGGCCGGCACGGCGCAGGGCCTCGGCGGCACGGGCGATGCCTCCGGCGAGCGCCGTGACGTGACGGTGGACGATCTCGCCCTGTTCACCGCCCGCTTCGACTCCGGGGTGCTCGGCTCCTTCGAGGCCACCCGCATGGCGCAGGGACGCAAGAACGCGATGCGCGTGGAGATCAACGGCTCGGCCGGCTCGATCGCCTTCGACTTCGAGCGGATGAACGAGCTGGAGGTCTACGACGCCACCGCCCCGGCGGGCCGCCAGGGCTTCACCCGCATCCTCACCACCGAGCCCGAGCACCCCTACGCGGCGCACTGGTGGCCCACCGGCCACGGGCTGGGCTACGAGCACACCTTCACCCACCAGATCGCCGACCTCGTCACGGCGATCGGCGAGGGCACCGACCCCTCGCCCTCCTTCGAGGAGGCGCTGCAGGTCCAGCGCGTCCTCGCCGCCGTCGAGACCAGCGCGGGCGAGGGCAGCAGCTGGAGAAGCACCGATCCCGATACCACCCAGGAGAGCACCCGATGACCACCCCTCGCACCTGCCTCGTCGTCCGCGGCGGCTGGGACGGGCACCAGCCCATCGAAGCCACCGACCTGTTCATCCCGTTCCTCGAGGAGAACGGCTTCGCAGTGCGGATCGAGGACTCCCCCGCGATCTACGCCGACGCCGAGTACATGGCCACGGTCGATCTGATCCTCCAGTGCAACACCATGAACACGATCGAGCGGCCCCAGTTCGAGGGCCTCCGCGCCGCGATCGAGGCGGGCACGGGCATGGCCGGCTGGCACGGCGGCATCGCCGACTCCTACCGGAACGAATCCGACTACCTCACCCTCATCGGCGGCCAGTTCGGCTGCCATCCGGGCAAGCACCCCGATGAGCGCAAGGGCGAGCAGGCGGACAACTACGTCCCCTACACGGTGAACATGCTGCCCGCCGCCGCCGAGCACCCCATCACTGCGGGGATCGGCGACTTCGACCTGGTCACCGAGCAGTACTGGGTGCTGTCGGACGACTACATCGACGTGCTCGCCACCACCACCCAGAAGGTGCGGGACTGGGATCCGTGGCATCGGGAGGTGACCTCGCCGGCGCTGTGGACCCGCCAGTGGGGCGAGGGGCGCATCTTCGTCTCCACCCCCGGCCACCGGGTCGAGGTGCTCGAGGATCCGTCTGTGCGCACGGTGATCGAGCGCGGCCTGCTGTGGGCCGCCCGCGGCTCCGGGCAACCCTATGGCGATCATGGTCCGAGAACCACCGCCAGCGCTGAGGAGGCGACCCGATGAGGATCGGCATGATCGGCTGCGGTGTCATCTCCCAGCAGTATCTGGCGAGCTTCGACCAGCTGCCGGACGTGCAGCTGGTGGCCGTCGCGGACCTGGACCCCGCCCGCGCCGCGGCCGCCGCCGAGGGCCGGGAGGGGGTGCGTGCGCTGAGCGTCGACGAGCTCATCGCCGACCCCGAGGTGGACACGATCCTGAACCTCACCATCCCCGCGGCGCATGCCGACGTGGATCTGCGCGCGATCGCGGCGGGCAAGAACGTGTACTCGGAGAAGCCGTTCGCGGTCACCACGCAGGAGGGCGCCGAGGTGCTGGTCGCGGCCCTGGCGGCGGGGGTGCTCGTCGGCTCCGCGCCGGACACGGTGCTCGGCACCGGCACCCAGACCGCACGCGCGGCGATCGACGAGGGCCTGATCGGCACCCCGATCGCGGCGACCGCGACCATGGTCACCCCCGGCCACGAGCGCTGGCATCCGCAGCCGGACTTCTACTACGTGCCCGGCGGCGGCCCGCTGCTGGACATGGGCCCGTACTACCTCCATGCCCTGATCACCCTGCTGGGCCCGATCACCTCGGTCATCGGCGCGGCCAGTCGCACAAGGGATGCGCGCACCATCGGCTCCGGGCCCCGGGCCGGGGAGAGCATCCCGGTCAGCACCGACACCCACGTCTCGGGGGTTCTGGTGCACGAGAGCGGAGTGCTGTCCACCCTGGTGATGAGCTTCGACGCGGTCGCCACCTCGGCCCATCCGATCGAGATCCACGGCACCGAGGGCACGCTCGCGGTCCCCGATCCGAACCACTTCTCCGGCGACGTGACGGTGCACCGGCTGGGCGGAGAGGGGTGGGAGCCGGTGCCGACGGCCGGCGGCTACGAGGAGGCCGGGCGCGGCATCGGCCTGCACGACATGGCGGTGCGCGGCCCGGAGCTGCGGGCCAGCGGCGAGCTGGGTCAGCATGCGCTCGAGGTGATGAACGCGGTGCTCGAATCCGCGCACAGCGGTGCCCGGATCGAGATCGCGAGCCACGTGGCCCGGCCCGAGGCCGTGGCGCTGGAGGACGTGCGCGCGACCGCTTGAGGTCACCCGGCCGGGACGCACGATTGCCGCCGGGGCCGGAGCTGGCCCCGGCGGCGGGCGGTGCCGGGTCTGGCCCCGGCTCTGCCCGGTCCCCGGGCTCACAGCGGTGTCAGAGGTTCCAGATGACGGGGACCAGAAGGATCTTCACCACGATGGAGAAGGCGAAGAGCGTGGCGTAGGCGGCCTCGATGCGCTCGTCGGCCCGTCGGGCGTTCGCGGCCTCGAGCACCGCCGGCTGCCCGAGGAAGCCGGCCACCGCACCTGCCGCCCGCGGGGCGGAGAGGTCCAGCACCCAGCGTCCGGCCACGACCAGAGCGAGGCAGCTTAGCGCGGCGACCGCCGCGGAGAGCACGGCCGCACGCCAGGCCGTCGGTGAGGCGAGCATGGAGGCGACCTCCGGCCCGGCGGTGAGGCCCAGTCCGGCGAGGAAGAGCAGCAGCCCCAGCTGGCGCAGTGTGCGGTTGGCGCTGCCCGGAAGGCTCCACACCACCGGTCCGGTGCGGCGCAGGGCGCCCAGGACCATGCCCACCAGCAGCGGGCCGGCGGCCGGTCCCAGGGAGAAGCTGCCGCCGCCGGGCATCGGGAGGCTGACGAGTCCCAGCGCGACGCCGAGCATGAGGCCCAGTCCGAGGGAGAGCACGTCGAGCTCGCCGGCCTGGCGGTCCGAGTCGCCGAGGAAGGTGTGCACGGCGTCGAGCCGGCGGCGCTCCACCACCACGGCAAGGCGGTCCCCGGGTTCGAGGACCAGGTCGTCGCGGGCCAGCAGCTCGAGGTCGCCGCGCCGCACCCGGGTGACCACCGCGCCGAAGCGCACCGGCAGGTTCAGCTCGGCGATGGAGCGGGAGGAGAGGTCGGGGTTGGAGACGGTGAGGCGGGTGAACTCCACCAGCGAGCGGTCGTGAGCGATATGCCGGTCGCTGGTCTCGCCCAACGCTTCGGTCACCGCCGCGACCTGCTCGGGCATGCCGACGGCGACCACCTCGTCCCCGGCCAGGAGGTCCTCCCCCGGCACGATCACCCGCACCCTGCCGTCACGGCGCAGGTAGGAGAAGCGCACCTGCTGGTGGTGCCACTGCGGGACGTCGCGCAGGTTCACCGAGCGCTGCACGTGCACGGTGGTCGAGGCCAAGCTGGTGCCGGCCAGGGATGCGGTGTCCTTCCGGCCCGGCCAGGTGCGGCTGACGATGCTCGAGACCAGCACGATCCCGACGATCACGCCGATCGGATAGCCGAAGGCATAGCCCACCGAGGGACCCGGGGTACCGGTGAGGCGGGAGGCGGCGTCCAGGGCGGGGGCGGCGGTGAGCGCCCCGGTGAACAGCCCCAGCGACAGGTCCCGGGCCAGGCCCAGCGCCTCTCCGAGGACCAGGGTGAGGGCGGCGGCGAGGGCGGTGCTGAGAGTGGCTGCGGCGAGCAGCGGCAGCTGACGGTGCAGGGAGCTGAAGAAGGCGGCGCCGGCGGAGATCCCGACGGTGTAGACGAACAGGGCCAGCCCCAGGGTCTGTACGATCTCCATACCCGTGCCGAGGTGCGGGGCGATCGCGGAGAGGGCGAGGCCGGTGAACAGGGCGCCGGCGGCTCCGAGACGGATCCGACCGAAGGGGATCGCGCCCAGCACGGCACCGGTGGCGACGACCAGGAAGAGCGTGAGGAGCGGGCTCCCCTCGAGGGCCTCGATCACGGTGAACCTTTCCTGCGCCCGCGGCAGGGCACCGGGTCCGGAGGCGGTGTGCGCGGGCACCGCTGTGTGGACTGTGCTCCACCCTAGCCCCGGGCCGAGGTGCTCAGGAAGTGGAGTTGTGCGAGGTCACGGCGGCGACAGAGCTCAGCCGAAGGAGAGCGGGAGCATCTGCCCGCGCGGGCCGAGAGCATCCAGCTCGGCGCGCTCGGCCGGGGTCGCCGGGCGACGCCCGGTCGCGACCCGCAGTGCGTCGGCGTCCGTCCAGGCCACTGGCAGTCGGAGCCGCAGTCGTCGTTCGACCATGTCCCGGGCAGCGGCCAGGCCCTCCGCGGGCGGGCCGGCTGCGGGCGGATCGTCGGCGCGAGGGCCGCCCACAGGAGGGTCGACGGTCGCTTCCTCCCCATCCCCCAGGTGAGCTACGAGGTCCAGGTGGTGCAGCGTCCACTCGAGAACGTGGGCGCTGAGGTAGTCCCGCACGGTGAGGGTCATGTCCCGGGTGGAGACGGGCAGGTCGGGGTGGGCGAGCAGCGCGGCGCGGCCGGCGGCGGCGCCCACGTTCTCGAGATGCTGGCGCAGCAGGGCGGGGTCCTCGTAGGCGGCGGCCAGGCGCACGGTGAGCCCGCCCAGCGGGTCGCTCCCCTCGGGCGGGGCGGGGCGCGGGGTCCAGAAGCTGAGGGCATCGGCGGAGGGGGTCGTCTCCGCCGGGGTGGACAGGGTGATCAGCACATCCTGCGCGTCGAAGACGACGTGGCAGAGCAGGTCTCGCACCAGCCAGCCCCGGCAGCCGGAGGGGCGGGTCAGGGCCGAGTCGGGGAGACCGGCCGCCGCGGTGCGCAGCGCCGTCCAGCTGAGGGTGAAGAGGTCCACGCAGGCACGGTAGCAACTGGCAACATCCGGCACTCCCCTGCCGTCGGCCGCGGGGTGCAGGAGACTGCTGTGCAGTGCGCCGAGGGGACCCGGGTGCCCAGCCCGCGATGGCGCGGCCGTAACCAGCGGCAGCAGCGCCGCCTCTCCCCCGCGTTGCGCCACGCCGCTGCAGTTCCCGTTCACCCTGATCGCCCCCGATCACCTGTTGAGAGGACCCCCATGGCTGTCTCCGAAGGAGCCGACTACGCGCCGGACTCGATGCCGAAGCCGGTCGTCGAACCCGGCGAGCTCGTCTTCGCCGCGATGCATCTCGACCACGGCCACATCGGGGGCATGACCCAGGGGCTGCTCGACGCGGGCGGCACCCTGAAGTGGGTCTACGACACCCAGCCCGAGCGTGCCGCCGCTTTCCAGGAGAAGTTCCCGCAGGTCAGGATCGCCTCCAGCGAGGAGGAAGTGCTCGCCGACCCCGAGGTGCACCTGGTCGCCGCCGCGGCGGTGCCGGTGGATCGCGCGCCGCTGGGCATCCGCGTGATGGAGGCCGGCAAGGACTACTTCACCGACAAGACCCCGCTGATCTCCCGCGAGCAGCTCGCCGAGGCGAAGGCCGCGGTGGAGCGCACCGGCCGGAAGTACGCCGTCTACTACTCCGAGCGGATCCACGTCGAGGCGGCGGTGCTGGCCGGTCAGCTCATCGAGCGCGGTGCGATCGGGAAGGTCCTGCAGGTCCAGGGCATGGGCCCGCATCGCATGGGCGATCCTTCCACCCGCCCGGACTGGTTCTTCGAGCGTGCCAGCTACGGCGGCATCCTCACCGATATCGGCAGCCACAACTTCGAGCAGATGCTCGCCTTCACCGGTTCCGAGGACGCCGAGATCCTCTCCAGCTCGATCGGCAACTTCGGCAATCCCGAGCATCCGGAGCTCGACGACTACGGCGATGCGCACATCGCGCTGTCCTCCGGGGCGACCGGCTTCGTGCGCGTGGACTGGTTCACCCCGGCCGGCCTGCGCACCTGGGGCGACGGCCGCACGTTCATCCTCGGCACCGAGGGCTACCTCGAGCTGCGCAAGTACATCGACGTCACCACCGACAACGGCGGCGGCCAGGTGATCCTGGTCGATGGCGAGGGCGAGCATCGCATCAACGCGACCGGCGAGGTGGGCTACCCGTTCTTCGGCCAACTGATCCTCGACGTGCTGCACCGCACCGAGGACGCCATGACCCAGGAGCACGCCTTCAAGGCCGTCGAGCTGGCGCTCATCGCGCAGGAGCAGGCCCGGGAGCTGACCGGCCGCACCGCCTGAGCGCGGCCTCCGACAGCACCCCTCACAACCCCAGCACGGCCGTCGCGATCGTGAAGTAGATGATCAGACCGGTGGCGTCGCAGAAGGTGGAGATGAAGGGGTTGGAGAACACTGCGGGATCCGCGCCGACCCGCTTCGCGACCAGCGGCATCAGGCCGCCCACGATCGCTGCCATGGTGCAGATGGACAGCAGCGTCGTCCCCATCACCATGCCGATCGCCGGGCCGTAGACGAGCCCGGCGACGATGAAGCCGAGGGAGCCCAGCACCACGCCGAGCACCATCCCGACGCGCAGCTCCTGCCACACCACCCGGGGCAGGTCCCGCACTCGCACCTCGCCCACGGCGAGCGCGCGGGTGACGGTGGTGGCCGCCTGGTTGCCGGTGTTGCCGCCGGTGCCCGTCAGCAGCGGGATGAACAGGGCCAGGATCACGACCTCGTCGAGCTTGTCCTCGAAGACCTCGAGCACCTGCACGGTGAGGATCGCCGAGATCGCGAGCACCAGCAGCCAGACGATGCGGCTGCGCACCACACGCAGGACCGGGGTGGAGAGGTAGGAGCTGGGCAGCGGCTCCGCGCCGCCGGTGCGGGCGGTGTCCTCGTGGTCCTCCTCCTCGAGGATGCCGACGGCGTCGTCGACGGTCAGGATGCCGACCAGGCGGCCCTCCCCATCCACGATCGGCATCGCCAGGAGTTTGGCGGCGGAGAAGCGCCGGGCGACGAGCTCACGGTCATCGGTGGCCGTGGCGGAGACCGCCAGGTGGGCGATCTCGCCGACGAGGCTGTCCTCCTCGGCCACCAGCAGCCGTCGCAGCCCCACCACGCCGAGCAGGATGCGGGACTCGTCGACGACGGGCAGCAGATAGATCGTCTCGGGCCCCACGGCGTGGGCACGCACGTAGGCGAGGGCCTCGCGGACGCTCCACCCGGGGCTGAGCGTGAGCACCTCGGGCGACATGTACCGCCCGATCGATTCCCGGGAGTAGCCGAGGACCGCCGTGGTCATCTCTCGCTGCTCGGCGTCGAGCCCGTGCATCAGCCGCTCGGCGACCGAGGCCGGGAGCTCGTCGAACAGGGAGGCACGGTCGTCGGGGTCGAGATCGCCGATGATGTCGGCGACCTGCTGGGTGCGCAGCGCCGAGATCAGCTCGGCCTGGTGCGGTGCCGGGAGCGCCTCGAAGACGGCGAGCGCCGTGACCTTGCCCAGGACTCGGAACAGGATCGCGGCCTCGGTGGACGCCCGGGTCTCGACCAGATAGACGAGCTCGGGCACCGGCAGCTTCTGCGCCTCGCGGGCGAGCTGCTCCAGCTGCGCCTCGCTCTGAGGGTCGCTGCGCAGCAGGGAGAGGACGGTCTCGGTGGTCACGCGGGTACTGGTCACCGTCTCATTGTGACCGACCGGGCCGCTGCCGGCACGCAGACCCATCGGGCGGACGCCCCGCAGTCCCCCTCGCGCTCGCCCCGCCGGCGATCACCACTTGCTACGCTGTTGCGCGGAGCAGAACTACCGTTCCGTATAACAAAATCAGGACAGGGGGCGCCCGCCCCTCTCGCCATCGCTCCCACCATCCAGGAGACCCTCATGGCCGCCACGCACCGCCCGTCCCTGCCCGAACGCACCGCCGCCGCCCGGCTGATCGTCGTGATCCGCGGTGAGCGCGCCGAGCAGTACGCTCCGGTCCTCGAGGCGCTCGCCGACGCCGGCATCCGTTCGGTGGAGCTGACCCTGTCCACCCCCGGCACCCTCGCAGAGCTGGCGAGGCTGCATGAGCGGTTCGGCACCCGGATGGACATCGGCGTCGGCACCGTCACGGATCCCGCTGATCTCCGCACCGCCGCCGCGCACGGCGCGGACTTCATCGTCACCCCGATCACCCGCGCGGACCTGCTCGATGAGGCGGCGGCCGCCGGCATCCCGATCGTGCCCGGCGGCCTGACCCCGAGCGAGCTGCATGCGGGCTGGTCCGCCGGCGCTGCGGCGGTCAAGGTGTTCCCCGCCTCCGTGGTGGGCCCCGGCTACGTCAAGGATCTGCGCGGCCCTTCCCCGGCATCCGGGTGGTCCCCTCGGGCGGGGTGGACCTCGAAGCCGCAAGGGACTGGCTGCGGGCCGGGGCCGAGGCCGTCTCCGTGGGCGGGCCCCTGGTCGGCGATGCGCTGCGGGGCGGCAGCCTCCAGGCGCTCGCCGAGCGCGCCGCGCAGTTCGTCGACGTGACCGCGCGCGGGGCGGAGGCATGAGCGCCGCACCGCGCGTGGTCACCCTCGGCGAGACCATGGCGCTGATGCACAGCGGCACCATCGGCTCCCTCGCCCACCTGCCGTCCGTGGAGCTCGCGATCGGCGGTGCGGAATCGAATCTGGCGATCGGGCTGAGCCGGCTCGGGGTGCCCACGGCATGGGTGGGCCGGGTGGGCGACGATCCGCTGGGGATGCGGGTGGTGCGGGAGATCCGCGGCGAGGGCGTCGAGGTCCATTGCGCAGTCGATCCGCAGCGGCCGACGGGCCTGATGATCAAGTCGCGCCCCACCGGCGCCACCACTCGCGTGGACTATTACCGCAGCGGCTCTGCCGCCTCCGCCATCGCCCCAGCCGATCTCCCCGAGCAGCTCATCGAGCGGGCAGAGCTCCTGCACATCAGCGGGATCACCCCGCTGCTCTCGGCGAGCGCGCATGCCACCGTCCTGACCGCCGTGCGGCGCGCGGTCGCGACGGGGGCGACGGTGAGCTTGGACGTGAACCACCGCTCCCGACTCGGATCCCGCGACCACCTCGCCGAGCTGCTGGGCGAGATCCTCGAGCATGTCGACATCCTCATCGGCGGCCCCGAGGAGCTCGCGCTGCTCGCCCCGGAGATCGACGCCTCAGCACCCTCCGAGCTGCTGGAGGCCCTGACCCGGCCGGGACGGCAGGTGGTGGCGAAGCTCGGGCCCGACGGCGCCGCCGCGCTCGCCGAGGGCCGACTCCATGAGGCGGCGGGCCACGTCGTGGACGTGGTGGACACCGTCGGCGCGGGAGACGCCTTCGTCGCGGGCTACCTCAGCGCCCACCTCGAGGGGCTGGGGGTCCCGCAGCAGCTGGAGCGGGCGAACGCCTGCGGGGCCCTGGCCTGCACCGTTCCCGGGGATTGGGAGGGAGCGCCCCGCCCGCATGAGCTCGCGGCCCTGCTCGCCGGCGGCAGCGCGGATCCGGTGAGCCGCTGAATCCGTCGACCACCAGTCCGTAGGGCCTGAGCCCGCGGGCCGCCGAGCCCGTCGGCCGCCGAGCAGCCGGGGCGCAGAGCCGAAGAGCCGAAGAGCCGATCGCACCCCCGGGGCGATCCATGGGTCACACACACTTTGCGATGGTTAGCAATGCTCACTATAGTGGAGGGCATGACGACCACTCCCGCCGCTCCCGCCGAGCTCCCCCAGCACCTGGCGCTGGTGTGCTCCCAGTTCTCACGCCTGGCCGCGCGGCGCTCCGACGTGGGCGTAGGGACCGTGTCCTGGCGCGTGGTCGCCACTATCGAGCGGCACGGGCCGCTGCGCCTGAGCGAGATCGCGGACCGCGAGCGGGTCTCCCGCCCCACGGCCACCACCGTGATCAAGCGCCTCGAGGAGGAGGGGCTCGTGGGGCGCACCCCCGATCCCACCGACTCCCGCTCCTCGCTGATCAGCACCACCACCCAGGGCTCCGCCCAGCTCGCCGCCTGGCGGCAGCAGCTGGCACACGGCGTGGGCGGGCTGCTCGATCAGCTTCCCGCCGAGGACTTCGCCGCCCTCGAGCGGGCCGCCGAGATCCTCTCGCGCCTCGTCGACGCCCACGACGGATGAGGCGGGCGCTGCCCGGCGCCGCTCCCGCCGATCGCCGTCGGCCCCCGCACCGTGACCTCCCGCCCCACCCGCACTCCACCACCTCGCTCCGAACGAAGGACCCCGCGCATGACCTCACAGCTCACCGAACCCTCGACGCCGCCCACCCCGGGCCCCGCGCCGAGCACCACGAAGAACACCGCGAAGAACACCGCACCCACCCTGCGCGAGGCGTTCCACCAGCCGAAGTCCGTGTGGGCCATCGCCTTCGCCGCGACCGTGTCCTTCATGGGCATTGGCCTGGTGGACCCGATCCTGCCCGCGATCAGCAGCCAGCTGGACGCCACCCCGTCGCAAGCGATGCTGCTGTTCACCAGCTACCTGTTCATCACCGCGATCGCCATGTTCTTCACCAGCTGGTTCGCCTCGAAGGTCGGGGTCAAGCGCACCCTGCTGGTGGGTCTGCTGCTGGTGGTGCTGTTCGCGGCGCTGGCCTCCGGCGCCGGGAGCGTTGAACAGATCATCGGGCTGCGCGCCGGCTGGGGTCTGGGCAATGCCCTGTTCATCTCCACCGCGCTGGCCGCGATCGTCGGCGCCACCACCGGCCCCAGCGCGGGCGCGATCATCCTCTACGAGACCGCGCTCGGCATCGGCCTGGCCGTCGGCCCGCTGCTGGGCGGGCTGCTCGGCGCCATCTCCTGGCGCGCCCCCTTCGCCGGCACCGCCGTGCTCATGGGCATCGGGGTCCTGGCGATCGTCGTGCTGCTGCGGAAGGAAGCGAAGCCCGCTCACGTCTCGCCGCTCGCCGCGCTGCGCGCCCTGGGCCACCCGGCGCTGCGCACCCTCGCGCTGACAGCGGTCTTCTACAACTTCGCGTTCTTCACCCTGCTGGCCTACTCGCCGTTCCCGCTCGAGGCGGCCGCCGCTGCGCACGGGATGGAGTTCGGGGCGCTGGGCATCGGGGGCGTGTTCTTCGGCTGGGGCACGGGGCTCGCGATCACCTCGGTGTTCGTCGCACCGCTGCTCACGCGCCGCCTGGGGCTGATCCGCACACTGGTGACCACGCTGGGGCTGCTCACCGTGCTGATGGTGGTGATGAGCCTCGCCCACTCCTCGATGACCGGCCTGATCGTGCTGATCGTGATCGGCGGGCTCCTGCTGGGCATCATGAACACCGCCCTCACCGAGACGGTCATGGAGGCCACCGACCTCCCGCGCGGCGTCGCGAGCTCCGCCTACTCGGGCGTGCGCTTCCTCGGCGGTGCGATCGCCCCGGCCGTGGCCGGTCCGCTCGCCGCGGCGACCACCGTCGGCGCCCCGTATGCGCTGGCCGCAGGAGCACTGGTGCTGTCGATCCTGATGCTGATCCTGGGGCGGAAGCACCTGGCCGCCGTCGGCTCGCACGAGGAGCTGACCGAGGTCGAGGAGGCCGAGGCGATCACCGCTGGCGACGAGGTCTGAGGCCGCAGCGTCAGCGAAGTCGCGCCGAGGTCTGAGACCGCAGCGACGGCTAAGACGCACCGAGGTCCAAGCATTGATTCCCCGATCTCCCCATGGCGCACAGGGGGCAGATCGGGGGAATCGGCGCACGTCAGGGGCGTGCTGCAAGGCGGGATCCCAGGTCAGCGCCCGGCGGCGTAGCCCTGGGCTCCGCGGGAGTTCGCGGCGGCGCGGAGGATCCCGGTCGCGGGGTCACGCATCACGCACGACACCCGCCCCAGGGACCAGTCCCCGGCGCGGACCACCTCGTGGCCGCGTGCCTCCAGTGCGGCGATGACCTCGTCGCCGAGGCGGTCCTCGACCACCGCTCGGCCCGGGGACCAGGTGCGGGGCCAGAAGGAGCCGGGCATCGAGAGGGTGTGCAGGGCCGGGGCGTCGATCGCCTGCTGGAGCTCGAGCCCGCCCACCAGCACCCGCAGCAGGAACAGCAGCTGCCACTGATCCTGCTGGTCACCGCCCGGCGAGCCGCAGGCGAGGACGGGCTCGCCGTCGCGGAGCACCAGGGTCGGGGTGAGCGTGGTGCGCGGTCGGCGGCCGGGACGCAGCGCCGACGGCAGCTGCTCGTCCAGCCACATCATCTGCAGGCGGGTGCCGAGGCAGAAGCCGAGGCCGGGGATGGCGGGTGAGGACTGGAGCCAGCCGCCGGAGGGGGTGGCGCTGATGAGGTTGCCCCACCGGTCCACCACGTCGAGATGGCAGGTGTCCCCGCGCGCCTCCCCTGTCGCCCTGACCGTCGGCTCCCCGGAGCCGCCGTGGTCGACGGTGCCGCCGCTGGCCAGGGCGTGTTCCTCCGCGGTCAGCAGCGGCGGCAGGGCCGACGGGCCGCCACCGAGCGGGCTCGGGCGGAACTGGTGGGAGGCCTCCTCGGTGAGCAGGGCGCGCCGGGCGGCGAGGTGCTCCGGGGACAGCAGCTGCTCGAGGTCCACGTCCGCGTCCCCGAAGTGGGCGTCGCGGTCGGCGAGCGCCAGCTTGAGGGTCTCGAGGACGGTGTGGGCGCCGCGCTCGGTGGAGGGATCGAGCTGGTCGTCCGGGAGACCGTCGAGGATGCCGAGGGTCTCGAGCAGGGCGGGGCCCTGCCCCCAGGCGGCGGTCTTCGCGACCGTCCAGCCGCGGAAGGTGGTGGTGGCCGCGGGCTCGAAGCGGGCCACGGCCCCGGCCAGATCCTCCATCGTCAGCACCCCGGCGTGGTCGGCCCCGTCGGAGTGGCGGTGCGGGGTGCGCACGAACTCGGCGATGGCGCGGGCGACGGGCCCGGTGCGCCAGCGCTCCCGGGCGGCGGCGATCCGTGCCCCGCGGCCGTCCCGGGCGGCGGACCCGTCGGCGGTGTCCTCGCCGATGCCGTCACCGGCGGCGACCAGGTCCCGCAGCACAGCCGCATACTTGGGGTTGCGCAGCAGCTGGCCGGGCTGCGGTGGTGTGCCGTCCGGCATCCACAGCGCGGCGGAGCTCGGCCAGTGCTCGGTGAAGGTCTGTGCGACCGTCTCGATCTGGGCACTGACCCGGGCGAGCACGGGGTGTCCGTTCTCTGCGCAGTCGATCGCGTAGGCCAGGACGTCCGCGAGCTCCCAGGTCCCCTTCTCCTCGAGCACCAGCAGCCAGGCGTCCACCGCCTGCGGCACGGCGGCGGCGAGGGCGCCGGTGCCGGGCACGGCGGTGAGCCCCTCGGCGCGGAAGTGCTCGATGCTCGCGCCGGCCGGGGCGGGGCCCTGCCCCATCACCACCACGGGGGCGGGGTCCTCGGCGGTCGCCAGGAGCGCGGTCATGTCCCCGCCGGGGCCGTTCAGATGCGGTTCCACCACATGCAGCACGAAGCCGCCCGCGGTGGCGGCATCGAAGGCGTTCCCGCCGCGCTCGAGCACGCTCTGCATGCAGGCCGTCGCGATCCAGTGGGTCGAGGCGGACATCCCGAAGGTGCCCTCGAGGGTGGGCCGGGTGGTCGGGCCGGGCGGGACGATGAACGAGGTGGTGGGGTGGGCGCTCACCGGGGCTCCTCTCGAGGTGCCGGAGCCTCGCGTTGTGGCGGGGGCGGCTGCGGTCCCTTCTCGTCGTGCGCGGCGGAGGGCACTCCCATGGTGCCTTCTGCGCAGGTCCGGTGCGCTCGCCTTGCGATCTTGCGGAGGGGAGGCGATCCTCGGGGCATGACAGCGACGGAGGGGATGGCGGCGACGTCGAGCGTCAGGGCAGCCGGGGGACGGCCGGCCCGGGCGCGCAGGCTGGCGACGTGGGGCGCGATCGTGACGAGCGGGCTGGCCACGGTGGGACTCGCGTTGCCCACCCGGCGCATGGCGTGGTTCGACGGCAAGCTGCGCACCGACGACATCACGGTCGAGTCCTGGCCGAATCCCGCCACGATCGACCTCGGCAACCTGCTCACGCTGCTGCCGATGCAAGCATTCCTCACCGCACTGGCCACGACGATCCTCGCCGTGCTCGCGCTGCACCGACCGGTGCTGGCGGTGGTCGGCATGGGAACCGGCCTGGTCTCGGTGTTCTCGATGCTGCTCAGCTGGGCGCTGCTGGCCGCCTTCGACCCCGTCGCGACGCCGTCCCTCATGCTGCTCGCCGCCGCAGAGACCGCGCTCCTCACCGTGGCGGTGCTGCGCCTGGTCGAGGTGCGCCACGCCACGGCCGGCCCCGCGGCCTGACCGGGCACCCCGGCCCCAGGGCGCTCACCAGTCGTGCACGGTCCCGTCCCGCAGCCGGTTCACCGGCAGATAGGCGGGCTGGTACGCGTGCCGGGCCGCCGCCTCCTCGTCGAGCTCGACCCCGAGGCCCGGGTTCTCCCCCGGATGCAGCAGACCGTCCGCGAAGCGGTAGCTGGTGCGGAACACGGACAGTGTGGTCTCGGAGTGCGGCATGTACTCCTGGATCCCGAAGTTGTGGATCGCGAGCCCCAGGTGCAGGTTCGCGGCCATACCCACCGGGGAGACGTCGGTGGGGCCGTGGAAGCCGGAGCGGATGCCGTAGATCGCGGCGAAGCTCATGATCTGGCGCAGCCCGGTGATGCCGCCGGCGTGGGTGGCCGAGGAGCGCACGTAGTCGATCAGCCGCTCCGTGATCAGCGTCTGGTAGTCGTAGACGGAGTTGAACACCTCGCCGATCGCGAGCGGCGTCACCGAGTGGTGGCGCACCAGGCGCAGCGCCGCCTGGTCCTCCCCGGGGGTGCAGTCCTCGAGCCAGAACGGATCGAAGGGCTCGATCCGCTTGGCGAGCTTCGCGGCCTCGAGCGGGGTCATCCGATGGTGGCCGTCATGCAGCAGGTGCAGCTCGGGACCGAACTCCTCGCGCACCCCGGCGAAGACGGTGGGCAGGTGGCGGAGGTAGGCGGCGGTATCCCAGGTCTCCTCCGTCGGCCGCATCGCCGCACCCCCGGCCCTCACTGTCGCGCGACCCGCCGGCTCGTACTCGTACTTCCCGCCCGGGGCGGCATCGTGGACACCGTAGATCTGGCCGAGGCCGGGCACCCCGGCCTGGATCCGCACCGCCTGGAAGCCCTGGTCCAGATAGCCGCGGATCGCATCGTTGAGCGTATCGATCGTGGTGCCGGAGGCGTGGGCGTAGCTGAGCAGCCCGGTGCGGGAGGCGCCGCCGAGCAGCTTGTACAGCGGCTCGCCGGCCTTCTTCGCGGCGATATCCCACAGCGCCATGTCGATCGCGGCAACGGCCGCCATGGTGACCGGGCCACGGCGCCAGTACGGGCTGCGGTAGAGGTACTGCCAGATCGATTCGATCTGCGACTCGTCACGGCCGATCAGGGTGGGGGCGACGTGGTCGCGCAGATAGGAGGCGACCGCGAGCTCACGCCCGTTCAGGGTGGCGTCGCCGAGGCCGGTGAGACCGTCGGAGGTGGTGATCCTCGCGGTGACGAAGTTGCGGCCGGGGCTGGTGACGTTCACGTCGAGGCGTTCGATGGCCATGCGGGTCCTCCGGTGCGGGCGACGGACCGCACGACGCCACTGGTGTTTTATATGATGGAACGCGTATTCTGCGGTTCGTGATGAGTCTAGACATCCGCCGGCACCCCGGCAACACGGTTCCACCGCAGGAGGGGCACCCGAGATGACCGCCGCAGAATCGAGAACTCCCGGATCGATCACCGGGCCGACGGACCCGGCCTCGGGCTCCAGCCCCGTCGGCAGCGTGGACAAGGCGCTGATGCTGCTGCAGATCCTCGCCGCGGCCGGCCCCGAGGGGATGTCCCTGCGCGACATCGCTGCGGAGAGCGGGCTGAACAAGGCCTCGGTGCATCGGCTGTTGCGGGCGCTCATGCACCGCGGCTTCGCCGACCAGTCCGCGAGCGACCAGCAGTACCACCTGGGCTCGGCCGCGCTGGACCTCACCCCGGCCTTCGGTGCCGGCGAGAACCTGCAGACCCTGTTCGCCCCGGTGCTGGCGAGCATCTCCCAGCGCACCCAGGAGCTGGTGCACCTGGGGCAGATGGACGGCACGAGGGTGCTCTACCTGGACAAGGTCGAGCCCGAGCGCACGGTGCGGGTGTGGTCGCGGATCGGCAGTCGGGCCCCGGCGGCGCGCACCGCGATGGGGCGCGCGATGCTCGCGGCCGACGGCGTGCGTGCCGAGGCGCTGGCCGCGTACGCGCAGGCCACCGAGGGCGAGGAGACCGGGACCGTGATCTCTGCGGCGCATCTCGCCGAGGTCCTCGAGCAGACCGCCGGTCGCGGCTGGTCCGCGGAGGTCGAGGAGAACGAGGCGGGCATCGCCTGCGTGGGCGTCGCCCTGACGCGCAGCAGCGGGCGCTCGATCGCGGTGAGCGTGACCGGTCCGATCGAGCGGATGGGCACGGCACGTCGCGCAGCGATCGGGCAGCTGCTGCGCGAGGAGCTCACCCGGCTCGCGCCGCAGGGCTACGCGCTGCCCCCGCGGGGCTGACGCAGAGGCGCGAGGCTGACGCGGAGGCGCGAGCCCGCTCCGCTCAGCGCGGCTCGCGGATCGGTTCGACCTGTCGCCGGCTGCGGACCGTGTCCAGCACGCCGCCCACCACACTGCCGATCACCAGTGCGACCAGCGCCGTGATGAGCATGGCGGTGAGCGAGGCCTGCGGAAGCGCGACCCCCGCGGCGTCGCGGAGCAGGATCGCCAGCACCCCCTCCCCGATCAGCACTGCGGAGACGATGCCGGCGGCCGCCACCCCGATCTGCAGCGCCCGCACACGGCCCGCACCGGCGACCAGGAAGCCGACGATCGCCGCCAGTGCGACCGCTTCGATCACCATGGCGGCGATCAGCACCAGCACGGAGGAGCTGAGGCTGAGGATCGCGCGCATCGCATCCGCCGGCACGGCGAGGCCGATCAGCACGCAGGCGATGACGCCCAGGACGGTGGAGACGGTCGTGCCGTCATCCTGGATGATCACCAGCACCGCGGCGACGATCGCGCAGGCCAGCCCCAGCAGCATGCCGATGTCCAAGAGCGCCGAGGTGGGCCCCAGGGGCAGGGCGAACAGTGTCGCCGCGGCGAGCAGCACGCCGATCAGCAGGCCGATGCCCATCGCCAGCCCGGCCCGGTTCCAGGTGCGGCGCGGGCCGGAGATGGCGGCGCCGGCGAGCACGAAGGAGAACGGGATGGACAGCAGCACGGCGGTCAGCGCGCTCGCGAGGAGCTCGGCGGGGACCAGGTCGAAGGACATGCTCTTATCGTCCCCCCTGCGGGCCCGGGGCGGGCAAGTGTTCACCGAATCGGGATCTACTCGGGATCGTGCGCAGCCATCTCACTGCCCCGCGCGGCTGAGCACGCCCCAGCTGTCGCCACAGCACCCGCACGGCGACAGCTCAGGCAGGGTCGACCCGGGCCCGAGCACCCGCTCCGGCTCGCCCCAGCTCCGCGCCGCCGAGCACGCCCCAGCTGTCGCCACAGCGCTCGCACGCCGACAGCTCACACAGACTCGATCAGGCTCAGCCAGCGCCCATCCGCCGAGAAGGCCCCCGCTGTCGCCACAGCACCCCCATGGCGACAGCTGAGGCAGGGTCGATCAGGGTCCGGGCATCTGCTTCGGCTCACCCCGGCTCCGTGCGGCCCAGCCCCGGGCCGGGCCCTGCGGCTCACCCCCGGTGTGCCCACAGGTCGCGCAGCAGCGCGATCTCGGCGAGGTGATGGATGAGCTCACGGTTCAGATGGGCGACGAGCGTGGCGCGGGAGTGCTCGGCCCACGGACCCTCCGCCTCGCCGACGGCGACCTGGAGGTCCTCCGCGTCCCAGCTGCGCACACCGGTGATCCAGCGCTCGTACTCCGTATCGAACTGGGCCAGCGCCTCCGTCGCGGTCGCGGCGTAGTCCCAGCTCATGTAGTCCGCGGGCGGGCCGCCGAGGTGGTCGTGGCTGCGCATCGCGAGCAGGCCCACGATGATGTGGCCGAGCCGCCAGGCGATCGTGGTCAGCGGCGCGGGTTCGGGCTCGGGGATCTCGAAGTCGATCGCCATCGCCCCGGAGCCGCCCTGGAACGGGGTGGGCGGCTGCTCCCCCTCCGGGGTGCGCGGATGGATCGTCCAGGCACGGCCGGAGCCGGAGGGGTCGAAGAAGTACTCCTCGTCGGTGAGCCCCTCGAGCCGAGGGCGCAGGTGCTCGCGGACATGGAGCTCGATCTGGTCGAGCAGCACGGTGGGCAGGTCGCCGCCGGTGCCGCGGAGCTGCTCGTTCTGGGTCGTCTCATCACTGGTCATGTGGTTCTCCTGGAAGAGTTGTGCGGTTCGGGTCCGGGGGGGGTGCGTTCACCATCCGGGCGGTGGCCAGGTCTGCCCGGCCACGAGGGCGTTGAGCTCGTAGGCGCCCTTGCCGTCCAGGGACTCGCGCAGGATGTCCGCGTGGCCGGCGTGGCGGGCGTTCTCCTCGATCAGGTGCAGTGCGTACCAGCGCATCGTCCAGGTCTGGCGCCCCTCGAACCAGGGCTGGCCGGGAACGGGGCCGCGGGTCTCCGGAGCGGCGGCGTGGATCGCGGCGGCGAGCTCCTTCCCGGCGCGGTGGAGCTCCGTGCTCAGCGAGTCGGCGGTGTCCTCTGCGCGCAGGGCGTCGGGAGCGATGGTGCCCTCGGCCTGGAGCTGCTGGGGGGCGCGGGCGGGCGCCGGGGGTGCCTCGGGGGCGGCGGTGATGGTCCCGGAGGCGCGCTCGACGACCAGCAGCACGTGCCGGGCCAGCGCGCCGAGGCTCATCCCGGAGGCGCTCGGGATCTGCGCGAGCTGCTCGCGGTCGAGGCCGTGGAGGGTGGTGGCGATCTGCTCGATCTGCTGCTGGGCGAAGGTGGCGAGGCTGTCGCGCTCGTCGGTGGTCTCTGCGGTCAGGAAGGGCATGGTGTTCTCTGTTTCTGCTCGAGTGCCGACCGGGGTTCACGGCGACCGGTCGGTGCGTGCAGGAACCACTGTTGCCGCCTGGGCGGACAGTTCCTGTCCTCGAAGTCGGGCAGAGTGTGTGCATGAGCGATGTGACCCGAAGAGCCCTGCGGCTGCTCGCGCTGCTGCAGTCGCGCACCGTGTGGAGCGGCCCCGAGCTGGCCGGCGAGCTCGGGGTGACCGTGCGGACGGTGCGGCGGGATGTGGACCGCCTGCGTGCGATGGGCTATCCGGTGCTGACCTCCGCGGGGCACGGCGGCGGATACCAGCTGGGTGCGGGGCAGGAGCTGCCGCCGCTGCTGCTGGGCGCGCATGAGGCGGTCGCCGTGGCCGTCGGGCTGCGGCTGACGGCCTCCTCCGGGATCGAGGGCCTGGACGTCGAGGCCCTGCGGGCGCTGGCCGCACTGGATCGGATCCTGCCGCCGGAGGTGCGGGCGGAGGTCTCCGCAGTCACGGGCGCCCTGGGGGTGGTCGCTCGCCCCCTGCCCTCCGCCCGGGCGGAGGTGCTGCTGGCCCTGGCCACGGCGGTGCGTGATCGACGACGGATCCGGGTGGATTACGAGAAGCCGGACGGCGAACGCGGCGAGCGCCGACTGGAGCCCTACCGGGTGCTGTCGGTCGAGAGTCGCTGGTATCTGTTCGCCTGGGATCTGCAGCGCGAGGACTGGCGCACCTTCCGACTGGACCGGATGCATGAGGTGCACGCCTCGACCTTCGCCATCACCGAGCGTCCTACCCCGGACATCGAGGCGACCGTGCGCGAATCGATCACGGTGGGCGGGTATCGCACGGCGATCACGGTGCGGATCCTCGCCCCGCTGGCGGAGATCGCCCCGCAGGTGCCGGCTCGGGCCGGCACGGTCACGACCGACGGGCCGGATGCCTGCATCCTGCGTGCCGGTGCTGATGAGCTGCACTGGGTGGTGATGCATCTGGCCTGGGTCGGTGCCCCGATCGAGGTGATCGATCCTCCCGAGCTGCTGGGCGTGATCGAGCGGCTGGGGCAGTGGGCCGGCTCGGTGCGGACAGCGCCGGACCGGTAGACGCAGCGGGAGCCGCGACCCAGCAGCACCAGCTGAGCGAGGGACAGCTCAGCGGGTTTCCACGGACGGCTGCCCGCGGAGGGTGCGTCACAGCAGCAGCAGGCCCAGCGCGGCGGCGACGGTGAGCACCAGGATCAGGTTCTCGAACACCTTCTGCGGGATCCGCCGGGCGACCTTCGAGCCGGCGAACGCGCCGATCAGCACGGCGGGCACCAGCATCGCGTCCATCACCAGGGTGTCGCGGGTGATCAGCCCCAGCCCTGCGGAGAACGGCACCTTGAACAGGTTCACGATCGCGAAGTACCAGGCGGAGGTGCCGAGGAAGGTCAGCACCGGCATCCGCATCGCGTAGAAGTACAGCGACATCACGGGCCCGGCGGCGTTGGCGACCATGGTGGTGAAGCCGCCGAGCAGCCCGAATCCCATGCCCTGCGCGGTCGCCGCGAAACCGGGCTGGGAACCTGCCGCGACGGGCGTCTGCTCTTCACCGGCCCGGGCAGCGGCAGCGGCGCGGCGCCGGGTGAGGTTCCGGCGCCACAGGGTGAGGATCACCAGGGTCAGCAGGATGACACCGATGGTCAGCCGCACTGCGTCTCCGTCGACCCGCGAGAAGTAGAGCGCGCCGATCACCACCCCGATCATGGCGCTGGGCAGCAGGCGCACCAGGGTGCGCACGTCGGGCTCGCGCCGGTAGACCCACAGCGCGGTCATGTCTCCCACGATCAACAGGAGCAGCAGTGCGGCGGTGGACTCCTTGGCGGGCATGGCGAAGGCGAAGATACCCACGGCGATGGTGCCGGCACCGGGCAGCGCCGTCTTGGAGAAGCCGACGATCAGCGCGCCGAGGGCCACCAGCATCCAGGGACCGACGCCCAGAGCAGGGATGAGCGCGGCGAGGTCGGACATGGTGGGTGAACCTATCAGCGCCCTGTCGGATCTGCGGAGGTGTCCGCGGTGACGGCGGCGGGATCACATCGCGAACACATGGGCGGCGGCGCCCCGAGGCGCATCCACAATCACAGCGATGCAGCTGTGTCGCACGGTCTCTGCCCCTACGCTGGCCGAACACCTTCGATAGGCGCACGGCTCACCAAGGAGGCGAGGAGCCGCTCTGACTACAGAGGCGAGACGAAATGAGAGTGGGAGAATGGCTGCGGGACACCGCTGACGGCATCGCGCACCTCTTGGGCCTTCTGGAGCCGTTCGCCCCGTACGCGACAGCTGTCGTGGCATTCGTCGCTGCGGCGATCGCTTTGCTGAACCTGCACCACCGGCGACAAGCCGACAGCCGAGCCGAGTGGTGGCGTCGTGTCGAATACGCGATGGATCTGACTCGAGAAGAAGACAAGGTAGGGCGGAACACGGGAATGCAGCTCCTCAATCATCTTCTCGACGACGAGCGATGGGACGAGGCCGACGTCAAGATGCTCTCGGATGCGAACGAGATTCTGATCAGCGAGCTCGTCGACAAGCTGACGCTCGCCGCCGCGGAGCCGAGGCCCTCTACCGGTCCACCAGGTCTGTTCCGTAGACTCTGGTATCAGGCCACCCGAAGGAGGTCTAAATGAGCATCGACAATCCGCCCCGGCGCGCACGCGCTCGAAAGCCGTACACAGTCGTCATGAGGTCCCGCGACAACCAGCGGGTGCTCGTACGTGATCCTTTGGACGTGCAGTTCCTCGAGCTCGCAGATGCCTTTCAGATGAAGGCCCGGGCGATCATCGAAGAGGCGCCCGAGGACCGGCGCCCCGAGAACGCCGCCCGCTGATCCGCGTCTCCCACGATCCGTCGCGGGAGGCGCGGCCTCGGCTCACCCGATCCAGCCCGCGTCCACCTCTTCCCCGTCGACAGCGGCGCGGGCGGCACCGATGACCAGGGCCATCGCCGCGGCGCCGGGGTCGATCACGCCCTTGGCCGCATCGCCGACGTAGCTGGCGCGGCCGCGGCGCGCGGTGGTCTCCGCCGTCGCCCGGGCGGCCTCGACGGCGGCCTTCTCCGCGGCGGCGAGCGCCTCGCCCGCCGACGTGCTCGACTCTACGGCCGAGCGCAGCGCGGCGACGGCCGGGTCGAGGGCGTCGACCATGGTCTTGTCCCCCACCTTCGCCTCGCCGTACTTCTGGATGGTGGCCTGCCCGGCCGCGAGCGCCTCGGCGAACTGGGCGAGGGTTGGTTCGGCCTGGTCGTCGGCGGCCTTGGCGAGGTCGCGGAAGAACATGCCGAACAGGGGCCCGCTGGTGCCGCCCACCCCGAGCCAGGCCATGTACATCGCACTGCCCCACTGACGGTAGGTGGAGGGAGCGTCGGCCTCGATGTTCTCGGCGGCGAGCTTCAGGGCGGTGCGGATGTTCGCGCCGAAGTCACCGTCCCCGGAGCGGCGGTCGAGGTCGCCGAGCGCGTCGGCGGCGCCGCCGAGGTGCTCGTGCACGCCGCGGATGAAGTCGCGGCCGAAGTCGTCGGGCAGGGTCTCGTTGCTGGTCATCTCGGTCTCCTCACCAGGTCAGGGCAGGGGTGCGGACGGGCGCGTCCCAGAGTCGGGCCTGCTCGTCGTCCAGCGGCATCAGGGTGATCGAGATGCCGTGCATGTCGAGGCTGGTCACATAGGAGCCGACCAGGGAGCGCTGGATCGCGACCCCCGCATCGGCGAGGTGGTGGTGCAGGGAGCGGGCCACCAGGTTCAGCTCGAGCGGATAGGTGCCGCCGAGCCCGTTGACGATCGCGAGCACCTCGTCGCCGCGGTGCAGCTCGAGCTCGGCGCGCAGCGGCTCCAGCAGCAGCTCGGTGAGGCCGTCGGCGTCGCGGAAGGGGACGCGGTCCCGGCCGCGTTCGCCGTGGATGCCGACGCCCAGCTCGACCTCGTCGTCGCCGAGGGTGAACTGGGGCTCGGTGTCGCCGGGGTGGGTCCCGGCGGAGAGGGCGAGGCTCATGGTGCGGGCGCGGCCGGCGGCGCGGCGGCCGATGGCGGCGACCTCCGCCAGGCTCGCTCCGGCCTCGGCGGCGGCGCCGCACAGCTTCTCGACGATGACGGTGGCGGCGGTGCCGCGACGGCCCGGCCCGTCCTCTCCCCCGGTGTCGGTGGCGAGGTCGTCGTCGACCAGCACCATCTCGGTCTCGACGTCGTCGTCGCCGCTGATCTCCCCGGCGATGCGGAAGTTCAGCACGTCGCCGGTGTAGTTCTTGACGATCTGGACCACGCCGCGGCCGGCGTCGGCCGCTCTGGTGGCCTCGAGCACCTGCAGGGCGGTGGGGCTGGCGAAGACGGCACCGGCGACCGCGACGTCGAGCATGCCGGTGCCCACGAATCCGGCGTGCAGCGGCTCGTGGCCGGAGCCGCCGCCGGAGACCAGGCCCACCTTGTCGGTGGCGGGACGGCGACGGGTGATGAAGCGGTGCTCCTCGTGGAGGTCGAGCATCAGCGGATGGCTGAGCATGAGCCCCTCGAGGGCCTCGGGGACCAGATCCTCGGGATTGTTGACGATGCTGCGACGCATGGTGGTGCGCTCCTTCCGGGCGGGCCGATGCCCCCACGCTATCCCTCTGTGAGGCACGCCGCAGAGGGTCGGCGCAGGATCGCGTACGGTGCGAGCCATGCGACTGCTCCTGATCCGTCACGGCCAGACCCCCAGCAATGTGGACGGCATCCTCGATGCCGCCTATCCCGGGCCCGGGCTCACCGCGCTGGGCCGCGCCCAGGCCGCGGCGGTTCCGGAAGCGCTGCGGCGTGAGGACATCGCCGCGGTGCACGTCTCACGCCTGCTGCGCACCCATGAGACCGCGGCCCCGCTGGCGGCCGCACGCGGGATCAGCCCACAGCTCACCGCGGGTCTCGAGGAGATCAGCGCCGGGCAGCTCGAGCAGCGCAGGGATGCGGAGGCCGTCGCGGCCTACCAGGACAACCATTCCCGCTGGAGCGCGGGCGAGTTCACCGACGGGGTGCCCGGCGGTGAGAGCGGCGACCAGTTCTGGGCGCGGTACACCGGGGCGCTGCGCCACATCGCGGCGCTCCATGCGCAGGATGCGACCGTCGCGGTGGTCAGCCACGGCGCCGCGATCCGGGTGTTCGCCGCGGTGGTCGCCGGGCTCGGCGCCGCCTCGCTCGAGGATCGGCCGCTGTTCAACACCGGCATGGTCACCCTCACCGGCCACCCCGAGGAGGGCTGGCAGCTGGAGGACTGGGTGAGCATGCCGATCGGCGGCGACCATCTGCTCCGCGGCATGGCGCACGACGTCACCGGCGACCAGCACGCCGACGCCGTCGTCTGAGCGACCTGCTCAGCCCGTCGGCCACTCCAGCCGCGGGGTGTCCGGGCCCTCGTAGGGGGCGTCCCCGTACTCGGCCTGCAGCTCGGCGGTGAGGGACTTCAGCGCCCCGAGCACCTCCGCGTAGGCGGGGTCGCCCGCCACATTGGTCATCTCGTGCGGATCCGCGACCAGGTCGTACAGCTCGTCCTCGACGGGCATGATCCGGTCCGACGAGCCGGGGCTGCCCAGGCCGTCGTTGTAGTACCGGATGTACTTGTGGGTGGGGGTGCGCACGCCGTAGTGGGCGGGGGCGTGGTGCTCGGGGTCGTCGTGCTCCCAGTAACGGTAGTAGACGGCCTGGCGCCAGTCCTCGACCTCTTCGCCGCGCAGCTGGGGAAGGAAGCTGCGCCCCTGCTGCTCGGGCAGCTCCGACGTCTCCGCGCTGGCGGCCTCGAGCAGGGTCGCGGCGAAGTCCACGTTGGAGATGGTGTCGGTGATGCGGGAGCCGGCGGCGACCTGCGCGGGCCAGCGCACCAGCATCGGCATGGTCAGCGACTCGTCCAGCATCAGGCGCTTGTCGAACCAGCCGTGGTCGCCGAGGAAGAAGCCCTGGTCGGAGGTGTAGATGACGATCGTGTTCTCGGCCAGGCCGTTCTCCTCGAGGTGATCGAGGATCTCGCCCACGGAGTCGTCGACCGCCTGCACGCAGCGCAGGTAGTCGCGCATGTAGCGCTGGTACTTCCACGAGGATCTGGCACGCCATGAAGCCTCGCCGTCCCCCTCGAGCTCGGGCGGCAGCGTCTCCTTGTAGTCGCTCTCGCGCAGGTCGTCGAGCTGCATGGCCACCTCGCGCACCACCTGGGCGCGGGAGGAGTGGTCATCCCACATGGTCTCCGGCTCGGGGATGGTTCCCGCCTCGTACATCCCGTCGTAGCGGGGGTGCGGGACCCACGGCCGGTGCGGGGCCTTGTGGTGGACCAGCAGGCAGAACGGCTGCTCGGGATCGCGCTGGTCCAGGAAGTCCAGGCTCTGCCGGGTGACGATGTCGGTGGCGTAGCCGGGGATCCGCTCCTCGCCGTCGGGCCCGATCATCACCGGGTCCACGTACGCGCCCTGGTCGGGGTAGATCCGCCAGTCGTCGAAGCCGCGCGGCCGGGAGCGCTCGGAGCGGCCCAGGTGCCATTTGCCGTACAGCGCCGTCTGGTAGCCGCACTCCTGCAGCACCTCGGGGAAGGTGCGCACCCGGTAGTCGAACTCGGAGTAGATCGACGGGGCCCGGTTGATGTGGCTGTAGGTGCCGGTGAGGATCGAGGCGCGCGAGGGGGTGCAGATGGCGTTGGTGCAGTACACCGCGTCCATCCGCGCCCCCTCGGTGGCGAGCCGGTCCAGGTGCGGGGTGGTGTTGACCCGGCTGCCGTAGGCGGAGATCGAGTGGGCGGCGTGGTCGTCGCTCATCACGAACACGATGTTGGGACGGGTCATCGGGGCATGCTCCTGCAGGTGTGCGGTGTCGTGCTGCGGACCTCATCGTGCGACATGGCGCACGAGCTCGGGGAGCAGGTCATTCGCCGGCCTTGGTGAACAGGTCGAAGGTGTAGTAGTCCGCCGGGGCGACGGGGTCCCCCTCGACCTTCCCGTTCTCCTCGAAGTAGTCGTTCATGGACTGCAGCCAGGTCTCCACGGTGCCGTCGGCGATGAGGTCGTCGAGCTCCGTGGCGGAGAAGTACTGCGCATTGTTCGCATCGGTGGCCACGGCCTCCGTATCGCTGTCGATCATGGCCGCGGTGAGCTCGATGGTCTGGTCGAGGTTCTCGACCCGGAAGTCCATCGCGGCGCGCAGCACGCGCAGCACCTTCAGGGTCGTCTCCTCGTCCTCGGACGGGGTGTCCTTGCCGGTGAGCATGACGTTCGGGAACTGCATGACATCGGAGAAGTCCGAGTTCTGCGCGAGCTCGACGAGGTCCGGGACCTGCTCCTTGATCGTGTCGATCATGGGGTACCAGATGCCGGCGGCCTCGACCTGGCCCGAGGCGAAGGCGGAGACCACCGTCGCGGGGTCCATCGCCACCTTCTCGATGTCCTCGATGCTCATGCCCGCCTCCTTCAGGGCGAGCTGGACGATCATGTCCCCCGAGGTGCCTTCGGGGATCGCGACCTTCTTGCCGGCGAGGTCCTCGATCGAGGTGATCCCGGGCTGGGCGATCACGCGGTCGGCCTGGCCGACGCCGCTGACGGTGAGCACGGAGGCCTTGCCCGAGGCGGGCAGCCACATCGCGCCGGGGCCGATGTACCCGAAGTCGAGGTCACCGGTGCCCAGTGCCTGCACCTGCAGCGGACCGTTGGTGAACGACTTCGGTTCGGCGGTGAGTCCCTCCTTCTCCCACAGGCCGTTCTCCTCGGCGACCGCGAGCAGGCTGGCCCCGTTGAAGTCCGGGGTGTAGCCGAAGGTGATCTTGGTGGTGTCCCCGGAGCCTCCGGAGTCCGAGGAGCCGCAGGAGGCGAGGGCGCCGACGGCGGGAAGGGCGGCGAGGCCGCCGAGCAGGGTGCGACGAGAAACGTTCATGATGATCCACTCCATTGGGGTTGGGGTACTGGTCAGGGGCTGAGGGCGCGGCGTCGGTGCCGCACCCTCACTGGTGATAGACGGAAGTCCAGATCTCGTTGCGGATGGTGTTGAACTCCGGGCTGAGGCGCACCTGCTCGGTGCGCGGGTAGGGCAGATCCACGTCGATGATGCGGTCGATGCGACCGGGCCTGGCGGCCATCACCACGACGCGGTTGGCGAGGAACGCCGCTTCGTCGACGTCATGGGTGATGAACATGATCGTGCGCTTCTCCTGCTCCCAGGTCTGCAGCAGGTGCTCCTGCATCCGCACGCGGGTGAGGGCGTCGAGCGCTCCGAAGGGTTCGTCCATGAGCAGGATCGAGGGGTTCATGGCGTAAGCGCGGGCGATGGCGCAGCGCTGCTTCATGCCGCCGGAGAGGGTCTTGGGCAGGGCGTCGGCGAAGTGGCTCAGGTCGACCATGTCGATGAAGTGCTGGGCGCGCTGTCGACGCTCCGCGGCGGGAACCTTGGCGGTCTTCAGCCCGAATTCGACGTTCTGCCGCACAGTGAGCCAGGGGAACAGGGCGTACTGCTGGAAGATCACGCCGCGCTCGGGGCTGGGCCCATCGACCTCGATGCCGTCCACATGGGCGGTGCCGCCGGTGGGCTCCTCGAGGCCGGCGAGGATGTTCATCAGCGTGGACTTGCCACAGCCGGAGGGGCCCACGACCGTGACGAACTCGTTCTCCCGCACCGTCAGGCTGACGTCGCCCAGCGCGTCGAAGCGTTCCCCGCCGACCTCGAAGGTCTTGGAGACGTTCTGGACCTGGATCTTCTGGTCGGTCATCGATGCTGCTCTCTGTCGCTGGTTCATCGGCGCTCCTGCCAGGAGGTCAGCTTCGCTTCGATCAGCAGCAGGGTGCGGTCCATGAGCAGGCCGAAGATGCCGATCGTGATGATGCCGACGAAGATGGTGGGCAGGTCGTAGTAGATCTGCGCGTGCTGCATCCGGTAGCCCAGGCCCTCCTGGGCGGCGATCAGCTCGGCAGCGACCACGGTGGCCCAGGCGGCACCGAGCCCCACCCGCATGCCCACGAGGATGAACGGGGTGGAGGCGGGGATGACCACCCGGACGAAGATGGTGCCGTCCTTGGCGCCCAGCACGCGGGCGGCGTTGATCAGGGTGCGGTCCACCTGCACCACGCCCTGGAAGGTCGAGATCACGCAGGAGAGGAACGCGGCCAGGAAGATCACGAAGATCTTGGGCTGCTCGCCGATCCCCATCAGCACGATGGCCAGCGGGATGATCGCCAGCGGCGGGATGGTGCGGAAGAACTGCACCCAGGGCTCGAGCAGTCCGCGCGCCCAGCCGTACCAGCCCATCAGGAAGCCGACGGGGATGGCGAGGGCGGAGCCCAGCAGGAAGCCGATGAGCACGCGGCGCAGGGAGGCGACGACGTCCTCGAGCAGGATCCCGCGCTGGGCGAGGTCGATCGCGGAGGCGACCACGGCGAAGGGGCTGGGGATCTGCAGCCCGGTCAGGGAGATCGCCCACCAGATCGCGAGGCCCAGGAACACCGTGGTGATGTTCAGGGCGAGGATGCTGGGCGGCCGGCGACGTCTGGCAGTGGTCGGTGCGGCGGCGGTCTTGGCCGCCGGGTCGGACCCGGGTGCCTCCGCCACGGTGGAGTTCGGATCAGCGGACACGGGTTCCTCCAGCGAGGTCGACGGATCTGACGGGACTGAGCCGGTCAGGGGTGCGGAGATCGAAGAGGGAGTCCTGGGCGCGCAATACGGTGATCGCTCCTCGAGCCCCCTGTTCGGTATCGGTGGTGACGATGCGGATCTGCAGCGTCTCGCCGCCGAGGGTCTCTCGGCAGGCGGCCTCGCGCAGGACGGGCAGGACGGGGGCGAGCAGTGCGCCGACTTCGCCGGCGATGACGATCTGGTCCGGATCCATGACCAGCGAGGCGATGCCCACGACTCGGCCGACGGTCTCGGCGAGCTCGCCCACCAGCGAGATCGCCGGCTCCTCGCCGGCCGCGACGGCGGCGCGGAGCTGCTCGAAGCAGGCGTCGTCAGCGGCGGGCACGGCGGCCGGGTTCAGGGAGCGCCAGCGGGTCAGCACCGCCTCGTGGGAGGCGACGGTCTCCAGGCACCCGCGACGGCCGCAGCGGCACATCTGCGCGCTCTCGGAGTGATCCACGATCATGTGCCCGATCTCGCCGGCCAGCAGATTCCTGCCGCGCCAAGCGCTGCCGTCCCCCAGCACCGCGCCTCCGGAACCGGTGGACAGCCGCAGGTAGACGAGGCTGCAGTCGACCCGGCCCTCGGCGGCCGCCACTTCCTGCGCGGCGAAGCGGATGTGGTGGTCCACGAGCACGGGGGCGGCGAACTCCTCGCCGAACACCTCACGGATCCGGGCCCGCACGAGATGGAACGGCTCGGCGATCCGATCGCTGCGGTGGAAGCCCTGCCAGCTGGCGGAGTTGGGGCCGGGCAGGCCGATGCCGATGCCCGCCAGCTGTGCCAGGTGCACGTCGTCGATGGTCAGTGCATGCACGAGAGCGACCCCGGCCTGCACCCGGGACTCCCAGCCGGTCCCGTGCTCGTAGCGGGTGGTGCCGGAGGCGACGATCTCGGCCGCGGCGTTGGCGAGGCACACGGTCACGGCGATGTGGGTGAACTCGATACCGATGTAGCGCACTGCGCCCGGGTGGATCCGCAGCACCTCGGCGGGGCGTCCGCGGCCGTCCGACGGGCGGTCATGGCTGACGGTGACGATGCCGTCGCCGCGCAGCGAGACGAGCAGGTCGGAGACGGTGGTGCGGGTCAGGCCGAGCTGCTCGGCGATCTCTCCGCGGGTGAGCTCATGGCCGCGATGCAGAAGAGCCAGCACCGCGTCGCGGTGCTGGTCCTTGGCGCTTCGTTGCCGTCCCATGAGGTGGCACGATATCCACCCGGATTAATTCCGTCCAGAGTTCGACAGAAATCAGTTCATCGTGTGCCCGGCGGCCGTCGATACGGTGGCGCCGGGGAGAGGGGCCCGCTCGGGACCCCTCACGGCGCCACCTCACGAACCCCTCTGACCTGCACGATTACCGCTCCGCTCACCAGCGCGGGTGGATGCTCTCGCGCAGCAGCTCGTCGTAGGTCTCGTGCACGGCGGCGTCGAAGCGCTCGAGCACGGCCGCCTGCTCGGCGGTGGGGATGCTGCCGGCGGCGGCGTTGCGGCGGGCCTGCTCGCCGCTGCTGGCGCCGGGGATGGCGGCGGTGACGCCCTTCTGCGCGAGGATCCAGCGCAGGCTGGCCTCCGCCAGCGACATCGCACCGTCGAGCGCCTGCTCGAGCCGGGCCACGGCGGTCAGGCCGGTCTCGTACTCCACGCCGGAGAACGTCTCGCCCTGGTCGAAGGCCTCGCCGTGGCGGTTGAAGCTGCGGTGGTCGTCCGCGGCGAACCGGCTGCCGGGGGAGAACTTGCCGGTGAGCAGCCCGGAGGCCAGCGGCACGCGGGCGATGATCGCCACGCCCTTCTCCGCGGCCGCGGGCAGCACCTCGTCCAGGGGCTTGAGGCGGAAGGGGTTCAGGATGAGCTGGATCGAGGCGAGATGCTCGCGCTCGAGGCCGATCAGCGCCTCCTCGCAGGTCTCGACGCTGACGCCCCAGGCGGCGATCTTCTTCTCCTCGGCGAGCGCGTCGAGCACGTCGAACACGCGGTCCTCGCGGTAGATCGCCGGCGGCGGGCAGTGCAGCTGCACCAGGTCCAGGGTGTCCATGGCGAGGTTCTGCCGGGAGCGCTCGACCCAGGCACGCAGATTCTCCTCGGTGAAGGTCTCCGGGGCGAAGGGGTCGGCGCGGCGGGAGGCCTTGGTGGCGACGAACGGCGCCTCCGCTCCCCGGCCGCGGCGAGCCGGGTGCGCATCGCGCCGACCAGCTGCTCGCTGCGGCCGTCGCCGTAGACGTCGGCCGTGTCGAAGAAGGTGATCCCGGCCTCGAGCGCCGCATCGAGCACGTTGCGGGCGGAGGCGTCCGTGACCTCGCCCCAGTCCGCGCCGATCTGCCAGCAGCCCTGCCCGATCACGGACAGCGGGCGGCTCAGACGGGACGGGGTGCGGTACTGCATGGACATCATCGACCTTGCCTCTCTCCGGCTGCCCGGGACCGGGCGGCACTGCTCCCCAGTCTCCCAGATGTCGCTCTGAGTGAGCCGGGAGGCCCGGCGCGCAGCCGCCGGGCGGCCGCCGAGGCACCGGGGCCCTGCGTCTCAGGAAAGTCCCTGCGCCTCAGGGACGATCCCGCTGCGCCCCTTTGAAGGCCTGGAGCGCGCGCAGCGCCGAGACGATGGCGACGACGTCGACGACCTCCTGCAGCAGGGCGCCGACCACGGCGGGCAGAAAGCCGAAAGCGGCGACGAGCATCAGGCCCACCGAGATGATGATGCCCATCCAGATCGACTGCAGCGCGATGTGCACGGTGCGGCGCGAGACGTGGGCGACGTCGGCCACGCGTGCGATGTCGTTCGAGGTGATGACGGCTGCGGCCGATTCGCTCGCGACGGTCGAGCCCCTGCCCGCCATGGCGATGCCGACGTCCGCGGCGGCCAGCACGGGGGCATCGTTGATCCCGTCGCCGACCATGAGCACGGGCCGGGGCCGGATCGCGCGGATGATCTCGACCTTGGTCTGCGGGGTGGTCTCGGCGTGGACCGTCCCGATACCCACCAGCTGCGCGACGGACTCGGCGGTCGGTGCGACGTCCCCGGTGACTATCGCGATCTCCGCCACTCCGGCGGCCCGCAGGCGGGCGATGGTCTCGGCGGCGTGCGGACGGATCGGGTCGGAGACGATGAGGAGGCCGGCCAGCTCGTCATCGACCGACACGTACACGGCGGTCTCCCCGGCGCGGAGGGCGGGGCGGTCGATCGGTCCGGCCACCTCCTCGATGAACGCGGGTTTCCCGACCCGCACCACGGTGCCCCCGGTCAGGGAGGCGCGCACCCCGTGGGTGGCGACCTCCTCCGCCTCCGTCACCTCGGGCAGGGCGAGCTGCCGGGCTCGGGCCGCCGCGATGACCGCCTCGGCGAAGACGTGCACGGAGTACTGCTCCGCAGCGGCGGCGAGCCGCAGCGTCTCCTCGGCGGTGCGGGCTCCGGGGCGGACCTCCACCACGTCGGCCCGGCCCTGCGTGAGGGTGCCCGTCTTGTCGAAGGCGGCGGAGCGGACCTGGGCGAGGGTCTCCAGGACGCTGCCGTCCTTGATGATGACGTTCAGCCGGGCGGCGGAGCTCATGCCTCCCATGAAGGCGACCGGAGCGGCGATGAGCAGCGGGCAGGGCGTCGCCACCACGAGCACCTCGGCGAAGCGCACCGGGTCGCCGCTGAGGAACCAGGCGAGGCCGGCGATGAGCAGCGACACCACCGTGAACGGCACGGCGTACCGGTCGGCCAGTCGCACCATCGGGGCGCGGGAGCCGACCGCCTCCTCGACCAGTCGCACGATCGAGGCGTAGTGCGATTCGGCCGCGACCTTCTGCGCGCGGATCGTGAAGCTGGCGGTGCTGTTCACGGTGCCCGAGAGGAGCCCGTCGCCTGCGTGATAGCTCGCGGGCAGCGGTTCGCCGGTGACCGAGGATTCGTCGATGGTCGCGTGCTCGGACAGCAGCACGCCGTCCACGGGCAGGATCTCCGAGGAGCGCACCAGCAGCTCGTCGCCGACCTGGACCTCGTCGACCCCGATGCTCTCGACCTGCCCGGTGCCGGGGTGGATCCGCTGCGCGAATGCCGGGGCGCGGCTCATCAGCTGGTCCAGCTCGCGGCTCGCCCGACGCGCGGCGAGGTCCTCGAGCGCCTCACCGCCGGTGAGCATCAGCGCGATGATCAGCCCCGCGACGTACTCCTGCACCGCCAGGGTGGCGATCATGGCGATCACCGCGAGGATGTCGAGGCCCCAGTGCCCGCGCAGCAGATCCCACGCCATCTCGATCGCCGTCACCACGATCACGATGCCGAGCACCAGGTACGCGATGACGGCGAGGGCCGTGGTCAGGCCGGTCGCCCACAGGATCACCCCGGCAGCCAGCCCGGCGATCACGAAGAGCATCATCGCGCGGTCGCGGAGCTGCTCCACCACCGGTGACGTCGCGGAGCGCGAGGTGCGGGTGCGCGTGGTGGTGGCCTGGTCCGGCACCGCGGCACCCCCGTTCTTCGTCATGAGCATGGAGAGCGCGCTGCGGGGACCGGTGCGCGATCAGGGATCAGCTGGTCACGCCGCCATCGTGGCGGCTGGCTCCATGATCATCTCGAACCTGACGGGGGTCAATCGGGCTCCCGACGTCAGCGCGGTCCGGCGCCGCCCTTGTGCGGGGCTGCGGGCCGACGCTCTCGGACCCGGGTGAGGACGGGCAGCGCTGTCAGCGGGGCGTCGACCTCGATCGTCGTCGGCCCCTGGTGGCGGCGCCCATCAGCCTCGGCCCAGGTGCCGGCGGGCAGGACGACGCGGCGCGAGCGCGCACCCCGCTCGAGCACCGGGGCGACCACGAGGTCCTCGCCGAGCATGAACTGGTCGACGACGTCCTCCAGGCCGGGCTGGTGGTAGGCCATGGGGCGCAGGATCGGCTCCCCGGTGCGGGCGGCGTGCTCGGCGAGGTCCAGGAGGCGGCCCAGGTGATGCTCGCGCAGCCGGAGGGCGGCCCGCACCGCGGTGAGGTGCTCCGCGTCCAGCACCCGGGCCGGGGAGGCGGAGAACTGGATCATCGGCGCCAGCGCCGCGACCTGCGCGTAGCGGACGAAGAACTCCTGGTCGATGGTGGCCTGTCCCTGCATGGCGCTGATCTCGCCGCCGCCGACCATGTCCGGGCAGCAGTAGTGGTAGCCCATCAGGGACTGGGCGATCATCCGCGGGATCAGGCTGCCGATTCCGGCGTCGCCCCAGGCGGGCGGGGTGTCCTGGACCCGCTGCGCGAGCGGCTGCCCGCCCATGTCCCAGCTGGCGCGCATCTCGCTGAGCGGGTAGCGCGCCGCCAGGCGCGACCACTGGCGGCACATGTCCACGGGTCTCAGCCCGCCGGTGAGGTCGTCGTCCCGGAAGTCGCCGACGTCGGCGCCGTCGAACTTGAAGCCGTCCACGCCGAGCGCCCGCAGCGCATCTGCCTGCTCGTGGAACCACTGCACGGCCCGCGGCTCCGAGAGGTCCAGGACGGCGCTGACCCCGTTCCACCAGCGGCGCAGGGCAGTGTGGCCGTCGGCCCCGCGCAGCAGCAGGCCCGCGCCCTCGAGCCGACGGAAGGCGGGGGAATCGGGGCTGATGTAGGGCACCATCCAGAGCATCAGGCGGCATCCCCAGTCGTGCAGGGTGCGCGCCAGCTTGGCGGGGTCGGGGAAGCGGGCCGCGTCGAAGGTCCAGTTGCCGTAGTCGGCCGACCACATGTCGTCGATCATCACGACCCCGGGCGGCATGCCGGCGTCCAACAGGCGCCGCACATAGGCGAGCACCCCGTCCTGGGTGGGCAGGAAGGGCTGCTCGATCCACGAGTTGTACTGCGGGCCGGTGAACAGCGCACGGTCCGGCAGCGGGCCGCCGATCCGGATGGTGCCGCCACGGCGCATGGCGGTATCGGCCGGTTGGGCGGCGTCGGCCGGATGGGCAGCGCCACCGGCCGGATGGGCAGCCCCGTCGGCTGAGGTGGCGTCGCCGGGCGGGTGGGCGGGGCCGTCGGCCGAGGTGGCGGCGCTGTCGAGCGGGCCGACGGCCTCCAGCGCGCCTTGCAGCGCCGAGCGCAGGCTCTCCCCGCTGGTCTCCAGGCGCACGCCCGCACCGGTGACCTCGAGCGCACTCTCGCTGAACCGGAAGCGGAAGGGGCCATCGGCCTGCACCCGGCGCCCCCTGCTGGACAGCAGCAGCGGGGAAGCCTGGTTGCTGCCCTCGGCGGCACCGCCCGGGACGGGCTCGGCACCGGCGAGATCGCGAGCGAACTCCGCGGCGCCGTAAGGCATGGCGAGCGCGTCGGCAACCCGACCGCCCCACCAGCGCTCCTGATCCCGCAGAGGGATCAGCAGCGTCGAGGCGGGCTCGGGCGAACGGTCAGTACTGGTGGGGTCGCAAGTCACCCCGGAAGCCTACGAGGATCACGCGCCGCGCGGCGCGATCGTCCCCGCGGTGGACGTTCAGTCGTCCTCGACCTGCAGGCACGGGAGGGTGCCGTCGACCACGGCGTCACCGATCTTCGCGTCGTCGAAGCTGACCGTCTCGTCCTCGGCGGTGATGTTCTTCGTCGAGGAGCTCTTCTCCGGCTCGCCCTGATTACCGAGCTTCACCATGGCGAACTCGCCCGGCGTCACCTTGACCAGCGGGAGCTCGTCCTCCTCCATCTTGATGATGACGTTGCGGATCGTGCCGGGCTCACCGCTGCAGCGCACGATGTCCGGCGTGAAGGTGGTCTCCTCACCATCCAGCGTGATGGTCAGGGTGCCGGCCTCCGCGTCTGCGGCGGCGTCCTCGGTCGCGTCCTCCTGCTCGGAGGTCTCCTCCTCGGCGGGCGAGGACTCGTCCTCGTCCTCGGCAGCCTCGCTGTCCTCCTCGGTCGACTCCGGCGCAGCCTGCGTGGTCTCCGAGGCCTCCACGCCGCCGTCGTCGCTCGCCGTCGGGCTCTCATCCTGCGAGGCGCCACAGGCGGCGAGGGAGAGGATGAGGGCGGCGGCGGCCGCGCTGGTGCGGAGGGTGCGTGATGTGAGCATGATCGATCAGTATCACGGCCCTTCCGGGATGCGCACCCCGTGCATCGACCCACCTGGGCGAATGCTCACGGAACGTGAAAGATTGCTCAATCCGGGGCGCCACCGGCATCGGCTGGGGGCCCGGCGAGCATCCCGGACCCCCTCCACCTCACACCAGCGGCGCCGCCCCGATCGATCCGGTGCGGGCGAAGACCGGGACCAGCTCGATGCCCTCCGGCCCGGCCCCCGCCTCCTTCGCCGCGACCCAGACGGCGAGCGTGTTGGGCCCGTTGTGGTCGAGGAAACCGGAGGGGATCGTGAACTCGCTCTGGGGGCCGATGTCCCCGATATAGATCCCGGTGTTCCAGCCGTTGACGTACAGCACCGCTTGGCAGGCATCGCGGCGGCCGTCCTCGAAGCGCGGAGAACGCAGCGCGAGGCGCCAGGCGACATCCACGCCGTCGGGCGTGGAGAGCTCGAAGCTCGTGCGGTACCACCGCACCCCGGGCGCGTCCGCCACCAGGGACGAGGCCTCCTCCCAGGCGGAGTCGTCATGGTCGGGCAGATGCCAGCCGTGGCGCTCCCCGTGCAGACCGCCGGTGTTAAAGAGCGTGCGCCGGGCGTCGATCTCCGCGGCGCCCTGCACCCGCCAGGTGATCTCCCCGGTGGCGGGCAGCACCGCATCGAACAGACCGCGGTTCTGCTTCGAGAGGCCGTTGTCGCTCCAGTCGAGGTTCTGGCCGAGGTTGTGCACCAGCACGCTGAGCACCGTCTCCGCGCCCGGGACGGCGACGGCCTCGGGCAGCGTGAAGGTCTGGTCCTTCCCCACGGCGGGCGCCGCGCCGAGGTAGGAGCCGTCGGCCCAGGCCTGCAGGAACGCCGGTTCCTGGCCCTGGGCCGGCTGGCCGGTGCCCCCGTTGCCGCGCAGCACGAGCTCTCGGCTCTTCCCGGCGGTGAAGACGGCGCGGTACCAGATGCTGCCCTCGAAGAAGCCGTAGTGGTTGGAGTCGAGCACGATGCCTCCGCGCCCGGGGCCCTGGAAGCTGTTGGACCCCTCCGTGGAGTCGGCGACCGTCCACGCCGAGTCGTCGAAGTCCGCCGCGGCCTCCGGCGCACCCTCTGCGACCCGGAAGGCCAGATCCGGGACCGCCGGCTCGGCCGGCGCCGCCAGCCGGTGCGTGGCGATGCCGTCGGAGACCGGCCGGCTCTTCCCGTTGACGATGACGCGACGGACCCCGTCGGGCACGTCGAGACGCACCTCGGCCCGGTCCGTCGAGCCGAGGACGAGTTCGGCGTCGGCCCGGGAGAAGGCGACGGTGCGAGCCAGCTCCGCGCCCTCGACGACGACGTGCGCATCGGTGCCGCCGGGAGTGACGGTGCTCTGGTTCACCGGGCGGCCGCCGAGGAACCAGGTGGTGGTGGCCGCGGTGCGGGAGATCGCGCGCAGCACCAGGCGGCTCGTGCCATCGTTGCCCGCCGAGGTCAGGGGGCGGCCGGCGATCTCGACCTGCACGGGCTCGTCGCTGTGGACGAGGTTGATCCGCAGCTGCCCGGTCCCCTCGTCCCAGGTGGTGCTCACGGACTCGGGGGCGGTGACCTCGGGCTCGGCGGCGTAGCGCAGCACGATCTCGCCCGGGTCCCCGTCGTGGCCGATCAGGTACTGCAGGTGGCCCTTCCGCCGCGGCAGGGCCGGGCCGAACAGGGCGCTGGTCGAATAGAGCAGGCCATGGCCGCCGATCACGGTGTCGGCGACGACGGTCAGCGCATCCCGGCCGTGCAGCTGCAGGAAGGTGGACTCGTCCTGGGGCACTCGGGCCCAGCCGACCACGCCCTCGGGGATCTCGACGCTCCCGTCCTCGCCGCCGGTGGGGACGTCGAATCCGTCGAGGGCGATGACGGTGCCCTCCGCTCCCTCGGCCGGCTCACCGAGGGCCTCGACGACGATCGTGTGCTCCCCCGCGCTCAGGCCCTGGACCTGGTAGCTGACGACCTGGGAGGGCTTGTTCTGCTCGGTGTCGACGTGGCTGGTGAAGGTGCCGTGCTCCTGCCCGTCCACGAGGACGCGGGCCCGGCCGTGATCGGTGCCGGTGGCGGTGATGACGTCGACCGCGGTGCCGGTGAAGGTCCAGCTGGCGGTGGCGCCGGCCGTCTCGGTGCGGGTCAGGGTGGACCCGGACGCGGTGGAGTCCTCGACCTGTGACCAGTCCCCCGCATACGTGATCGCGGGGTCGCGGTCGTCGGCCGTCGGGGCCTGCCCACCGGCCTCCTCGGGATCCCCGAGCACCAGCGCGGTCGCGAAGCGGGTGTCGGTCTCGTCGTTGGAGTCGGCCAGGCGGAAGGCGAGCAGCCGGGGCCGGCCGTCGTCCGTCGCCGAGCCCTCGTCGCCGGTGCTCGCGCGCTGGTAGGCCTGGATCTGGCCGCCGTCGACCTCGCGCAGGGCCTGCGGGGCGACGGGCGCCATCGACGCGATCTGCGGCAGGGCCTGCTGCAGGTAGCCGAGCTCCTTCTGGACGGCGAGCTTCTCGGTCAGCTCGCGATCCTCCGTGATCGCCGCGCCGTAGTCGTAGCTGGTGAATCCCGAGGACGGGGAGCCGGTGTATCCCCAGTTGGTGCCGCCGAAGACCATGTAGTAGTTGAAGGCGGTGACGCCGCCCGCGAGGTTCCGCACCCCCCATTGGCGGGTGAAGGCGGGGTCGGTGAACTCATAGGCCTGGTGGGAGTCGAAGGAGGCGCCCCAGGGGGTGAACGCCCCGCCCTGGGACTCGGTGATGAACTGCGGGGTGTCGGGGCTGATCTCGCGGTAGGTCTGCTCGGACTCGCCGATCCGCGCCCGGGAACCGCCGGCGTTGAATCCCAGCGGGTAGTGGTCGTAGGCGTAGAAGTCGGTGTGGTGCTTCTCGACATCGATAAAGCGCCCGCCGAGGTTGTAGTCGTTGTGGAACATCGGCACGGTGATGCCGGTGGAGCGCACGTGATCGGCCAGGCCGCGCAGGAACGCGGAGCTCTCCGGGTTCTCGGCGAACAGCTCGTTCTCGACCTGGTACATCAGCACGCTGCCACCGCCGTCGGTCACCTGGTGGCGGGCGATGATCTCGTTGACGGCGCTCAGCCACGCACAGGAGTCCGCGAAGTTCTCCGGGTCCGTCGAGCGCAGCGGTGCCGCCCGGTTCGTCAGGTACGCGGGCAGCCCGCCCATCGAGATCTCGGCGTTGACGTAGGGCCCGGGCCGCGCGATGACGTACAGCCCCTCCTCCGCCGCCATGGTCAGCAGCAGGTCGAGGTCCCGGATCCCGCTGAAGTCGAAATCGCCGCCCGGGGCGCTCTGGTGCAGGCCCCAGAAGAAGTAGAAGGAGACCGCGGTGAAGCCGGCGGCCTTCACGATCTGCAGCAGGTCGCGCCACTGGGCCGGTGCGGGCACCCGCCAGGGGTGGATCTCGCCGGAGTAGATCAGCAGGCGCTGGTCGTCGACGACAAAGGAGTGCTCGTCCCAGGTGACGGTGTGCGCGCGGCCGTCGTTGCCGGGGAAGGACGAGGTGCCGTGCAGCAGGCCGTCCGTCGCCTCCCGGCCCTGCGGAGCGGTCGGCCCGAGCGCATCGCCGGGGACCGCAGCGAGGGCGGCCGGAGCCGCGACGGCCGCTCCGGCGGTGCAGGCCCCCAACCGCAGGAAGCTCTGACGGCTCAGAGTGGAGGCGGACTGGTGGGACTGCGGCATTCGGGACTCCTCATCGAGCGGGCTGTCGTGACCCCGACCGTAGCAAATCGCTTTACAGCCTCCTGCGGCGTCTCGCGGGACCCGACAGAGCACTCAGTCCGTGGCGCCTGCGCCTCAGAGGCGCAGCACGAGCTTCCCGCGCACGTGCCGGGTGCGCACCCGGTCGAGCGCCTCGGCGGCCTCCGCGAACGGGTGGACGTGCTCGATCTCCAGATGCACCGCGCCCGAGACCACCCCCTCCATCATCGCCAGCAGCTCACCGCGCACGTCGGCGGCGTAGTCGATCATCGACAGCGTGATGCCCCGCTCGGAGGGCTCGGAGTCGCCCGAGATGGTGATGACGCTCCCGTTGTCGGCGACGACGCGCAGGGCGTCTGCGCTGGTGCCGGGGTGCACGGCCAGGGCCGCATCGACGCCGTGCGGTGCCCAGCCACGGATCTCCTCGATCCACCCATCATCGTGATAGTCCACTGTCATCTCCGCGCCCAGCGAGCGCAGATACTCGTGGTTGTGGGCCGACGCAGAGGCCGCGACCCGCCATCCGCGGCGCCGCGCGACCTGCACCGCGAGCGTGCCGATGGCTCCGGCGCCTCCGGCGATGAAGAGCGTCGCGCCCGCGGGCAGGTCGCCGAGCGGGGCGAGGGCGCGCAGCACCGTGTTGCCGGCCACCGGCAGCGCCGCCGCCTGTTCCATGTCGAGCCCGTCGGGGAGCGGCAGGATCAGCGAGTGCGCATCGACCACCGCGAACTCGGCCCAGGTCCCACCCTTGGGCTGCATGACGTTGACGAACGCGATCCGGTCCCCGGGTGATATCCCGGCACCTCGCCGCCGATCTCCTCGACCACTCCGGCGCCCTCGATCCCGATGGGGAGGGCGCCGGCGGCGCCCGGCGGGAGGAAGTAGGAGTCGTGGATCCCGACCCCGATCGCCTGGAGGCGCACCAGCAGCTCTCCGGGGCCGGGCGTGGGGACGGGGACGTTGGTGAGGGCGATGGTCTCGGAATCTGCGTCGGTCAGGAGGTAGGCCTTCATGGGACTCACGATACGCACGGTGCCGCGATGAGGTACAGGGCTGAGGGCTGCCGGGCGAGGCAGACGCACGCCCTCCCTCAGGCAGAACCGAAGGGAGGGCCTTGCGGAATGCTCAGCGGCGGAGCTGACCAGCCGTCACATCTCCAGCGGAAGCAGGACGTACGCCTCACAGCTGGCAGCCTCGTCGCTGGTGATCAGGTATGCGTCCGACAGCAGCAACTCGCCGCCGGCCGGGATCATGTTCGGGTACTCCGAGCCTCCACCCGCGATCTCACCCGCATCGTCACGACAGAGGATCTGGACGCGCGGCTCCTCCCAGTTCTCGTCGGTCGTGTTCTGAATGAGGAACTGCGGGTCGTCGGCCGACGCTTCGATCGGGGCGATTCCCGCCCTGGCTTCGCTGTTGCTTCCGTAGTCGCTCGCGCTCACCGTGGCCTCGACACGTGCCGGGGAGCTGCCTGCGGGGATCTCGAGCTGCGTGCCGACCGGGAAGGTGGCGCCCTCTGTCCCGAGCTCCTCGACCTGCTCCTCGGAGACGATGAGGTCGTCCTCGTCGTCGTAGACGTTGAAGAGGACGGTGGCGAACTCGCCCGTCAGGCCCTCATGCTTCACCACCGCGCTCGCCCAGGCGTAGTCACCGTCGACAGCGATCCCGGACTCGAGCACCTCGATGTCGCCCGGGGCCTCGACGGAGTCGGCCGCATCGGCGGGGACCTCCGACGACGTCTGCTCGAGGGTCACGGTCCCGGACTCCCCCAGTGCCGAGACCTCGTAGCTGATCTTCCCGTCCTCGTAGGTGAAGTCCTTGGTGTCGTCGCTGGAGGCCAGGAGCTCAGCGCCGGTGCGGCTGTGGTCGTTGGTGGAGGTCCATGTATGCGAGCCCTCGGCCTCGGGAGCCTCGTACGTCCCCACCCAGTAGAGCCTCGAATCCGGGCTCCCGTCCTGCGGCACCCAATCGATGGTCATCGCGGTACCCGCGATGGTCGCCCGCTGCACGAAGACGCTGTCCTCGGTGGAATGCCAGACACCGGTGAGGTCGGGCGCCTCGACCTTGACCTCAGCGGGCTCGGCCGCTCCGCCCGCATCGCCCACACCTGCAGCGGCCGAGGTGGCCGAAGCCTCCGGGGCATCCGTCGAGCCGCAGGCAGCGAGCGTTCCCGCGAACACGACGGCAAGCATGAAGCCACCCGCACGATGACCGAGGCGGCGGCGCGCAGAGTCGGCCCGGCCGCCCATAGTGGTCACAGTCATCTATTCCTCCCAGAATTGGGCCCAGCAAGCAGGCAAGGAGTGCCGAGCACACGCCGACACACAAACAGGTTGAAGCATCAATTGTACGGTTGGCAGAAGTGTTCCCCGAGGTGCACGGAGTCAGCCGCGCCCCCTGCACCCTCAGTAAGCGTCCCTCTCGGTGAGCGGGACTGTGCCCTCAGCTCTGTGGTGCTCGAAGAGCTCCTCGAGCTCAGCGGCATAGGCGGGGTCATCCGCGAGCGGTGAGATCGGCGGGAGCACAGCGAGGAGCTGGTCGGCGATCATCTCAGCGCTCCACCATGCGGGGATCGAGGTGTCGGCGAAGTCGCGGGCGGGCTCGTCGGCATCGTTCAGCGAGGTGTGGGCGACCTGGTCGAGGAACTCCTCGCGCGGGTGGCCGCCCGGCACCTCGCTCTGGCGGCGGACGAACATGCGCACGCCGAGCCCGCTCGGCGACGACATCGCCACGAAGCGGATGCGGTGGTAGCCGCGCCGGTGCAGCACGGTGACGGCCTCGAAGATCTGGAGCAAGAAGACGGTGTCAGAGAGACGAGGGGCTCCATGGCGAAAGTGTGTCAAGGAGGCCGGACGTACTACGGTCCCCTGCGACCATTGGCTCTCTAATCCAGCCGGAAATCGCACGTTGTCGGCACTGATCCGTAAGATCAGAGATTCCGTAGTGGCAGAGGAGCGGCAGTGGTAACCAGCAAGAGAACCCGTGTGGTCGGCGCGATCATCCGACGGAGCAACACGGTCTTCGCCGCGAGGCGCAACACCGATCGTAGCGCTGGCGGTTTATGGGAATTCCCTGGCGGCAAGGTTGAGCCCGGAGAGACTCCCGAAGAGGCTTTGAAGAGGGAGCTCCGCGAAGAGCTTGACATTGATGTCTCGGTCGGTAGGTTCGTCGACAAGAGCATCAGTGATGTTGCCGGCGTGGTCATCGAGCTGTCGTGCTACACCGCAACTCTCGTTGATACCGAGCCAACATCGAGCACGGATCATGACGCCATGGCCTGGATAGATCTCAACGACCTGGATCAGTTCGAGTGGGCGCCGGGGGACGTCCCCATCATCGAGCGCTTAATCCTGACCCTTCCCGAAACGTGGGCTGCTCCGGGGCCCACGCGGTGACGGCACCACGCTCTCTTGATCCCGGGCTGTACGAACTGCTCGTCACGGCTGGTTTGAGCAGCCTTCTCGACGACACTGATGCCGGTGGGCTGACTACCCTGACCTCTGACGTCGACTCTGAGGATGTTGCCCATGTCCTGACGCAGCACATTTCAAGTGCGGTCAGCAAGGCGTTGCAGGACACGCCGCAAGAGAGCCAGATTGATCTTGCCAATCAGATCCTGCGTAGTTTGCCTCCGGCCGAGCGAGACGCCTCAGTCGCTCCTGGCCCCCGCCTTCTCACCTCCGTGACGGAACCCCACGGAAGCGTGGTCCCGCGTCCCTCCACACCGTTGAGCGGCGTCGCCCTCTTCACGAACTCCCGGTTGGATCCGCAGCTGGGCTCAGAGCTTCGGCTAGAGATGGCCAGCGCGGATCAGATCGATTTACTGTGCGCGTTCGTGCAGTGGAGCGGCATCCGTGTTCTCGATGACGCGCTTCGCGCCGCGGCGGAACGCGGTGCGAAGATCCGTGTGCTCACCACGACGTATATCGGCGCCACCGACCGCAAGGCGCTCGACCACTTCGTCAAGGCGCTTGGTGCCGAGGTACGGGTCAACTACGACTCCCAGTCCACGCACCTCCATGCCAAGGCATGGATGTTCCATCGGAAGAGCGGCTACACCACCGCCTACGTCGGCAGTTCCAATATGAGTCGCGCCGCGCTCGTCGATGGGCTGGAGTGGAACGTACGGCTGTCGCGCAACGCCACTCCGAGCCTGCTGGATAAGTTCGAGTCGACCTTCGATACGTACTGGGACGATGCCGCTTTTGCTCCCTACGATCCCGACCAGGACGCGGAGTATCTCGACGCGCTACTGGCCAAAAACGGCGGCCGTACCGGCGCCGGAACTTTCGACGTGAGCCAGCTCGATGTTCGCCCGTACCCCCATCAGAGCGAAATGCTCGATGCCCTTGACGCAGAGCGCGACATCCATGACCGTCATCGCAATCTCCTCGTCGCCGCCACAGGCACGGGTAAGACCGTCATTGCAGCGCTGGACTACAAGCGATTGCGGTCCTCCCCTGCCGATCAGCCTTCTCTGCTCTTCATCGCTCACCGCAAGGAGATCCTCGAACAGGCGCTGCGTACCTACCGAGATGTCCTCAAGGATGGCAGCTTCGGCGAGCTTTTCGTCGGCGGGCTCAAGCCGACTCGAGGAAAGCACGTCTTCGCCTCGATCCAGTCCATCGCAAGGGCCGAGGAACTTCACCGGTGGGCAGAAGACCACTTCGACGTCGTCATCATTGACGAATTTCATCATGCTGAGGCGACGACCTACCGTCGCATTCTCGACCACTTCATGCCCCGAGAGCTTCTGGGCCTGACCGCCACTCCTGAGCGTGCTGACGGAGTTGACGTTGCCGCCGCCTTCTTCGATGGACGGATCGCCAGCGAGCTTCGCCTGTGGGACGCGCTCGGGGCTGACCTCTTGGTCCCATTCCACTACTTCGGTATCGCCGACGGGGTCGATTTGAGTGGCATCCGATTCTCTCGTGGACGGTATGATCTCGGAGAGCTCGACAAGGTCTACACCGGCAACGATGCACGGGCAGCTAAGGTCTTGTCGACCGTTCAAAACAAGGTCACTGACCCCTCGCGAATGCGGGCACTCGGCTTCTGCGTAAGCGTCGATCATGCCCGCTACATGGCGCAGGTCTTTAATGCCGCAGGACTTCCCGCTCTTGCTCTGTCCGGAGATTCCCATAGTGATGAGCGCCGTGAGGGGCTCGAGAAGCTGCGCCGAGGCGAGCTCACGTGTCTCTTCGCTGTCGATCTCTTCAACGAAGGGCTCGACATACCCATGGTCGACACCGTGCTCATGCTCCGCCCCACCCAATCCGCAACGATTTTCCTGCAGCAGCTAGGACGAGGCCTTCGACGAGCTGATGACAAGGCCGTTCTCACGGTGCTCGACTTCGTCGGCTTACAGAACGAACAGTTCCGCTTCGACCTGAAGTACCGAGCCCTTACCGGACTCTCTCGCAACAGGCTTGAACGCAACGTCAGGACCGGATTCCCATTCCTCCCTCCTGGATCTCAAATCGTGTTCGATCGAGTGTCACAGGACATCGTTCTGACGAACATCCGCAAGCAACTCAAGTTATCAACCAAGGACCTCGTGGTGGACGTCCGCCAGCACAAGTCCGCGGACGTCACCGCTGACGAATATTCGCTGGGGAGCTACCTTCACGAAGCAGAAAGATCGCTCGCAGATATCTACGCTTCGTCGTCCCGAACATTCCAAGGAGAGAAGCGCGCTGCGAGCTGGTCAACCCTCGTGGACTGGGCCTTTCCTGCCGAACGCTCCTCCGTCGGCACAGAAGTCGACGAGACACTCATGCGCCGTGTCAGTGCCCTCACTCACGTGGACGATCCGGACCGCATCCGCGCCTACCGTGATCTGCTCACTACTTCGTCGCTCCCGCATGGAGTCGAATCAGATCTGTACGCCGCGATGCTCTACTTCAGCTTCTGGCCCTCGGGGACCCTCGGCATTCGGTCGGGCCTGGATCAGATTCGATCCCGTCCTCAGCTGGTGACCGAGGTTGTCGACTTGCTGGATTATCGCAAGCTGGCATCCCGTTCACTACCTCGATCACTCGGTGGGAACTTGTCATCCACGCCTCTCCGCTCGCACGCACAGTTCTCCCGCGAAGAGCTTCTGGCAGGACTTGGCCTTGGCACACTCGATAAAGGCACCCCCGGTTCGATCCGCGAGGGCGTCAAATGGCTACCTTCACTACGAACAGATGCGCTGCTAGTGACGCTTAAGAAGTCGGAAGCGGACTACTCGCCGACCACGATGTACCGCGACTACGCGATCAACCAGGACTACTTCCATTGGGAATCGCAGAGCACGACGCGCACCGAGAGCGCCACCGGGCAGCGGTACACCACGCACGTCGAGCGAGGTAGCAACGTGGTGCTATTTGTTCGCCGGGCGAAAACTGGCGACCTTGGCACCGAGCCCTACACCTGCCTAGGCACAGCAACATTCGAACATTCGACGGGCTCGCGGCCTATGCAGATCGTATGGAAGATGGACCGAACCATGCCTGTCGATCTGTTCCTGGAGGCCAAAGCGGCAGCATAAGACGCGCGGCTACTCGCACCAGCAGCTCGTATGTGCCATCTTGCAGCGCAGCCTCAGACCGTTCTCTAATGCGTCTGCTTCGCCCGACCTGGAGCCCGCACCACCCCGAACCCCACCATCCCCACCACCGGCAGTAGCGGCCACCAGGTCACGCCGCTCTCCCCCACTACGCCCACTGAGGCCATCACGGCGAGCCCCGCGATCACGGTGACGGCAGCAAGTATCGGCTTCCACATCGCCGGTGCGGGCCTGTCGTCGGCCCGCGGATCCTCGAACCGGCCCAGCACCAGCACCACCGCCCCGGTGAGTGCCAGCAGCACCAGAGCCCACAGCGGCCGGGTCGCCCACCACACACCGGTGAGCGGCTCCGGCAGCAACGCCCTTGCATCGAGAGCCAACAGCAGGTGCGCGAGGCCCACCATCACGGTGAGGTGCCACAGGAACCAGGTCATGATCCGCTGGTTCACCAGCACTGTCACGAACCACAGCCGGGGTCTCGTCAGCAGCGCGGTGAGCGGCTTCTCGAGGGAGAGCACCAGGCCGGCCTGCATCATCCCAAGGAACGCCATGGTGATGCGGGTGGGGCTCGAGTTGGAGATGTCATCAGCGGCGGAGGTGATCATCGAGACCGGGTACGGGCCCACGATCACCAGCAGCAGCAGACCGGCAAGACCGACCCCGGCGAGCAGCAGACGCCTGCCGGCACCGGCGAGACGGCCGTCCAGCCAGGCGTACCCGAACTGGTGGAACGCGGCCCAGACCAGCAGATAGTTCGGGTAGCCCAGCAGCGGCTGATCCGCCACGAGACTCACCGCGTCCACGATCCCGGCGAGCGCGAGCACGCCGATGATCGACCACCATCCGAACCTCTCCCACAGCAGCAGGCAGGGCGGGGCCACCAGGATCACCATCAGGTAGGCGGCGAGGAACCAGGTGGGAATCAGCGCCATCTGGGAGGCGAGCTGCACCGTGGCGTGCGGCGCCCCGGCGGCGACGGCCACCACCCCGATCACCAGCCAGGCCAGCAGCAGCGGGATCAGCGGGATCCCGAGGCGCCGCAGCCTCGCACGCAGCCACTGGGCGTAGCCCACGTCCTTGCGGCGGGCGGAGCGCCAGGAGAGGGCGTTGGAGTAGCCGCCCACCAGGAAGAAGATCGGCATCACCTGGAACACCCAGGTCAGCGGGTGGATCCAGACGGCACCGTCGAGCACGCCGTGGGGCTGGATGCCGCCGTCCGCGTCGACCCCGATGATCGTCCAGTGCCCGAGCACCACCACGGTGATCGCGGCGGCGCGCAGGAAATCGACCACGCGGTTCCGGCTGGCCGGGGTGGCGGCATCGACCTTCTCGGCGCGGCTCAGGCGGGTGCTCGTCATCGACCTGTCCCCTCGTCAGTGCCCCGACCAATCCCGGTCGGGACGGGGCCGCTGGCTGTGACCGCAATCTACCGGAGCGGCGCGAGCGGCACGCCCTCTTGGCGCCGCTGTGCCATCTGGGCAAGAGCGCTTCCGTGCCGGGGCGGGATCTGCCAGGCTCGCCGCATGTCAGCACCTCATCATGCAGAGCACGCCCACGCCGGCCCCTCCGAAGACCTCTCCCCCAGCGAGTACTGGGAACAGCGCTACTCCGGCCGGGAGCCGATCTGGTCCGGGAAGGTCAACGAGACCATGGCGTCCGTCGTCCGCGACCTCAGCCCGGGCGCGGCGCTCGATCTCGGCTGCGGGGAGGGTGGGGACGTGCTGTGGCTGGCCGAGCAGGGCTGGCAGGCACTGGGCCTGGACATCTCCGCCACCGCCGTCGGTCGCGCTCGCGCCGCCGCCACGGCTCGAGGCCTCGAGGCCGCCACTTTCACTGCCACGGACCTCAGCACCTGGGAGCCGGAGCCGCACAGCCTCGACCTCGTCACCGCCTCGTTCTTCCAGTCCAGCGTGGCGCTGGACCGCACCGCGATCCTGCGCCGGGCGGCCTCAGCGCTGCGCCCGGGCGGGCACCTGGTGGTCACCTCCCACGCCGCCCCGCCCTCCTGGGCTTCCGACCATCCCGCGAGGATGGTCAGCATCGACGAGGAGGTCCAGCAGCTCGCCCAGCCCGCCGAGGACTGGGATGTGGTCACCGCCGAGGAGCGTCAGCGCCCTGCGCTCGACCCCGAGGGGCATGCGGGCGAGCACCTGGACGCGCTGCTGGTGCTGCGCCGGCGCTGATCGTGCGGGGCGGGGCATCGATCGCGCCGACGCCCGCCCCGCCTCGTAGCCCGTTCAGCCCTGCGCGGCGAGCGCCTGCCGGTACCACTCGAAGGCGGCCTGCGGGTCATCCACCGTGGTGCCGTCCACGCCGATCGCGATGGCGTGGGCCATCTGCTCGGCGGTGCGCAGCGGCCAGCCGTGCACGCGCCGGCCTGCGGCGTGCTGGGCCGCGACCGCGTCGGCGGTGAGGCCCTTCCAGCCGCAGAGCAGTGCCGAGGCGGCGGTGCGCTCGAGCAGCGCGTCCAGGCCCTCGGGGTGCTTCTCCCCCACCGGCAGGCGGTGCACGATCATGCCGCGAGGGATCTGCGGCAGCAGCTCGCGCGCCTGGACGAGAGCCTCGGCGCGGAAGCTGGTCAGGCGCATGCGCCGGACCACCTCGGGACGGGCCTCGAGGAACCGGGCCAGCAGCGGCACCACCGCCGGGTCCTTGATCTCCACCTCCAGGCCTGCGGTGGTGGCCGCGCAGACCTCCTCGAAGGTGTGCAGGCGGTGCCCGTCCCGCAGCGGCACCCGCTGGATCTCCTCCAGGGTCATATCGGCGACGGGGCCGAGGCCGCGACCGTCCTCGTCGCCCGCAAGGCGGTCCAGCGTCCCATCGTGGATCACCACGATGCGGTCATCGGCGCTTCGGCGGAGATCCAGCTCGAGCTCCCGGCAGCCCATCTGCTCTGCCAGCTGGAACGAGGCGAGCGTGTTCTCCAGCGCGTGGGTCATGGCGCCGCGGTGCCCCACGATCAAGAGCTCGCCGCTGGCGGTGTCCGGTCCGGGGTCGGTGCTCCTCATGGACGCCATCCTCTCAGGGCCGTCCTCCTTGGGCGGCCCGTCTATTCGCAGCCCACGCCGTCGCCCGCGCGTCCCGGTTGCAGGTGGGGCGTGGGAGCAGGCTCCGGGGCCGGCTGGGTCTGGGTGCCCCCACGTCGCAGGCGAGTGTGCGGTGCCACCACACTGGGACGCCATCTGAATGACTGCGATCGGGACTCCACACCGTCCTCGAGGATCAGCACGACTGTCTCCAGCAGCCAAGCGTGCGTGTCGAAGCCGAGCCGCAGCTCACGATGGGGCCAGTCGTCGTCCTCGAGAGGCTCGATCCACTGCGACCAGTCGGCAGCCTGCACCGCGTCCTCGCTCAATACCCCATGTCTGAGTGCGCTGTGGTGAACCTTCACGCGGCGAAGTCAGCCAGCGCGCGCCGGATCGCCTCGGAACGCGACAGGTGCTCCCGCTCGGCCACCGCATCCAGGGCGGCAACCTCCTCAGCCGTCAGGCGGACCGCCACAACCTGCATCGGCTCGGCGCCACGCCCGGGACGTCCACGTCCGCGACGCTTCAACTCTTCGACGTCGTACCCGGCCTCGGCTTCGTCGGCCCAACGCTGGATCTGCTCCTCGCTCGTCATGCGAATATCGTATAACGTAAATCGGGACGGCGGTAGACCAGCGTTCGGGCCCCGACATGACCGGTCGGCTCCTCAGGAGCAGGATCTCCTGAGAACGCGGGATGACGTGCGGCAGCGCGAGCAGTGACACCCCGCGGCGACGAGCGGACAGCCGAGCGGGGCCGGAGCCCCACCCGGCCTCAGGAGATCAGCCTCAGAGGCTGACGAGCGCGACCACCACGAAGGTCAGCACGAGCGCCAGCGTGACAGCCAGGTTGCTGCGCCAGGTGGGAGCCTGCTCGCCGGCGTCGGCATTCGCAGGGACCGCCGGAATCTGTCCGGTCTCGGCTGCGGCCTGCAGTTCGTGGCCGACGGTGACGTCATGACGCGAATCCATACGGGGGTCCCTCCTTCTCACAGTGGTAGGAGCACATCGCACAGGCCTGATCGCGGCCTGACCAGACGCGGAGTCCACGCGCGCCTTCTGTGCTCATGACAAGAGTAGAGCCGCTGGTGACCCCCTGAAAAGGGTGGTGACCCAGTGGTCACTGGGATCACATTTCCCAGCCCTGCACGGCAGGGTACGGGGCGGTGCTCGATGGCGGCCAGCTCGACGGGCCCGGACTCGGCGGCGGGCGCGTACCGTGACCCGAATGATCGATCCGCAGTGGTGGCCGCTGGGCCTGGCCGCGCTGGCCGTCCTGGCCGGCGCGGTGTCGGTGCGCACCACCGGGATGGGCTTCGCGCTGCTGTCCTCACCGTTCCTGGTGATGGCGCTGGGCCCCTTCGAGGGCATCCTGGTCACCAATGTGTGCGGGATCGTGGCCGCGCTGCTGAACCTCATCGTGATCCACCGGGACCTGGACTGGAGGCGCGCCGCGAAGGTGGTGCCGGCCGGGATCGTGGGCACCGTCCCCGGGGCGCTGCTGGTGCTGTGGCTGCCCGCGCCGGTGCTGGCCATCACGATCAGTCTGCTGGTGATCGCCGGCCTGCTGTTCACCATCGTGTCGCGGTCGCTGCAGGTGCCCAACTCCTTCTGGGTGGGCGCCGGCGGCGGATTCGCCTCGGGGCTGATGACCGTGACCGCCGGTGTGGGTGGGCCGGGGCTGGTCGTCTATGCGCTGGCCACCCAGTGGGAGCACCGGAGCTTCGCCGCCACTGCCCAGCTGCACTTCGCCGTGCTCGGTGTCGCCGCCCTGCTCACGAAGGGGGCGCTGCCCACGCTGCCGGTCACCGGATGGGCGCTGCTGCTGGGGATGCTGGTGGTCGGGCTGATCGGCGGCAACGCGCTGGCCCGGCGGGTCCACGGCGCCCGGGCGATGCAGTGGGTGATCGTGATCGCGATGGCCGGAGCGACGCTCTCGCTCATCCAGGGTCTCGTGCAGCTGTGAGCCGCTGCCCGGTGCGGCCCCTCGCGCACCGGACACGAGGCCCCGGGCGGAGCGATCGACACTGCCGGATCGTCGGCCCCCACCGTCGATCCCGCAGCTCCCGCCCGCGTGAGCCTCGTGCCGGCGCCTCCCCCGAGGGGGTCCCGCACCCGCCACCTGAAATCTACGGGCCCCTGAACAGGAGAGCGATGGGGTGAACTGCCCGGGGAGAAGTCCCCGGGGAGAACTCCCCATCCGGATCGTCCCCAGCATCCACCGGCCCGCCCATGGTGGTGAGGCTCCCCGGGGTCTACACTTCACCACCCCGCCACGATGCTCGTGGAGGTCGCGTGCCGGGGTGAGAGGACATCGCTCCACGGCCACCGAGGAGGCCCTGTGCGCCCGCTCGTGATAACCCAGAACATCACCGCCGACGGCTCGATCGAGATGCTCGATGACTGGTTCGACCCCACCGACTCCCCCGCCGATCAGCGCGCGATCCTGCAGCGGGACAGCGCCGCCTGCGACGCGATCCTGCTGGGCCGGCAGACCTTCGAGGACTTCCGCGGCTTCTGGCCGGCCCGGACCGACGACACCACCGGCATCACCGACGAGCTGAACCAGCTGACCAAGTACGTGGTCACCTCGACCATGACCGACCCGGCCTGGGCGCACTCCACCCTGCTGAGCGGCGATCCCGTCCAGGCCGTGCGCGCCCTGAAGCAGGGCGAGGGCGCCGAGATCTCGCTGACCGGCTCGATCAGCCTGTGCCATCCCCTGATCGCGGCCGGGCTGGTGGACGAGTACCGGCTGTGGACCTACCCCTACGTCCAGGGCCGCGGGCGCCGACTGTTCCCAGAAGGTCACCGCGAACGGCTCGAGCTGCTCGAGCACCGAGCCTTCGACTCGCACGTCATCTACACCCGCTGGGCCCCCAGGAGGGACTGATATGACCACCGACGCCGCCGCACCGGTCCCGGGCCGGGACCACTACATCGCCTCCCGCACCGTCGCCGCCTCCCCGTCGGAGGTGTTCGCGCTGCTGGCCGATCCGTCGCGGCACTCCGAGACCGAGCCAGGGGACTGGGTGCGCGCTTCCTTGGAGGCGGACCCCGCCCCGCTGACCGAGGTCGACCAGATCTTCGGCATCGAGATGTTCCACGAGAACGCCGGCGGCCGCTACGACATGCACAACCGCGTGATCGCCCTCGTCCCCGAGCGCACCATCGCCTGGCAGCCCGGCCAGTACGGACCCGACGGCACCTGGGGCGGCGGCGGCTGGACCTGGCGATACGACCTCGCGCCCGATGGCGAGGGCACCCGTGTGACGCTCACCTACGACTGGAGCGCGGTGCCGCACCCGATGCGGGAGCAGTTCGGGCTGCCGCCGTTCCCGCCGAGCTTCCTCGAGGAGTCGCTCGCGGCGCTGGAGCAGGCGGTGATGGCGGGGTGAGCCGGCGAACGACGACCCCGCCCCCTAGCTTGCAACATTTGTGTTGCACGAGTACCGTGGGGGCGTGAGCACCATCGACCAGCCCGCGAGGCCCGACTCGGAACTGTTCACGTTGAAGGTCCGCTCGACCTCTCGGGCCCTGGGCAGTCAGGCGAAGCTCGCGACCTGGGCCGGCGTGAGCCGCTCCCAGACGACCAGGTGGGCCGAAGGCACCACCGTGCCGTCACCGGACGCCGCCCGCGCCGTCACCGACCTCGAGTTCATCATCTCGCGTGCCCGCATGGTCTGGGATGACTCGGTGATCCTCGACTGGCTGAACGGTCAAAACGCGTTCCTCGACGGTGCCACCCCGCTGGCGATGATCCGCCGCGGACGTACGTCCGAGGTCCTCGACGCCATCAGCGGCGACGAGGCCGGCGTCTACGCCTGATGCTGCTGTATCGCGTCCATCCGTGGATCCACGGCATGGATCCCACCGCTCCGTACGGTCCGTTGCACATCCCACCCGGACAGGGTGCTGGCCGCTGGGACAATCCCGACCTCTACGCCCTGCGGTACTTCTCGACGACTCCCGACGGCGCGATCGCGGAGACCTTCGGGCATCTGGCGACCTGGTCCCCCGGCATGCTGCTGGTACCGGGCGACGCCGATGCAGTCCGGGCGCTGAGCACCTATGAGGTCCCCGGTGCCTCCCGATTCGCCGATCTCGCGGACCCGAACGTGCTGCGCGACCTGGGCGTCGGGCGCGTCACCGAAGTCACCGAGCGCAATAAGCGACGCACCCAGCGCCTCGCAGCGAAGATCTATGACCGGGGCTCGTGGGAGGGCATCTCCTGGTGGTCCTATTACCACCCCGCCATCACACTGGTCGCGACCTGGTTGAGGGACGGCATCTCGTGCACCGAGACCCGTCCGCTGAGCATGGACGCACCCGAGATCGACGAGGCCGCCCGGCTGATCGTGCGCACGGTGCGCTGAATCCCGAGCCCGGGTACAGGCGGCGCAGGGACGACCACGCCGTCCCGTCAGCTCTGCGCTCTCCCCGCCTCCTCCGGGCTGCGGGAGAGCCGCGAGGCCAGCAGCGGGAACACCAGCACCGTGATCGCTCCGCCGGTGACCATCGCCGAGGCGACGGTGACCGAGATCAGCCCCGAGCTCGCGGCGATCTGGGTGACCGCCACGATGATCGGCAGCCCGGTCGCGGCGTACAGGCCCAGCGCCACCTTCTCCCGCGGGGTCTCCAGGCCCGACCCGGTGGGCGTCCACAGCTCGCGTGCGAGCACCGGCAGGCCCCGCACCACCACGATCATCCCCACGAACCCCAGCAGCAGCGGCCAGACGCCGAGCACGGCGATCACGTCGATGCTCATCCCGCTGGTGAGGAAGAAGACCGGGATCAGCAGACCGAACCCGAGCACCTCCACCTTGTGCATGATCTCCTCGACGTGCTCCGGTGCGCCGCCGCGCAGCGCGGCGTGCAGCAGCAGGCCGGCGGCGAAGGCCCCGAGGGCGACGTCCAGCTCCAGCACCGCGGTCAGCAGCATCAGCGAGATCATCACCCACACCGTGATCCGCACGATGGTCTGCATCGTCGAGTCGGAGGCGGCGGCGAAGGCCCGGCCCAGCAGCGGCACCTTGCGGAAGAGCCGGGCCGGGACGGCCACGATCACCACTGCCAGCACCGCGAACAGCACCAGCACGGCCGCCGCCTGGAGGGTGGCGCGCGTGGTCAGCAGCAGGGACATCGCGACCACGGGCAGCAGCTCGCCGAAGGCGCCGTGGATCATGGTCGCCTTGCCCAGCGGGGCGCCGAGCACACCGGAGTCCTTGAGGATCGGCAGCAGGGTGCCCAGCGCGGTGGAGGTCGCGGCGATGCCGAGCACGGCGGCGATCTGCCAGTCGCCCCCGGCGATCAGCAGCCCGGCCCCCACCCCGAGGCCGACGCACAGCAGCCAGGTCAGGGCCGCGCTGCGCCCGGCCCGGCTGCGCATATCGGAGGTGTTCACCTCGAAGCCGGCCAGCAGGAACAGGAATCCGAGCCCGAGCTCGCGCAGGAAGGCGACGGCCTCGGTGCTGTCGGCGAGGCCGAGCGCATGCGGGCCGATCACCATGCCCAGCACCAGCAGCCACACCACGTCCGGGATGGTGCGGCGTGTCAGCAGTGCGAGGACCGGGGCGAGCACCGCCGCTGCGGCGATCCACCACATCGACAGCAGGTTCTCGATGAGGATCGTGGACTCATGCATGGGCGAAGACTACGTGCCTCCGCGGAGTTCGAGGAGACGAAGCGAAGAGTTGGATACGGTGGGGGCATGTCGGTCTCAGAGCTCTCCACCAGCGCCCAGAACTATCTCAAGGCGGTCTGGAGCCTGGCGGAATGGTCGAAGGAGCCGGTGACCACCTCCGCCATCGCCGAACGGGTGGGGGTGCGACTGTCGACGGTCTCCGACGCGGTGCGCAAGCTCGCCGACCAGGGCCTGCTCGAGCACACCCGGTACGGCGCGATCGGGCTCAGCGCGACGGGCCGCGCGCACGCGCTGTCGATGGTGCGCCGTCACCGCCTGATCGAGACGTTCCTGGTGGAGACCCTCGGCTACGGCTGGGAGGAGGTCCACGACGAGGCCGAGCATCTCGAGCACGCCGTCTCCGACCTGCTGGTCGACCGGATCGATGCGCTCCTGGGCCGCCCCGCGCGCGACCCCCACGGCGATCCGATCCCCACCGCCGACGGCGAGGTCGAGCTCCCCGACGCCCGCCTGCTGTCCGAGGTCCCGGCCGGGACCTCCGTGGTCGTCGAGCGCATCTCCGACGCCGATCCGCGGCTGCTGTCCTTCTGCGCCGAGCACGGCATCACCGTCGGTGCGACCCTCGAGGTGCGCACCGGCCCGGCGTTCTCCGACTCCCTCGAGGTCACCGTGCCCGGATCCTCGGCCGGGGTGCCGCTGGGGCGCTCCGCGACCGACGCGATCTGGGCGAGCATCCCCGCCTGACGGCGTCCCTCGAGCTCAGCCCCGCGGTGCAGCCGGGATCTGCGCCTCGTCCCTCGTCTCGGCGGCTGCTGCCCTGCCCATCCGGTCGGGGGTGCCGACCGCTCCTGCTGCGCCGGCCGCTGCTGCCGGATCTCCGGCGCCCGCCTGATCGTCGGTGGGAACACCCGCGCCGCCGCTGCTGCGGCGCCACGAGGTCAGCAGTCGCGGGAGGATCCCGTAGCGCGGGGCGAGCAGGTAGACCACGGTGAAGATGGCGCCCTGGACCAGGACGATGAGACCTCCGGAGGAGGCATCGACCCAGTAGCTCAGGAAGATCCCCGTCACCGAGGCGAGCACGGAGATCGTCGGCGCGATCAGCAGCATCCTCCCGAAGCGGTCGGTGAGCAGGTGCGCGGTGGCGCCGGGGACGATCAGCATCGCCACCACCAGCACCACGCCCACGATCTGCAGCGCGACCACGGCGGTCACCGCCAGCAGGCCGAGCAGCAGCGCTCCCAGCCGGCGCGGCGAGAGCCCGATGGCCTGGGCGTGGATGGGATCGAAGGCGTAGAGCGTGAGGTCCCGTCGCTTCAGCACCAGTGCCACGAACGCGATCCCGGCGAGGATGCCGATCTGGATCAGGTCGCTGGAGGAGACGCCCAGGACGTTGCCGAACAGGATGTGGCCGAGGTCGGTGTGACTGGGCGTGACCGAGATCAGCACCAGGCCGAGGGCGAACAGGGTGGTGAACACGATCCCGATCGCGGCGTCCTCCTTGACCCGGCTGGTGCCGCGGATGGTCCCGATGAGCACGACGGCGAGCACCCCGAAGACGATCGCGCCGACCGCGAAGGGCACCCCGACGATGTAGGAGAGCACCACGCCGGGAAGCACCGCGTGCGAGACGGCGTCTCCCATCAGGGACCAGCCCACCAGCACCAGCCAGCACGACAGCAGCGCGCACACGATCGCCGCGGCGACCGTCGCGGCCAGCGCACGCACCATGAACTCGTACTGCAGGGGTTCCATGATCAGATCGAGCGGGTTCATCGTGCCTCCTCGCGGGTCATCGGGTCCAGGCCGAACGCGCGGCCCAGCATCTGCGGCGCGAGCGCCTCGGCCACGTCGCCGTGGAACAGCACGCGGCGCCGCAGCAGGATCGCGGAATCGGCGAGCTGCGGCAGGGCATGCAGGTCATGGCTGGAGACCAGGACGGTGCAGCCGTCGGCGGCGAGTTCGCGCAGCAGCCCGACGATCGTGGCCTCGCTGCGCTTGTCGACGCCGGCGAACGGTTCGTCCAGCAGCAGGATGGAGGCGCCCTGCGCCAGGCCGCGGGCGACGAATGCCCGCTTCTTCTGCCCCCCGGAGAGCTGGCCGATCTGTCGATCGGCGAGGTCGGTGAGCTCGACGCGCTCGAGCGCGTCGGCGACGGCCTCGTGATCGGCGCGGCGCGGCCGACGGGTCAGGCCCTGCTGTCCGTACCGGCCCATCATCACGACATCGCGCACGCAGACGGGGAAGGCCCAGTCCACGTCCTCGCTCTGGGGGACGTATCCCACCAGGCCGCGGCGGCGGGCGCGGGCCGGATCGCTCCCGTCCATCAGGACGCCCCCGGCGCTCGGGGTGACCATGCCCATGATGGATTTGAAAAGGGTCGACTTCCCCGAGCCGTTCATCCCGACCAGGCCGGTCACCTCACCGGAACGGATGAAGAGGTCGACCTCCTCCACGGCGGTGACCGAGCCGTATCGCACGGTCAGCCCGCTGACCTCGATGCTCATGCTGCCGCCTCCTGACCGGTCAGGCCCGTGACGATGACGTCCGCATCGTGGCGGAGCAGCTCGAGATAGGTGGGAACGGGGCCGTCCGCCTCGGAGAGGGAGTCGACGTAGAGGGTCCCGCCGAAGCGGGCGTCGGTCGCCTCGACGACCTGCTGCATCGGCTTGTCCGAGACGGTGGATTCGCAGAACACCGCGGGGATGCCCTGCGCGCGCACGGTCTCGATGATGCCGGCGATCTGCTGCGGGGTGGCCTGCTGCTCGGCGTTGACCGGCCAGATGTAGTGCTCCTCCAGCCCCACGTCGCGGGCGAGATAGGAGAACGCGCCCTCGCAGGTCACCAGGGCCCTCTCGCTCTCGGGGAGGGTCTCGATCTCGGTGATGAGGTCGTCCTGGATGGTGCGCAGCTCGCTCTTGTACGCGGCGGCGCTGTCCTCGTACGCCTGGGCGTTCTCGGGGTCCAGGTCGCTGAAGGCGGTGACCATGTTGTCCACGTAGATCGCGACGTTCTCCGGGCTCATCCAGGCGTGGGGGTTCGGGGTCCCGTCGTAGGCGTCGCCGGTGATGTCCATGACGTCGATCCCCTCGGAGACCACCACGTGGGGGACATCGGCGGAGTCGACGAACTTCTCGAACCAGGATTCGAGGTGCAGCCCGTTGTCCAGGATCAGATCCGCCTCCGAGGCCTTCGCGACATCGCGGGGGTCGGCTCGTAGCCGTGGATCTCCGCACCGATCTTCGTGATCGACTCGATCTCCAGGTGCTCCCCGGCGACGTTCTGGGCGATGTCCTGCAGCACGGTGAAGGTGGTCAGCACGGTGGGCACGTCCCCGTCACCGCTCGCCGAGGTCCCGGCTCCCCCGCAGCCGACCAGTGCCAGGAGCGCCACGACCGCCCCTGCCACCGCCCTTCTCGTCCTCGCCGCCCGGTTGCCCATCGCCGTTCTCACCGCATCTTCCTTCTGTCGCGTCGCCTGAGTTCGGCATGCCGAACTTGATGGAGCATACAGCCCTGAGTGCGGGGCTGCGAGCCGTCGTAGTTCGTCATCACGTAGTTCGATGTTTGGGTAGACTAACCCTGTCGTGATACCACTAGATGTGGGCGGGCAACCCGATTATCAGCCCACATGTAGTGCCCACTCGAGACCGAAAGGCCCTTGAATGCCCCCTGCGCTCCGTGCCCTCGCGCACCCGGCGGCCGCCACCGGCCCCGGGCCCGACGCGACGCCCGATCTCGTGTTCTTCTCGAGCGTCTCGGAGAACACCCGCCGCTTCGTCGAGCGGCTGGAACGGCCCGCCGCCCGCATCCCCCTGCGGCCCCGCCTCGAGGGCTCGCTGCAGGTGACCCAGCCCTATGTGCTCGTCGTCCCCACCTATGGCGGCGGGCGTCACGCCGGGGCCGTCCCGAAGCAGGTCATCCACTTCCTCAACGACCCCGAGAACCGCGGCCTGCTGCGCGGGGTGATCGCCGCCGGCAACACGAATTTCGGCGAGGACTACTGCCTGGCCGGCCCGGTGATCTCCGCCAAGTGCCAGGTGCCGGTGCTGTACCGATTCGAGCTGCTGGGCACGCCGGATGACGTCGAGCGGGTCGACCACGGGCTGGACCGCTTCTGGGAGCAGGAGCCGGTCGCCGCACCCCAGCCGTGAAGCGGCGCCCCTCCCCCAGCCCGACCCGGCCGGACCCACGACCCCGCGACCGCCCCGCGCCGCCGCTCACGACCCACGACCCACAACCCACGACCCGCGAGAAGGAACTCCCGATGACCGTCATCACCGAACCCCATCCCCTGCTCGAGCACTCGATCACCCCGCCCGGGTACCGACACGACCCCACCGCTCGGCTGCGTCCGATCAACTGGAACCGGGTGGGCGATGAGAAGGACCTCGAGGTCTGGAACCGGCTGACTGCGAACTTCTGGCTGCCGGAGAAGGTGCCGCTGTCCAACGACCTGCAGTCCTGGCAGCAGCAGCTCGACGACGTCCAGCGCACCGCGACGATGCGGGTCTTCACCGGGCTGACCATGCTCGACACCGTCCAGGCGACCGTCGGAGAGGTCTGCCAGATCCAGGACGCGCGCACCGAGCACGAGGAGGCGGTGTACACGAACATCGCCTTCATGCAGTCTGTGCACGCCCGGTCCTATTCCTCGGTGTTCTCCACCTTCTGCAGCACCCCGGAGATCGACAGCGCCTACCGCTGGGCGGTGGAGAACGACCTGCTGCAGCAGCGGTGCACGACGGTGCTGCAGCACTACTACGGGGACGATCCGCTGAGGCGCAAGGTGTCCTCGACGCTGCTGTCCTCGCTGCTGCTCTACGCGGGCTTCTACCTGCCGCTGCACTTCTCCGTCCGGGCCACCCTCACCAACACCGCGGACATGGTCCGCCTCATCCTGCGCGACAAGGCCGTGCACGGCTACTACTCCGGCTTTAAGTACCAGCGCGGGCTGGCCCAGCACGACCAGGCGACGCAGGAGAACATGCGCGAGTTCACCTACGCCCTGCTCGAGGAGCTCTACGAGCTCGAGCTGCAGTACTCCAGCGAGCTGTACGAGCCGCTGGGGCTGATGGATGATGTCGCCGCGTTCGTGCGCTACAACGCGAACAAGGCCCTGATGAACCTCGGCTATCCCGCCCGGTTCACGGCCGAGGAGACTCGGGTCAGCCCCGAGATCCTCGCCGCGCTCTCCCCCGGCTCCGATGAGAACCACGACTTCTTCAGCGGTTCCGGCTCCGCATACGTGATCGGCACCGCAGAGGAGACCAGCGACGAGGACTGGGACTTCTGAGCGCAGCCCCCGAACGCTGTGCGGCGCATCTCCGGCCCGACGGCCGGCGCCGCACAGGAGACCTCAGACGCCCCCGGGCCCTCGCCGCTGATGGCGAGGGTCCGGGGGCGTCTGCCGGTGGCGTCAGGCTCCGCCGGCAGGACGATCCGTGGAGTGGCGCGCCTCCGCGGCGCTCTCCCCCTGCACAGAGCGGGATCCGTCGCCGCTGCCCCCGGCCGCAGCCGGGACGGCGGCGGCGTGGGCCGGCTCGGTCGTCGGCCCGTCGGCCGCAGCCTGCTGGTCCGTCTCCTTCGGGGCGAGCCCGATGGTGGTGCGCAGGGTCGTCTCCCGCACGATCAGCACTGCGACGAGGGTGATGAGCGAGATGATCGCGGCGATCAGGAAGATGTGCCCGAAGCCGTCCGCGTAGGCATCGTGGACCAGATCCTGCACGGGGCCGGGCAGATCCGACAGGTCCAGCTGCGTGTCCGAGCCCTGCCCGCCGACGTCTGCGCCGGTGATGCCCTGCTCGGCCAGCCGCTCCTGGACTCCCGCCGCGACCCGATTCGTGAGGATCGCGCCGAGGGCGGAGACGCCGATCGCGCCGCCCAGGGAACGGAAGAACGCGATGGTGGCCGAGGATGCGCCGACGTCCGTGACGTCTACCGTGTTCTGCACGGCCAGGACGATGTTCTGGATGAGTGCACCGACGCCCGCGCCGGTCAGCGCCATCGAGATCGCCACCCAGAGGTACCCCGTGGTGTGGTCGACCGCCCCCAGCCCGGAGAGGCCGAGGACCATGAGCACGCTGCCCAGCAGCATGATCGGCTTCCACCGCCCGGTGCGGCTGACGATCATCCCGCCGATGGCGGAGGAGAACGTCTGGACGATGATCATGGGCAGGATGAGCAGCCCGGCCTCGGTCGGGGTATGCCCCTTGCCGAGCTGGAAGTACTGGGTCAGGAACACGGCCGGTCCGAACATCGCCACGCCCACGGCGATGCTCGCGACGATCATCAGGGCCGCGGTGTTGTTGCGCAGCAGCCGGATCGGCACGATCGGCTCGGGGGCGCGCAGCTCGACGATGACGCCGAGGGTCGCCGTGAGGAGGAAGCCGCCGACGAAGGCGGCCGACTCCCAGGAGATCCAGTCGTAGCTGCTGCCGGCGAATGTGACCCACAGCATCGGCAGCGCGGCGGTCAGCGCGATCAAGATGCCGCCGGCGTAGTCGATGCTCACGCGCCGGGCCGGCTGCGGCGGGATCCGCAGCTTCAGCTGGATGAGCACGAGGGAGGCCACCGCCAGGGGGACGCAGACGAAGTAGGTCCACCGCCAGCCCAGCCCATCGGTGATGACGCCGCCGAGCAGCGGGCCGGAGACGGTCGCGATCCCCATGACCCCGCCCATGAAGCCGGCGTACCGGCCGCGCTCGCGGGGGGAGATGATCGCGCCCATGATCGACTGCACGAGCGCCATCAGGCCGCCCATGGCGATGCCCTGGACGACGCGTGCGGCCATCATCATCGGGATCGAGGTGGCGAATCCGGCGATCAGCGAGCCGGCGACGAACAGCACGATCGCGAGCTGCACCAGGCGCTTCTTGTCGAACAGGTCGGAGAGCTTGCCCCAGATCGGGGTGCTGATCGTCATCATCAGCAGGCTGGCGGTGATCACCCAGGTGTACTGCCGCTGGGTCCCGTTCAGGTCCGCCATGATCGTGGGCAGCGCGGTGGAGACGATCGTGTTCGAGAGCAGCGCGGTGAACAGCGCGGCCAGCAGGCCGGTCATCACCTGCAGCACCTCGCGGTGCTGGAGGGACTTCGTCGGGGTCGAGAGGGTATCGGTCATCGGGTGAGGTCCTTTCCCTGCCCGCCGTGCAGGCGGGAGGTGAAATCGGCGAGGCGGAGGTTCAGCTTCTGCAGGACCTCGAGGGCGTCGTGGATCTCCTGCGGCGACCAGTCGTGCAAGACATCGGTGAATTCAGCGGCGATCTCTCGCTGGGTCTCGTGCAGATGGGTGCGTCCGCGCGGGGTGAGGCTGACGACGCAGGCCCTGCCGTCGGACGCATCGACGCGGCGCTCGACGTGCCCGTCCTGCTCGAGGGCGTCGACCGCGCGGGAGGTGACGGACACGGAGGCCGAGACCTCCCGGGCGAGTTCGCTCAGGCGCGCATCCCGGTGGTCCAGGAACTGGAGCACGCCGCTGGCGGTGCTCCAGGCGGTGCGCTGCCCGGACTGCTGCCCGGCGTAACGGAAGACCCGCAGGGTGGTGACGAGCTCGCGCAGGATGGCGCCGGCATCGCCGGGGTCCTCACGATCGATAGTTGTTTGTGGCATGCAAGTACTTTAAGACCTCGCGACGAGATGTCAACCCTTCACTCCCGGCCGACGGCCCTAGCCTGGGGCCATGGACCGCCACCGCTCGACGTCCCCGCGCGGGCGGCGCGCCGTCCTCACGGCGGCGCTGCTCGCGCCGCTCGCCCTCGCCGCCGCCTGCTCCTCGCCGGGAGCCGAGCGATCCGTCCCCCGGGCGCTGGTGTACCGGGGCCCTGCCGGCTGCCCGGGATGTGCGGAGACCCTCGCCGAGCGGCTGGGCGCCGCCCCGCTGGGCATGGACATCATGTACATCGGCCCCGAGGAGGAGCTGCCGCTCACGGCCGAGTCCCTGCGGGGCGCGGACCTGTTCGCACAGCCCGGCGGCGGGGACGACGTGGCCGCGGCCGCGGCGGAGATGCCGGACGGGTTCGCCTCCGCCCTCGGGCAGTTCGTCCGCGACGGCGGCCGCTACCTGGGCATGTGCATGGGTGCGTATCTCGCCGGGCCCGAGGGCTTCGGCCTGCTGGAGGACACCGTGGAGGGCGAGGTGGGCGCCGCGGGCTTCCCGGTGACGGACAGCGCGGACCACCTGGTCGAGGTGACCTGGCAGGACACGGTGCGCTGGACGTACTTCCAGGAGGGGGCCCGGCTCCCGGAAGCGGGTGCGGAGTCGTATGCCCGCTATGAGAACGGCGATCTCGCCGCGGCGCTCTACGAGCTCGGCGCCGGGCGTGCGGCCCTCGTCGGCCCGCATCCCGAGGCCGATGCGAGCTGGCTCGCCGACGCCGGGCTCACCGATCCCGATGGGGACGACTGGGAGTTCGCCCTGCCGCTGATCCAGCACCTGCTGCGCTGACCTCCCGGCGGAGCGGACGGGGAGGGATGCGAGGCCGCCCTCCCGCCCGAGCCCGGCCGGACGTCGGCCCGCTCAGTGCACCCCGGCGTCGGAGCGCAGCGCGAAGGTCCCCTGGGCGCGGCGGCGGCCCTGGACGGGATGGTCGGGGACGAGGGCGTCCAGGAACCGGTACCCGCTGCGGGTGTAGGCGGCGCGCAGGTCACCGCCCTCGGCGGCCTCGCTCATGCAGCGCCACCAGTCGGTGATGTCGCCCCAGCCGGGGGCGGCGAGGGAGCCGCCGAATTGCTGGACGGCCAGCGCCGAGCACAGGGAGGCGAAGCGCAGCCGCTCCTCGAGCGGCCAGGAAGCGAGGGTGCCCAGCACCATCGCCGCGGCGAACACGTCCCCGGCGCCGGTGGTGTCGATCGCGGTGACCGGGACGGCGGGGCAGTACGCCTCCTCCCCCGTGGTCGAGTCGATCGCGTAGGAGCCGTGGGCGCCGTCGGTCACCACCGCCAGCGGCACCATCTCGGCGAGCGCGCGCACCGCCTTGTCGGGGCTGTCCGTGCGGGTGTAGGCCATCGCCTCGAGCGCGTTGGGGGTGAAGGCGTGGCAGTGGGCGAGCGGGGCGAGGTCGGCGGGGTCCCAGCGGCCGGTCTCGTCGAAGCCGATGTCGGCGAAGATCAGCGAGCCGCGCTGGGCGAGCTGCGCCCACCAGGACGTCTCCCCCGCCAGGTCCACCACGGCGGCCCGGGCGGCGGGCGCCGCAGCGATCAGGGTGGACAGCGGCTCGGGCAGCTCATGGCCGTGGGTGGCCATCGCCCGATCCCCCTCGGCGGCGATCGAGACGGTCAGCGCCGAGTGGAAGTCGTCGAAGCGGCGCGAGGCAGAGAGGTCGATGCCCTCCTCCTGCGCCATGGTGTGCCACATCCAGTCGGCATAGGCGTCGTCCCCGAACCCGGCGACCAGGCCGGTGCGCAGCCCCAGTCGGGCAGCGGCGGTGGCGAGGTTCGCGATCCCGCCGGGGCTGGAGCCCATGCCCTTGGACCACATCTCCTCACCGGGCTGCGGGAGCCGTTCCATGCCGGTGAAGACGATGTCGAAGAACACCGTGCCGGACAGCAGCACGTCCAGCGGTGGGTCCGTCGCGGTGCGCTGGGCGGCCAGCGGGTCCCAGTCCTGGCACTCGGCCGCGCCGGGCGGCGCGGGGGTCGACGCGCCGGCGGGTGTGCCGGAGTCCTCAGGACGGGCGGGATCAGTGGGCAGGGGGAACATCACTTGGCGACTCCTTCGAGCATTCCGCGGATGAAATGACGCTGCAGGAACAGGAACAGGATCACGGTGGGCAGGGCCACGATCACCGCGCCGGCGGCCAGCAGCGCGGTCTCGGAGGTGTACTGGCCCTGGAAGTTCGCCAGCCCCAGCGGGGCGGTGCGCAGCTTCCCACCCGGCGCCATGATCAGCGCGATGAGGAACTCGTTCCAGGTCCACATGAACACCAGCACCAGCATGGTCACGATCGCGGGCCGGGAGGCGGGCACCAGCACCCGCACCAGGGCCTGCAGCGGGCCGGCGCCGTCGAGCGCGGCGGCCTCGATGAGACTGCTGGGCAGGGCCCGGAACTGGGCCCGCAGCCAGAAGGTGCCGAAGGCGATCGACTGCGCCACCTGCGGCATCGCGATCGCGACAAAGGTATCGGTCAGGCCCAGGGAACGCAGGTCGAAGAACAGCGGGATGATCGTCGCCTCGCTGGGGATCATCAGCCCCAGCAGGAACAGGTAGAACAGCACCGTCGAGCCGCGGAAGCGCATGGTGCCGAAGGCGTAGCCGGCCAGGATCGCGAGCACGGTCGCCAGGCCCACCACGATCGCGGCGACCACCACCGAGTTCCCCAGCGACCTCCCGAAGCCGCCGATCGTCCAGGCGCGGGCGAAGTTCTCCAGGTGCAGGCCCCCGCTCTGACCCAGCGGCGCGGAGACGGAGGTGAGCACGATGGTGAGCACCGGGATCAGCGCGAAGGCGGCGAAGCCCAGCAGGATCACGTAGTTCAGCGACGTCTCGGCGCGGGATACCCTCATGACTCACGCTCCCCGATCCGAGTGACGCCCACGTTGATCACGAAGATCAGGGCCGTCAGCACGATCGCGACTGCGGAGGCGGAGCCGACGGTGCGCAGCTCGAAGGCACGGAAGTACACCTCGAAGCTGGGCACGGTGGTGGTGTTGCCGGGCCCACCGGAGGTGGTCATGTAGACCAGGTCGAAGGTCTTCAGCGCCGCGATGATCGTCAGCACCAGTGCGACCGTGATCTCGCCGCGCACGGCGGGAAGGGTGAGGGCGAAGAACTCCCTGACCGCCCCGGCTCCGTCGAGACGGGCCGCCTCGAACAGCTCCGCCGGGATACGGCTCATGCCCGACAGCATCAGCAGCATCACCAGCCCCATCTGCACCCAGGTGCCGATGAATCCCACCGCCGCCAGCGCCGTGCCCGGGTCCCCGAGCCAGCCCCGCGCGAGCGCGTCCAGGCCCACCGCTCGCAGCACATCGTTCAGCAGCCCGTACGGCGAGTAGATCTGCCGCCACGCCACCGCCACCACGACCAGCGCGATCACCTGCGGCAGGAAGATCACCGTGCGGAAGAAGCCCATCCCCCGCACCTGCCCGCGCCGCAGGATCGCCGCCAGCACCAGCCCGACCGCCAGCGGGATCACCGAGTAGAAGACGATCAGCACCAGGGCGTTGCCGATCGCACGAAGAAAATCAGCATCCCCGGCCAGGTCCAGGTAGTTGCCCAGCCCCACGAAGGTGGAGGGGCCGAAGCCCTTCCACTCGAAGAGGGAGAACTGCGCGGCCCGGCCCAGCGGGTACAGCGCGAACGCGCCGTAGACCAGGAACGCCGGGAGGATGAACAGGTACGGGGTCAGCGGGCTGCGCGCGACCGCCGAGGGCCGGCCGCGGCGGGCACGGGCCGACGCGCCGCCGGCGGCCGCCTCGCGCGGACCGCCGGTGGAAGGCTTGCCGAGGGGCCCGCCGGCCGGTCGCCGGCCGGTCACGCCCGGTGGCCCGCCGGTGGATCCGGACGCCATCGGGTCAGGATCCCTCGGTGAACGCGCCGTAGTCCTCCTGCAGGGCCTCGGCCGCGCCGGCCGGGTCGGTCTGGCCGCCGATGAGCTCCTGCAGGGTGGCGCCTGCGGTATCGGCGAACGACGGGGTCGCGTAGTCGAGGTAGGGCAGCAGCGTGCCCTCGGTGGAGACCTCGTCGAACGCCTCGTAGATGTCCTTGTTGACGCCGGAGTCCGGGGCCAGCTCGGCGGTGCGGTTCACCGGCATGCCGCCGTTCTCGGCGATCATCGCCATCGCGTCGTCGCTGGTGATGAAGTCGATGAAGGCAGCGGCCGCGGCCGGGTTCGCCGCCGCGGCGGGGATGGAGAACGGGATGCCGGTGCCGCCGGTGGTGGCGACCGTCCCGTCGGCCCCGGGCGGCGGGGCCATGAACCGCAGGTCCTCGCCCATCACGGCCTCCATGTCGGGGCCCAGCCAGGAGCCGCCGATCAGCAGCACGCCCTTGCCCTCGGTGTACAGCGGCCAGGCGTCGTCGTAGGCCAGCCCGTTCGGGGAGTCGCCGAGCGCCCCGCTGCTGCCCCAGTCGGCGAGCTGGGTGAGGGCGGCGAGGTTGTCCTCGCTGGTCCAGTCCGCGCCGGCGTTGCCCATACCGAGGGTCACGATGGTCTCAGCGTCCACGAAGTTGGCCTGCAGCGGGCCGAACACATGCAGCGCCGGCCACTGGTCGAGGTTGCCGAGCATGATCGGCAGCTCATCGGCCTCGGCGGCGGCCTCGACGAGCGAGAAGACCTCGTCCCAGCTGGTCGGCTTCTCCAGCCCAAGCGCGTCCAGCTTCTTCTGGGAGTAGTAGATGCCGCAGACCTCGCCGGTCTGGGCGACGCCGTAGAGGTTGCCCTCGCCGAAGGTGACGCCATCCTCGGAGTAGCTCATCTTGCTCAGCACGCTGGGGGCGAAGCGGTCCGTCCAGCCGTAGGCCTCGGCGTAGCCGCTGAGGTCGGTCAGCAGGCCGTCGGCCACGAAGGTGCCCATGTCGCCGCGGGCGTTGTTGACCTGCAGCACGTCAGGCACGTCGTTGCCGGACAGGGCCAGGCCCGTCTGCTGCTGGAGGTCGTCGAAGGACTGCGAGTTCCGCTCGACGGTGACGTTGGGGTACTTCTCCTTGAACGCGCCCAGCAGGGCCTCGATCGCGTCGTTCTGCGCACCGCGCACCTCCTGGTCCCACACCACCAGGGTGATGTCGCCGAGGGCCGCGATATCGGTGTCCACCTCGTCGGCCGCGGGGGCGGGGGCGGGGTCGCCGCTGCTGCCGCTGTCGGAGCCGGGGGCGCAGGCCGCCAGGAGCCCGAGCCCGCTGAGCGCAGCGGTGGTCCCGAGGAAATTCCGTCGTCGCATGATGTCCTCCTGAGGTGGTCGGCGCCGGCGCGCCATCGCGGTCGCCGTCTCCGGGCAGGTGCCCGTGTGCTCTCCGACACCATGATGACATGAGTTGCACGGAACTGCACGGGCCTGCTCGAAAATGCGCGAAGTTGTGTGCACGGTGCTACGGTGACGCCATGCTCAGCGAGGAACGGCATCAGGCGATCACGGCGGTCATCCACCGCCGGGGCACCGTCACGGTGGCCGCGCTGAGCACCGAGCTGGGCGTCTCCGAGGCCACGATCCGTCGGGACCTCGACGTGCTCGATGAGGCCGGCTCGCTGCGCCGGGTGCGCGGCGGCGCCACCGCGCGGCGCGGCTCCGTGCGCCCGGAGGCCGATCTGCGCTCCTTCGCCGATGTCGCCGGCTCCGCGACCGCCGCCAAGCAGTCGATCGCCGCGCGGGCCTGCGCCCAGGTGCGGGACGGCGAGGTGATCGCCCTGGATATCGGCACCACCGTCGCGGCGATGTGCCCGCTGCTGGCCGAGCGCTCCCTGACCGTGGTCACCGCCTCGCTGGCCGTGGTGCGCTCGCTGGCCGCCGCTCCCGGCGTGGACATCGTGATCCTCGGCGGGCTGCTGCGCCCCAACTACGACTCGATGGTCGGCACGCTCACCGAGTCCGCACTCGGCCAGGTGCGCGTGGACCGCGCCTTCCTCGGCACCGCCGGGGTGCGGCCCGACGGCGCGGTGCTCGATTCCACCCCCAGCGAGGTGCCGATCAAGCGCGGCCTGCTCGAGGTCGCTGCCGCCTCCTACCTGCTGGCCGACCACGAGAAGTTCCCCGGGTCGGGCTTCCTGGAGATCGCGCCGCTGTCGCGCTTCACCGCCCTGATCACCGACCGCTCGCCGCTGCCCTTCGACATCGTGCTCCCCGAGGGGGAGGACGTGGAGGTGCTGCTGCCATGAAGGAAGTGCTGCTGCCATGAAGCTCGCCATCCTGGGAGGCGGAGGCTTCCGCGTCCCGCTCGTGTACGAGGCGGTGGCCACCGCCGCCACCGGACTGGCCGTGGACGAGGTCTCCCTGTACGACGTCGACTCCGCGCGCCTGCGCGCCATCAGCGCCGTGATCGACGGGATCGCCGAACGCCTGCACACCGAAGGGCACGGTGCGACGCTGCCGAGCCTCACCGCCACCACCGACCTGCGCGAGGCCGTGGCCGGAGCGGACTTCGTGTTCTCCGCGGTGCGGGTGGGCGGCGCCGGGGCCCGCACGGTCGACGAGCGGGTCGCGCTGGGCCTGGGCCTGCTGGGCCAGGAGACCATCGGCCCGGGCGGCCTCGCCTTTGCGCTGCGCACGATCCCCGTCGCGCTCGAGATCGCCCGCACGATCGCCGAGGTCTCCCCTGAGGCGTGGGTCATCAACTTCACCAACCCTGCCGGGATCGTCACCGAGGCGATGCGCACCGTGCTCGGGGATCGCGTGGTGGGCATCTGCGACACCCCGATCGGGCTGGTGCGGCGTGTGGGCCGCCTGTTGGGCGTGGACCTGGTGGCCGGCGAGCGCGGCGCGAGCTTCGACTACGTGGGGCTGAACCATCTGGGCTGGCTGCGGTCGGTGACGGTCGACGGCACCGACCGCCTGCCCGGGCTGCTCGCCGACGACGCCGCCCTCGAGGAGATCGAGGAGGCGCGGCTGATCGGCAAGGACTGGGTGCGCGCCGATGGTGCACTGCCGAACGAGTACCTCTTCTACTACCTGCACACCTCTGCCGCGATCGAACGGATCACCGGCGCTGCGACCACGCGCGGGGAGTTCCTCGCGAAGCAGCAGGGGGACTTCTATCTCGCCGCCGAGCAGCTCACGGAGGACCCCAGCGCCGACGCGGAGGACGGTGCCCCCGGCCGCTCTGCCCCACCGCGTGCTGAGGCGGAGTCCTGCTGCGCCTCGCCGCTCCAGCTGTGGCGCTCCACCCTCCACGAGCGGGAGGCGACCTATATGGCGGAGTCCCGGGACGAGGAGCGGCGCGAGGAGGATATCGCCGGCGGCGGCTACCAGGAGGTGGCGCTGCGGCTGATGACCGCGCTCGCCACCGGCCGCAGCGAGCGGATGATCCTGGACGTGGGCAACGCCCCCGCCAGCAGCGACGCCCCGCCCGAGAATCGGATCGTGCCCGAGCTGCCGGCCGATGCGGTGCTCGAGGTGCTGTGCCTGGTCGACGGCGAGGGCGTGCATCCGCAGCCCGTGGCCCCGGTGGAGCTGGGGCGGCTGGGCGTGATGAGCACGCTGCGCGCGGCGGAGCGGAAGATCCTCGAGGCCGCCCTGACCGGTTCGCGGGACGCGGCCTGGCAGGGCTTCTCGACCCATCCGCTGGTGAGCTCACCAGTGCTGGGGCGGAAGCTGCTCGAGGGCTACATCGCCGGGCACCCGCAGATCGCTGCCCTGCTCGGCGAGGGCTGAGCGCGGCCGCAGGACCCGGGCACTGCCCGGGTCCCGCGGTTCCCGCCTCTGCGCGGCCGGCGTCGGCGCCGAGCCGTCGGCTCAGAAGCCGGGGTCGGCGGGGTCGGGGCCGATCCGTCCGTCGGCGCTGTCCAAGGCGTTGATCTTCTCGATCTCCTCGCCCGTGAGCTCGAGGCCGGCGGCGGCGAAGTTCGTGACGATCCGCTCAGGGGTGACGGACTTCGGGATCACGACGTTCCCGATGGCCAGGTGCCAGGCGATGATCACCTGGCCGGCGTCGGCGCCGTGCGCCTCCGCGATCTCGGTGATCACCGGGTCCTGCAGGATGTCGCCGCCCTGTCCCAGCGGGGACCAGGCCTCGGTGAGGATGGACTTGTCCGCATGGAAGGCCCGCAGCTCGCGCTGCTGGAACGCGGGGTGCAGCTCGATCTGGTGCATCACCGGCACCACCCCGGTCTCGGCGATGATCTCCTCCAGCTGCGCGATCGGGAAGTTCGAGACGCCGATGGACCTCGCCTTGCCCTGCTTCTGCAGCTCGATCAGCGCCTTCCAGGACTCCAGGTACAGCCCTCGCTGCGGGCTCGCCCAGTGGATGAGGTAGAGATCCACGTACTCCGTCCCGAGCTTGTCGAGGGAGGTCTCCAGCGCCTGCTGCGCGGCGTCGAAGCCCTGGTCGCCGTTGGCCAGCTTGGTGGTGATGAACAGGTCCTCGCGCGGGATGCCGGAGGCCTTCACGGCCCGGCCGACGCCGCCCTCGTTCTGGTAGCCGGCGGCGGTGTCGATGTGGCGGTAGCCGGCCTGGATCGCCTGGACGACGACGTCCGCTGCGACCTCGTCCTCGACCTGCCAGACGCCGTAGCCGAGCTGGGGGACGGATGCGCCGTCGTGGAAGGGCAGAGTGGGAACTGTGGTCATGTGAGGTCCTCCTCGGTAGGCGTTTACCCGCCCAGCCTACGACTGCGGATGCCTGCGGGACAGGCCTCGTCCATCCGGTAGGGAGTTCCGCCGGCCTGCGCGGAGGCGACGTGGCGGACCGCCGGGCCGATTCGTCGCGATGCCCGATACGGTGGCGACGGCATCGCGCAGATGCCGCGCACCATCGCCCCGCGGCGCCCCCAGCGCAAGCAGCCGAGCGGGCCCCGCATTCATGGCGTCGACCCGCGCACCGATCTCCGTCCCGAAACGAGCGTGGCCCGTGAGCCTCACCCTGGTCCTCACCCTCATCGCCCTGGTGCTGGTCTGCGCGGTCATCCAGCGGGTCGCCGGGATGGGGCTGGGCATCGTCTTCGCCCCGTACGCGGTGGTGCTGATCGGCGCCCACGAGGGCATCATGCTGGCGAACTTCCTGGGCGGGCTCATGCCGATCGTGATGCTGCCGCGGATCTGGTCGCAGATCGAATGGCGCAAGGTGCTCTGGCTGGGGCTGCCCGCGATCGCGGTGATGCCCGGCGCGGCCTGGCTCTCCACGATCTCGCCGCCCGCACCGCTGTACCTGGTGGTGGCGTCGCTGGTGCTGCTGAGCCTGGTGATCTCGGTGCTCCTGGCCCGGGTGGACACCCGGGTGGACGGCCGCTCCGCGCAGGTCGCCACGGGGGTCGGGATCGGGCTGGGCACCGTGCTCGGCGGCGTCGGCGGCCCGGCCGCGACGGTCTATGCGGTGCTCTCGCGGTGGCCGGCGCTGCCGATGGTGGCGACGCTGCAGCCGCTGTGGATCCTCGTCTCCTGGGTCTCCTTCGGCTCGAAGCTGGCGTGGGACGACGGCCAGCTGCCCGAGCTGCCGTGGTGGGTGTGGGTCGCGATGCTCGCCGCCGTGGTGGTCTCCGTCGGTGTCGGGGAGCTGGTGCAGAAGCGGATGCGCGAGAGCGGCATCCATCGCCTGGTGATCGTGCTCGGCTTCGTCGGCGCGCTGCTGTCGCTGTGGACCGGGCTGCGACTGCTGGTGAGCTGACTCCGCGCTTCGACCCCTAGAGTCACCGCAGCGGCAGAGTCACCACGGCGACCGTCCGCTCCCCCGGCTCCGGCCGCAGCGTGACCTGACCTTCGCCGGGCACCTGCGCGACCTCCCGCACCGCGGCGGAGACCTGCGGATCCAGCTCCACCGGTCCGGCCGCGGGGTCCAGCAGCAGGGCGTGCAGCACCCGCTGCCCATCGGCCGTCTCCCCGAGGGTGAAGCGCACCCCCTCGGGCGGGGTCGCGACCGCCTCGTGGAACCAGGGCCGGGTGCCGTAGATCGCCTCGCCGTGCCGGGTGAGCCATCCGCCGAGCTGTTCGAGCGCGGCGGACTGCAGCGGCGGGATCGACCCGTCGGCCCTGGGGCCGACGTTGATCAGCAGGTTCCCGTTCTTGGAGACGACGTCCACCAGCAGACGGATCAGCTCCGGGCCGTCCAGCGCGTGCTCGGCGGATTCGTCGGCGTTGTACCCGAAGGACAGGCCCAGACCGCGGGTGGATTCGAAGACCTCGGCCTGCACGGCGTCGATGTCCTGGTACTCGCGGGTGAGCACGCCGTGGACGGGGACTCCCCAGCGGTCGTTGACCATGGCGTCCGGCACCAGGTCGAGATGGCGACGGAAGAGCTGCTGGAGGGAGTCAGGGCCGTCGTACTTGCCGGCGTCGGGCCAGTCGATGTCGTTCCACAGCAGGTCCGGGGCGAAGCGGTCGATCAGCTCCCGCAGCTGGGCCGCGGCGTAGGCGGCGAAGGCCGGGTCGTTGCGACGCAGCGCGAACAGCTCATCGTTCGAGGTCAGCGGCGGGAAATCGGAGACATGCCAGTCGTGCGCGCCGGAATAGTAGAGCCCCAGGCGCAGCCCGGCCTCCCGCACCGCGGCGGAGAACTCAGCGATCAGATCCCGGCCGGGACCTCGCCGCGCCGCGGTGAAGGGCGTGGTCGCGGAGTCCCAGAGGCAGAAGCCGTCGTGATGCTTGGTGGTGGGGACGAGGTAGCGGGCCCCGGCCCGGGCGGCGAGGTCCACGATCGCCTCGGCGCTGCCCTCGGCGGGGTGCCAGTCGTCGGCGAAGTCCTCATAGGCATGGCCGACGCCGAAGCGCTGCTCGTGCCGCTGCCTGGTGGGGCCGTCCAGGCGCACGGTGTTCGCGTACCACTCGGCGTACTGGTGGCGGGCATAGGCGGTCTCGGCGGTGACATCGCTGCGGTCCAGCACGTCCGCCCAGGCCGGGACCGAGTACAGGCCCCAGTGCACGAAGATCCCGAGCTTCGCGTCGCGGTACCAGTCCGGGACGGGGAGGCCGGGGTAGGCGGAGGCCGGGGCGGCGTCTGCCGGCCCGTGGCGGTCATCGAAGCTGATCATCAGGGTCTCCTTAGCTGGTTCGTTGCCATCGGCTCACGGTCTCCGCGTCCCACGCCTGCGCGTGATGCCGCTGTCCGGCGGCGGTGAGCGCCAGCAGCACCGCTCCCGCACGGCCTGCCCTGTCCCCGAGCGGGGAGATCGCCAGCTCAGGCGCCTGCTTCCACAGCAGCTGGGCCTCCAGCAGGGGCGGAGCGGGCCGATCAGCGCCTCCCCCGCACGGGAGAGCCCGCCGGCGAAGACGATCGTGCCCGGATCCACGGTGAGTGTGAGGGTGCACAGGCCGCGGGCCAGCGCCTCCAGCCCCTCCTCCCAGACGCGGGCCGCGACCGCATCCTCCGGCAGGGATCCCACCAGAGTGGCGACATCCGCGGCAGCCCGCTCGCCGCCCAGCTCCCGGTAGCGGCGCAGCAATGCGGCTCCCGAGGCGTAGGTGTCCACGCAGCCCGTGCGGCCGCAGGCGCACAGATCACCGCCGGGCACGACCGTGGCATGGCCGAACTCGCCCGCGCTGCCGGCCACACCGGAGAGCACCCGGCCGCCGCTGACCAGGCAGGCGGCGATGCCCGTGCCGATGGAGACCAGGGCATAGTCATCCATCCCCCTCGCAGCGCCGAGAGCGCCTTCGGCGATCCCCGCCCAGCGCACGTCATGGCCCAGCGCCACCCGGACCGCACCTCCCGTCCCCGCAGCCTCGATCGCCGTGGTGATGTGGGCGCGCAGGTCCATGTCGTGCCAGCCGAGATTGGAGGCGAAGCGCACCACCCCGTGGTCCTCGTCGAGGTGGCCGGGGCTGAGTATCGCGATGCCGAGCAGCTCGACCCCGAGGGTCTGGGCGGCGTGCTGCGCGGCGGTGACCTGCGAGAGCACCGCCTCGAGTGCCCTGGGGCCCTGGCCGGTCGGGCACGAGGCGACGAACAGCGAGCTCCCCGAGAGGTCCACGAGGTCGGTGGAGATCGAGGTCCCGCCGATATCGATGCCGATGACCGCGCCGTCAGCCGTCATCGAGCGGTCCCGCTGCGCTCGGGGAGCTGAGGTCGACGTCCCCATGGGAGCGCCCCTTCCGCTGTCGTCCGCTGATCGGTCCGCGACTGTCGACCACCGACCGAGGCGGCGCCGTCGGGTCCGCTCCGGTCGTCGGCCGGGCGAGGAGATCGCGCTGCGGCTCTCGCCGAGCAGGAGTCGTGTCGGATCATTCCTCGTGCAGCACCCCGATGCGCGGTCGAAACACTCGAAGCATCGACCATACATCGGACCAGTTGTCGAAAAGTGACCGCTCCGCCTGCCAGACTTCATACAGGACAGCCCGCTGCCCCGAGCTCGCTCGGCTCTGCCGCCCTCGAGGGATCACTGGGCCCAGCAGACCGCACCGCACCCCCGTGAAAGGTCGACATGACCACTTCCCTCCCGCGCATCGGCATCGCCGGCATCGCGATCGAGTCCTCGACGTTCACGCCCTACCGCTCCGGGGCCGACGACTTCGAGGTGCGTCGCGGCACCGCTGAGATCCTGGACCGCTACCCCTTCCAGGTGCCGCCGGCCGAGTACGTCGGCGTCCTGCACGCCCGCGCCCTGCCCGGCGGGCAGCTGGACCGCGCGGTGTACGAGGGCTGGAAGGCGGAGATCGTCGAGGGTCTCGCGGCCGCGATGGCACAGGCCCCCTTGGACGGCTTATTCTTCGACATCCACGGCGCGATGAGCGTGGTGGGCCTGGACGACGCCGAGGGGGATCTGATCACCGCGATCCGCGGCGTGATCGGGGCGGAGGTGGTGGTGGGCACCGCGATGGACCTGCACGGCAATGTCTCCCACACCCTGTTCGAGGCCTGTGACCTGCTCACCTGCTACCGCCACGCCCCGCACATCGACGCCTGGGAGACCCGCGAGAGGGGACTGCGCGACCTGGTGGAGACCGCCGCCCGGGTGCGCGACGGCGGGCCGCTCCCCCACACGGCGCTGGTGCACGTGCCGATCCTGCTGCCCGGGGAGAAGACCTCCACCCGCATCGAGCCCGCGAAGTCGCTGTACGCCCGGATCCCGGGGCTGACCGAGCGGCCCGGCGTGACCGACGTGTCCTACTGGATCGGCTTCGCCTGGGCGGACCAGCCCCGCTGCCAGGCCGCGATCGTCGCCTTCGGGGACGGGGCCGAGGCGGTCGAGGCCGCTGCGATGGAGCTCGCCACCGCCGTGTGGGAGCAGCGGCACGAGTTCGAGTTCGTCGCCCCCACCGGCACCTTCGAGGACTGCCTCGACCAGGCGATCGCCTCGAACGCACGCCCCTTCTGGATCTCCGATTCCGGGGACAACCCCGGCGCCGGCGGCGCCGACGACACCACGCACGCCCTGGCCCAGCTGGCTGCCCGCGAGGAGATCCGTGCTGATCAGGTGAGCGCGCTGATGGTCTCGCTGGTCGATCCCGCGACCACCGACGCGGCCTGGTCGGCGGGCCAGGGCGGACGCCTCGCGGTGCAGGTGGGCGCCAATATCGACGCCCGCGAGCCGGGCCCGGTGCCGCTCGCCGTCGAGGTCGCGGCGCTCGATGAGTCCGCTCCGACGGGACGCTCTGCCGCCCTGCGCGTGCTCGAGGCGGGCCCGTCGGCCGACCCTTCGGCGGATCCGGCCGCTCTCGCCGCCGCCCGACCGACCGGACTCACCGTCGTAGTCACCGCCAGGCGCTCCCAGTGGGCGACGGCGTCGATGTTCGCGCGGCTGGGACTGTCGATGACCGGCTTCGACATCGTCACCGTGAAGATGGGCTATCTCGAGCCCGAGCAGTACGAGGCCGCCGCGGACTGGCTGCTGGCGCTGACCCCGGGCGGCGTGGACCAGGACCTGCTGCGGCTGAGCCACTCACGGATCCCGCGCCCGATGATCCCCTTCGATGCCGAGATCCCGGCGCCGACGGCGGCCGACGTGGTGGCCGGGGGCGGCCGACGACACTGACTCCGAAGCGTCCGTCACCGCTCGTCGGCCCAGCACAGGTGTGCCTCCGACCATCTGCCGGCGGGCGGTGACCGGCGGGCCGGCGCCGGAGGGTGTTCCGGTGCCGGCCCGCCGCGAGATCAGCCGACCTTGCCGAGGTCCTCGACGCGCAGATCGTCGATCGTGAGGTTCGCCTGCCGCCCTCCGCCGAGCTTCTCGATGCCGACCCAGGTGGTGTCGACGTTCTCGGAGGCGGTGAACTCGAGGCTCACCCGCTCGGTCTCCCGGGCCTGCGGCAGGGGCAGACGTTCCACCTGCTCGGAGACGACCGGGTCCCCGACCGTGTCCTCGCCCACCACGATCTGATAGGTATCGGCGAAGGCGGTCTGGTGGTCGAAGGAGAGCCGATAGCGGTGTCCTGGGGTGAGGGGCAGCGACGCCTGCGTGGTGCTCAGGATCAGCCCCTCGTTCTCCTCATTCGCCATCAATGACCACTGGCCGCGGAGCACATTGTCGGTCAGCTTGCCGCCCTCGACGGCGTCGCCATCCTGGTTCAGGCCGTACCAACCGGCCTGCGAATACGGCTCGTGCCGCTCCGCGAGCTGGGTGCGGGCGTCGCCCCCGATGTTGTCGGCACCGGTCACGAACGGCCAGTATCCGGTGTCGACGTTCTCGAAGTCCTCGAACAGGATCGTCTCCTCCGTCGGCGAGGGGTCCTCCGGCTCGGTGAACGGGACCACGCGGATGTCGTCGATGCGCACCTCGGCGTCTCCCTCGGCGGCGGAGACCGCGAAGGCCACCGGAGAGCCGTCGGAGACGAAGGTGACGCGCACTCGCTGGAAGTGGCGGCCGTGCTTGGTGTCCGAGGCGGTGGCGTTGACCACCGTCGAGGCGTTGATGGTCGTCGCCACGCCGCGACCCTGCGCCGCCTGATGCGCAGTCGGTTCCACGCCTCGACCGGTAGCGGAGACCGTCACCTCACGGGTGCTGGTGGGATCGATCTCGATCCACGCCCACGCGGACCAGGTTCCCGCCGACAGATGCCGGGCCGGGCGGGCCGGGTCGTGCAGGTGCTGCTCGATCGACGCCGCTGCACCGCCCCCGAGCAGCGCCTGGCGGTTGAGGAATTCGTCCGTCTCCACGGAGGCCTCGCCCTTCACCCGCCAGGCGTCCAGCGTGCCCGAGAAGAACCCGGGATCCACCACGGGAGTGCCGAAACCCCATGAAGGATCCCGCGGCTCCGGCAGCTGCCCGCTCGGGTGGAGCACATACGCGACGCCGGCCTCGGCATCGAGGGTGACCTGACCATCCTGCACGGGCACGGTGACCTCATCGGTGCGACCCGAGTCGCTCAGGCGGTACATGACCAGCGAGCTCGGTCCGGACCAGCCATCGGTGAGCGTCCAGGTGGATGTGCCGCCCTCGGGGTTCAGGTGGTACAGCCTCTCGTCCCCATCCGACCAGGGCAACAGGTACTTTCCGTCTTCGTAGACGGTTGCGCCGTCGCTCGTGATGAGGCGGTCGGTGGGGATCTCGGTGCCGGAGACGGAGGCGACCGACGAGGTCACCTCGGTGCCATCGGCCAGCACGATACGACCGGGCTCGTCCTCGGTCGGGGTGGTCCACGAGATGATCTCGGAGCGCTGGAGGAACTTGGTCGGCAGGTTCCGCTCCCAGATGTTGGTGAAGAAGGCCTTCGCGTCCTGGTGCCCGGTCCAGCCCTCGAACTCCTGGATGTTCGCGTTGGACAGCAGCGGATCCGGATTCCACACGTCCTTGCGGGCGTTGTCGATGAAACGGATCACCTGCGAGTTCAGGCCCTTGTTGCTGGACCCGCCGTAGTTCTCATCATTCGCCCAGTGCGACCAGATCGACTCCCGCGGCATCTTGTTCGCCCACTCGGTGGAGACCACCCAGCCCTGCTGCCGCAGCTCCTGGGACAGACGCTGCCCCTCCCAGCCGCTGGGGTAGTACACGTCCACGTACAGGAACGACAGGTTGTCCGGGACCTCGTCGCGCAGATCCTGGAAGCGTCGCAGCACAGCGGTGCTCCCGAGATCTTTCGGTCCGTCGATCTTGTACGCCTGGTTCATCCAGCCCCACCCCGGCTCGATCGGATCACGCAGCAGCTCCTCGGAGAAGGCGTGCGCCTCGGAGTAGGACTCGGTGGCGTTGACGTGCACCCCGAAGGTCGCGTTCCACTCCGAACCCTTCGTGACCAGGGTGTCCAGCTCGTCCTTGCCGCCGGCACGCACGTTGTAATGGCCCGCGTAGTCGGGGTGTGCGGCGTCGTGGCCCTCGGCCTCGTAGCCCTTGAGCATCACGGATTGGCCGAGCCCGTCGGTGGCCAGACCGATGCGCTTGGTGTCATCGAGGATGCGGAGGAACGGATGTGTGGCCTGGGAGACGATGTTGAAGGGGATGCGTTTGATGACCTCATCGGCCACGTCCTCGGAGCCGGCGATCGTCTCGGCCACGTCGCGCGCCGCGATCGCAGCGTCCTGCCAGTCGACCACGCCGTCGCCGTTCGCATCACCCACCACGCGCACCCGCACGAAGGGATTCGCATCAGCGCCGAGACCGTGATCCGCGGTGGACCCGCGCACCACGAAGGTGCCCGGGGAGACGGTGCCGTAGATGGCGCCCTCGCCCTGCGCGAGGGTGGCGATGTACCGGGAGTTGTCGGTCTGCACGCGGTCGGCGGTCGCACCCCCGGCGGTGTTGTCCTCGACCGCGTTGGTCTCGAAGCCGGCGGCGAGCTCACCACCGTGCAGCAGCGCGACGTGGGTGGGATCCGAGACGGCAGTGCCGGGCTCCTGGGCCGACAGGTCGTAGAAGTGGTCACCGCTGGTGGCACGGTCGACGGACAGATCGGCGGTGACCACTCGGGCGCTCGCCTCGGTGCCGTTGACGGAGGCCAGGTCCAGACGCGGCACCGAGACGCGATGCACCGACCGATCGGGGTCCACGATGTTCGTCAGGCGCCAGAGGAACACGCCGTCGGCGACCGAGAGCACCGCGTCGACGGAGACACCGGGCAGATCCGGCACGGTGAGGCGGTAGGTCGCGCTCGCGCCGTCCTCGGCGAGCTGCGGCTCCTCGACCTCGACCCCGCGCTCGACGTCGTCGATCGTGATCGTCGTGTGCGCGCCGCCGTAGCGCCCGGCGAGGGTCGCCCCGCCCACGGTGTAGTCCACGACCTGGGGAAAGTCCGGGTGCAGTCGAACGCGCAGGTCATCATCGGTGATCTCGATGGTCCCCGGGGGAGGGTCCACAGTGATCGAATCGGGCTCCGGCTCCTCGGGAGCGGCATTCGCTGCACCGGGCACAGCGATACCCGTGAAACCGACGCCTGCGGCGACGCCGGAGGCTTGGATGAAACGTCGGCGGTCCATGTGCATCTCCATCATGTAGGTGTGATTCGATTTACATTGCCCGCCTCAGGCTAACCCGCCCCGGGCGGATGAGTCCGGAGAGTTGCGCACTCGATGCCGCTCCGCTGGGAGCCCTTGGCTCAGACCCGGTGCGCTCGACGTCGGAGCCCTGCTGGCCACGGCAGTGCGCTGGGAATCTGGATTCAGTAGCAAATTTATGGTGGACTTGTCCAACACGCGCGATCCCACACGGCGGGACTTGAGTTGTTGGAGGGCTGATGACCGTTGACGTGGGAGCACTGCTACAGGAACTGGACATCCGGATAGCCGAGGGGTCATCGGTATCCACATGGCTCCTGCGCGCCCCAGACGGCTCCGCGTTCGAGATCGAGCCCGGCACGCCCGCAGCTCGACTCACAGCGCACGATGTACGGCGCGACAGCGTCGACCAAGGGAGGGAGCGACGCCGGGTGCTCCACATCGGGGTGTCCGCGACCACCGGGGTGGTTGAGCGCGCCACGGCCGGGGAGATCGATATCCTCACTGCCGAACCCATCCAGCTCATCCATGCGGGACGCCGCTATGGAGCGGCACCGGAACTCCCGCAACGGCGCCCACCCCGTCACAGGGGCACTCCCGCATGGATTCGTTGGGCGCTCGAGCGATACCTGCTGCTCACTGCCGAGCCCACCAGACAGCCTGTGATTGCCGAGACGCTGGGAACGACCCAGCAGTCCGTCTCCCGCGCCGCACAAGCCCTGGGAGGGCTCGTAGCCGATGAGGGAAAAGGACTGTACGCCCAGGATCGCGCTCGTCTGCTCTCCCACTGGCGCCACGAATACCCAGGGCCCGGTGGGCAGGAGTTCGGCTGGTACGGGCTGGACCCGGTGACAGATCTCGTCGACCGTGCCGTGGAGGTCGCCCGTCTGCTGGACGTCGCGAATCTTGTGAGCGGTGATGTCGCCGCAGATCAGATCGCCCCCTGGAAGCTACCGGCTCGAGGACGGATCTACGTCTCCGGCCCCGTCGACCTTGCCGACGACGGCTTCGTGCCTGCTCCTCTGGAGGAGGCGAATCTCGTCACCTGCATTCCTCGTGATCCCACCCTCTGGAGGCTCTCGCACTCGGTGTCGACCAATGCAGGCACAACCGACCTGGCGGTCGCGGACGCTGCGATCGTCTATTGGGATCTGTTCATGAGTGGTGACCAGGACAGCGAAGAAGCAGCGATGCAGATTTCGCGGCTGCTTCTTGGGGATCGCTGATGGTCGAACACGAGATGTCGTCGCGCCACCTCCGCGTCATCGCCCCGAGCGCGGCCGACGGGCTGAGCGCCGCGGAGATCTGCGAAGCCGTGGTGCGCTCGGCCGCCTCCCGCAGCTGGGAGGCTGTGCCGCAGGGCTGAACCCGTGTCGCAGGGCTGAGGCCGTGCCCCTGGGCTGAAACTGCACCGGGAGCCCGCCGGCGGGCTGAACTCGTCCGAGGAATCTTCGGGTGACGTCCAGTACTGCGCGATAGCCTGTCCATACGCACAGGCGAGGCGTTCGCACGGTGGAGGGAACGGTCCCGGACCACTCCACCCGAACCGGCCTCGTCATCGTCTCGGGGAGGACAGCGGGAACCGGTGAGCGCAGAGCAGGGACCGTCGGCCGAGCCGCCGACCAGCGGGAACAACAGGTTCCCGGATCCTTTCGCGCCCGCGCCCCCGGTACCGACCGGCTCCCGCGGCAGCACGGACGCCTCGGCGCCCGCAGGCTCGGATGCCCGGACCCCCGGCGACCGTGACCTGCCCTGGAAGGCCACCGCCGAGCGCCGCGACCTGTGGGGCCCGATCGAGAAGCCACTGCAGGGGACGGTCCACTCCCCCGCCTCGAAGGCCGTCGGCCGGCCCCGCCGCTCGCCGCTGGTGCGCTTCGGCGCCCCGGTGCTGCTGGGCGGGCTCGCCGCGGTCCTCACGCTCGTCGTCGGGCTCGGCGCGGGGCTGGCCGGCCCGTTGCTGGCCCTCGCCGCGGCGGCCGGCATCGGCGTGGTGACCCTCGGCGGCAGCGGCGCCCTCCTGAACGCTCCGCGCCGCGACCAGGAGGAGCGCCCCGTGCTGGACGCCTCGGTGCCGGACAGCACCCGGGCCGTGCTCACCCGGATCCTGGACGCCGACGCCGCCACCCGCGAGGAGCTCTCGGTGCTGCGCCCGCAGGCGAGCAGCACCCCGTCGGCCGCGACCGTGCTGGACGACGTCGACGGCCTGGTCACCCGGATCGACGCCCTGGTCGCCACCGAGCAGCTGCAGTCGCTGCGGCCCTCGACCGGCGAGGTGACGATGCTCGAGGGGATCGCCTGCCGCTACGTGCCCGACCTGGTCGAAGCCGCGAGCGACACCATCGGCTTCCTGCAGACCTTCGAGGGCTCAGCCCGCCAGGAGGCGCTGGAGAACCTCGAGAGCATCGGTCGGCAGCTCAGCGTGCTGGCCGAGGGGGTCGAGCAGATCGAGACCGACCTCGTCGGCGGCGTCTCCCGCTCCCTCGAGGTGCACGCCGAGTTCCTGCGCGCCCGCTTCGCCGACCAGCACCTGAACCCGATCATCGACGTCTGATCGCATCCCGCACTAACCGCACCCCACCGTGAACCGCCCAGGAGGCCCCGATGGACAAACTCGAACCACCCGTTCCCGAGCAGGAGATCACCCCGGCCGAGCCGGTCGAATCGATCCCCGACGACCAGGCCGGCGACATGCTGCCGGACCTTCCCGCTGAGCAGCAGCAGGAGCTCGAGCAGCGCGCGGATGCCTGGGTCGAGCAGGTCGCCCAGCTGAATCCCCACTCGCAGGAGTACACCGCGCAGGTCAACGCGCTGGGCGCGGTGGCGCGCCGCACCTTCGAGCGCACCAGCCAGACCTCCTCGCGCTTCATGCAGCAGTCGCTGCGGGAGTCGAAGGAGAAGGGCAATGCGCAGGAGTCGGTGGCGAAGTCGCTCTCCGAGCTGCGCACCACCATGGGTGAGCTCGCTCCGAAGGAGGAGACCTTCGCCGACAAGGCGCTGTCCTTCCTGCCGGGCCGCAATCTCGCCAAGCGCTACTTCCGCAGCTTCGAATCGAACCAGGACCAGCTCGATCAGGTGCTCGGCGCGCTCAGCCGCGGCCAGGAGATGCTGCAGAAGGACAATGCCGAGCTGTCGGTGGAACGTCGGGCGCTGTGGGAGGACCTCGCCTCCCTGAAGAAGGCCTCCTACCTGCTCAGCCTGCTCGATGACCGGGCGGTGCGCCGCGCCGAGCAGACCCGCGCCGAGGGGAAGGCCGCCGAGGCCGATGCCCTGGAGCGGGACGTGCTGTTCGCGGTGCGGCAGCGCCGCCAGGACGTGGCCACCCAGATCGCGGTGACCGTCCAGGCCTACCTGTCGATGGGCCTCATCGAGGACAACAACACCAAGCTCCAGCAGGGGGTGGAGCGGGCGCGGACCACCACCGTCACCGCGCTGCGCACCGCAGTGATCACCGCCCAGGCGCTGGAGAACCAGAAGATCGTGCTGGATCAGATCGATGCGGTCAACCGCACCACTGATGACCTCATCTCCCGCACCTCGCAGATGCTGGCGGACAACTCGGTGAAGATCCAGGAGCAGGCCGCGACCTCCGGGGTCTCCGAGGAGACGCTGCAGAAGGCCTTCGAGAACCTGTTCACCACGATGGACGGGATCGACGCCTTCCGCACCCAGGCCAACCAGAACTTCCTCACCACGGTGACGAACCTGGAGCAGCAGGTCCATCGCGCCCAGCCCTACCTGGAGCGGATGCAGAACGAGCAGCCCGAGCACGAGCAGATCGAGCAGGCCAGTGCGATGGACCTGCTCGAGATCGAGGACCGGCGATGAGCACCTCTCACGCCCTGGCGTTGGAAGGAGTGCTCTGATGGCCTCTGCGGTCACCGATCGTGCGATCAGCGCGATCAAGCAGATGGTGGTGGACGGGACGCTGAAGCCCGGCGACCGGCTCCCCACCGAGAGCGAGCTGTCCGAGCGGATCGGGGTCTCGCGCAACTCGCTGCGCGAGGCGGTCAAGGCGCTGTCCGTGATCCGGGTGCTCGATGTGCGCCAGGGCGACGGCACCTATGTGACGGCCCTCGAGCCGGAGCAGCTGCTGGAGTCCCTCGCCTTCGTGCTGGACCTCCACCACGACTCCAGCTATGTGGAGATCATCGAGATCCGGCGCCTGCTGGAGCCGGCCGCGGTCGAGCAGGCCTGCCCGCACCTGACCGACGAGGACTTCGCGAAGCTCGAGCAGTCGATGGCGGACCTCGACGACAGCTCCACCATCGAGGAGCTGGTCGAGGCGGATATCGCCTTCCACCACCTGATCAACGATCGCTGCCCCAACGACTACCTCAGCTCGCTGCTGGACAGCCTCGCCAGCTCGACCGCCCGGGCCCGGGTGTGGCGCGGGCTGACGGACGACTCCGCGGTCGAGCGCACCCTGGCCGAGCACCGCCGGATCCTGGACGCGCTGCAGGCCCGCCGCCCGGACCTCGCCCGCACCTATGCGGCGGCCCATGTCGCCGGCGTCGAGTCCTGGCTGCTGCAGAAGGGGGAGCCGCCGGCCGCGTGACCGCGCCGCAGAGCGCGCCGGGCCGGCCGGCCAAGTGACCGCGCTGCGGCAGGCCCACCCGCCAGCCGGGCCCAGCCCAGCCCAGGATTGTCAGGTTCTGAACCACTTCAGGGGTGAATCTGGTTCGGAACCTGACAATCCTGGTCGGCGGTCGGCGGTCGGTGGTCGGCGGACGGCGGCTGCGATCGCGGGTGCCGGGCGGGTCAGCGGGCGGGTGCCTCGCCGAGCCGGCGGTAGACCCGCGCTGCGGTCCCCTGGGTGACCGCGCGGACGTCGGCCGGCGCCCAGGTGCGCACGTGGGCGAGCAGGGGTGCGAAGCCGCTGGCGAGGTCCAGGTGCTGCGGGGCGATCGGCCAGTCGGAGCCGATCATCAGCCGCTCCGGGCCGAACAGTGCGAGGGCGAGGTCCGCTGCGACGGCGAAGTCACCGTTGCCGCTGGTCGCGAGACCGGAGACCTTCGCGACGACGTTCGGGCAGGCGGCGATCGCCTCGAGCTGCGCCTGCCACCGGGCCATGCCCTCGCGGTCGCCGAGCGGCGGTTTGCCGAGATGGTCCAGCACCACGGTGAGGCCGGGGTGGCGGCGGGCCACGCGCGCCACCTGCTCCATGTGCCGCTCGAAGGCGTCGGGGACATCCAGCGACAGCCCGGCCTCGGCGAGCAGGTCCAGCGACTGCGCCACCTCCGGCCGGTCCAGGAAGCCCGGATCGGGGTCGTCGTGGACCAGGTGGCGCACGCCCACGAGGTGGTCGGAGCGCTGCGGGTCCTCGAGCGCGGCGCGCACGGCGTCCGGATCCTCCAGCGGCAGCCAGCCGACGACGTCGGCCCGCGTGATCCCGAGCCCGCCCTCTCCCTCGATCGTGCGGGCGGTGCGCTGCAGGTGAGCGGTGTCCTCGGCGGTGTCATCGGCCTGGACCAGCACCACCCGGGTGACGCCGAGCTCCACCAGGGCACCGCGGACGTCCTCGATGCCCACGGTGCGGCGCAGCGGCGCCGGGGCCCCGGCGAGCCAGGCGTAGGGGCTCTCGGCGAGGTCCCACAGATGCAGGTGGGCGTCGGTGACCGGCTCAGCGGGCACCATCGGCGCCCTCCGTGCTTCCGGTGCCTCCGCCGCGCACAGCATCCTCGGTGCGCTGCACGTCCTCCCAGGCCGCAGCCGGGATCTCGACGCCCATCCGCTCGGCGTTGGAGCGCACCTGCTCGGCGGTGCGCATCCCCAGCACCACCGAGCGCACGGCGGGGTGGCGCAGCGGGAACTGGACGGCGAGGTCCGGGAGGGTGACCCCGTGCCGCTCGGCGATGCCGGCGAGCTCCCGGGCCCGCTCGATCATCGCGGCGGGGGCCTGGTCGTACTCGTAGGTGGCGTCGTCGGCGACCCGGTGCCGGGCCAGCAGCCCGGAGTTGAACACGGAGACCGCGACGATCCCGACCCCGTGGTCCACGCAGGCCGCGAGCAGCTCCTCGGCGGCGTCCTGCTCGAGCAGGGTGAAGCGGCCCGAGAGCATGACCAGGTCGATCAGTCCGGTGCGGGCCGCGCGGGTGAGCACGTCGGCGTCCTTGGAGCCGACGCCGACGGCGCGGACCAGCCCCTCCTCGCGCATCCGGGCCAGCGCCGGCAGCCCTTCGGCGAAAGCCTGCTCTGTCGGCCCCTCCTCCGGATCGTGGGCGAACAGGATGTCCACCGAGTCCAGACCCAGGCGTTCGAGGGACTCGGCATGGGAGCGGCGCACCCCGGCCTCGGAGTAGTCCCACTGCCGCACGTGGTCATCCGGCACGGCGAAGCCGTCGGCCAGGTCGTCCCCGGTGCCGGGACCGGGCAGCAGCAGGCGCCCCACCTTGGTGGAGACCAGGTACTCCTCGCGCGGGTAGCCGGCCAGGCGCTGGCCGAGGCGGCGCTCGCTGGTGCCGATCCCGTAGTGCGGGGCGGTGTCGAAGCAGCGGATCCCGGCGTCCCAGGCGGCACGCACCGCCCCGTCGGCCTCTTCGTCGGTGGTGGCCCGGTAGAGGTTGCCGAGCTGGGCGGCGCCGAAGCCGAGCGGCGGGAGTTCGAGTGGCGCAGCGGCAGGGGCTGCGGCCGACGGGTCGGCGGCGCTCATGCCGTCACCTCCGGTGCCTGCGCCGGCAGGGACCACACCGGCCTGATCCCGGAGTCGTCACCGCCGTAGTCGTCGACCACCTTGAGGAACTGGTTGATGTGCTGCTGCCAGCGCTGGTTCGCCGGATCGGCGGCGAGCTGTCGGCGCATCGCGGCGTAGTCCTCCACCTCGACCAGGTGGAAGATGTCACGGCCGTCGCGCCAGATCCGCCAGGCGTGCACGCCCGCGGCGCGCAGCGAGGCATCGAGCTCATCGGGGATGCGGGCGTGCTCGCGGTCGTAGTCCGCTTCGCGGCCCTCGGCGATGCGGGTGTGCAGGGCGATCTGTTCCATGCCGGGATCCTCTCAGCGGGTGGCGGACGGTTCCAGGGGTGCACGCCGGGTGCCCTCTGCACCCTGCGGGCCCTGCCCCTCGGCCCAGACGGGACCATCCGGGAACAGGTGGTCCTGGATCGAGGCATCGAGCATGCGGGCCCCGTTGCCGGGCTCCTCGGGCGCCATGTAGGCACCGCTGACGATCCGCACCGGCACCTCGAAGTGCTCATGGAGGTGATCCACGAACTCGATCCGGCGGCGCTCGTCGTCGCCGCCGATCGCGACCGCGTCCAGGAAGGCCACGTGCTGGACCATCTCGCACAGGCCCACTCCCCCGGCGTGGGGGCAGACGGGCACGTCGAACTTGGCCGCGAGCAGCAGGATCGCGAGGTTCTCGTTGATCCCGGCCACCCGAGTGGCGTCAGCCTGCAGCACGTCGATGCCGCCGGCCTGCAGCAGCTGCTTGAACAGCACCCGGTTCGCGGCCTGCTCGCCGGTGGCGATGCGCACGGGCGTGACCGCCTCGCGGATCGCGGCGTGGGCGAGGACGTCATCGGGGTAGGTGGGCTCCTCGACCCAGTACGGGTCGTGCGGGGCCAGGGCGCGGATCGCCTCGATCGCCTCGGCGGTGCCCCAGCGCTGGTTGGCGTCGATCGCGATCGGGAAGGCGGGGCCCATCTCCTCGCGGGCGATCCGCATGCGGCGCTCGTCGTCCGCGGCGTCGGCGCCCACCTTCAGCTTCACCATCTCGAAGCCGTCCTCGCGGGCCTCGCGCAGCAGCCTGACCAGCTTCTCGTCGCTGTAGCCGAGCCAGCCGGGGGTGGTGGTGTAGGCGGGCACGCCCTGCTCGCGCAGTGCGGCGATCCGCTGCTCCTTGCCCTCGGCGCCGCGGCGCAGGATCTCCAGCGCCTCCTCGCGGGTCAGCGCGTCCTCGAGGTAGCGCAGGTCCACCAGCTCCAGCAGCTCCTCGGGGCTGAGCGAGGCGAGGGTGAGCCACAGCGGGCGGCCCTCTCGGCGGGCGCGCAGGTCCCACAGGGCGTTGACCACGGCGCCGATCGCCATGGTCATCACGCCCTTCTCCGGGCCCAGCCAGCGCAGCTGTGAATCGTAGGTGAGCTCGCGGTAGATCCCGCCGAGGTCGGCGAGGACCTCCTCGACGTCCCGGCCCACCAGGTGCGGGGCCAGGGCCGCGATCGCGGCGCTCTGCACGTCGTTGCCGCGGCCGATGGTGAACACCAGCGCGGCGCCCGCGTCACCGGCGTCGGTGCGGAGGGTGAGGTATGCCGCCGAGTAGTCCGGATCGGGGTTCATCGCATCCGAGCCGTCGAGGCTCCGGCTGGTGGGGAAGCGGACGTCCTGCACGTCCAGGGCGGTGAAGGTGCTCATGGGAGGACTCTCTGCGAGGTGGTCGGGGCGGGGACGAAGGCGGTGCGCTGGGTGCCGAGATGCTCGATGCCGATCTCGACCACGTCGTCGGCCTCGAGGTACGGGAAGCGTCCCGAGAGGGCGACGCCCTGCGGGGTGCCGGTGTTGATCACGTCGCCGGGCGAGAGCACCATGTACTGCGAGAGGTGGTGGACGATCCGGGCGACGGTGAAGATCATGTCCGCGGTGGTCGAGTCCTGGCGGGCCTCGCCGTTCACGGCGGACCACAGCCGCAGCGCCTGGGGGTCGACCTCGTCGGCCGGGACCAGCCCGGGGCCCAGCGGATTGAAGCCGCGGCAGTTCTTGCCCTTGGACCACTGGCCCCCGGACTCGGCCATCTGGAAGTCCCGTTCAGAGATGTCGTGGCTGGTCACGTACCCGGCGATGACCTCGAGCGCGGCCTGCTCATCGGGCAGGTAGGCGGCCTCCGTGCCGATCACGACGCCGAGCTCGACCTCCCAGTCGACCTTCTGCGCGCCCGGCGGGATATCGACGTCGTCGTTCGGGCCGACGACGGTGTTGGGGTGCTTGTGGAACAGGATCGGCACCGTGGGCGGCTCCGCGCCGGACTCCGCGGCGTGCTCGGCGTAGTTCTGGCCGATGCACAGCACCGCCATGGGGCGTGCGATCGGGGCGCCGATGCGCTCCTGCTCAGCACCGTCCCAGACCGGCAGCTCTCCGGCCGCAAGCGCCTCGCGCACCCGCGAGATCCCACCGCCGGCGAGGAAGTCCCCGTCGATCTCGTCGGTCAGCGGTGCGAGGCGATAGGTCACCCCCTCGGAGACGGCAGCCGGCTTCTCCTGACCCACCGGGCCGAGACGTCGCAGTTCCACGGACACTCCATTCCTCATCGGGCGCGGTCACCTTCGCCGTCGATGAGAGCCCGAGCCTCATCGATCCACCTATCATCCTATGTCTTGAGGGAAAGAAACAAGCCTGGACGGCAATCAGCCCTGAAACTGCCGGATCAGACCGGGGTCTGGACGCGTGACGGGTGCGCAGAGTTAGGATGACTAGCAGACGTGCCCACCCCCACTTCCTGAGGAGCCCACCTGTGTCCCAGACCCCCGCCACGCCGCCGACCACCCCGGAACCGCACGGCGAGTTCTCCGGCCTGCGCGCCCTGGTCACCGGTGGCGCCTCCGGGATCGGCGCCGCCACCACCACCGCCCTGCTGGGTCGCGGCGCACAGGTGACCGTGCTGGACCTGCATCCGGAGGGCGGTCCCGAGGGCGCGCTCGCGCTGCGCTGTGATGTGGCGGACACCGCGAGCGTCGAGGCGGCGGTGGAAGAGGCCGCCGCCCAGCTCGGCGGCGTGGACATCGTGATCAACAACGCCGGGATCGGCGCGCAGGGCGATGTCACCGGCAACGACGACGCCGAATGGGCCCGGGTCCTCGACGTCAACGTCACCTCGGTGGCCCGGGTGATCCGCGCCGCCCTGCCGCATCTGCGCCGCTCCGCGCATGCCGCGGTGGTGAACACCGCCTCGATCGCCTCCGCGGTGGGCCTGCCGCAGCGGGTGCTCTACTCGGCCACCAAGGGCGCCGTGCAGTCGATGACGCTGGCCATGGCCGCGGATCTGGTGGGTGAGGGGATCCGGGTCAATGCCGTGCTCCCCGGCACCGCGGATACCCCTGGATCGGCCGGCTGCTGGAGAAGGCCGATGATCCCACCGCCGAGCGGGCGGCGCTGGAGGCCCGGCAGCCGCACAGCCGGCTGGTCTCCCCGAGGAGGTCGCCGAGGCCCACTGCTATCTCGCCTCGCCGCGCAACGGCTCCACCGTGGGCGTGCTGCTGTCGATCGACGGCGGCGTCACCGGGGTGCGCACCCGGCCCTGAGCTCTCTCAGTCGGTCGTTCCCCGCAGCACCTGGTAGACGATCGAGTCGTCGCGGCGGTCCCAGCCCAGCTCGCTGCCGCGCTGGTAGATCTCCTGGGCCGATGCGGCGAGCGGGACCTCCTGTCGGACCTCCCGAGCCGCCTCGGAGACCAGCCCCATGTCCTTGACGAAGATGGTCAGCGCGGAGCGGACGTCGTCGAAGGCGCCGTCGACCATGCGCCGCCCGCGGTCGCCGAACATGAAGGAGGCCGCCGCGCCGGTGCCGAGGACCTCGTGGACCTGCTCCAGGTCCAGGCCCATCGAGTCGGCGAGCGCGAGCGCCTCGCCGGCGGCGGCGATGTGCACGCCGCACAGCAGCTGGTTGACGATCTTGAAGCGCTGGCCGTCACCGGGGCGGGGGCCGACGACCGGGGCGTTCGAGGCCAGGGCATCGAGCACGGGTCGCACGGCGGCGACATCCTCCTCGGCGCCTCCCACCATCACCAGCAGATCGCCCTCGGCGGCGCGGGCGGCGCCGCCGGAGACCGGGGCGTCGACGAGGTGGTTGGTGATGCCGTCGAGCTTCGCGGCGGTCTGCTCGATCGCTGCGGGGCCGACGGTGGACATGATCAGCAGGGTCGTCTCCGCGGTGAGGGCCGGGGCGATGCCGTCCTCGCCGAAGAGGACCGCGTCGAGCTGATCGGGGGTGGCGACCATGATCGCGACGATGTCCGCACCCTGGGCGGCGGCGAGGGCGGTCTCGGCGGGCGTGGCGACATCCGCCACGGACGCGCGGGCGGCGGGGTTCACGTCGAAGGCGGTCACGGCGATGCCGGCAGCGGCGGCGGCGCGGGCCATGGGGGCCCCGATCGCGCCGAGGCCGATCCAGGTGAGGGCGGCAGTGGTGGTCATGGGATTCTCCTCGGAGGGCGGCGGATGGAGCGGTGGATCAGCGGGCCGCGACGGCGGCGGTGAGGGTGTCGACGACATCGGCCAGGGCCTGCTCGCCGCCCACGTTGCCGGGGAAGACCACATACGGCATGCCCATGACCTCGGCTGGAGCCTCCTGGGCGGAGAACAGCGAGACCTGGCCGGGCCAGAACTGTCCCTCCACCCGGGCGCGGCGGATGCCGAGGCCGGAGGCCGCGACCTCGTGGGAGGTGATGCCGCCCTTGGCGACGACCCAGGCGGGCTTCGCGTCGCGAATGCGCTGGACCACCTCGACCACGGCGTCGGAGACGCTGCGGGCGATGTCCAGGGACTCGGCGGGATCCTCGGTGCGCACCAGATCTCGGCTGGTGAAGATCACGCAGTCCTCGAACTGGAGGGAATCGCGGGCACGCTCGGCCACCTCGGCGAGGTGCTGCGCGCTGCGGTCGTCGAGCAGCGAGGGCACGTCCAGCTCGAGTTCGACGAGCGTGCCGCGGTCCTGGACGGCGCGCAGCTGGGTGGTGGTCAGGCCCACGTGGGAGCCGACCACGACGAGGCCGTGGTCCAGGCGCTGGTCGGGGATGGTGATGGAGACGGGGTCGACCACCTCGGCGCCGTGCTGCCCGGCCAGCGGCCGCACGAAGGAGGGGCCGCAGCGGGTGACGAAGGTGCGTCCCTCGGCCTCGAGCCGGCCGACGGCCTCGGCGACGATCTCCATGTCGGAGTACTCGGTGGCGTTGACGACCACCCAGCGGCGGTCGCGGGCCCCGGCCAGGATCTCCTGCACCCGGTCCGCGCCCCCGGTGCGGATGTCCTCGAGCCCGACGCTGAGCACGTCGGCCGCGCGGACGGCTCCGCCGGAGCGCTCCTCGAGGAACTCGCGCAGCTCGGAATGGCGGTAGCCGAAGGTGGCGTCGGCCGCGAAGTCGGTGTCCCCGACCCGTCGGGGCTCCCCGCCGACGACCGCGAAGTGGACATCGCCCTCGGTGAACCGGCCGGCCTCGAGCATCGCCGGGACGAACAGGAACGCATCGACCTCGACGTCATGGGCGGCGAGCTCGTCGGCGATCGCCATCGGTTCGGCGATGACGTGACCGCGCAGGGTGGAATCCGAGCGGGAGACGACGTGCAGACCCTCCCGTGCGGTCTCGGAGGCGAGCACTCCGGCGAGGATGCGGCGATTCAGCTGCGTCGCCTTCGCCTCGTCCAGGGCCCGGGTGTTGGTCAGCACGAAGCAGGCGGAGCCGGGCTCGGCGAGTGCTGCGGCCGGGATCGCCGGGTCCTGGTCGACGGCGACGTCGATGCCGGCCACGCACTGGGATCCGGTGGGGTCGTCGTCGAGGACGAGCAGGCGGCGGGTGGCGGGGACGGTCACGGTGGTGGCCTTCTTCCTGGGCAGGACGGGAGGGGGACGGCTGAGGGCCGGCGCGCGGGCGCACCGACCCTCAGCGTGTCAGACGGTCATGCGGCGATGACGAACACCACCGCCGACAGCGCGAAGCCGAGCAGCGAGATGGTGGTGCCCACCAGCGACCAGGTCTTGAAGGTGGTCACGGTGTCGAATCCACAGAACTTGCCGATCAGCCAGAACCCGGAGTCGTTCACGTGCGACCAGCCGATGGAAGCGGCGCCGATCGCGATCACCACGGCGGAGACGGCGACACCGTTGAAGTCTCCGGCGATGATCGCCGGTGCCATGATCGCCGCACCGGTGGTGGCGGCGACGGTGGCCGAGCCCTGGGCGACGCGCATCGCCATGGTCACCAGGTAGGCGGCGACGATCAGCGGCAGGCCCATGGCGTCCAGCCCCTCGGCGATCTCGCCGCCGATGCCGGTCTCGGTGAGGATCCGGCCGAAGGCGCCACCCGCACCGGTGATCAGGATGATCGAGCAGACGGGGGCGAGAGCATCGTCCACCAGCTCCTCGATCAGCCCGCCGACCTTCTGCCCGCGGCGGCGCCGCGGGATCACGTACAGCAGGACCATGGCCAGGAGTACGGAGAGCGCGAGCGCGACCGGCGTCGCACCGATCAGGCGTGACAGCTGGAAGCCGAGGTTGTCCGCGGTGACGGTCCCCTGCTTCTCCAAGGTGGAGAAGGCCGTGTTGAAGAAGATCAGCACCAGCGGCAGCAGCAGCACCAGCAGGATGCCGCCGATCCCGGGCCGCTCCTCGACGGGGACCTCGCGGGGCTCGCCGAGCAGGGCCGGCACCGGGGTGTTCGGGAACCGCTTGGAGATCGCGCGGGCCACCAGGTAGCCACCGAAGTACCAGGTGGGAAGGCCGATCAGCAGGCCGATCAGCACGACGAGCCCGATATCGGCGCCCATCACGGTGGCGGCAGCGGTGGGGCCGGGGTGCGGCGGCAGCAGCGCGTGCATCATCATGAACGACGCGATCGAGGGCAGCACGTAGAGCATGAACGAGCCGCCCAGGCGGCGGGCGACGGTGTAGATGACCGGCAGCATCACGATGAAGCCGGCATCGAGGAAGATCGGGAACGCATAGAACAGCGAGGCGACGGCGAGCGCCAGCGGCGCCCGCTTCTCCCCGAAGGTGTCGAGCATCTTGTCGGCGAGCACCTGGGCGCCGCCGGTCACTTCGACCAGCCGGCCCAGCACTGCGCCGAAACCGACCAGCAATGCCACTGTGCCGACCGTCGAACTGAAGCCGCCGATCACCACATCGATGACGTCACCGACGCCGATGCCGGCGGCGAGGCCGGTGGCGACAGCGACGATCAGCAGGGAGAAGAAGGCGTGCAGGCGCACTTTGATGATGAGGACGAGCAGGACGGCGATCGCGACGACCGCGATCGCGAGGAGCAGCCAGACCGGCCGCTCCGCGAAGACGAGTTCTTCCACGAGGGATCTCCAGAGTTCGGTTGGGCTCGCCGTGTCGGGGCCCCGATGCAGGAACGCTCGGGATCCGGGCTCGCACACGGGTCCCGAGCGTTCGGCTCGATTCCCGGGCGACGATGCCCGGCCGACGGGCGGAGCCCGCGGGGTGAAAGGGTGAGGGGTCAGTCGTTCTTCGGGGTGGCCCGGGGTGCCGGGCCGAGCTCTGCCAGCAGCTGCGACATCTTCGCGTAGGCCTTGTTGCGGTAGGCGATCAGCTCCGCGGCGGTGGCCTCGTCGTAGTCGCCGAGCAGGCCCTTGCCGTTCTTGACGCCCTTGCGGTCCGCTGCGACGGAGTCGGTGAGCAGCTGCGGGGTCGCCAGGCGGTCGCCGAAGGCATCCTCGAAGGTCACGAAGCAATTGGCATAGACGTCGAGGCCCGCCTGGTCGGCGATCGCGAAGGGGCCGAAGAAGCCCAGGCGGAAGCCGAAGGTGGTGCGGACGATGGTGTCGACGTCCTCGGCGGTGGCGACACCCTCCTCGACGACGGCGGTGGCCTCCTTCAGCAGGGCGTACTGGAGGCGGTTCAGGACCATGCCGGGGGTGTCCGCGACCTGGGCGCCCTGGTTCCCGGACTTCTCCAGCAGCTCCTTGACGGCGGCGACGGTCTCGGGGGTGGTGGCCTGCCCGGCGACGAGCTCGACGCCCGGGATGAAGGGGGCGGGGTTGGAGAAGTGGACGGTGAGGAACCGCTCGGGGTTCTTCACCGCGCTCTCGAGCTCCTTGACCGGGATGGTCGAGGTGTTGGTGCCGATGATCGCGTCCGGGCGGGCGTGCTCGGAGATCTTCCCGAGCACCTCGCGCTTGACGTCGAGCCGCTCGAACACGGCCTCCTCGATGAAGTCGACGTCGGCGACCGCGTCCTCGAGGGTCCTGCCGGCGGTGATGTTCTTCGCCACCAGCTCCGCGGAGCCGGGGGCGTAGAGGCCCTGCTCCTCGAAGTCGCGCGCCTCCTGCTGGAGCCGCTCGAGGGAGGCGTTCGCGTTCTCGACGCTGACGTCGGCGATGGTCACCTCGAAGCCGGCGATGGCGAGGACCTGGGCGATGCCGCCGCCCATGTAGCCGGCGCCGACGATGGTCACGGTGGAGATGGTCATGCGGGAACTCCTTCGTCCGGGCTGTGCGCCGTCACGGAGGAGGGCGCCTGTGCCGCCACGTGCCGCCGCCGCTGCGTCCGGGGGCGGGTCCGTGGAGTGATCACGACAATAGTGATCCTATTGGATATTGGCTAGGGGTGTGATCCAGTACACACTGGATCGGTGATTCTCGGAGGGATCAGTGCATGTGCTTGCCGCCGTCGACGTTGATCGAGGTGCCGCTGACGAAGCTCGAGTCCTCGCCCACCAGGAAGGCGATCAGACCGGCGACCTCCTCGGGCTGGCCCACGCGCTGCAGCGGGATGTTCGAGCTCATGCCCGCCTTCCGCTCATCGGTGAGGGTGCCGCCCATGATGTCGGTGTCGATCGGGCCCGGCAGGATCACGTTGGCGGTGATGCCGTGGACCCCGAGCTCGCGGGCCGCGCCGCGGGTCAGGCCCTGCACCGCGGCCTTCGCCGCCGCATAGCCGGTCTTGGAGAAGGTGCCGCCGCCGTCCAGCGCGGTGATCGAGGAGGTGTTGACGATCCGGCCGCCGACGCCGCCGTCGATCATGCGCTTCGCCGCGGCCTGCATCATCAGCAGGGTGCCCTTGCCGTTGACGTTCATGACCCGGTCCCAGATCTCCGAGGTGATCTCGAGGATCGAGTGGGGGCTGGGGATGCCGGCGAGGTTCACCAGCGCCACCAGCTGCGGCAGCTCGGCATCGATCCGCGCGAAGGCGGCATCGACCGAGGCCTGATCGCTGATGTCCACTCCCACGCCGACCACCCTCACGCCGGAGTCGGCGGGGATCTCGGCGTTCAGCGCGGCGGCGAACTCCTCGACGGCCGCGCCGTCGATGTCTGCCGCGGCCACGTTCCAGCCCTCGGCGACGAGCTTGCGCACGACGCGGCGGCCGATGCCGCGAGGGGCGCCGGCGCCGGTGACCACTGCGGTGCGGCGGGCGGGGAAGGGCTGGACGGTCGTGGTCTCGATGAGCGGGTTCTGTGCGGTCATAGGTGATTCTCCTTCGACGGGGGTGGCGGGGCTCAGGCGGGGTGCTCCGCCAGGGCGGAGGCGAGCACCTGCCGGATGTAGTGCACGTTCTCGGCGATCACGCCGAGGGAGTCGGAGCCGTAGTGCTCGCAGCAGAACGGGCCGGTGTAGCCGAGCTCGAGGGCGCGGCGGATCACGGTGCGGTAGTTGATGTAGCCGTACTTCAGGGGCATCGGGGCGCTCGTGTACGCCCCGGTCGCGGCGTCGTAGTCGCGGGTGTAGTTCTTGATGTGCCAGAAGTTCGAGTGCGGCAGGACCTTCTCGAACATCTCCGGCCACGCCTCGACCTCGCGGTGCAGGCGCACCAGGTTGCCGAGGTCCGGGTTCAGGCCGACGGAGGAGTGGTCGACGTCCTGGACGAAGGCGACGGCCTCGTCGGCGGTGCCGACGTAGGTGTCCTCGTACATCTCCAGGCTCAGCTGCACGCCCTGCGATGCCGCGGCGTCGCCCAGCTCACGGACCCGCTCGATGGCCAGGTCGCGCAGCGCCGGATCGTCCACGTGCCCGTCCTCGAGCCAGAACCAGATGGCCTTCGCCTGCTTCCCGGTGAGGGCCTGCATGAAGCCGGTGTTCACGACGGTCACGCCGAAGCTCGGGGCGAGCTCGATGAAGCGGTGTGCATCGGCGAGGTTCTGCTCCCCCCGCTCGACGTCGACCACGGAGCTGCGGGTCATGGAGATCGAGGAGAGGGACATGCCCTCGCCGTCGAGAACCCGGCGGAACTCCTCGAGACGCTCGTCGCTGAGCTTCGCGAGCGGGAGCCAGGCGTCGGTGGGATCGACCTGGTCGACCCCGAGCTCCTTGACCTGGCGCAGCTGGGAGGCCCAGATGGCGGAGGAGGCCTCCAGCGTCGGCGTGCCGTCCGAGGTGGTGCTGCCGAACGAGAGCATGTTGGCCCCGATCGGCCAGTTCTCTGCGGTGAACATCGTTGTCCCTTCATCGAGCGAAAGTGTCTGAGGCATATCCTATAGGATAGATGGGACTAGAGGAAGGGGGTGCGTTCCTATAGGATTACTGGAAGATGCGGGCGTCCCCCGGACCCGCCCACGACTACTGCCGTCGGCACCCCACTCGGCGGCTCTCGGAGGAAAACACGATGACGTACCTCTTCAACGACCCCGCGCAGTTCGCGGCCGACGCGGTCGCGGGCCTCGCCGCCGCCCATCCCGATCACGTCGCGGTCGTGCACGGCGGCGTGGTGCGCGCGACCGAGACCCCGGCGGGCCAGCCCGCACTGGTGATCGGCGGCGGCTCCGGTCACTACCCCGCCTTCGCCGGCTGGGTGGGCCCGGGCATGGGCCACGGGGCCCCCTGCGGGAACATCTTCTCCTCGCCCTCGGCCTCGCAGGTCTACTCCGTGGCCCGCAACGCCGAGAACGGCGGCGGGGTGGTCCTGGGCTTCGGCAACTATGCCGGGGACGTGCTGCACTTCGGCGCCGCGGCGGAGAAGCTGCGCGCCGAAGGCATCGATGTGCGGATCATCAAGGTCAGCGATGACATCGTCTCCAACTCCCCGAGAACCATCGCGACCGCCGCGGGATCGCCGGTGACCTGCCGGTGTTCAAGATCGCCGGCGCCGCGATCGAGGCCGGCGCCGACCTGGAGGCGGCCGAGCGGATCGCCTGGAAGGCGAACGACGCCACCCGCTCCTTCGGCGTCGCCTTCGACGGCCCCACCCTGCCCGGCGCCCCCGAGACGCTGTTCCATGTCGAGGACGGCCAGATGGGTGTGGGCCTGGGCATCCACGGCGAGCCCGGCGTGCGCGACGAGCCGCTCGGCACCGCCGACGAGATCGCGACGATGCTGGTCGAGGGGGTCCTCGCCGAGCAGCCCGAGCGCACCGAGGGCGGCTACCGCGGCCGCGCCGCGGTGCTGGTCAACGGCCTGGGCACCGTGAAGTACGAGGAGCTCTTCGTCGTCTACGCGAAGGTCGCCGCGCTGCTCGAGGACGCGGGCATCACCCCGGTCCGCCCGGAGGTCGGCGAGCTGGTGACCAGCCTGGACATGGCCGGACTGTCCCTGACCCTGGTGTTCCTGGACGAGGAGCTCGAGCAGCACTGGCTCGCCCCCGTGGACACCCCCGCCTTCCACCGCGGCGCGATGGCGCGGACCGCGCGTCCCCGCCGCACCAGCTTCTGGGAGGCCGGCGCCGACGAGACGCCCGCCTCGAGCGCGGAGTCCCGCACGGCGGCCGCGAAGATCGTCGGCGTCCTGGAGCTGTTCGAGACCGTCTGCGCCCGCGAGGAGGCCGAGCTGGGCCGGATCGACGCGATCGCCGGCGACGGCGACCACGGCCAGGGCATGGCCTATGGCACCAAGGGCGCGGCGGCTGCCGCGCGGGAGGCCCTCGAGGCCAGAGCCGGGGCCCGCACGTTGCTGGTCCGGGCCGGCGAGGCGTGGTCCGAGTCCGCCGGCGGCACCTCAGGGGCGCTCTGGGGAGCGGCCCTGATCGCTGCCGGCAGCGTGTTCGATGACCGGTCCGGGGCCGAGCCCCGCACCGTCGTGGACGCGGTCGAGGCCGGGATCGACGCCATCCAGCGCCTGGGCGGTGCGCAGGTGGGTGACAAGACCATGGTCGACGCCGCCGCTCCCTTCCGGGAGACTCTGGAGTCCGCCTTCACCGGGGACAACGCCGCCGAGGCGATCCTGGAGGCGGCGGGGGTCGCGCGCGAGGCGGCCGACGCCACCGCAGACATCGCGGCGTCCCTGGGACGCTCCCGGGTGCTGGGCGAGAAGTCGATCGGCACCCCCGACCCCGGCGCGATCTCCTTCTCGATCCTCATGCAGGAGCTCGGCCAGCACCTGTCCTGACCACCGCACCACCCGCGACTGCCACCTCTGGTTCGAGCAGCGCGATAACCACTACGAAGGAGGAGCTCATGGCTCTGAAGATCATCGTCGGCGGCGACAGCGCCGGTTACGGCTACAAGGAAGAGTTCAAGGCCCTGCTCGAAGCGGACTCCCGCGTCGAGTCGGTTCTCGACGTCGGTGTGGGCAGCACCGAGGACGGCACCTACTACCCCAACGTCGCCGTCGCAGCGGCCGAGCAGGTCGCCGCCGGCGAGGCGGACCGGGCCCTGCTGATCTGCGGCACCGGCCTGGGTGTCGCGATCGCGGCGAACAAGGTCCCCGGCGTCCGCGCCGTGACCGCCCACGACCTGTACTCCGTCCAGCGCTCCGTGCTCTCGAACAACGCGCAGGTCCTCTGCATGGGCCAGCGCGTGATCGGGCTGGAGTCCGCGAAGGAGCTGGTCAAGGTGTGGCTGGACCTCGAGTTCGACCCGGCCTCCTCCTCCGCCGCGAAGGTCGACGCGATCTGCGCCTACGACGGCTCCCTCGAGCAGGCCTGAGACCGGGGTCCCGCGCACGGGCAGACCGCACCACCGGACCACCGGATTGTCAGGTTCCGAACCAATTCCAGGGCTGTCCTGGAACGGAATCTGACGATCCGGCACGGTTTAGCCCCGCGACGCGGGACGAAGGAGAGCCATGAGCGCCCTGTGGGTGGGCACCAGCTGGAAGATGACCAAGACCCTGGCCGAGGCGCGGTCCTGGGCCGAGGGCCTGCATGATCATCTCGCCGGGGCGCTGCCCACCGGCGTGCAGCCCTTCGTGATCCCGTCGTTCACCGCCACCACCACGGTGGCCGGCATCCTCGGCGAGGACTCCCCCGCCCTGCTGGGGGTACAGAACGCCCACTGGGAGGATGCCGGGGCATGGACCGGGGAGGTCTCGGTGCCGCAGGCGAAGGATGCCGGCGCCCGGATCGTCGAGATCGGCCACTCCGAGCGCCGGGAGCACTTCGGCGAGACCGTGGAGACCACCCGTCTGAAGGTCGCCGCCGCCCTGCGCCACGGCCTGACCCCGCTGCTGTGCATCGGGGAGAGCGCGGAGGTGAAGAAGGCCGGCGGCTCGGCCGAGTTCATCCTGCGCCAGGCCCGGGGCGCCCTCGCCGGGCTCTCCGACCAGGAGCTCTCCTGCGTGGTGGTCGCCTACGAGCCCATCTGGGCGATCGGCGAGAAGGGTCGGCCGGCCACAGTAGAGGAGCTCGTCGAACCCTTCGCGGCGCTGGGCGCGGAATACTCCGGGAGAGTCGCCGGGCTGCTCTACGGCGGCTCGGTCAACCTCGACAATGCCGCCGATCTGCTCGGCATCGAGCACGTCACCGGGCTGTTCGTGGGCCGCACCGCCTGGCAGCTGGAGGGCTACCTCGAGCTGCTGCAGATCGCCGCCGCGCACGCGGGGTCGGGGCAGGTCGGGGGATAGCCCCCAGCCGCTTCTCGGGCCCCGCGATACGCTGGAAGCCGTCGATGTGAGGAGCCGAGGACCATCCCCGGCGGAGACCGTCGGAGACCGTCCGGCGTCGGCCTCGGCTCCCTCGGAGAGGTCTGCGGATAGCCCATGAATGCACAGAACCGATCGCCGCGGCAGCAGCCGGTGCGGCGGACCGGCATGCCTCCGCGACCCGGCCCCTCCGCCCGTCGCGGCTCGGGCATCCCCCGCGCCCCGCAGCGCCCCGCGCCCTGGGCGCCCGGGCAGCAACCGCTGGTGGGAAAGATCCACGCCCCGTTCTCGAAGGCGGTCGTGCCGCGCCGACGTCGCGGTCGCTGGCTCACCCACGGCGTGCCCTCCGTGCTCGCGGGTGTCGTCGGCCTCAGCAGCTTCCTCACCCTCGGGGTGAGCAGTCTGGTGGGCGGCGCCGGGCTGCTCGCTCCGCTGCTGGCAGGGCTGGGGATCGCGGTCGTGGTCGGCGGCGGCAGCGCATTCCTGCTCCGCAACCGCGGGCCGGGACCGGTGCGGCTGGGCCGCAGCGCGACGGAGATCCCCGCCGCGACCCGCACGATGCTCGAGAAGGTCGTCAAGGACTCCCGCCAGCAGCGGCGGCGGCTGCGGGGATGCAGCGGCGTGCCCGCGGCTCAGCGGTCTCCCAGATCCTGCACCACGCGGAGACGCTGCTGATGCGGATCGATGCGCTGCTGGGTTCTGCGGCCATCCAGTCGCGACGCGCCTCGGATCCCGATGTGATGCTGCTCGAGGGGATGGCCGACCGCTACGTCCCGGATCTGGTGGACGCGCTCGAGAACACCGTCGGCTTCCTCGCCCCCACCACCACCGAGGAGGCGCGGGAGCGGGCGATCGCGAACCTGCACAGCATCGATGAGCAGCTGTCCGTGCTCGCCGGAAGCATCGACCGGCTCGAGAACGACATCATCGCCGGGGTCACCCGGAGCCTGGACGTGCACTCGGAATTCCTGCGGGCGCGCTTCCCGAACCCGCAGAGGATCCGCTCGTCGACCGCTGACCAGCAGCAGCATGCCGCTGTCGGGTTCGATCGTGCGTCTCAGCCCCGCGCGTTCCCGGGGCTCTCCGCCGCAGCGATCGACCCCGGAGCCTTCGCCGCACGCCCCTCGACCCCGCTCAGGGACCGGGCGAGCACCCCGTCGAGATGCGCGGACAGCGCACGGAGCGCACCATCATGGTTCTGCTGACGGACCATGTCCAGGATCAGGCCGTGCTCGTGATGGGCGGTGTGCCCGTCGAAGGTCTCCGGACCCCCGGACCATGTCTGCCGCATGCGATGGGTGTAGGTGCTGAGGTTCTCCACCATCGAGCGCAGGTAGCGGTTCTCGGCATGGGCGAAGAACACCTGGTGGAACGCCCAGTCGGCACGGAAGTGCTCGTTGAGCAGGGCATAGTCCTCGGTGCCGTCGCCGCTGATCCGGGCGAGCACCTCCGCGTGGACGCGGTGGGCCGCATCGAGATCGGCGACGAGCTCGTCGTGGTCGTGGAAGGCGCGTCCCAGCGCCGCCGACTCGACGACCTTGCGCGCATCCAGCAGCTCCGTCATGTGCTCGGCATCGAGCGGGGGCGCGACCACGTATCCGCGCAGAGCGACGTATTCGACCAGTCCGGAGCGCTCCAGCGAGACCATCGCCTCGCGCACCGGGGTCGGCGAGACCTCGAGATCCCGGGCCAGCCCGTCGATGCTGAGCCGGGAGCCCGGCGCCCACCGCGCCTCGAGGAGCCGCTGCAGGATCAGCTCCTCGACCTCGGCGCGCAGGACCTGTCGACGCACAGCCATCACCGCGCTCCCCTCTTCTCCCCGATCTCAGCTCCACGGGCCGCCGTGGTTCCGGACCCGACCCCGCCTCACACTATAGGAAGTCGGGTGGAACGCCCGACGGCTGACGGCATCGCCGGCTCACCGGTGCCTGCGAGATCGCGCCTCATCCGGTCAGCGCGTTCGGGAACCCGAGATGCTTGGCGATGATCCCGAGCTGCACCTCGGTGGAGCCCTCGCCCACCTCGAGCACGCGGGAGTCGCGGTAGTGGCGGGCCACCACGTTCTCGTTGAGGAAGCCGTTGCCGCCCCAGATCTGGCAGGCGTCACGGGCGTTGGCGACCGCGGCCTCGCTGCTGACGAGCTTGGCCAGGGAGGCCTCGTGGCTGAAGGACATCCCGGCATCGAGGCGGCGCGCGGCCTCGTGCATCAGGGCACGGGCGCTGGCGACCCGGGACTGCATGCGGGCGAGGGTGAAGGCGATGTGCTGGTTCTCCCCCAGGGTCCTGCCGAACACCACCCGTTTCTGGGCGTAGTCCACGGCCTGCTCGAGGCAGCCCTGGGCGGCGCCCACGCACAGCGCGGCCAGCGCCACGCGCCCCTGGTCGAGGATGGACAGGAAGTTCGCGAAGCCGCGACCGCGCTCCCCCAGCAGATTCTCCTCGGGCACGCGCACGTCCTCGAGCAGCAGCGGATGGGTGTCCGAGGTGTGCCAGCCCACCTTGTCGTAGCCGGGCAGGGCCGTGAACCCCGGGGTGTCGGTCGGGACGATGATGCTGGTCAGCTCCGGAGTGGTGCGTCCGTCGCTGCGCCGGCGCTGGCCGGTGACGGCAGTGACGGTGACCAGCGAGGTGATGGGGGTGCCGGAGTTGGTGATGAACTGCTTGGTCCCGTCCAGCACCCACTGGCCGTCCTCGAGGCGGGCGGTGGTGCGGGTCCCGCCGGCATCGGAGCCGGCATCGGCCTCGGTGAGCCCGAAGGCGGCGAGCTCCTCGCCGCGGGCCAGGGCCGGCAGATAGCGCTCCTTCTGGGCCTCGGTGCCGAAGCTGAGGATCGGCATCGCGCCCAGGCCCAGCCCGGCCTCGAGGGTGACGGCGATGGACTGGTCCACCCTGGCCAGCTGCTCCACCGCGACGCACAGGGACATGTAGTCCCTGCCCTGTCCGTCATAGTCGCGCGGGATCGGGAGCCCGAACAGTCCCAGCTGTCCCATCTGGGCGATGATCTCCATCGGCAGGCGCCGCTTGGTGTCGTACTCGTAGCTGGCGGGGGCGACGACCTCGTCGGCGAACTCGCGGACCTCTGCGGCCAGGCGCTGGTGCTCCTGGCTCAGCATGTCCGTGCCGGGCGGGGGTGTGGGGGTGGTGCTCACAGAGGACTCCTTCTCGGGGACGGCGGTGCTCATGCATCCCGCCCGGTGCGGTGCGGATCAGTGCGGTGCGGAGCGGGGATCTGCGGGTCGAGGACTCCCGCGAGGCTGCGGAAGGCCAGCGAGCGGGCGTGGCGCAGGATCGGTCCATCGACCATGCGCCCCTCGTGCTCGAACACCCCGGTGCCGTGACGCTGTGCGGCATCGAGGACGCCGCGGGCCCAGGCGGCCTCGGCGGGGCTGGGAGCATAGGCGGCGCGGATGGCGGCGGCCTGGTCGGGATGGATGCACGCGGTGGCGGTGAAGCCGCTGGCCGCGGCGTCCTCGGCCTCGGCGCGCCAGGCATCCTGGTCGGCGAGGTCGGTGTGGATCGCGTCGATCGCGCTGCGTCCGTGGGCCCGCGCGGCCAGGAGCACGCTGGAGCGGGCGTGGCGTACCACGTCGCGGTAGGTCCCGTCGGCGTGCCGGGAGGAGGTCCCGCCGAGGGAGGCGATGAGGTCCTCCCCGCCCCACATCAGCGCGGCCACGTCGGAGTGCGCGGCCAGGGCGGGGGCGGCCAGGATGCCGCCGGCGGTCTCGCACAGCGCCACCACCCGCACCCCGGGCAGGGCGCCGACGAGCCGGTCCACCGCGGTGAGGCTGCTGGCCTTGGGCAGCATCACCCAGCGGGGGCGGTGTGCGCTCAGCGCCCGCAGGTCGGCCTCGAAGTCGGGCCCGCCGGGGGCGTTGACCCGGATGAGGGTGCGGGCGGGGTCCAGCTGGTGGGCGGCGACGGTCTCGCGGGCGGCGGCCTTGTTCTCCGGGGCGACGGCGTCCTCGAGGTCGAGGATCACCGCGTCGGCCCGGTCGGCGGCCTTGGCGAAGCGGTCGGGACGGTCCCCGGGGCAGAACAGCAGCGAGGGACCCAGCGGGAAGGACTCGTGCTCGTCGGCCGGCTGGGCGTCCGGGGCGCCGTGACGCTGGCGGCAGGTGGTCCGGCTGCCCGGCGCGATGTGCTCGTGCGTGCTGGTCATGAGTCCTCCTGGTCCGGCGTGGGGCGGTAGTGCATCAGGGTGCTGCGGGCGGCGCGGACGACGACGTCGCCGTGCTGGTCGCGTCCGGTGTGGACGAGGGAGACGACCGCCTGGCCGGGCCGTGAGCGGGAGGCGCGCACGCCCAGCACCGTGGTCTCGCTGTAGAGGGTGTCGCCGTGGTGCAGCGGGTGCGGGAAGGAGATCTCCTCGAAGCCGAGGTTCGCCACCAAGGTCCCCTGGGTGATCTGGGCGACCGAGGCGCCGACGACGGTGGCGAGAGTGAACATCGAGTTCACCAGTCGCTGCCCGAACTCGGTGGTCTCGCTCCAGGCCGCATCGAGGTGAAGGGCCTGCGGGTTCATCGTCATGGTGGAGAACAGGATGTTGTCCGCCTCGCTGACAGTGCGGCCGGGACGATGCTCGTAGGTGGCGCCGATCTGCAGCTCGTCGGCGAAGAGCCCGCGCTGGACGATGCGGGGCCCGTCGGGGGCGTCGTCGCTCATGAGCTGACCTCCTGCTGGGGGACTGGTTCGGGCACGGGATCCGAGGCGGACCCCGCGATATCGGGCTCGTCGGGCAGCACCTGGGCAACCTCCTCGCCGCGGGCCACCCGGTGCCCGGCGGCGACGTGCAGGGCCACGATGCCGTCGCCGGGGGCGGTCAGGGTGTGCTCCATCTTCATCGCCTCCACCACCAGCACGGGGTCGCCGGCGCTGACCCGGTCGCCGTCGGCCACCAGCACGGTGGTGACGGTGCCGGGCATCGGTGATTCGAGCGTCGGCGCCGCCTCCCGGCCGGTGGGGCTGTGGATCCGGCGGTGCAGGGTCAGCTCGCGATCCTCGCCCGGCAGCCCGATCCAGAGCGCGTCCTCGGTGCAGTGGTGGGTCAGCGGCAGGCGGCAGCCGTCGACGGTGACCGCGCCGGGGTGCAGGGCGAGGGTGAACTCGTCCTCGCCGACCCGTGCCCGGGCCTGTGCCGGGCTGCCGGTCAGCACGACCTCCAGGGGCGGCTGCTCGTGCCCGTCGAGCCGCACCACGAACGGGGCGGGCCGGCCGAGCCGCCACCCGGTGGGACGGTGCCAGAGATCATCGGGTCGGGAGCGGGCCACCTGGTCCCAGTGCAGCAGCGCCGCGACGGCGAGCGCCCGCGAGGTGACCGGGGGCGGGGCGAGCTCGCTCAGGCGGCGCTCGATCAGCCCGGTGTCCAGGTCACCGCGCGCCACCTCGTCCAGGGCGAGCAGGGAGCGCAGGAACGCGGTGTTGGTGACCACGCCCAGCACATGGGTGTCGCCCAGGGCCCGGTCCAGGGCGGCGAGCGCCTGGGTGCGGGTGGGGGCGTGGGCGATGACCTTGGCGAGCATCGGGTCGTAGCTGCTGGAGACGGTGGTGCCCACACTCAGGGCGTGGTCGATCCGTACATGGTCCGGCAGGTCCAGCGCCAGCACGGTTCCGCCGGTGGGCAGGAATCCGGCGGCGGCGTCCTCGGCGTAGACGCGGGCCTCGATCGCGTGCCCCTCCAGGCGCACCTGGTCCTGGGTGAGCGAGAGCGGCAGGCCGCTCGCGACGCCGATCTGCTCGGCGACCAGGTCGATCCCGGTGATCGCCTCGGTGACGCCGTGCTCGACCTGCAGGCGGGTGTTCATCTCGAGGAAGAACGGGGCGTCAGGGACGGCGCCGTCGATGATGAACTCGACGGTCCCGGCGCCGACGTAGTCGACCGCCCGGGCGGCGGCGACCGCAGCCTGCCCGAAGCGTTCGCGCTGCGCGGGGGTGAGGGAGGGGCTGGGCGCTTCCTCGATCACCTTCTGGTGGCGTCGCTGGAGGGAGCACTCGCGCTCCCCCAGGTGGATCACGTGCCCGTGGGTGTCCGCGAGGACCTGCACCTCGATGTGGCGCGGCGCGGTGATCAGGCGCTCGAGGAAGAGCGTGTCGTCGCCAAAGGCCCCGGCAGCCTCCCGCCGGGCGGCGGCGAGCGCGCCGGGCAGCTCCTCGGCCGCGAAGACCTCGTGCATCCCCTTGCCGCCCCCGCCGGCGGCGGGCTTGACCAGCACCGGGTAGCCGATCTGGGCGGCACCCGCGATCAGCGCCTCGTCGTCGAGCCCGGGCTCGGCCAGTCCCGGCACGACGGGCACGTCGCGGGCGGTGACCGCGGCACGGGCGGAGATCTTGTCGCCCATGGTCTCGATCGCCGCGGCCGACGGGCCGATGAACACCAGGCCGGCCTCGTCGCAGGCACGGGCGAAGTCGGCGCGCTCGGCGAGGAAGCCGTAGCCGGGGTGGACGGCGTCGGCGCCGGCGGCGCGGGCGGCGGCGATGATCTCGGCCCCGTCGAGGTAGGAGTCGATCCGCACGGCGCGGTCGGCGGCGGCCACGTGCGCGGCGTCGGCGTCCTCATCGGTGTGCACCGCGATCCCGGTCAGGCCGAGGTCGCGAAGGGTGCGGAGGATCCTCATCGCGATCTCGCCGCGGTTGGCGATCAGGACGCTGTCGATCATCCGCGGCTCCTCGCCCCGCTGCGGTCCCCCGCTCCTGTGCAGCTCATCGTCCATCCGGCTCTCCTCGCTCATCGGGGCCTCGTCTCTCATCGCGACCTCACATCCGGAAGACGCCGTGGCTGGGCTCGGCCAGCGGGGCGCGGGAGACGACGTCCAGGGCCAGGCCCAGCACGGTGCGGGTCTCGGCGGGGTCGATGACCCCGTCGTCCCAGAGCCGGGCGGTGGAGTAGTAGGGGCTGCCCTGAGTCTCGTACTCCTCGATGATCGGGCGCGTGAACTCGGCCTCCTCGTCCGCGCTCCAGGTGCCGCCGCCCGCCTCGATCCGGTCGCGCTTGACGGTGGCGAGCACGGCGGCGGCCTGGGCGCCGCCCATCACGGACACCCGGGCGTTCGGCCACAGCCACAGGAATCGCGGCGAGTAGGCGCGGCCGCACATCGAGTAGGTGCCGGCGCCGAAGGAGCCGCCGATGACGACGGTGAGCTTGGGGACCCTCGCGCACGCGACGGCGGTGACCATCTTCGCGCCGTCCTTGGCGATGCCGCCGCGCTCGTACTCGGCCCCCACCATGAACCCGGCGATGTTCTGCAGGAACACCAGCGGGATCTCGCGCTGGTCGCAGAGCTCGACGAAGTGGGCGCCCTTGAGCGCGGACTCGCTGAACAGCACCCCGTTGTTGGCGACGATGCCGACGGGGTGGCCGTGGATCCGGGCGAAGCCGGTGACCAGGGTGGTGCCGTAGGTCGGTTTGAACTCGGAGAACTCGCCGGCGTCGACGACCCGGGCGATCACCTCGTGCACGTCGTACGGGGTGGAGAGGTCCGCCGGGACGGCATCGCCCATGGTCGCCGGGTCCACGGCGGGCTCGCGGGGCTCGTGGCGGGGCAGCACGGGCGCGGGTGCCGGGAGGGTGTCGACGATGTCGCGGAGGATCGACAGGGCGTGCTCGTCGTCCTCGGCGAGGTGGTCGGCGACGCCGGAGACCTCGGTGTGCATCGTTCCGCCGCCGAGGTCCTCGGCGCTGACCTCCTCACCGGTGGCGGCCTTCACCAGCGGCGGACCTCCCAGGAAGATCGTGCCCTGGTCGCGGACGATGACGGTCTGGTCGCTCATCGCCGGGACGTAGGCGCCGCCCGCGGTGGAGGAGCCCATCACGGCGGAGATCTGCGCGATGCCCGCGGCGCTCATCCGGGCCTGGTGGTAGAAGATCCGGCCGAAGTGGTCGCGGTCGGGGAACACCTCGTCCTGCATCGGCAGGTAGGCGCCGCCGGAGTCGACGAGGTACACGCATGGCAGGCGGTTCTCCTGCGCGATCTCCTGGGCGCGCAGGTGCTTCTTCACCGTCATCGGGAAGTAGGTGCCGCCCTTGACGGTGGCGTCGTTGGCCAGGACCACGCAGTGCCGGCCCTGGATCATCCCGATCCCGGCGACCACTCCGGCGCCCGGGGCGGCACCGTCGTACATCCCCTCCGCGGCCAGCGGGGCGATCTCCAGGAAAGGCGTGCCCGGATCGAGCAGGCGGTCGATGCGGTCACGGGCGAGCAGCTTGCCGCGCGCGCGGTGCTTCTGCCGGGCGGCGGCGGAGCCGCCCTCCGCCGCCCCGGCGAGACGGTTCTGCAGCTCGGCGACCAGGGCCTCCATCGCCTCAGCGCGGACGGCGGCGGCATCGTCCGCAGCGACGGCGGTGCGCAGTACATCCATGGGCTACCTCGTCAGCAGGATCGCGGGATCGGACAGGACGTCGGCGACGTCCATGAGGAATCGGGAGGCCTCCGCGCCGTCGAGCACCCGGTGGTCGAAGGAGACGGTGAGCGTGACGACGGTGCGCAGCGCGATCTCGCCGCGGTGCTCCCAGGGCTGGGTGCGCAGCGCTCCGATCGCCAGGATGGTGCTCTGGCCGGGGTTGAGGATCGGCACCCCGCCTTCGACGCCGAATACGCCGACGTTGGTGACGGTGAGGGTGGAGCCGGTCAGTTCCCCGGGGGTGAGGGTGCCCTCGCGCGCCGAGGCGGCCTGCGCGGCGATCCGCTCGGTGAGGGTCGCTCCGTCGGAGGCGTCCGCGCCGGGGACGGTGGCGACCACCAGTCCGCGCTCGGTGGCGACGGCGATGCCGAGGGAGACCTGCTCGAACAGCTCGATCTCCCCGGCCTCGGCGTCGAAGCGGGCGTTGGCCGAGGGGGTCCGGGCGGCGGCCGGGACGATCGCCCGGCACACGGCGGCGAGGAAGGACGTCTTCTGTCCGTCCCGGTCGGTGCGGCGCAGGCGTTCGAGGGTGTCGGTGACGTCGATGGTGGTGTGGACCGAGGCGTGCGGCGCGGTGAAGGCCGAGTCGGCCATGGCCCGGGCGGTCTCGCGGCGCAGCCCCGTGACGGGCTGCCGGGTGGAGGCCCGCCCGCAGCTGCTGCCGGCGCCGCCCTGTGCGGCGGCACCGCCGGGCCTGCTGCCGCCGCCGTGCGCGCAGGCGTCGACATCGGCGCGCAGGATCCTGCCGCCGGGCCCCGTTCCGTGCACGGTGGTCAGGTCCACGCCCAGGTCACGGGCATGGCGGCGCACCGGCGGCATCGCCTTCGGGGTCTGACGGGAGGCCTCCTCCTCGCTGCGGCCCTCGTAGGGGACGGTCTCGAAGGAGCGCGGCCGACGGCGGGGCCGTCCGGTGCCGGGCAGCACGGGTCCGTACCCGACCAGCACCTGCTGGCGCTGCGGGGCGGCGGACTCCGCAGATTCGGCAGACCCGGCAGGCTCCGAGGGCTCTGCGGTCTCCGGGGCCTCCGCGGGCTCTGCGGACGCTGCGGACGCTGCGGACGCTGCGGACGCTGCGGGCTCAGCAGACCCGGCGGGGGCGGCAGGCGCAGCGGCGGACTCAGCGGAGGCGTCGGCTGTGGCATCGGCCGCCGATCCGTCGGTCCCACCGGCCTTCGCCGCCCCGGCCTCTTCGAGGCCGATCAGCGGTGCGCCGACGGCGAGGGTCTCCCCCTCGGTGGCATACAGGGCAGTGATGCGTCCGGCGCGCGGGCTGGGCAGCTCGACCAGCGCCTTGGCGGTCTCCACCTCCGCGATCGCCTGGTTCCGGGTGACCTCGTCGCCCACGGCGATGTTCCAGGTCACGATCGTCGCCTCGGTGAGGCCTTCTCCCAGGTCCGGGAGCATGAAGTCACTCATCAGGCGGCCTCCCTCGAATTGCGCCGACCCAGGGTGCGATCCACTGCGTCGAGGATCCGGTCGATGCCGGGCAGGTAGTGGTCCTCCAGCGCACCCGGCGGGTAGGGGATGTCGAAGCCGGTCACCCGTTCGGGGGCGGCCTCCAGGTGGGCGAAGCAGTCCTCGACCGCGGAGGCGACCACCTCGGAGGAGAGGGAGACATTGCCGGGGGCCTCGTGGGTGACCACCAGTCGGCCGGTGCGGCGCACGCTCGCGGCGACCGTGTCCCGGTCCAGCGGGGACAGGGAGCGCAGGTCGATGACCTCGAGGTCGATGCCGTCGTCCTCTGCGGCGACGGCCGCCTCCAGTGCGGTGACCACCAGCGGCCCGTAGGCGACGAGGGTCGCGTCCCGGCCCTCGCGCAGCACCCGGGCGGAGGAGAGATCGGCGGTCACGGAGGTGTCGACCTCGCCCTTGGACCAGTAGCGGCGCTTGGGCTCGAGCACCATCACCGGGTCGTCGCACTCGATCGCGGCGCGCATCGTGGAGTAGGCGTCCTGCGGGTCGGCGACGGTGACCACGCGCAGGCCGGGGGTGTGCGCGAAGTACGCCTCGGGGCTCTCCGAGTGGTGCTCGACGGCACCGATGCCGCCGCCGAAGGGGATCCGGATGGTCAGCGGCATCTGCACCACGCCGCTGGTGCGGTAGTGGAGGCGGGCGACCTGGGCGACGATCTGGTCGAAGCCCGGGTAGACGAAGCCGTCGAACTGGATCTCGGACACCGGGCGCATGCCGCGGTAGGCCATGCCGACGGAGGTGCCGATGATCCCCGATTCCGCGAGCGGCGAGTCGATCACGCGGGAGGCGCCGAAGCGCTCCTTCAGCCCGTCGGTGATGCGGAAGACGCCGCCGAGGGTGCCGATGTCCTCGCCGATGAGCAGCACGTCCTCATCGGCCTCCAGGGAGTCGCGCAGGGCGGCGTTCAATGCCGCCGCCATGGTCATGGTGGTGCTCATGCCGCAGATCCCTCCGCCTGCTCGGGGGCCAGCGAGTCGGTGAAGGCGCGGAACTGCTCGCGCTGGCGCAGCAGGCCCGGGTGCTCGGTGGCCAGCACGTGCTCGAACATGCGCTCCGGCGCCGGCGAGGGCAGCGCGGCCACTGCCTCCTGCATGGCGGTGGTGGCCTCGTGGCTGCGCCGCTCGGCCTCGGTGCGCAGCTCCTCGACGGATGCTCCGAGCTGCTCGAGATGACGCTCCAGGCGTCCCAGCGGGCAGCGCCGCCGCCACCGCTCCAGCTCCTTCTCATCGCGGTAGCGGGTGGGATCGTCGCTGGTGGTGTGCGGGCCGAGGCGGTAGGTGACGGCCTCGATGAACATCGGCCCCTTGCCGGCGCGGATGTGCTGGGAGGCGAGCAGGCTGGCCGCTCGTACGGCGAGCACATCGTTGCCGTCGATGCGGAGAGAGGGGATGCCGAAGCCGGTGGGTCGCAGGGCGATCGGGACGGTGGCCTGCACGTCCACCGGTTCGGAGATCGCGTAGTGGTTGTTCTGGCAGAAGAACAGCACCGGCGCGTGGAAGGACGCCGCGAAGACCATCGCCTCGTTCACGTCGCCCTGGCTGAGGGCGCCGTCGCCGAAGCAGCTGACGGCGATGTCGTCCTTGCCCTGCGCCTGGGTGGCCATCGCGTAGCCGACGGCGTGGTGGGCCTGCGCGCCGATGATCACCTGCGGGGTGGCCATGTGGTGGGCGAAGGGGTCCCAGCCGGACAGGGTGGTGCCGCGCCAGACGGAGAGCATCTCCCCCGGGCCCACACCACGGCACCAGGCCAGGGCGTTCTCGCGGTACGAGGTGAACAGGAAGTCCGTCTCCGGCAGGGCTCGGCCCAGACCGATCTGGGCGGCCTCCTGGCCGCGCAGCGGGGGCCACAGGCCCAGCTCGCCCTGGCGCTGCAGGGCGACGGCCTCGTCGTCGATCGCGCGGACCACGGCCATGTCCAGGTACAGGTCCCGCAGCATCTCCAGGTCCACGTCGCGGAGCATCGGGTCGAGGGTGGGGTCGGGGCGTCGGGTGCCGTCCTCCTTGAGGACGTGCAGGGGCTTGTCGAGTCCAGCGACCAGGTCGTGGTTGGGAGCTGACGTGGTCGTCAACATTCGGACCTCCAGAATCCGCAGCGCCTTGTGAGCGCATGGGACGTCTGCACCGGGTGGGTGCCGCGACGTCGTCGTCGTGATCCACGTTACGTCCGGAGTGCAGGGCGTACAACAAATACTGGAGAAGTTCAGCAGAATGCATAGTATAGAAGGCTACGGTCCCGTAGAATTAAGCAGTATGCGCACCGTAGATGACACCGACCGTCGGCTTCTGCTGGCCATGACGGAGAACCCCCGCTCGACGATCGTCTCCCTCGCCGAGCGGCTGGGACTGTCCCGCAACACCGTCCAGTCACGCCTGGCCGCGCTCGAGGCCGGGCAGGCGCTGCAGGGCTACGACCGGCGCCTGCACGCGGCATCGCTGGGCTATCCGCTCACTGCGTTCATGGAGACGCAGGTGGACCAGCCGCGCCTCGAGCAGGTGATCGCGCAGCTGCGGGAGATCCCCGAGGTGGTGCAGGTGCACGGGATGAGCGGCCTGCACGACATCCTGGTGCGCTGCGTGTGCCGTGACACCGACGACCTCTACCGGGTCAACAAGCTGGTGCTGGGCTGCGAGGGCGTGATCCGCACCGACACCTCGCTGGCGATGGGCGAGCTGATCCCCTTCCGCCTGGCCCCGGTGCTGGAGCGCGACCTGCGCCGCTGAGCGACACAGCAGCTCAGCAGCTCAGCAGCTCAGCGACTCAGGCCACCTCGAGGCTGCCTGAGCTGTCGCCATGATCGCTCCGTGACGACAGCTCACGCAGACTCGACAGACCGTGGCGACACCTCAGGCGGTCACGACGCCTCGCACCGCAGCACACACCCAGCACAACGGGCCGACGCCGCGCACGACGGGCCTCGTGCGTCAGGCCCCGGCGAGTGCGACCGGCTGCCCGGTGCGCACGGACTCCTGGGCGGCGGCGACCACGCGGACGGTGCGCAGCCCCACCTCGCCGGTGGGATCCACGGCCCGGCCCTCCCGTACGGCGCCCAGGAAGGCGTCCAGCAGCAGGGCATCCAGGTCGCTGCCGTAGGGCAGCCATCTGCCGGGCCCGCCCACATGCTGGGCGAAGGCGTCGATCTGCAGCTGGCCGCCGGTGCCGAGGGCCTGCAGGCGCAGGCCGCCCCAGGTGGGGGCGTCCTCGGGCAGGGACCAGGAGCAGTCGATGGTCGCCACCACGCCCGAGTCGTAGGTGAGGGTGACCAGCCCGCCGGTCTCGGCGCCCTCTCCGGCCCGCTCGGCGTGCAGGATGCGGTTGGTGGTGGCGTGGACGGTCGCGGGCGGGCCGAGCACGGAGTCGAGGATCTCGGCGAGGTGGACGGTGTGGTCCACCATCGCGCCGCCGCCGGCGAGCTCCACGTCCGTGAACCAGTCCCGGGCGGTGGGCAGCTTGCCGTTGTTGGTGCCGGTCAGGCCGATCACCTCGCCGAGGGCGCCGTCGGCCAGGGCCGTCCGCAGCGTCTCGACGGCGGGCGAGAAGTGCACCGGGAAGGCGGTCATCAGCACCACTGCGGCCTCCTCGCAGGCCGCCACCATCGCCTCGGCATCGGCGACGTTCGTGGCCAGCGGCTTCTCGCACAGCACGTGGACGCCCCGGCGGGCCGCCTCCAGCACGAGGTCCTTGTGGTGGGCGTTGGCGCTGGTGACGACGATCGCGTCCGGCCCGTCGGGCCAGGCATCCCAGGCGTCGGCGAAGGAGGGGACCACGCGGACCCCGCGCACATCGCCGTAGCCGTCGGGATCGGCGACCACCAGCTCCACGTCGGCCCGGGACTCGAGCTCGGAGGCATAGGAGCCCGCGTGGGTGTGGGCGCAGCTCATCAGCGCGACCTTGAGCGGCGCTGCGGAGGTCGTGGCCTCCGCGGCTTCGGTGGGTCGTGCGGTCAGCATGTGATGCTCCGTCCGGTGCGCAGGGACTCGAGGGCGGCCTGGGAGACCTCGACGGCGAGGGCGCCGTCCGCCGCCTCCACCCGGGCGGGAGCGCCTCCGGCGAGCGCGGTCGCGAACTCGACGATCTCTGCGGCGTAGGGATCCCGCAGGGTGGAGACGTCCGGCAGGAAGCCGTCCCCGGTGGCGTGGCGGGCGGAGGCGACGGTGTCGAACACGATCCCCGGGTCCCCGGTGCTGTCGTACTGCAGGAGCCCGGCGTCCCCGGCGAGGTCGAAGGTATAGCGGAACTGCGTGCCCGGCGGGCCCCAGAAGCCGCGGCAGTGACTGAGTGCGCCGGAGCGGTGGGTGAGCACCACGTGCGCGGTGCGCACGGCGGGGTCGCTGGCGGCGATCGACTGCTGGGCATAGACCTGCTGCACGGGCCCGGCCATCCACAGGGCCTGGTCGATGTCGTGGATCATCTGGTCCATGACGATCCCGCCGGAGAGCTCCTCGTCGGCGTACCAGGAGCGGTCCGGCAGCGAGCCGGTGCGCTCGAAGCGCAGCACCGCGAGCTCGCCCACGGCGCCGTTGTCGATCGCCCGCTTCGCCTCGGCGTACTGCGGGAAGAACCGCACCACGTGTGCGGGGAACAGCCTCCGGCCCGCGCGGTCCGCGTGCTCGACGAGGTCGCGCGCCTCGGCGGGGTCCAGGGCCAGCGGCTTCTCGCAGATCACGTCGCGGCCGGCGTCCAGCGCCGCGCGCACGATCTCCGGATGCGCCGGGGTGGGGGTGCAGACATCGACGAGGTCGACCGCGGCCAACAGCTCCTCGAGCGTGGAGTGCACGGTCGCCCCGGACTCAGCGGCGAATTCCTGGGCCCCGGCCTGGCTGTGGCAGTGCAGCTCGGCGCCGAGCTCGGCCCAGCCGGGCAGATGGGCACGGGAGATCCCGCCGGTGCCGACGATGCCGACGCGCAGCGGGCGCGGGGCGGCTGACGCCGCAGGGCTCCCGGGATGCGAAGAGGTGGTCATGCGCGAGCGGTCCTTCCTCAGGGAGGGCGCCGGAACCCGGTCGAGGGTGTCCGACCAGCGACCGCCGAGCGGCCGCTATGGCATGCATGACAGCACGCTACCAGCGTCGACGGTTTATAAAACCACCTTGTGGAATATGGACCGAGAGTCGCTTCCGGGGTGCCGCCCGCTACGCTCGCCGGCGTGGCCTCCTCCCCCGATCCTGCCGACCCCCGCACCCAGCGCGAGCGCATGCTGGCCAGGGACTGGTACGTCTCCGACCATGAGCTGGGCGCGCTCCAGCTCTCCGCCGCCCGTCTCGCCGAGCGGTACCACCGGGCCTGGCTGGCGGACGCTCCCGAGGCGCGCGACCTGCTCGCCGAGCTGCTGGGCGGCCTCGGTGACCGGGCCGTGGTGCGGCCCCCGTTCGCGGTGGACTACGGCGGCAACGTGGTCCTCGGTGCGCGCACCTTCGTGAACTATCACCTCACCCTGGCCGACGTCGCCCCGATCACCATCGGCGAGGACTGCCAGATCGGGCCCAACGTCCAGCTGCTGACACCGATCCATCCCACGGAGCCGGGTCCTCGGCGGGAGCGGTGGGAGCGGGCCGAGCCGATCACGATCGGGGACAACGTCTGGCTCGGCGGCGGCGTCACCGTGCTGCCCGGGGTGAGGATCGGCGACGACGCGGTGATCGGCGCCGCCGCCGTGGTGACGAAGGATGTGCCCGCGGGTGTGGTCGCGGTCGGCAACCCGGCGCGGGTGCTCCGGGAGCTCTGAGCCCGGCCGTCAGCCGGCGCTCGCCGCCACCGCCTCGGCGAGGTCGGAGGCCAGCGCCGCGGCAGCATCCTCCTCCAGGTCGTGCACGGTCAGCCGCAGGTGGTGGGAGGGTTCCGCGCCGGGCTCGAGCCGGAAGTCGTCCCCGGTGCGCACCAACCAGCCCCGGCGCATCAGCTGCTCCGCGACCGCGCGGGCGGGGGCGGGAACCGGCACCCACAGGCTCATCCCGTCCCCGGCCTCGACCGGCAGGCCGCGGGCCGTGAGGCGGTCGGCGAAGGCGTGGTTGCGGGCGGCGTAGTGCGCCCCGGCCTGTTCGATGAGGGCGAGGGCCTCGGGATCGGTCATCACGGCCTGCGTGATCCGCTGCAGCAGGTGGCTGACCCAGGTGGTGCCGGGGCTGAGCCGCAGGGCGAGCCGGCCCGCCGTGTCGGGGTCGGTGGCGGTGACGGCCAGGCACATGTCGGGGCCGACGAACTTCGAGACCGAGCGCAGCAGCGCCCAGCGTCGATGGCCCGGGCCGATGAGCGAGTGGAAGGGCCGCCGGGAGAGGAAGGAGAAGTAGTCGTCCTGGATGACCAGCACATAGGGGTGCTCGGCGAGGACCTCGCGCAGCTCGGCGGCGCGCCGGGCGCTGAGCGAGGCGCCGGTGGGGTTCTGGGCCCGCGGGGTGCAGACCACCGCGCGCACCCCCTGGTCGAGCGCCGCTCGGAGCCCGTCGACGGTCATCCCCTCGGCGTCGACGGGGACCGGGATCGCGCGGTATCCGCCCAGCCGGGCGATCTGGATGCTGGCCAGGAAGCAGGGGTCCTCGAGCGCCACGGCGTCGTCCCGCATCAGGGCCTGCGTCAGCAGTCGCTCCACAGCATCGACGGCGCCGCTGGTCAGGGTGATGTGCAGAGCAGCGGAGTCGCCGGGGACGTCCGGGCTCATCCAGTCCCGCGCCCACTGCTCGAGGTCGGGGTCGATGACCGGTTCCCCGTAGAGCACGGGGCGTCCGGCCGCGGCGGCCAGGCCCGGTGCGAGGTCCGGGATCAGGCGCGGATCGGGGTTGCCGGTGCCGAGGTCGCACAGGGCTCCGGCGGCGGCGAAGCCCTCCTGGGCCAGGTGCGCGCGCTGCGCGATCCGGGTGCCGCCGCGGCCCAGGGAGACCACCACCCCGGAGCGGGCCAGGGTGCGGTAGGCGGACACGGCGGTGTTGCGGTTGACGCCGAGCTGTTCGGCGAGGGCGCGCACGGAGGGCAGGCTCTGCCCGGGGATCAGCTCCCCGCGGTCCACCAGGGCCCGCACGCTGTCGGCGATCTCCGCCGCGGTCTCCCCGCGGATCACCTGGTCATGGTCCGTGCTCACCCGGTCGAGTCTAGGCGGGTGTCCACCGCTCGCGCTCGCTCCGTGGCCCACTCTCGCTCGGCGGCCTATGCCGTGCTACGTTTTGGCCTAGGCCAATGTGGTGCAGGGAGGGTCGACGAGCCGGACGCCGTCGGCCCGCGCCGCGACAGCGACAAGGACCCCCTGATGATCAGCACTGACAGCACCCCCTCCACCGGCACCGGCACCGTCAAGCGCGGCCTGGCGGACATGATGAAGGGCGGCGTCATCATGGACGTCGTCACCGCCGAGCAGGCGAAGATCGCCGAGGACGCCGGCGCCGTGGCGGTCATGGCTCTCGAGCGGGTCCCGGCCGACATCCGCGCCCAGGGCGGCGTCTCCCGCATGAGCGATCCGGACATGATCGACAGCATCATCGAGGCGGTCTCGATCCCGGTGATGGCCAAGGCCCGCATCGGCCACTTCGTCGAGGCGCAGATCCTGCAGGAGCTGGGAGTGGACTACATCGATGAGTCCGAGGTGCTCTCCCCCGCCGACTATCTCCACCACATCGACAAGCACCGCTTCACCGTGCCCTTCGTGTGCGGCGCGACGAACCTCGGCGAGGCCCTGCGCCGCATCACCGAGGGCGCGGCGATGATCCGGTCCAAGGGCGAGGCCGGCACCGGGGACGTCTCCGAGGCCACCAAGCACATCCGCACCATCTCCGCCGAGATCCGGGCGCTGGCGGCGAAGAGCGAGGACGAGCTGTACCTCGCAGCGAAGGAGCTGCAGGCCCCGTACGCACTGGTCAAGGAGGTCGCTGAGACCGGTGAGCTCCCGGTGGTGCTGTTCGTCGCCGGCGGCGTCGCCACCCCGGCGGATGCCGCGATGATGATGCAGCTGGGGGCCGACGGGGTCTTCGTCGGCTCCGGGATCTTCAAGTCCGGTAATCCCGCCGAGCGCGCCGCTGCGATCGTCAAGGCGACCACGTTCCATGATGACCCCGCCGTGATCGCCGAGGTCTCCCGCGGGCTCGGCGAGGCGATGGTGGGCATCAACGTCGCCGATCTGCCCGCGCCGCACCGCCTGGCCGAGCGCGGCTGGTGAGCGCGGGCGGCCCCGGGCTGCGGATCGGGGTGCTCGCGCTGCAGGGAGATGTGCGTGAGCATGCCCGGCTGCTCGAGCAGCTCGGCGCCGTCGTCGTGCCGGTCCGGCGGGCGAGCGAGCTCGCCGCGATCGACGCCCTGGTGCTGCCCGGCGGGGAGTCGGGGGTGATGGACCGGCTCGCGCGGCTCACGGGGCTGCGCGAGCCGCTGCGGGAGGTGATCGCGGAGGGCCTGCCGGTGCTGGGCACCTGCGCCGGGCTGATCCTGCTGGCGGAGCATCTGCTCGACGGAGCGCCAGGTCAGGAGACACTCGGCGGGCTCGATGTGACCGTGCGGCGCAATGCCTTCGGCAGCCAGTCGGACTCCTTCGAGACGGATCTGGAGGTTCTCGCCCTCGGCCCGCCGGCGGTGCGCACCGCCTTCATCCGGGCCCCGCTGATCGAACGGATCGGGCCCCGGGCGAGCACGCTCGCTTCGCTGCCGGACGGGCGGATCGTCGCCGCCGAGCAGGGCAGGGTGCAGGGCCTCGCCTTCCACCCCGAGGCGACCGGGGAGTCGCGGTTCCACCGCCGGCTCCTGGAGCAGGCGCGCGGTCGCTGAGCCGAGATCGCCGCACCGCAGCAGCTGCATCGCGGCGGCTGCGTCGCAGCTCCCGCGCCTCAGCCGCGCAGCAGCGGGGCGACCTCGTGGCCCCAGGCCTCCACGGCCGGCAGATCGCGGAAGTCGCCGGTCGGGGTGCGCATGGAGGTCAGCAGCACGCGTTCGTGCACCGGGATCCGGTCCATCAGCACCCAGCCGGGGAAGTTCTTCACCGCGACCGGGGTGAGGGGGAGGCGTGCGAGGAAGGTGTCGGTCGCCTTCTGCTTGCCGCCCTTGGCGGGGTCGGCGGCGGAGCCGGAGCAGGAGAAGAAGGCGAAGGGGCGCCCGGAGAGCTGTTCGCGATGGGTCTGTGCCCAGGCGGCGGCGGGCTTCTCCACGGCCTCGATGCGCACGCCGGAGCCCAGCACCACCGCGTCGTAGGCGCTCGGATCCGGGCTGTCGGCGATGTCGACCAGATCCACCTCGAGCTCCTCGGCGCGCAGCGCTGCGGTGAGGGTCTCGGCGAGGGTGCGGGTGGCACCTGAATGGGTCGCGAAGGCGACGAGCACTGTCATGGCCACATCCTGCCAGGGGTTCTCCATCCCTCGGCGGGACCGAGGTCTCGTTGCTGCCAGCGGATGCTCAGGGAAGGTCACGATACGGCTGTCATGACTGGCCGGTCACTGGATAGTCCCTGGGCGAGAGCGGACAATCCACGTATACGGCCCTGGCCGCCGTGGCTTTCGCCGTCGCCCTAGGAGGCAGCTGTGAAGAAAAGAATCCTCTCTCTCCTCGCCACATGCGCCATGCTCTGCGGGCTGGCCGTGCTCGCCCCGGCATCAGCCGTCGCCGCACCGTACTGCGGCATCCACTGGGGCTCGCTGCCCGAGTCCGCCTCGGGGATGTCCTCCGCCCAGATCGAGAATCTCCGCACCGGTCGGCACACCTGCTTCGACCGGCTGGTGATCGACCTCGAGGGTGATGTCTCCGGCTATTCGGTGGCGTACGTCAATCGCGTCTCCGAGCTCGGCTCCGGCTCCACCGTTCCGCTCAGCGGCGGTGCGGATCTGTCGATCCTGGTCGAGGCCCCGGCCTACGACAGCAGCTCCGGCGCGACCTACTCCCCGCGCAATCGCTCGCACGCGGTCAACGTGAACGGTTACCGCACCTTCCGTCAGGTCGCCTTCAGCGGCAGCTTCGAGGGACAGACCCTGATCGGGCTCGGCGTGCGCGCCCGGCTCCCGATGCGGGTGTTCACCCTGGACGGTCCCGGTGACAGCTCCCGCCTGGTCATCGACGTGGCCCATCGCTGGTGAGCCCGCGTCCCAACGGCGCCTTCCCCGGCCATCTCTCGGACCGGCAGTCCCTTCCCGGACCGCCGGTCCGACCCTGTCCGGGCTCGGTGCTCCGCGGCACGGAGCAGGTCAACGGATCAGGCGGCGGTCGCGGGCCTCACGGATCGCGGCGGTGCGGCTGTCGACGCCGAGCTTGTCGTAGATGTGCACGAGGTGGGTCTTCACCGTCGATTCCGAGATGAACATCGCCTTGGCGACCTCGCGGTTGGTCGCGCCGGTGGCGAGCGCCTCGAGGATCTCCGTCTCCCGCGGGGACAGGGCGCTGTGCGGGTTCGTCATCCGTCGCACCAGGCGCTGCTGGACCTCGGGCGAGAGGATGCTGCGCCCCGCGGCTGCCTCGCCGACGGCGTCGATCAGCGCCTCGGTGGGGGAATCCTTGAGCACGTAGCCGGTCGCCCCGGCCTCGAGCGCGCCGACGATGTCGGCCTCCGCATCGAAGGTGGTCACGGCCAGGACCTGCACCCCGGGGTGGGTGGCCCGCAGGCGGCGCGTGGTCTCGATGCCGCCGATGCCGTCGCCCAGGTTCAGGTCCATCAGCACCAGGTCGGGGGCTCCGCAGGCCGCGGCTGCGAGGGTGTCGAGCTCCTCCAGCGCAGCTGCGCCGGATCCGACCTCGGCGACCACTTCGATGCCTTCGTCGGCCTCCAGCAGGGCGCGCAGCCCGGCTCGGACCACGGGGTGGTCGTCCACCATCATGATCCGGATGCTCGTCGTCGGCTCTGGGGTGCTGCTCATGTCTCGGACTCCTGGGTGTGTGTCGGCAGGGTGAGGCCGATGGTGGTGCCCTCTCCGGGGGCCGAATCGATCACCACGGCGCCACCGGCGCGGGAGAGGCGGGTGCGCAGCAGGCGCAGCCCGTCGCCGCCGTCGTGGCTGCGGGTGGTGGTCGAGGGGTCGAAACCGCGGCCGTCATCGACCACGTCCAGGCTCACCCGGCCCGGCCACCAGGCGAGGGTCAGCACACAGCGCCGGGCCCCGGCGTGACGCTGCACGTTCGCGACCAGGGACTGGGCGGCCCGGTGCAGGGTCTCGACCTGGGCCGGCGCGAGCTCTCGCGGGGTCCCGTCGATCCGCAGCTCCCAGCTGGGGCTCTCCCCCAGCATCTCGGCGCGAGAGATCACGCCGCGCAATGCCTGCTCGAGGGTGGTGCGGGGCACGCGGTCGGCGAGATCGCGCACCAGGCGGCGGGCGTCGGCGAGGTTCTCGCGGGCGGTGTCCTCGATGCGCAGGAACGACTCGTCGGCCTCGGGGTGGGCCGCTCGGGCCCCGCGGCTGAGCAGCACGATGGAGTTCAGCCCCTGGGCGAGGGTGTCGTGGATGTCCTGGGCGAGGCGCTGGCGCTCCTCGGCGATGCCCTTGCGGCGCTCGGAGTCGGCGAGCTCGCTCTGCGCGGCCCGCAGCTGGGTGACCAGCTGCCGGTTGCGGTCGGTCTCGATCAGCAGCCGACGGTAGACGGCATGGGCGATCAGGGAGAAGGCGGCACCGACCACCGGGCCGAGGACCTCCCCGATCGCGAGCGAGCTGGTCTCCTCCGCCAGCAGCGGCGCCACCACGGCCCACAGCGTGACGGCGCCCAGGGCCAGCGGGCCCGCCACCCGGCCGAGCGAGAACAGGACCAGGAAGAAGAGCGGGAACGCGATCCACACGAAGGCGGAGGAGATGAAGGTGCTGGCCATCCAGACGAGGGCGAGGGCGAGCACCCAGCCGCGGGAGGGCAGCAGCAGATCGGTCTGGGCGGAGCGGCCGGCGTCCCCCCGGCGCAGCGCGAACCGGGAGCCGATCACGTAGATGCCGACGATCACCGCAGCGGTGACCAGGGCGAGCGGCAGGGGGATGCCGTCGGTGCCGTAGGCACGCACGGCCCCCACGCTCGGCAGCACCGCGAAGGCCACGTGCATCGCTCCCCGCAGCGTGGTGGCCAGGGCAGCGGCGGTCTCGCCGGGGTCATCGGCAGCGAGATCGAGGCCGGGCTCTCCCGGCCCGGCGGAGTCGCGGAGCCCCTCGCGGTCGAGGGGTCCGGCGGGGTCTGTCGAGGGATCGGAGGTCACCTCGCCACTCTAGGGGCGGGGCGGGGCACGCGGCATCGTCCGAATGGTCGAGCGGCGGCAGCCGATCCGGCCGGTCCCGCCCCCGGCAGAGACACGGACGGGCCGGTGGCGAGGTGCGCCGGCGATATCGCCAGGTCACCTCACCACCGGCCCGTCCGTGACAGGAGCGGAACGCGCCTCAGGCCGTGGGCACGACCAGCCCGGAAGCGCTCGAACGCGCCGCCTCGAACCGCGCCTGGACATCCGCCCAGTTCACGATGTTCCAGATCGCCTTGACGTAATCCGCCTTCACGTTCTGGTAATCCAGATAGAACGCGTGCTCCCACATATCCAGCTGGAACAGCGGGATCGTCGCCACCGGCACACCGTTCTGCTGATCGTAGAACTGCTCGATCACCAGGTTCCCACCGAGCGGCTCATACGCCAGCACCGCCCAGCCCGAACCCTGGATACCCAGCGCCGCCGCCGTGAAGTGCGCCCGGAACGCATCGAACGAACCGAAGAACTCATCGATCGCCTGCGCCAGCTCACCGGTGGGCTTGTCCCCACCCTCGGGCGAGAGGTTCTTCCAGAAGATCGAGTGGTTCGTGTGGCCACCGAGGTTGAACGCCAGATCCTTCGAGAACTGGTTCACCGTCGAGAAATCATTCGCCTCACGCGCCGCCGCCAGCTTCTCCAGCGCCGTGTTCGCACCCTTGACATAGGTCGCGTGATGCTTGGAGTGGTGCAGCTCCATGATCTTCCCGGAGATCGAAGGATCCAGCGCCCCGTAGTCGTAATCGAGATCAGGAAGCGTGTACTCAGCCATCGTCGGTCCTTTCGTGGGGTAGCGGTCGATGAATGCCACGACCATAGAACGTCAAGCGTCCTTGAGGTCAACGCGCCTCGTCACTGTTCGTCATCGGCGAACTCCTCGTCCTCGGCGACGTCCTGAAGTCGCCGCGGGCCGGCCCCGGTCGCGGCGAGGGCGTCATCGGGGTTCAGCAGCGCGCAGGCCTTCAGCGAGAGGCAGCCGCAGCCGATGCAGCCGGTAAGCTCGTGCTCGAGACGTTCGATCGCGCGCCGTCGCTCCTCAAGCGTCTTCTTCCACCGGCGCGAGGCCCGCTGCCAGTCGGCGTGCGAGGGCGTGCTCTCCATCGGGACCTCGCCGAATGCATCCTTCACGTCGGACAGCGGCATGCCCAGTCGTTTGGCGACGGAGATCAGCGAGACGCGGCGCAGCATGTGGCGGGGGTAGCGGCGCTGGTTGCCGCCCGTGCGCACCGAGCCCACCAGTCCCAGCTCCTCGTAGTAGCGCAGGGCCGAGGCGGCCACACCCGTGCGACGGCTCATCTCGCCGATGGTCAGCAGCTCGTCGGGCTCATGCGTGGGATTCACGCCTCCCCCCTCCCGTCACGCCTTGACCTCAAGTGCACTTGAGATCCTACGCTCCTGAACGACGCCTCAGGAAGGACCTCCCCATGACCTACGTGATCGCCCTGCCGTGCGTGGACGTGAAGGATCGCGCCTGCGTGGACGAATGCCCCGTGGACTGCATCTACGAGGGCAACCGGATGCTGTACATCCAGCCCGACGAATGTGTGGACTGCGGTGCCTGTGAACCCGTCTGCCCGGTCGAGGCGATCTTCTACGAGGACGACACCCCCGACCAGTGGGCCGAGTACTACGACGCCAACGTCGACTTCTTCGACGATCTGGGAGCTCCCGGCGGTGCGGCGAAGATGGGCGTGATCGACAAGGACCACCCCCTCGTCGAGGCGCTGCCTCCGCAGCCCAACCCCCTGGCCTGAACGGCCTCGGCTGCCTCACATCGATGTCAGCTCCGCCGACACGCCGCTGACCTGCACTGATCTGGACGCTGCGGCTCGTACAGTGCCTTCATGACCGCTGTTGACATCCGTGTGACATCCGGCGATGAGGATGTGCTGAGCATCGGCGAGCTGTCGTCTCGCACCCGCGTGAGCCCGCGATCCCTGCGCTACTACGAGGAGCAGAGTCTGCTCACCCCGCGACGCACCGCCGCCGGGCACCGGCGTTTCGATGCCGAGGCGGTGGACCGGGTGCTGCTGGTGCAGCGGCTCTTCGCCGCGGGCCTGTCCAGCACCGAGATCGCGCCCGTGCTGCCCGTCCTGCTCTGCGCCCATGACTCCGCCGGCTCCCTCGCGGCGCTGCGTTCCCACCGCGAGCGGCTCGCCAAGAAGATCGCCCGGCTCCATGACACCGCGGAGATCCTCGACGAGATCCTCGAGGAGCACGAGCGCTCCTGACCCTTCCGAGCCATGGTGTCGGGAGATGTCGAGAACCGTCGGTCGGTTCCGTCCCCGGGGTGCAGGCGACCACAATGGGTCGCACCGCTCGAAGGAGAGACCTCATGGCCAAGTACCTGCTGCTCAAGCATTACCGCGGCGCCCCCACCGCCGTGAACGACGTACCGATGGACCGGTGGGCCCCCGACGAGGTCGATGCCCACGTGGCGTACATGAACGACTTCGCCGACCGGCTCACCCGGACCGGTGAGTATGTGGATTCTCAGGCCCTCTCCCCCGAGGGCCTCTGGGTGCGCTTCGACGGGGAGGGTCGACCTCCGGTCACCGACGGTCCGTTCGCGGAGACCAAGGACCTCATCGCCGGCTGGATGATCATCGACGTGAACAGTCACGAGCGGGCGATCGAGCTCGCAGGGGAGCTCTCGGCCGCGCCCGGCAAGGACGGCGCTGCGATCCACGAGTGGCTCGAGCTGCGCCCCTTCTACGGCGTGACTCCCCCGACCACGGGATGAACGAGTCCCGGCTGCGGGAGCTGGTGCCCGCAGTGATCGGCATCCTCCGCCGCCGCGGGGCGGATTTCGCGGCGGCGGAGGACGCCGTGCAGGAAGCACTGATCGCGGCGCTCACAGCCTGGGAGCGTGAACCTCCCCGGGATCCACAGGGCTGGCTGGTGGCCGTCGCGTGGCGGAAGTTCCTCGACCAGGTGCGGGCGGAGGATGCCCGCCATCACCGGGAGGAGCGGTTCGAGCACGATCCCGCTCCCGGGTCGGTCTCCGCGGCCGACGATTCGCTGGAGCTGTTCTTCCTGTGCGCGCACCCGTCGCTGACCCCGGCCTCGGCGATCGCCCTCACGCTGCGGGCCGTCGGCGGGCTCACCACCTGCCAGATCGCGGCCGCATACCTGGTGCCCGAGGCGACCATGGCCCAGCGCATCTCCCGTGCCAAGCGCACCCTGGCCGGGCAGCGACTCGACCGGCCGGGGGACGTCGCCACCGTGCTCCGGGTGCTCTACCTGATCTTCAACGAGGACTATTCGGGGGACGTGGACCTCGCCGGAGAGGCGATCCGCCTCGCCCGGCAGCTGCGGTCCGTGCGCGCGCATCCCGAGGTCGCCGGGCTGCTCGCGCTGATGCTGCTGCACCACGCGCGGCGGGCGGCACGGTTCACGGCCCGGGGCGCCCTGGTGCCGCTGGACGCTCAGGACCGCACCCGCTGGGACCCGGACCTGATCGAAGAGGGCATCGGGATCCTGCAGGCGGCACTGGGTCAGGACCGGCTCGGGGAGTTCCAGGCCCAGGCCGCGATCGCCGCCCTGCACGCGGACGCCGCGAGCACGACGGAGACCGACTGGCCCCAGATCCTCGAGTGGTACGACGAGCTGGTGGCGCTCACGGACAGCCCGATCGCCCGGCTGAACCGGGTGGTGGCGCTCGGAGAGGTCGCGGGGCCGCGGGGCGGACTGACGGCTCTCACGGAGCTCGAGGAGACCCTGCCGCGCCATGCGGCGGTAGCGGCGCACCTGCACGAGGCCGACGGGGACGCCGCCCTGGCGGCCCGCCGGTACGCCGCGGCGGCGCGGACGGCCGCCAGCACGGCGGAGCGGGATCATCTGCTGCGGCAGGCCGCGCGGCTGAACTCCGCGTGAGGACGGCCGCGCCATCCTGCCCGCGCTGCTCCGCGGCACCCGGGTCCGAATCGGCGCGGGTGCCGCGGGTGCTTCAGCGGAGGTGACGCTCGTATGCCGCAGTGGTGAGGAAGGCCGGGAACTCCTCCCCCAGCACCGCCTCCTTCAGCAGCTCCGCCGCCTCCCGGGCACGGCCTCCCCCTCCGGGCTCCTCCGCGCGGGCGAGCTCCTCGGCGCAGCGGTCGATGAAGTACTCGATCCGCTCCTTGAGGATCGGCATGCCCTCCTCGGTGAGCATCCCCTGGTTGATCCACTGCCACAGCTGGGAGCGGGAGATCTCGGCGGTCGCGGCATCCTCCATCAGGTGGTCGATCGCGACCGCTCCCCGTCCCTGCAGCCAGGAGTCGAGGTAGCGCAGTGCCACCCGGATGTTCTGCCGGATGCCGGCAGTGGTGATCCTGCCGCCCTCGACCCGCAGGTCCAGCAGGTCCGCCGCGGTGACGTGCACATCCTGGCGCTGCCGCTCGAGCTGATGGGGGTGCTGCCCGAGCACGGCGTCGAATTCGGCGCGGGCGGCGGGGATCAGGTCGGGGTGGGCGACCCAGGTGCCGTCGAACCCGTCGGCCGCCTCGCGGGCCTTGTCCTCGCTGACCTCTGCAAGCGCGTTCGCAGTGACGGCGGGCTCGCGGCGGTCGGGGATGAAGGCGCTCATCCCACCGATCGCATGGGCGCCGCGCCGGTGGCAGGTGCGCACCAGCAGCTCGGTATAGGCCCGCATGAACGGCACCGTCATCGTCAGCTGGCCCCGGTCGGGCAGGACCCGGTTCCGTCCCCGGTCGCGGAACTGCTTGATCACGGAGAACAGGTAGTCCCAGCGGCCGGCGTTCAGCCCCGCGCAGTGGTCACGCAGCTCGAAGAGGATCTCGTCCATCTCGAATGCCGCCGGCAGCGTCTCGATGAGCACCGTGGCCCGGATGGTGCCGTGCTCCAGACCCAGGTGCTGCTCGGTGAAGGTGAACACCTCGTCCCACAGCCGCGCCTCCTGATGGGACTCGAGCTTGGGGAGGTAGAGGTAAGGACCGGCGCCGCGGGCGATCAGCTCACGGGCGTTGTGGAACAGGTACAGCCCGGCATCCACCAGCGAGCCAGAGGCACGGCAGGAGCGGCCGTCGGCCCGCTGGTACCGCAGCTGCTGCTCGGGCAGATGCCAGCCGCGGGGCCGGAACACGATGGTGGGCGTCCGCTCCCCCAGCCGGTACTCCTTCCCCTCGTCGGTGACGAAGTCGATCCGCCGCCGGATCGCGTCGTGCAGGGTGAGCTGCCCGGTGATGACGTTGTGCCAGGTCGGGCTCAGCGCGTCCTCACCATCGGCCAGCCACACGTTCGCGCCGGAGTTCATCGCGTTGACGGTCATCTTCCGGTCCGTGGGGCCGGTGATCTCCACCCGCCGGTCCTCGAGGCCCGGGCCGGCGCCGGCCACCTGCCAGGTCGGATCGTCGCGGATCGCGGCCGTCTCCGGGAGGAAGTCGAACATCGCCCCTGAGGAGATCGCCTCGCGCCGCATCGCCCGGGAGGTCAGCAGCTGGGAGCGGCGGGCGGCGAAGCGGTCGTGCAGCGCAGCGAGGAAGGTCATCGCCTCGGGGGTGAGGATCTCCTCGAAGCGGTGCTCGGCGGATCCGAGCTGGTCGATCCAGCTCGGGGACGCGGGGGTGGAAGCCGGAGGGGAGGAGCGGCTGCCGGTCGAGGCGGGGCGCTGGTGCTGGGTGAGGGTCATGGTCCTGCTCCTTCGGGGAGGTGGTGCGTGGGGGCCGACGGCGGGGCGCGGGCCGGTAGGAGGCGGTGGTGGGCTGCGCGGTGCTGAGAGGCGTCGTTCAGAACTGCGCCGACTCCGTGGAGCCGGCCAGCGCGAGAGTGCTGGAGGCCGGGTTCAGGGCGGTGGCGACCCGATCGAAGTACCCGGTGCCCACCTCGGCCTGGTGCCTATGCGCGGTGAAGCCGCGGTCCGCGGCGGCGAACTCCGCTTCCTGCAGCTCGACGTAGGCGCTCATCTGCCGTTCCCGGTATCCCGAGGCGAGCTCGAACATCCCGTGGTTCAGCGAGTGGAAGCCGGCCAGGGTGATGAACTGGAAGGCGTAACCCATGGCCGAGAGCTCACGTTGGAAGGAGGCGATCTGGGCGTCGTCCAGGTGCCGCTTCCAGTTGAAGCTCGGCGAGCAGTTGTAGGCGAGCTTCTGCTCGGGGAAGTCGCGGTGGATCCGCTCGGCGAAGGTGCGGGCCAGCTCGAGATCCGGTTCGGCGGATTCGACCCACAGCAGGTCTGCGTACTCCGCATAGGCCAGGCCCCGGGCGATCACCGACTCGATCCCGCCGCGCACCTCATAGAACCCCTCCGCGGTGCGCTTGCCGGTGAGGAAAGGCTGGTCACGCTCATCGATGTCACTGGTGAGCAGGTTCGCGGCGAGCGCGTCGGTGCGGGCGATGATCACCGTGGGCGCTCCCGCCACATCGGCGGCGAGACGAGCGGCGCTGAGGGTGCGCACGTGCTGGGAGGTGGGCACCAGGACCTTGCCGCCCATGTGCCCGCACTTCTTCTCACTGGCCAGCTGGTCCTCCCAGTGCACCCCGGCGGCGCCGGCCTCGATCATCGAGAGCATCAGCTCGTAGGCGTTCAGCGGGCCGCCGAAGCCGGCCTCGGCGTCAGCGACGATCGGGGCCATCCATTCACGGCTGGTGGAGCCGGTCTCGGCGAACTCGATCTGGGTCGCGCGCTGCAGGGCGTTGTTGAGGCGGCGCACCACGGCGGGCACGGAGTTGACCGGGTAGAGCGACTGATCGGGGTAGGTCTTGCCCGAGAGGTTCGCGTCGGCCGCGACCTGCCAGCCCGAGAGGTAGATGGCCTGCAGCCCGGCGCGGACCTGCTGGACGGCCTGGTTGCCGGTCAGCGCACCGAGCGCCCGCACCCAGTGCTCGGGATCGGCTGTGTTCTGCTCGATCAGGTCCCACAGGGTCTCGGCGCCGCGGCGGGCCAGGGTGCGCTCCTCCCGGACGGGGCCGGCCAGTGCGATGACATCCTCGGCGGTGTGATCGCGGCGCACGTTCCGCCAGCGGGGATCGATCTCCCAGTCGCGGGCGAGCTCCTGGGCGGTCATAGTCTGGTCTCCGGGGCGGGCAGTGGTGGGAGGCAGGGGTGCGGTCATCATCGGCTCCTCGGGTGGGGCTGTGGTCATCGGGGTCGGAACTTCGCAGCGGATGCTGCAATCGACGAACTTCATCGGGTAGTCACACTCTGCGGGCCCCGCAAGACCCCCGGAAGCCCCTGATTCGAAGAACTTCAGCAGTATTTCTGTTCGGCAGAACATTTCTGTGGCACCGTGTCCGCATGGCTCACCACGCGGCGGCATCTCTTCCGGCGACGGCCGACGACGACTTCGATCCGCTGCTGATCGGCCAACGCATCCGCGCCCGCCGGCAGGAGCGCGGGCTCTCCCTGGCTGAGCTCGCCGCCGCCGTGCAGCGGGCACCCTCCCAGCTGTCGGTGATCGAGAACGGCAGGCGCGAGCTGAAGCTCGGCGAGCTGCGTCGGATCGCTCGGGCCCTCGAGGTGGGGGTGGACGACCTGCTGGAGCCGGAGCCGCCTAACCGTCGGGCGGCACTCGAGATCGCACTGGAGAAGGCGCAGGCCGGTGCGCTGTACCGGAGCTTGCCGCTGCCGGAACTGCCGGTGCGCAAGTCCCTCTCGGACGCGGCGATCGAGACCATCCTGGCGCTGCATGAGGAGCTGCGCAGCCTGCACGAGCAGCGCGCCGCCACCCCGGAGGAGGCGCGGCGGGTGAACGGGCAGCTGCGCGAGGAGCAGTCCCGGGCCGGGAACTATGACGCCGCGCTCGAAGAGGTCGCTCGCGACCTGCTGGAGCAGATCGGGCACCGGGGCGGTCCGCTCTCGCAGAGCAAGGTCTCGCTGCTGGCGGCGAAGCTGGGCTTCTCCCTGCACTCGGTGGCGGACCTGCCGCACTCCACCCGGTCGATCACCGACTCGGAGCACATGCGGATCTACCTGCCGCTGGGCCGCTCCACCTCGGATCCCCGCTCCACGGTGCTGCAGGCGATCGCCGCGCATGTGCTGGGCAAAGACGAACCGGCCGACTACGGCGAGCTGCTGCGCCAGCGGGTGGAGACGAACTACCTGGCCTGCGCCCTGCTGCTGCCCGAAGCCGGGGCGCTCGATTTCCTGCAGAGTGCGAAGGCGCAGCGGGAGCTGAGCGTGGAGGACCTGCGCGACGAGTTCGCGGTGAACTACGAGATGGCCGCCCACCGCTTCACGAACCTGGCCACCCGTCATCTGGGCATCCCCGTGCACTTCTTGAAGGTCCACGCCTCCGGCACGATCCTCAAGGCCTACCAGAACGATGCGGTGCGCTTCCCCACCGATGCGCTCGGCGCGGTGGAGGGGCAGCGGGTGTGCCGGTGGTGGAGCGCGCGGCGGGTGTTCCGCAGCGAGGACCGGATGCGCCAGTACTGCCAGTACACCGACAAGCCCGGAGGCACCTACTGGTGCACCTCGCACATCGAGTCCGGCCCGGGCGGGGAGTTCTCGATCTCGGTCGGGACCGCCTTCCAGCACACGAAGTGGTTCCGGGGCCGGGAGACGACCGTGCGCCACGGGTCGTCCTGCCCCGACCCCACCTGCTGCCGGGAGCCGGATCCCGCGCTGGTGGACCGCTGGGAGGGGTCGGTCTGGCCGGTCGCACGGCTGCACGCCTCGCTGCTGGCCGCGATGCCGACCGGCACCTTCACCGGCGTGGATCGGGTGACGATGCTCGAGTTCCTCGAGCGGCATGCGCCGTCGGGGGCGGTCGACGGGGCCTGAGGGCGCCTCTGCGCTGCTATCCGCGGACGACCCCGAGCAGCAGGAGCACGGCGAGCCCCCCGTAGACCGTGCCCGCCACACCGTCCAGGGCCAGGCGGACGCGGCGCCGGCCGAGCACGGCATCCCGGAAGAGCCCGGCCGTGCTGCCGATGGTGATGTCCGCGACCAGCCCGATGAGCTGGAGCAGCAGGCCGAGCATGAGCATCTGCGCGAGGGGGTGCTCCCCCGCCGAGCCGAGGAACTGGGGCAGGAAGGCCACGAAGAACAGCGCTACCTTCGGATTGGTGATGTTCACCAGGAAGCCGCGCCGGAACACGTTCGGGACCGTCCCCGCTTCCGTGATCTCCGCCCCGGCGCTGCGCCAGGTGGTGATGGCGAGGAAGGCCAGGTAGCCGGCGCCGGCGATCCGGATCGCATCGAGGGCGGCGGGCAGCTGCGTCAGCGCGACCCCCAACCCCGTCGCCGCGACGAGCACCCAGATGGTCATCGCGGAGGTCACGCCGAAGGCTCCGCGCACCGCCGCTCTACGACCCTGATTGATGCCGGTCGCGACCAGGAACGCCATATCGGGCCCCGGGGTCACCAGGATCACCACCACCGCCACGAGGAACGCGGGCAGGACGGACACATCGAGCACTTCGCCACCTTCGACTCTCAGCGGGAGCAACTCCCGAAAACCATGCCCTCACCTGGGCCAAGAGAGAAGATAGAGGTCGGCGATGTGGCGCCGCAATCGCCGAGTTGCGGGCAGGATGCGCAATGCTCCAACACTCTGCCTGGTGGCGTTACGCTGACTGCGTGCTCGACGACCTGGACTACCGCCTCATCGCCCTTCTGCGCTCGAACAGCCGCACTCCGGTGGCGGTCCTGGCGCGGGAGCTGGGGATCAATCGCTCGACCGTCACCTCGCGGATCGACCGGCTCGTGGACACCGGGGTGATCGAGGGCTTCACGATCCGGGTCAGCAGCGACCTCGAGCAGGATTCCGTGCAGGGCGTGATGCTCGTGGCGACCGACACCCGCCGCAATCACGACATCGTCCACGAGATCCGCGGCTACCCCGAGATCGAGCAGTTCCACTCGACCACCGGCACCTGGGACCTGGTGATCCAGCTGCGCTGCCGCAACCTCTCCGATTTCGACCTGGTGCTCGAACGCATCCGCGCCATCCCGGGCGTGAACTCCACCCAGACGAGTCTGCTGTTCAGCTCGCTGCGGACCACATAGTCCCCGGGATGGCGGGGTCATCCCGGGGATGGTCCTCGCCTGTCTTCAGTTCTCGATGAGCCGGGCAGAGATCACGGTGTTGTCCAGGTGGTGCTCGTCCCCGTCCAGGTCGCCGCTGCAGGTGATCACACGCAGCTCCGGCCCGTCGGTCCTGCCGTAGACGGCCACAGTGGGGAACTCGTCCTTGGGGTACCGGGCCGCGTCATAGACCTCGAAGGTCGCGACGGTCCCGTCCTCGCGGTCGACCTCGATGAGGTCACCGGATTCCAGACCCCCGAGCTCGAAGAAGATCGACGGATCACCGTGCCAGGTCACATGGCCCTCGATGACGGCGGGTCCGGTCTCCCCCGGGGTGGGCGAACCCTCGAACCAGGCCGGCAGATCCGCCTGGTCGCCACGGGGCGCGAGCAGCTCCCCCTCGGCTCCGAGACCGATCGGGAAGAGCTGTTCCTCGACGCCGATCGCGTCGATCCGCAGTCCGGTCGGCTCCGACGCGGCCATGGGGGCCACGACGGGCTCCTCAGGTGCTGCGCTGGTCGGCTGCTGTGAGGGGTCGGCCGCCGCATTGGTCGGGACGGGCGACGCCTCTGCGCCCCCGCCGTCCGACGGCTCCTCAGCGCCGTCGCCGGCCATCGCGCCGCTGCTGCGCAGCGGCGGCTCCGGCGGTGCGCCGACCTGGCTGGTCAGCGCGAACACCAGGAGGGCTGCGCCGAGCAGGGCGAGGACCGTCACCACGGCGACCGCCGGGCGACGGCCGCCGTGGTGACGGGATGCTCCCTGGGGGCTCATCTCACTTCTGGGTCTGACGACGACGCAGCGCGAAGCCACCGGCAGCCGCTGCGGTCAGCAGACCGCCGCCGGCCAGCAGGGCGCCGGACTGCTCGATGCCGGCGGTGGTGCCGTCACCGGTCTCGGCACCGCCCTCGGGCCACTGCTCCATCTGGGCCAGGTCGAGGGTGCCGCAGGCGGCGGGATCGGTGGCCTCCGAGGGCAGGCTCGGGTCCAGGTCGGACTCCTGGTCACCGTCGTAGGTGCCGTTGCCGTTGTGGTCCACGCCGTGCAGCACCACGGAGCCGTCACCCTTCTCGAGGCTCGCGGCGACGTCGTCGCTGACCTCGAAGGTGCGCTCGTAGTTGGCGTCACCGACCGGGAAGCGGTCCACGGCCAGGGCACTGTCCGGACTGGTGTCGCCGTCCTTGGTCAGCGAGACCTGCACGCCGCCGTAGGAGTCGGCGGCGTCGGTGGTGCGGATCGCTCCGTCGACACCGGTGCCCTCCATGTTCGGGTCCGGGCACTGGTTGGTGCCGCCGATGTGGATGTGCTGGGCGTGGGGGGCCTCGGCGAGCATCCCGGAGCTGTCGACCTTCACGGTGACCTCATTGCCGTCGAGCGTGATCCACGCCGTGCCGGAGGCTCCGGAGTCGTTCAGCTCACTGAGGTGGGCCTCGAGAGTGGTGGACCCCTGCCCGCCGTCATGGTCGTCGGCCAGCGCAGCACCGGAGGCGCCGAGCGTGCCGAGGGCGACCGTGGCCGCGAAGAGGGGGAGCAGTCGCTTCGTCGTCGTACGCATGATGACTCCTTCGTCGAACGCCGGACGACCCTTCGGCCGTCGTGGGCGGCGATCCAGGAGGGGTTCGGAGCATGACGGCGAGCGGATTGGAGAAAATCCTCGAAGCGGTCCTCCCCCTCGGTCCCGGGGCCGGACGACGGTGCCGGAATCGGGTCTCACCTGCGACTATGCAGTCACCGACAGAGCCGAACGATCGGTCGGCCGCTGCGCCCCACCCGCGCCCTGCCGACACGTCCCTCGCCGGGCGAGCACCGGTGCGGCGATGACGAGAGGCCCTCCCCCGTATCCGGGAGAGGGCCTCTGCCTGGTGCCTGGTGGAGACTAGGGGGGTCGAACCCCTGACCTGAAGCTTGCAAAGCTACCGCTCTACCAACTGAGCTAAGTCCCCGTGCGTGGAATATCAGGCGGTACGGGCCGGTGCGGGCTGTGCCGACGCCGACTCGGTGTCCTGCTCGGCGGAGATGCGCTCCGCCTCGTTCCACAGATCATTGCGGATGCGGTCGGATTCGACCTTCCGCCAAACGAGGAGTCCCGCGATCGACGTCCCGGTCAGGACGGCGGCGGTGATGAACTTCTTCATGAGTTCCTCCGATCCTCGAAGTGGGCCTAACTGGACTTGAACCAGTGACCTCTGTCTTATCAGGACAGCGCTCTAACCGACTGAGCTATAGGCCCATGGGGGCAACGACCGGAGCAGCTCCGGATGTCGACCACCGACGCACCACTGTACGGCGCACGTGGCGCGCCGTCCAACTCGCGGGGGTCGGTGTTTCGGAGGTCACAGCGCTCCCCGGTTCACGTCCCATCCGATCCCCTCCCGGCTCCGAACTCCTGATGTGACTCCCCTTCCGGGGATGTCCGGCGCTCGCACAGTGAGCGTGTCCGCAGCATCCCAAGGAGTTCGTCATGAGCAGATCCACGATCCTTCCCCGTCTCGGGGTCCTCGTCGCCACCGCAGCCCTGATGAGCGCCTGCTCCGGCGGCATGGGTGAGGATGCACCCGATTCCCAGGGCGAGCAGCCCGCCGCCACGCAGGAGCAGTCCGCCGAGGAGGGCGGAATGACCTCCGACGATGGCGGCGAGATGGCCATGGACCCGGCGGCGAACCTGGTCGGCCCGGGTTGCGCGGATTATGCCGCGATGGTGCCCGACGGCGCCGGCTCGGTCGAGGGCATGGCCCAGGACCCGGTCAGCGTCGCCGCCTCGAACAACCCGATGCTCACGACGCTGACCTCGGCGATCTCGGGCGAGCTGAACCCGGACGTGGACCTGGCCGACACCCTCGACGGTGACGAGTTCACCGTGTTCGCCCCGGTGGACGACGCCTTCTCGGCCATCCCCGACGATGACCTGACGGCCCTGGCCGGCGACGCGGAGGGCCTCACCGAGGTGCTCACCTACCACGTGGTGCCCGGTCAGCTCTCCCCGGACGAGATCGCCGGCACCCTCACCACCGTCCAGGGTGAGGACGTCGAGGTCACCGGCAGCGGTGATGATCTGATGGTGGGCGATGCGGCCGTGATCTGCGGCGGGGTCCAGACCCAGAATGCGACCGTCTACCTGATCGATACCGTTCTGATGCCTCCGATGATGGCGGAGCAGGGCTGAGCGGGACAGACTGCACTGTCGCCCCGAGCGGGCGAGGGGTGGGCGCACCACCCCCTCCGCCCGCTCGGGCCCCCGCACAGAAGGAGTCGCATGCCTCCGGAGCCCACCCCCGCCGACGCGGCGAACCGGTCACCCGGTGATGCCGCTCTGCGCCCGCTGCACGGTGAGGAGCTGCGGGCACCCACGCTCCCCGAGCTGTTGGGCCGCATCGCTCTCGGCGACGAGGACGCCTTCTCCCACCTGTACGACGACACCGCACCGCTGCTGTTCGGACTGATCCGGCGCGTGGTGCGGGACGTGGCGATGAGCGAGGAGGTGCTGCAGGAGGTGTTCGTGGAGGTATGGCGGCAGGCCACCCGCTTCGATGCCCATCGCGGCAGCGCACGGGGCTGGCTGTGCACCATCGCCCACCGCCGCGCGGTCGATACGGTGCGCTCGAGCGAAGCCTCGCGCCGGAGGGATTCCGAGGAAGGTCTGCTGCAGATGGAGCAGCAGGTCGTGGATGTTCAGGAGGAGGGGATCATGAGGGTCGAGAGCCAGCGGGTGCAGACGGCGATGGGAGCGCTCACCTCGGCGCAGGCAGAGGCGATCCGCCTCGCCTACTTCGGCGGATACAGCCATCGCGAGGTGGCCGCCCTGCTCGACATCCCCATCGGGACGGCGAAGACTCGGATCCGGGACGGCATGATCGTGCTGCGGGACAGATTGGGGGTGACCTCGTGAACGAGCAGAAGCACACCATGACCGGTGCCTGGGCCCTGAACGCCCTGGACGCGGAGGAGCGCGAGCAGATGCGCCGCTACCTCGAGGAGGATACCGAGGCCGCCGCCGAGGCCGCCGCCTTCGAGGAGACCGCCGCCGAGCTCGCCGGCAGCCTCCCCCCGCTCGCCCCGCGCCCGGAGCTGAAGGCCGCAGTGATGGCCCGCATCGGCACCACCCGCCAGCTCTCCCCCTCCCGGAGCAGGAGGAGACGCAGACCGACACGGCCAGGGCTGAGGCTCCCGACGTCGCACCGGCCGAGGTCCCCTCCCCGCGACCGACCGCTCCGTCGGTCGAGGACGCCTCTGCACCACCGAACCCACCGGCGAAGGTCGTCTCCCTGGACCGCTACCGGGCGAGCGTGCGCCGCAACCGCTGGACCGCGGTCGCCGCGTCCGCGCTGCTGCTGACCACCATCGCCGGGGCCGGGCTGTGGAACAACGAGCGCATCGCCGAGCAGGACGCCCGTGCGAGCCTCGAGGCCATGGCCTCCGAGCAGGCCGACGCCGAGGCGGAGCGGGCCATGCTCTCCACCATCCTGGCCTCGGACGATGCCTCGCACCTGGTCATCCCCTCCCAGGACGGCGGTTCCCTGCAGCTGATGTACTCCCGTCAGCAGGGGGCGATGCTCGTGCAGGCCGCGGACCTGCCCGCCCTGCCGGCGGAGGAGACCTACCAGCTGTGGATGATCGACGATTCCGGTATCGCCAGCGCCGGGCTGCTCGAGGACCCGGGTGCCGCCGCCATGCATGACGGCGCGATCCCGGAGGGCGTGACCGTCGGTCTGACGATCGAGCCCGCCGGCGGCTCGGAACAGCCGACCATGGATCCGATCGCGGCCGGGGTGCTGTCATGAGCTCCCCGTCCGCTCGGCTCGATCCCGACCGCCGCTCCGCCCCCGGCTGGTCGGCAGTCTCCGGCGTGGTCGCCGGTCTGGTGCTGGTGGCCGTCGCGGAGCTGCTCTCGCTGGCCTTCAGCTCCTCCTCCGCGCCCTTCGTGGCCGTCGGCGGCGCCTTCGTGGACATCGTCCCACCTGGGGTGAAGGACCTGGTGATCAGCCTGTTCGGCACCCTGGACAAGGTGGTGCTGTTCGCCTCGATGATCGTGGTGTATGCGGTGCTGACCGCGCTGATCGGGCGGCTCGGAGCCACCCGACCCCGCCCGGCCGCCGCTCTGCTCGCCGGTCTCGGCGTGCTCGCGATGGTCCTCGTGCTCACCCGCGCCCAGAACTCGGTGCTCGATGTGCTGCCCACCCTGGTCGGCACCGTGGTCGCGGTCCCCACCCTGCTGCTCCTGCTGCGGACCGTCCGTGCCCCCGCCGCAGTGGGCGATGCCGGGGCCGCCTGGACCCGTCGTCGTTCCCTGCTCGGCATCGGCGCCGTGGGGCTGCTCGCCGTGGTCGGCGCCGTGACCGCGCGCAGCGTCACCGCGAGCCGCGAGCTCGCCCGTCGGACCGCGCAGTACGTGCTGCCGACGCCGCGCAGCACAGCGGAGCCGATCCCCGCGGACGCTCAGGTCCAGCTCGAGGGGATGCCGCCCTTCGTCACCCCCAACGACGAGTTCTATCGCATCGACACCGCTCTCGCGGTACCGCGCGTGGACCCGAGCACCTGGCAGCTGCGGATCCACGGTCTGGTGGACCAGGAGCTCACGATCGACTTCGCGCAGCTGCTCGAGGAGCCGATGATCGAGAAGCAGGTGACGCTGGCCTGCGTCTCCAACCCGGTCGGAGGGGATCTGGCGGGCAACGCGACCTGGCTGGGGCTGCCCGTGCGCACCCTGCTGGAGCGGGCCGGGGTCAAGGACGGGGCGGACATGGTCCTGTCCCGCTCGATCGACGGGTTCACCGCCTCCACCCCCCTCGAGGCGCTGACCGACGACCGCGACTCGCTGATCGCGGTGGGCATGAACGGTGAGCCGCTGCCCGCCGAGCACGGCTATCCGGTACGGATGGTGGTGCCGGGCCTGTACGGCTACGTCTCGGCCACCAAGTGGCTCACCGAGCTGAAGGTCACCACGTTCGCGGACGACGTCGCCTACTGGTCCACCCGGGGCTGGACCGAGCGCGGACCGATCAAGATCGCCTCCCGGGTGGACGTGCCCCGCTCCTTCGGGGAGCTGAGCCCGGACGCCGAGGGCGCCGTGATGCTCGGCGGGACCGCCTGGGCACAGCAGCGGGGCATCTCCTCGATCGAGGTGCAGATCGACGACGGGGACTGGCGCGAGGCCGATCTCGGCGCAGAGGTCACCGAGGACACCTGGGTGCAGTGGTCGCTGCGCTGGCAGGACGCCGAACCCGGCGACCACTCGGTCACGGTCCGCGCCACCGACGCCGAGGGCGAGCTGCAGACCTCCCAGCGCGCGAACCCGGCACCGAACGGTGCCAGCGGCTGGCACTCGGTGCGCTTCAGCGTGGTCTGAGCAGCGCTCCGCTCAGCGCGGCAGCCCATCGGGCGCGACCAGCCCGTGCGCAGTGACCAGCTCATCCAGGGCACCGGGGGCCGCGGCGAGGGCGGCGCAGACCTCCGCCGCATCGCCGTGGGTCAGCGAGGAGCCGGTCAGGCCCACCAGCTCGTCGAACATCTCCTGCTGACGATGCCGCAACGGGATCGGACGGTCGTCCTCGGCGAGCACGCCCCGGTGTGAGGCGTACACGTCGAACTGCGGTGGCTGCTGCCCGGTGGCGAGGCGAAGCGGGAACTGGTCGGTCGACAGCCGGAGGCGGTCGTAGTTCGGCTCGGTCTCATCGATCACGGCCAGCTGCGCCGTATCGAACCAGGTGGCGACCAGCTCCATCCGCTCCCCCGCGCGCGGTACGGGGCGGCCGGCAGGTAGCCGGCGGCGGCGATCCCTGCGACATGCCCGACGGCCAGGTCGTGCACGGTGCAGCGCACGAAGGGCGTGGCCACCGGGATGTCGCGGCCGGAGCGACGGTACTTGCGGGCGATCGTCTGCGGCGTCTGGTTGGAGCCGACGGCGAGCACCAGGGTGCGCTCGGCCAGCGGGGCCGCCCCTTCGGCCGCGAGCGCCTGCTCGATCGCGGCGACGTCCACGAGCGGCTCGTCCAGCTGCTCGGTCGCGGCCCCGATCTCGCCGCTGGGGTCGAGGTCCGCGACCCCGTCGCTCAGCAGCAGCGCCGACCGCACTGCGGGCCCGAGCCAGGGATAGTCCTCCGGGGCGGCGGGGCGGGCAGGGAGGTCGAGCGAGGAGAAGACCATTCCTCGAGCCTACTGATGCCGCCGCACCGACCCCAGGATCCCGCGACCACTCTCACGCCTCTTCCGTACCGCTGGGCGCAGAGGACAATCTCCGGCCCCGGGCGCCGGGCCTACTCTGGGCTCATGAGCGAACAGCGCGCCGTCGATGCCCTGACGGCCTCGGGACTGCCTTTCGAGATCACCCGGCACGAGCGGGCGCGATCCCTCGCGGACGCGGCGGCGGCGCGCGGCGTCGAGCCGCGCGACATCGTCAAGACTCTGGTGGTGCGGCGCGGGGAGGGGGATTTCCTGTTCGTGCTGGTCCCCGGCGACCGGGAGATCTCCTGGCCACGGCTGCGATCGGTGCTGGGCGTGAACCGGCTGTCGATGCCGGACAAGGAGGTCGCCCGGGAGGTCACCGGGTACGAGCGCGGGACCATCACGCCCTTCGGGGCCACGACCGCCTGGCCGGTGATCGCCGACGCAGACCTCACCGGCGATCCCGGGCGCAGGATCTCCCTCGGCGCCGGCGCCCACGGGGTCGCGGTGACCGTGCCCGCCCAGGAGGCCCTCACCCATCTCGGCGCCCGGATCGCCGATATCACCGCGCCGGCGTGACGCCCGGCCTCACTCGTCGGTGAAGGTCATCTTCAGCCCGCCCAGCAGCGCCGCCACCAGGTTGTAGAGGAACGCCCCCAGGGTGCCGAGCGCGGTGATGATCACGACGTTCACCACCGCGACGATGGTGCCGTAGCTGGTCATCTTCGAGAAGGTGAAGAACTCCATGAACGGCAGCGGGTCACCGCTGTTCAGGTCCCGGCCCAGCTGATCGATGTAGGCCCACAGGCCCATCGCCTCGACCAGGTTCCACAGCACGACCACCGCGACCACGGTGGCGATGCCGATCGCGATCGCCGCCAGGAAGGACAGCTTCATCACCGAGAACGGATCCAGCCGGGCCAGGGTCAGGCGCACGCGGCGCGGACCGCGACGCTCCTTCTCCGCGGGATTCGCGATGCCGCTGGTCTTCTTCGGACTGCGGCTGGCACCCCGGGAGGCCGATCCCCTGCCTGCACCGATGGTCTGTTCGGAGGTCTGTTCGGCGGTCTCGGTCGTCGCCGGGGAATCCGCCGACGGCTTCTCCGTGAAGGCCGGGAGCTTGGACGTGGACTCTGCCGGGCCGGCGGGCCCGGCGGTGGTCCTGGAGTCACTGGTGCTCACGGATTACTCCTTGGTGGGATCGGCGTCGTCGGTCGACGACTGGTCGGACTCGTCAGAGCCTAGAACATCGCCCGCATCGCTCACACCCTCAGGCGCGTCGTCTGCGGAGATCTCCACACCTTCCTCGCTCCCGTCGCCGGGGGTCGGTGCGTCGTCGGCGGGGTCGGCGTCGACGATCTCGGGGCCTCTGTCTCGTCCTCGTCGACCTCGGACTCCTGGCCGGTGGTCACCAGCAGGATGCGGTCGCGCTTATCGGGCTTGGCGAAGACCACGCCCATGGTGGTGCGTCCCTTGGCCGGCACCTCGGAGACCTTGGAGCGGACCACGCGGCCGCGCTCCATCACCACCAGCAGCTCGTCGGATTCCTCGACCACGGCGGCACCCACCAGGTGGCCGCGGTCGTCGGGCAGCTTCGCGACCCGGATACCCAGACCGCCACGACCCTGCAGGCGGTACTCGTCGATGCTGGTGCGCTTGGCGAAGCCGCCGTCGGTCACGGTGACGACGAAGCTGCCCGGATGGGCGACGTCCATGGCCAGCAGCCGGTCGTCGTGACGGAACTTCATCCCGGTCACGCCGCTGGTGGCACGGCCCGTCGGTCGCAGCGTGCCGTCATCGGCGGGCATCCGGACGGACTGGCCGTTGCGGGAGACCAGCAGGATCTGGTCGTCGGCGTCGATGGCGCGGGCGGCGATCACCCGGTCGGGGTGGGTGCCGTCGGGGCCGTCGATGTCACGCAGGTTGATGGCGATGATGCCGCCGGTGCGGCTGGAGTCGAAGGCCGGCATGGCGGTCTTCTTGACCAGTCCGGACTCGGTGGCCAGCACCAGGTACTGAGCATCCTCGTAGCTGTCGATCGCCAGCACCGAGGCGATGTGCTCATCCGGCTGGAAGGCCATCAGGTTCGCCACGTGCTGGCCCTTCGCGTCCCGCGGCGCCTCGGGCAGCTCATAGCCCTTGGCGCGGTAGACCCGGCCCTGGTTGGTGAAGAACAGCAGCCAGCGGTGCGTGGTGGTGGTGAAGAAGTGCTCGACCACGTCGTCCTCACGCAGCGACGCGCCGCGCACTCCCTTGCCGCCGCGCTTCTGGGCGCGGTACTGGTCCTCGCGGGTGCGCTTGACGTAGCCGCCACGGGTGATGGTGACGACCATGTCCTCCTCGGGGATGAGGTCCTCCATCGCCATGTCCCCGGCGAAGGGCAGGATCTCGGTGCGGCGGTCGTCGCCGTACTTGTCGACGATCTCCTGCAGCTCCTCGGAGACGATGTCCCGCTGCCGCTGCGGATCGGCGAGGATCGCGGTGTACTCCTCGATCAGGGCCTGCAGCTTGTCGTGCTCCTCGATGATCTTCTGGCGCTCCAGGGCGGCCAGGCGGCGCAGCTGCATCGCGAGGATCGCGTTGGCCTGGATCTCGTCGATCTTCAGCAGCTCGATCAGCCCGGTGCGGGCCTGGTCGACGTCCGGCGAGCGGCGGATCAGCGCGATGACCTCGTCCAGCGCGTCGAGCGCCTTGAGGTAGCCGCGGAAGATGTGGATCTGCTCCTCGGCCTTGCGCAGGCGGAACCTGGTGCGGCGGACGATGACGTCGATCTGGTGCCGGGTCCACTCGCGCACGAAGGAGTCGATCGACAGGGTGCGCGGCACCCCACCGGCGAGCGCGAGCATGTTCGCGGAGAAGTTCTCCTGCAGCTGGGTGTGCTTGAAGAGGTTGTTCAGCACCACCTTGGCCACGGCGTCCCGCTTCAGCGTGATGACCAGGCGCTGACCGGTGCGGCCGGAGGTCTCGTCGGTGATGTCGGCGATGCCGCTGATCTTGCCCAGCTTCACCATCTCCGCGATCTTGCGCGCGAGGGTGTCGGGGTTGACCTGATAGGGCAGCTCGGTGACCACCAGCGACATCCGGCCGTTGATCTCCTCGGTGGAGACCACGGCGCGCTGGGTGATCGAGCCGCGGCCGCTGCGGTAGGCGTCCTCGATCCCCGAGGTGCCCACGATCGTCGCCCCGGAGGGGAAGTCCGGGCCCTTGATGAAGCGCAGGCAGGCCTCGAGCAGCTCGGGCTTGGTGGCCTCGTGGTTGGTCAGCAGCCACTGGACCGCCTCTGCCACCTCGCGCAGGTTGTGCGGCGGGATGTTCGTCGCCATGCCGACGGCGATCCCGGCGGAGCCGTTGACCAGCAGGTTCGGGAAGCGGGCGGGCAGCACGGTGGGTTCGTCGACCGTGTTGTCGTAGTTGCCCTGCATGTCCACGGTGTCCTGCTCGATATCCCGCACCAGCTCCATGGCCAGCGGCGCCATCTTGCACTCGGTGTATCGCGGGGCCGCGGCGCCGTCGTCGCCGGCGGAGCCGAAGTTGCCCTGTCCCAGGATCAGCGGGTAGCGCAGCGACCAGGGCTGCACCAGGCGCACCATGGCGTCATAGATCGCGGAGTCGCCGTGGGGGTGGTAGTTGCCCATCACCTCGCCGACGACCTTCGCGGACTTCGAGAAGGAGCGGTCGGGACGGTAGCCGCCATCGAACATCGCGTAGATGATGCGGCGGTGGACGGGCTTGAGGCCGTCGCGCACGTCCGGCAGGGCGCGGGAGACGATGACGCTCATCGCATAGTCGAGGTAGGAGCGCTGCATCTCCTGGTTGAGGTCGACCTGCGTGATGCGGTCGACCTCGTCCTCGTCCAGCGGGTCCACCAGGGTCACGGTGCGCGAGGCCGCCTCGTCGGCGGAGATCTCGTGCGCGCCCTCGGGCGTCTCCTGCCCGCCGAGGCCGACGTTCTGCGCCGGCGTCGGATCCTGCTCGGAGCTCGAGGCGTCCTCGGGGTCTGATCGGGGTTCGTGGGGTCCTGCGGGGTGTCACTCATGGGGCAAGAGGCCTTTCAGCTGGGGCCGAGGGTTCGTGGGGACCCCGGGGGTGCGCGGGCGGGCCGGCACCGCCCCGGGGGCCATGATCAGATGTCGAGGAAGCGGACGTCCTTGGCGTTCTCCTGGATGAAGCGGCGGCGCGACTCGACGTCATCGCCCATCAGGACGGAGAAGATGGTGTCGGCGTCGGCGGCCTCGTCGACCGTGACCTGCTTCAGGGTGCGCGTGGCCGCGTCCATGGTGGTGGACTGCAGCTCCTTCCAGTCCATCTCGCCCAGACCCTTGTAGCGCTGGATGCCGTTGTCCCGGGGGATGCGACGGCCGGCCGCGCGGCCCGCCTCGAGGCGCTCGTCGCGCTCCTCGTTGCTGAACACGTACTCGTGCGGGGCGTTGGACCACTTCAGTCGGAACAGCGGCGGCATCGCGATGAACACGTGGCCCAGCTCGATCAGCGGCCGCATGTAGCGGAACAGCAGCGTCAGCAGCAGGGTGCAGATGTGCTGGCCGTCGACGTCGGCGTCGGCCATCAGGACGATCTTGTGATAGCGCAGCTTGGTGGCGTCGAAGTCCTCACCGATCCCGGTGCCGAAGGCGGTGATCAGCGAGCGGACCTCCTGGTTGTCCAGGGCCCGGTCCAGTCGCGCCTTCTCGACGTTGAGGATCTTGCCGCGGATGGGGAGGATCGCCTGGGTGCGCGGGTCCCTGCCCAGCACCGCCGAGCCGCCGGCGGAGTCGCCCTCGACGATGAAGATCTCGGACTCGGCGGGGTTGCGGGAGGAGCAGTCACGCAGCTTGCCGGGCATCCCGCCGGTCTCCAGCGGGGACTTGCGGCGGGTGGCGTCGCGGGCCTTGCGGGCGGCCTCGCGGGCGGCCGCCGCGGCCTGCCCCTTCATGACGATCGACTTCGCCTCGAGGGGATGGGACTCGAACCAGTCCTGCAGCTGGTCGGTCATCACCTTGACCATGAAGGTGCGGGCGATGGTGTTGCCGAGCTTGGTCTTGGTCTGGCCCTCGAACTGGGGTTCCCCCAGCTTCACGGAGATCACCGCGGTCAGGCCTTCCCGGATGTCCTCGCCGGTGAGGTTGGCGTCCTTCTCCTTGAGCAGGGCCTGGGCCCGCCCGTACCGGTTCACGATCGAGGTCAGCGAGGAGCGGAAGCCCTCCTCATGGGTGCCGCCCTCGTGCGTGTTGATGGTGTTGGCGTAGGTGTGCACCGACTCCGAGTAGGCACCGGTCCACTGCATCGCGACCTCGACGGAGATCTTCGCCTCGGTGTCCTCGGACTCGAAGGAGATGATCTCGGGGTGGATGACCTCGGCCCGCTTGGTGGTGTTGATGAACTCGACGAAGTCCTGCAGACCGCGCTCGTAGAGGTAGGAGATCGTTCGGGGACCGGAGTCCTTCGCCCCGGCCTCCGCCTCCGCCTCGAGCTCGACGTCGACCAGGTCGTCGTCCTCCTCGTCCTGGTCGCTGTCCGGAGCGCGCTCATCGGTCAGCGTCAGGCGCAGGCCCTTGTTCAGGAACGCCATCTGCTGGAACCGCTTGCGCAGCGTCTCGAAATCGTAGATCGTCTCGTCGAAGATCTCGTCATCGGCCCAGAAGGTGATGGTGGTGCCGGTCTCCTCGGTCTCCTCGCCCTTCTCGAGCTCGGTGACCGGCACGCCGCGGGAGTAGGCCTGGCGCCACACGTTCCCGTCGCGGCGGATCTCCACCTCCATGCGGATGGACAGGGCGTTGACCACGGAGGAGCCCACGCCGTGCAGACCACCGGAGACCGCATAGCCGCCGCCGCCGAACTTGCCGCCGGCGTGCAGGACGGTGAGCACCAGCTCCACGGCCGGCTTGCCCTCGGTGGGGTGCATCGCGACGGGGATGCCGCGGGCATGGTCGATGCAGCGCACGCCGCCGTCGGCCAGCAGGGTGACCTCGATGGAGTCGCCGTGGCCGGCCATCGCCTCATCGACCGAGTTGTCGACGATCTCCTGGACCATGTGGTGCAGGCCGCGCTCACCGGTGGAGCCGATGTACATGCCGGGCCGCTTGCGGACCGCCTCGAGGCCTTCGAGGACGGTGATGTCCGAGGCGTCGTAGTGCTCCGGGGCGTGCGCCGCGCGCTCACCGGCCGTGGTGGGCGTGATCGAGGATGCCGCCGCTGCGTCGGCCGTTCCGGGGGACGGGTCGGGGGTGCCGGTGGGCACGTCCTGATCGGGCATGGGGCGGTCGCTGTCGCTCACCTGATGTGGCTCCTCGCAGTCCAGGGTCCCCCGCTCGGAAGACGGCGGGGCGGTTCGGCAGGACCTCGCGGGCAGGAGCTCCGGCGCACAGGCGCGGGACCCACTCAATGCCGCGCGCGCGTACGCGCGCGAGCGGCGACTGACCGGCCCCGGCGAGCACGCCGACGGCTGAAGTCCGCGGGGACGTCGGAAGACGTCGGCCGAACCTCCCTGATTCTAGCGGAGAACGCTCGCCGAACCTATTCGCCCCGTCACAGCTGTGGACGACGCGACGTGCATCCACCCCCAGGAGGCCCGGAAATGCCTCGAATCCGGCTCCGGAGGCCGTGGGACGAGGTCCCATACCCCGCCCGGGATGATCGTGCGGCACAGGGGCCTTCTCTCGTGGCGATCCCCTCGCGATCCCGCGCTCACGGCCCCGGCGCCGCTCCGCTCACACCCGGGAGGATCCTCCCTCGCGCCCGGCCGCGAGGCCCGCCAGCACGTGCGCCGTGGTCAGCGCCGCGGCCGCGGCCTCGTAGCCCTTGTCCTCGACGGAGCCGGGCAGACCCGCACGATCGAGCGCCTGCTTCTCGTCATCGCAGGTCAGCAGACCGAAGCCGACCGGTACGCCGTGGTCGAGGGCGACCCGGGTCAAGCCGTCGGTCGCCGCCTCGCACACGTACTCGAAGTGCGGGGTGCCGCCACGGACCACCACGCCGAGCGCCACCACGGCATCGTGATCGCGGGCCAGGGCGTCGGCGAGCACCGGCAGCTCGAAGGAGCCGGGGGCGCGCACCACCGTCGGCTCGGCGATGCCGGCCTCGGCAGCGCCGCGCAGCGCCCCGGCGAGCAGCCCGTCCATCACCTGCTCGTGCCAGGTCGCGGCGACGATCGCGAGCCGGGTGCCGCTGCTGTGGGGGATCTGTGCCGTGGGGCTTCCGTGGCCGCTCATGCGGTCTCTCCTTCGGTGGTGGTGGGCAGGGTCGGGAGATCACGGAGGTGATGCCCCAGCCGGTCCCGCTTGGTGGTGAGGTAGGTGAGGTTCTCCGGGGTGGGGTGGGTGTCGAGGTCGATGGTCCCCGTCACCTCGACGCCCCCGCCGACCAGGGCGTGGGCCTTCTCCGGGTTGTGGGTGAGCAGCTCGACCGCGGTCACCCCCAGATGGGCGAGGATGCCGGGCACGGCCGCGAAGGAGCGGGAGTCCACCGGCAGGCCGAGCTCGAGGTTGGCGTCGACCGTGTCCCGGCCGGCGTCCTGCAGGGCGTAGGCCCGCAGCTTCTCCACCAGGCCGATGCCGCGCCCTTCGTGACCGCGCAGCAGGATCAGCACCCCGCGACCGGCCTCGTCGATCCGCGCCAGGGACTCCTGGAGCTGGGGGCCGCAGTCGCAGCGGCGCGAGCCGAAGACGTCCCCGGTCACGCACTCGGAATGCACGCGGGTCAGGACCGGCCGATCGGTGGTGACGTCCCCGCGCACCAGCACCAGGTGCTCCGCGGTCCCCTCGCGCACCGCGAGCGCCTCGAAGGTGCCGTGCGGGGTGGGCAGCGGGACCGGCGCGGTGATCTCCAGGGCCGGACGGTCGGTGCGCCGACGGTGCGCAGCCAGGTCCTCGATGGAGATCATCCGCAGGTCATGCCGGTCGGCGAAGTCGCGCAGCGCGGGACCGCGCATCATCTCGCCGTCGTCGTGGACCAGCTCCACGATCATCCCCACGGCGGGCAGCCCGGCCAGGCGGGTGAGGTCGACGGCTGCCTCCGTGTGGCCGCGGCGCTCGAGCACCCCGCCGTCCTTCGCGCGCAGCGGGAGCACGTGCCCGGGACGGATCAGGTCGGTGGGCACGGTGTCCTGCCCGGCGAGCACCTGGAGGGTGCGGGCACGGTCGGAGGCGCTGATGCCGGTGGTCACGCCCTCGGCCGCATCGACGCTGACGGTGTAGGCGGTGCGCAGCGGGTCCGCGTTCTCGCGCACCATCAACGGCAGCTCGAGCTCATCGGCGCGGGCGGCGCTCATCGGTGCGCACAGCAGACCGCTGGAGTAGCGAACGGCGAAGCCGATCAGGGCCGGGGTCGCGGTGGAGGCGGCCAGGATCAGGTCCCCCTCGTTCTCACGGTCCTCGTCATCGACGACGACGACGGGGGCTCCGGCGGCGATCGCCGCGATCGCATCCTCGATCGGATCCAGGCGCAGCGCGCTCATCGGGTCCCCTCCGTTCCGGGCAGCAGGCTCGCAGTGAGCTTCTCGACGTATTTCGCCAGCACGTCCACCTCCAGGTTCACGCGATCCCCGATCCCGAGTCGGCCGAGGGTGGTGCGGGCGAGGGTCTCGGGGATGAGGCCGAGGGTCACCTCGTCGCCGTCGATCGCGGCGACGGTGAGGCTCACGCCGTCCACCGCGAGCGAACCCTTGGCCACGACATAGCGGGCCAGGCCGCCCGGGAGGGCGAGGCGCAGCAGGGTGGTGCCGGCCTCCTCCTCGCGGCCGGTGATCGTGCCGACCCCGTCGACGTGGCCCTGCACGATGTGACCGTCCAGGCGTCCATCGGCCCGCACGCAGCGCTCGAGGTTCACGGTGTCGCCGGGGGCGAGGTCGCCGAGCGAGGTCGCGGCCAGGGTGGTGGAGATGACGTCGGCCGTCCAGTGCTCGCCCTCGAGAGAGGTCACTGTCAGGCAGCAGCCGCTGACGGCGATCGAGTCGCCGAGCGCGATTCCCTCCAGGACCTGCGGGGAGCGGATCCGCAGACGGGTGGGGTCGGTGCCCGAGGTGAGCGGCTCGACGGTGCCGAGCTCCTCGATGATTCCGGTGAACATGGTGGTCCTTCCTGGTCAGGCGGTGCGGTGACGGGGGTGGAGGGTGAGGCGGAGGTCCGTGGGTCCGCCCGGGGAGGGCAGCGGGGAGGCATCGACCAGGTCCAGGTCGAGCCGGTCCACGAGGGTGGTGATCCCGAGGTCCTCGACGGCGGCACGGCCGGCGCCCAGCAGGGTCGGGGCGAGGTGGACGATCAGCTCGTCCACCAGCTCGGCGCGCAGGAAGGCGGCGGTGATGATCGGGCCGCCCTCGACCAGCAGGTGCCGGATGCCGCGGGAGAACAGCTCCTCCAGCGCGGCCGACGGGTCATGGGTGAGCAGGCGGAGCTCCTCGCCGGCCCCGTCGACGGCGGGCAGCGAGGGGGCGGTGCCGGTGCCCATCACGGCGCGCAGCGGCTGGCGCGAATGCAGCGTCCCATCGGGCCGACGCGCGGTGAGGGTGGGAGTGTCGACGCGGGCGGTACCGGTGCCCACCAGCACGGCATCGCAGGTGGTGCGCAGAAGGTGGACCTCCTCGCGCGCGGCCGGCCCGGTGATCCACTGGCTGGTGCCGTCCGCGGCGGCCGCACGACCATCGAGGGTGAGCGCGACCTTGGCCGTGACCAGCGGTCGAGCATGCTGCAGACCGTGCTCCCACCCCCGGTTCAGCGCGGCTGCGGCGGCCGCGAGCTCCTCGGGCAGTTCGAGCTCGACCTCGATCCCGGCCTCTCGCAGGCGCTGGATGCCCCCGGCGGCCACGGGATTCGGATCCCGACGGGCGATGACCACCCGGCCGATGCCGGCCTCGATCAATGCATCGGCGCAGGGACCGGTGCGACCCACATGCGTGCACGGTTCCAGGGTGACCACGGCGGTGGCCCCGCGCAGAGAGGGGCCGGCGGCCGAGCTCGAGGCCTGGGAGAGTGCATCGGCCTCGGCATGCGGGGTGCCGGCGCCGCGGTGATGGCCTTCGGCGAGGATCTCGCCGGCCGGGCTCAGCAGCACGCAGCCGACCCGGGGGTTCGGCCCCAGCGGCACCGCGGGATCGGCCGCGATCTCGAGGGCACGGCGCAGGGCACGGTGCTCGGCGGCATCCAGCATGGTCTCTCCTCCACTCCGCTGCTCGCGGACCCGGAGGGAGAGAAAGGGTGTACGGGAACGACATCGCCCGGGAATCACCATGCGGCGCAGCAGAAGCGCGGCGACGGTGCGCCCGAGGACGTCGTTCGCGTGCGCTTCCCATCCGGACTCTCACCGTCGGTCCAGGAATCCCACCTGGTCAGCCGAGGGCCAGAGGCCATCGGGTCGCGGACTGTCACCGCCGGCTCGGAATTTCACCGACCCCAGTGCACGCGAGCTGCATCAGCTCGTCTGAGCTCACAGTAGCAGGACCCGCCCCGTGACGGCCTCCGGTGACCAGCACCTCACAGCACGTCGATCAGCCGTAGGTGTCCCGGGGGCCGCGCCAGGTCACGGTGCGGCGGCCCTTCTTCCAGCTGCGCTGGGCGGCGGCCGGGCCGGTGACGGTCAGCTCGGAGATCACGTGGGAGCCGACCCGCTCCTCGATCGTGGTGATCAGCTGGGGAGTGAGCATCCGCAGCTGGGCGGCCCAGGCCGAGGAGGAGGCGCTGACCACCAGCACTCCTGCTTCGAAGGAGACCGGTCGGCAATGGGTGGCGAGCCGTTCACCCACGATGTCGTCCCACTCCTCCAGCACTCGTCCTGCGCTCATCCCGGCATTCCAGCCGAGGTTTCCCAGCACCTTCCGCAGCACGTTCTCGATGCCCTGCGGATCCCGCGGGTCGGGGCGTGATCCGGAGTAGCCGAGCGCGCGGCCGGACCGATCGCGAACGTCTCTGGCCTGAGTCTTCGCGGAGATGGGGAAGAGTCCGCGGTCCCGGGCCGCTGCTCGGGAGCGGTTCACGGTGCGTCGGGCGAGCTCGAAGGGATCCGCGGCGGCGGGCAGCTGCGGAGGATCGAACAGGACCTCGTCGGGGACCGGCACTGCCTCCCGATGCCCAGCATCATCGGACCGGCCGGCGGTCCGTCCGCCCCGGTCCCGGGCCGGGCGCGACTCCGTCTCCCGGGGACGCTGCGGCTCCTCCGACTCCTCCTCGAACGGTGTCCCTATCCCCGACCAGGTGCCCAGACCATAAGGATTGGCGAGCCGTGGACGCACCGGCCCGCCGCCCTCGCTGCGCGATCCGCCCCGCGCGGTCATGACCGGAATCCGCTGCCCCGCGGCACCGCGTCACCGAGGCTGACATCGATCACGTGGATCTCACCGTCCAGGGAATCCGGGATGTCGGTGTCGTTGGCAGTGGTGATCAGGACCTGGGAGGCGTCGGTGACGATCTTTCCCAAGCGCTCACGGCGACGCGTGTCGAGCTCGCTGAACACGTCGTCGAGGATGAGGATCGGCTCGCCGTCGCCCAGATCCCCTTCCTCCAGGCGCAGCAGATCGTAGGAGGCCAAGCGCAGCGCGAGCGCGAGCGACCAGGACTCGCCGTGGCTGGCATAGCCCTTGGCGGGGAAGTCGTGGAGGCGGATCTCCAGATCGTCCCGGTGCGGACCGGTCAGGGTCACGCCGCGATCGGTCTCCTCGTCATGGCCGGCCGTCAGCATCTCCAGCATCACGTCCTGGATCTCCCGAGTGCCGGGCAGGGAGCCGGCGGGCGCATCGAGCTCGTCCAGCACCGAGGAGCGATAGCGGATCGAGGCCGGGGAGTTCACCTCTCCCCGCTGGTCAGGGGGCAGATCCAGCCCGGGTTCAGCGCCTTCGTCGGTCGAGACCCGCAGATACGAGTAGCCCAGGTGGGGGCTGAGCCGGTTGACCAGGTGCAGGCGGGCCCGCAGCAGCTCGGCGCCGAACCGGGCCAGCTGCTGGTCCCAGACCTCGAGCGTCGAGGCCGCGGAGTCCGTCGGGTCCAGGCCGGCCACGCTGCGTCCGCTGCCGCCGCGCCGCATCGAGCGCATCTGCTTGAGCAGGTTGCCTCGCTGTTTGAGCACCCTGTCGTAGTCGGCCTTCACCGAGGCGAAGCGGGGGCGATCTCGAACAGCAGCTCATCCAGGAAGCGGCGCCGTCCCTCCGGATCGGCCTTGACCAGGCCCAGATCTTCGGGGCGAACAGCACTGCTCGGACCTCGCCGAGGAGGTCGCGCAGTCGGGAGACGTTCTGGCCCTGCAACCGTGCCCGGTTGGACCTGCCCGGCGTGATCTCGAGATCGACCTGGAGCGGCCGGTCGGCGCGCACGAAGCTCGCCCGGATGATCGCGGTGCTCTCCCCGCGATGGACGAGCGCGGCATCGTGGGGAACCCGGTGGCTGGACAGTGTGGCCAGATACCAAAGAGCTTCGACGATGTTGGTCTTGCCCTGCCCGTTCTGACCGACGAGCACGGTGATGCCGGGCTGGATCGACAGGCTCAGCCGGGGTAGGAGCGGAAGTCGGTGAGGTCGAGGGCGGTCAGCTGCACGGAGGGAGCTCTCCCTCCCTCAGATCCGCATCGGCATGATCAGGTACCTGTACGAGGAGTCGGGATCGCCCTCGAGCGAGTCCTGACCGGTCATCACCGACGGCTTGATCGAGTCGGTGAAGGTCAGGCGCGCGAAATCGCTGCCCAGGGCGCCGAGGCCGTCGAGCAGGAACCCGGAGTTGAAGCCGACGACCAGATCCTCGCCCTCGAGGTGCGCTTCGAGCACCTCGCTGGCCTGGGCGTCATCGCCCGCACCGGCCTCGAGAGCGACCTGCCCCTCGGTGAAGGACAGCCGCACCGGCGTGTTCCGCTCGGCAACGAGGGAGACGCGCTTGACGGCGTCGATCAGGCCGGCGGTGGAGACCACGGCAGTGATCGCCGAGGAATCCGGGAACAGACGTCGCACGGGCGGGTACTCGCCGTCCACCAGGGTCGAGGTGGTGCGGCGGCCGCCGGCCTCGAAACCGATCAGGGTCGCGGAATCATCATCGGACAGGGCGATCTCGACGCTGCCTCCGGTGGCCAGAGAACGGGCGACCTCATGGAGGGTGCGACCGCGCACCAGGGCGGTGAGCTCGGTGCCGGGCGTGGTGGGGTTCCAGGTGAGCTCACGCAGCGCCAGGCGGTAGCGGTCGGTGGACATCAGCGTCATGGTCTCGCCGCTGATCTCGACCTTCACCCCGGTCAGCAGCGGGAGGGTGTCGTCCTTCGAGGCGGCGACCGTGACCTGGGAGATCGCCTCGGCGAACACATCGGCGGCGACGGATCCTGCCACCGGCGGCATGCTCGGCAGCTGTGGGTACTCCTCGACGGGCAGGGTCGCCAGGGCGAAGCGGGCACTGCCGCAGCGGACCTGGAGCTTGGTGCCCTCCAGCGCGATGGAGACGTCCTTGTTCGGCAGAGCGCGCACGATATCCGAGAGCATCCGCCCCTGGACCAGCACCTCTCCGGGCTGATCGACCTCCGCCTCGAGCGTGATCTGGGCACTGACCTCGTAGTCGAACGTCGAGAGCTGCAGCTCCCCGCCGGCTTCAGCGATGATCCGCACACCCTGCAGGATCGGCATCGCCGGTCGCACAGGAAGGGTTCGGGTGGCCCAGGAGACGGCGTCGCCGAGGACGCCGCGATCGAGGTGGAACTTCACCGTTGCCACTCCTTCGCAGTGGTCGAATGACAGAACAGGGGCGACCACCCCGTCCAGCGGCGTGGTCGAACGGTGCACAGCGTATCGGTTCCGGAGAGCTGCCGCCGACACACCGGGCAGGATCCTTGACTTCCCTCGCCAGCAGACCTCGTTCGGCCCACTCGCGAACCCCCTGAACAGTCACCGATGCGCCGAACAGTTCCGCTCCTCGTCAAGGAATCCTGTCGTCACCCATCACCGAAATAACATCTCCGGCGATCGTTCCCGAGCACCCCGTCCCGTCCACACCACCGCCGAGCAAGTACTGACAGTCCTCATCATCACGACTGTGGATTCCGTGGACAAGCATCATCACTGCAGGTCGTACGGATCACCGACGTCGTGGACGGATCGGGGAGGAGTCACAGCGCGGCGTGGGCCGGCTGTGCACGGAGAGGCTGCGGAGCGCGATTCCTGTCATTCGGCCGTGCACATCGGCTCCTGCGTGGATGCCTGTGGTTCCACAGTGTCCACAAGGTTATCCACAATTGGGGAGAACTCTGCTCTGACCAGCATTGTTCTTCAGACTGACAAGAAGCGCCCGAAATCCGGAGCTCCGGGCCGCGCAGCGAACCAGGGGTGCTGCCGATCGTCACTGACGGGTCGCGGAGCTCGAGCTCTTGATCCGGGCTGTGAGCTCGGTGACCTGGTTGAAGATCGCTCGTCGTTCCTTCATCAGCTCGCTGATCTTCTTGTTGGCATGCATCACGGTGGTGTGGTCGCGACCACCGAACTCGTCGCCGATCCGGATCAGTGGCATATCTGTGAGCTCGCGGCAGAGGTACATGCCGATCTGTCGGGCCGAGACCAGGCGCCGTGACCGGCCGCTGCCCACGATCTCCTCGACGGAGAGCCCGAAGTAGGTCGCGGTCTGGGCGATGATCGTCGAGGCGGTGATCTGGGCGCCGTCGTCGTGCGAGAGCAGATCCTTCAGCACGCTCTCGGCCAGGGTGACGTCCATCGGCTGCCGGGACAGGGAGTGCAGCGCCTGCACCCGGATCAGCGCGCCCTCGAGCTCGCGGATGTTGGTGGCGATGTGCGAGGCGATGTACTCCAGCACGTCATGCGGGACTTCGCCGGTGTTCTCCTGGGCGACCTTCTTGCGCAGGATCGCGATGCGGGTCTCGAGGTCCGGGGGCTGCACATCGGTCATCAGCCCCATCTCGAAGCGGGAGCGCATGCGGTCCTCGAAGCCGCCCAGCTCCTTCGGCGGCAGATCGGAGGTGATCACGATCTGCTTGTCCGAGTTGTAGAGCGTGTTGAAGGTGTGGAAGAACGCCTCCATCGTCTCCGGCGCCCGCTGCAGGAACTGGATGTCGTCGATGAGCAGGATGTCGATGTCCCGGTACCGGCGCTGGAACTCCTGTGCCTTGCCGAACTGCCCGGACTGCACGGAGTTGATGAACTCGTTGGTGAACTCCTCGGAGTTCACGTACCGCACCACCACGTCGGGGTAGAGGCTCTGCGCGTAGTGACCCACCGCGTGCAGCAGATGCGTCTTGCCCAGGCCCGAACCGCCGTAGATGAACAGCGGGTTGTAGGCCTTGGCCGGGGTCTCCGAGACCGCCGATGCGGCGGCCTGCGCGAAGCGGTTCGAGGAACCGATCACGAACGTGTCGAAGGTGTATTTGCTGTTCAGGCGGGAATCCTCGACCAGCGCACCCTCCACAGCGGTGCTCCGGCGGCGGGGAGCCGGGCCGGGTGAGGGCGCCGAGGACCCCGTCAGTGCCGAGAGACCGGCGTAGGCGCTGGGGTCGTCCGCCGCGCGACCGCGGTAGTCGCGGTGGGTCGCGAACCGCTCCGCCCCGGAGGCGGCGCCCGGGGAGCCGGCTGCGCCGCTGCGGGGCAGGGCCGCCTGTCCCAGCTCCTCGCTCGTGGGCAGGACCGAGCCCTCGTCCCGCCGGAACGGGGCGGTGTGGACATCCTGCCCGGCACTGTCCACAGAGTTGTCCACAAAATGTGCACTGTTCTGGGTGGAGGAGGAGGTCAGGGGCGGCGACGGCACCGGATCGGGGCTGTCCCCCTCGAGCAGCAGCGACTCGTCGACCGTCACCGCGAAGCGGATGTCCCGCCCGGTGGCCTCGCTCAGGGCCGCCTTCAACGAGCTCGCGATCCTGTGCTCGAACAGCTCCTTCGCCGAAGTGGACGGGGCTGCGACCAGCGCAGTGTCCGCGACCACGGCCATCAGGCGGGAGAGCGTGAGCAGAGCGATGACCCGCTGCGACACGGTGTCGTCACGGCGCAGGGTCTGGAGCGTGTGCTCCCAGATCGCGTCGGCGTTCGCCTCGGTCATCAGGTCACTCCCTTGAGGTCGAGCGGGCGGTCGGAACAGTTTTCCACAATAGCTTCTGTATTGTGGATCAAGGATGTGGACAACATGTCGTGAGGTCCTCCTCTCCCGGCTCGAGCGTGCCGATCGCAGCGAAACGCCGATGCGGAGTGAGAATCCGGCCACAACCGGGCCGCAGAAGCGCTGAGACGTTGACCCCGTGCATCCCGGTGCCTAAAATCGTGCAGTCAGCGCTGCGCGCCGTCCCGATACGGTTCCCGGATCCACTGCGGACCCACTCCGGCATCGGATCGGACCTCGGCAGCCGCCCCGTCCCGGCGGGTGCGCCCGGACTTCCCGTTCGTGCAGCAGACCACAGACCACCGCGAGGGGCACGTCGGTGCCCACGATCGAGGAGAACCATGAGCAAGCGCACGTTCCAGCCGAACATCCGTCGTCGCGCCAAGAAGCACGGCTTCCGCGCCCGCATGCGCACCCGCGCCGGCCGCTCCATCCTGAACGCCCGTCGTTCCAAGGGCCGCGCCGAGCTCTCCGCCTGAGGCGGTCCCGAGACGATCCGCGGCACAGCTCCCGTGGCGCCGTGACCTGGTCCCGCCACCGGCTCCACACCGGTGACGAGTTCCGTGCTGTCACCCGTGGCGGTGTGCGCAGCGCCCGATCCCACGTGGTCGTGCACCTCACCCTGCTGACGCAGGGAGGAGAAGCACCCCGCGTGGGATTTGTCGTGTCCAAGAAGATCGGCAACGCCGTGGTGCGCAATCGCGTCACCCGGCGGCTGCGAGAGATCATCCGGCCGCGCCTGGCGACGATGCCGCCGGGCTCGGCACTCGTGCTGCGGGCCCTGCCGGGCATCGACGAGCAGCCGTTCGCCGCTCTTCGGGCCGACGTCGACACCGGGCTGGAGACCGCCGAGCGCAAGCTCGCCCGGCGCACCGAGGGCGCTCGATGAGATCCAGGTCCGGACATGGACCGTTCTGGGCGCTCCGTCGTCTGCCGCGCCGGCTGCTGATGCTGCCGGTGCGCGGCTATCAGGTGGGGATCTCCCCATACACCCCGCCGGCCTGCCGGTATGACCCGGTGTGCTCCCAGTACGGCATGGACGCCCTGCGGGTGCATGGTGCCGTGAAGGGTTTCCTGCTCACCTGCTGGCGGATCCTGCGCTGCAACCCCTTCACCCGTGGGGGGCTGGATCCGGTGCCCGCCCCCGGCATGTGGAGGAATCCACGCCGACTGCGGCGCCCGGCCCCCTAGGGCCTACTCTTGTCCAAGACTCCCGACCACAGCCGGCACCTCGCATGAACGACATGCGCATCCGTGCGGCAGGAAGACCAGGCCGATGAATCCCCTGTATCCCATCGAGTGGGCCGTCGCATGGCTCATGGTGAAGTTCCATGCGCTGCTGTCCGCCTTCTTGGCTCCGGACTCCGGTCTCACCTGGGTGCTGTCCATCATGGGTCTGACCGTCGTGGTCCGTACCCTGATCATCCCGTTGTTCGTGCGCCAGATCCGCGCCTCGCGGGCGATGCAGATGGTCTCGCCCGAGCTGCAGGCGGTGCAGAAGAAGTACAAGGGGAAGACCGACTCGGACTCCCGCGCGAAGATGGCCGAGGAGACCATGGCCATCTACAAGGAGGCGGGTGCCAGCCCGTTCTCCTCGTGCCTGCCGATGCTGCTGCAGATGCCGATCTTCTTCGGCCTGTTCCGGGTGCTGTTCTACAAGCTGCCCGAGGCCGCCGGGGCACGGACTTCGGCCCGCTGACCGAGCAGCTCGCCAGGAGCGCCTCGGAATCCACGTTCTTCGGTGATGTCACCATCGCCAACAGCTTCATCAACTCCGGGGACGGTGGGATCACCACCAAGATCATCGCCGGGGTCATCATCGCCTGCATGTCCGGGGTCACCTTCTTCACCCAGAAGTCCCTGACCATGAAGAACATGCCCAAGACGGCCCTCGAGGGCCCCATGGCCAGCACGCAGAAGATGATGCTGTACATGCTCCCGTTCATCTACGTGATCACGGGGCCGGGCATGCCGATCGGTGTGCTCATCTACTGGCTCACCACCAACATCTGGACCTTCGTCCAGCAGTACATCGTCATCAGCGCAGCTCCCACCCCCGGTTCCGCCGCGGAGAAGGAGCGCCACGCGCGTGTCAACGCCAAGCGCGAGAAGAAGGGCCTGGAGCCGCTCGACTTCACCCCGCCGAAGACGGTCTCCGCCGAGCCGGAGCCCGAGGCTCCGATCCGCGTCCAGCCCTCCAAGAGCAAGGGCGGCAAGAAGCTCTCCGACGAGGAGAAGCTCGAGCAGGCCCGGGAGCTGCGTGCGAAGGCCGCCGAGGAGCGCCGCCGAGCCCAGGAGGCCGCCGGTGAAGCGCCGAAGCCGCCGGCACGAGGTTCGAGCGCTCTGAACAAGGGCGCGAAGAAGAAGCGCAAGAAGTGACCTGGCTCCCGGGAGCACAGCCGCTCCCGGGCGCATCCCCTCATCCCAGGATTCCCCGGAGGACCGAATGAACGTCAACGACGGCACGCCTGCTCCCACCGCGGCGGAGGACAGCAGCTCGCAGCAGCACTTCGAGACCGAGACGGCACAGACGCCCGAGCCGGCCGAGACGGCGCAGACGGCTGCATCGGCATCGGCGGAGTCGGAGGCAGCGGTGGCCGCCGAGCCGGCCGACGAGGCGGCCGCCGAGGCAGCGCCCGAAGATGCCGTGGCGGCTGAGGACACCACCTCGTCGGCCGCATCCGCGTCGGACGCACCGTCGGAGGGCGACGATGAGCCGGTCTCCGAGGAGTCCGCCGAGGAGCGGGTGCGACGCCTCGAGGAGGAGGGCGACATCGCTGCCGACTACCTCGAGGAGCTGCTGGACATCACCGATCTGGACGGCGATATGGACATCGACGTGGACGGCGACCGCGCCTCCGTGGAGATCCGCGGGGCGGATAAGCTCGCCCGTCTGAACCGACCCAAGGGCGAACTCCTCGATGCCCTTCAGGAACTCGCGCGACTGGCCGTGCAGACCCGCACCGGGCAGCGGTCCCGACTGATGCTGGACATCGGCGGCTTCCGCGCCGAGCACAAGAGCAACCTCGAGGAGCTCGCCGAGACGGCGATCGCCGAGGCGAAGGAGGCCGGAGCCCCGGTGCCGATGCGGGCGATGAACCCCTTCGAGCGCAAGGTCGTCCATGACGTCGCCAAGCGCGAGGGACTGCGTTCGGAGTCCGACGGTGACGGCAAGAACCGCCACGTCGTGATCTACCCGGCATCCTGAGGCCCGCCATGCACCCTCTGCCCGACACCCTGCGCCCGACGGCCGAGCGTCTCTTCGGAGACCGCCTCGAGCTCGCCGAGCGCTACGTCGCGATGCTGGCCGAGCAGGGGCCCGAGCGCGGCCTGATCGGCCCGCGCGAGGTCGATCGGCTCTGGGAACGGCACCTGCTCAACTGCGCGCTGATGGTCGACGCGATCGATGCTCTTGACCATTCCGTCTCCACCCTCGCCGACGTCGGCTCAGGGGCCGGCCTGCCCGGTGTGGTGATCGCGATCGCGCGCCCGCACCTGCAGGTCACCCTGATCGAGACGATGCAGCGTCGCACCAGCTGGCTCGAGGAGGTCGATGCCGAGCTGGGTCTCGGCCTCGAGGTGCTGCGGACCCGGGCGGAGGACCTGCACGGCCGGCGCAGCTTCGACGTGGTGACCGCTCGCGCCGTCGCGGCCCTGGACAAGCTGGCCCGCTGGACGCTGCCCCTGGTGGCCGATGGTGGTTCGCTGCTGGCCATGAAGGGCTCCTCGGCGGCGGACGAAGTCGAGAAGGCACAGAAGGCCCTGGCCCGGCTCGGAGGCGAGGATCCCACCATCTCGCTGTACGGGACGGGAGAGGTCGAGGTTCCCACTACAGTGGTCCAAGTGCGTCGCCGTGCGAAGGCGACCAGGAAGGGAGACGCACGTGGCTGAACAGCGCGATGATTCCTCCCCGGAGCGCGGCGCGATGGAAGACACCCCGCTGATGCGAGAGCTCACCCGGGATCACGCCCGCAGGAAGAAGCTCGAGGGCCTCGAGTTCCCGCGCTCTGGCGAGACCCGGATCATCACCGTGGCCAATCAGAAGGGTGGGGTCGGCAAGACCTCCACCACCGTGAACGTCGCCGCCGCGCTGTCCATGGGCGGTCTGAACGTGCTGGTGATCGATGCGGATCCGCAGGGGAACACCTCCACCGCGCTGAACATCGAGCATCACGCCGAGGTCCCCAGCATGTACGAGGTGCTGGTGGAGTCCGCGCCGCTGACCGAGGTGGTGCAGCAGGTCCCCGAGATGAAGGGCCTGTTCTGCGCCCCGGCCACCATCAACCTCTCCGGTGCCGAGATCGAGCTGGTCTCGCTGGTGGCCCGCGAGAACCGGCTGCGCAATGCGATCCGCGACCATCTCGAGGACCGCGCTCAGCAGGGGATGGAACCCCTGGACTACGTGCTGATCGACTGCCCGCCCTCCCTCGGGCTGCTGACGGTCAACGCCCTGGTCGCCGCCCGCGAGGTGCTGATCCCGATCCAGGCCGAGTACTACGCGCTCGAGGGCCTCTCGCTGCTGCTGAACAACATCGACCTGATCCGCCAGCATCTGAACCCTGACCTGGTGGTCTCCACGATCATGCTCACGATGTACGACGCCCGGACCCGCCTGGCCGCGCAGGTCGCCCAGGACGTCCGCGATCACTTCCCCGAACAGACGCTGCAGACCTCGATCCCGCGCTCGGTGCGGATCTCGGAGGCACCGAGCTACGGCCAGACGGTGCTGACCTACGATCCGAGCTCGAGCGGCGCGCTCGCGTATCGTGCAGCAGCTCATGAACTGAATTCCCGCTCCGCCCCCTGACTCCGTTCCACGGATCCTTGACGCGATGGTGCATGCGGGACCTCTGGACCCCTCGACGGCGACGACATTTCTCGGAAGGACAACGGCCATGACGCAGAAGCGAGGACTCGGTCGAGGACTGGGTGCCCTGATCCCGGGCGCCGGCTCGACCCCTGCGCCTGAGCAGGAGCTTCGTACGCGCACGCAGTCGGCGTCGAGCCCGAGCGGCGAGCCCGGGAGCACCCGGCCGGTGGATATGTTCTTCTCCGGGGAGAAGGCCACGCGCGACGAGGAGAATGCTCAGCGCGAGCGGGCAGGTGCCCGCGATCTCGCCACCGGTATGGCCCGTGCGGCTGCTGAGCGGCGAGGCCGCTCCGGCAGCACAACGGGACGCCGCACCTCCGGGACCGGCGCCGTCTCCGACCGGTCGGCGAGCCAGAGCACGCAGAAGACGCCCGCTGCGGATCCTGCCCCGTCGCCCGCTACTGGTACTCGCGCCTCGAAGAGCCCGGCCGCCAGGAGCGGGTCCAAGCGATCCGCCGCGTCGGCAGCGAAGGACTCGACGACGACGTCGGAGAGCAAGGCGTCAACGACCAAGACCGCAGCGAAGAAGACTCCTGCGAAGAAGACCCCCGCGAAGACCTCCCCCGCCAAGACCACCCCTGCGGAGAAGACTTCCGCACCGAAGGCTCCGGCCACGAAGACCCCGCAGCCGCCGACGACGGGATCCAGCAGCACCGGGACCGAGAAGACCGAGGCACCGGCTGCCGAGACGTCCCCGTCGATCGAGCAGACGACCGCCACGACGGCACCACCCCGCTCCTCGTCTGCGGAGCCGGCGCCGGAATCGACGCCCGCCGCGCCGGAGCCCGTCTCGTCCGCGCCTCATGCAGCAGAGCCCGCAGACGCCGAGGTGGAGGCTCCGTCGGCCACAGCACCGCCTGCGGACAGCGTTTCGGCTACCACGAAGGCCCCGGCGGCAGACCGCGGCGAACGGCACGAGGACAGCCCGGTCGTGGACGTCGAACCGGTGACCCCGACCGCCGCCCGGATCCCCGAGCCCCTCGCCGCCCCCGATGAGGCGGAGGAGACCGCACCACGCGCACCGGAGCCGCAGCCGTCCCCGCAGACTTCTGCCGAGGCCGACGCACCGGTGCAGGACTCCTCTCACGACCGCGGGCTGGTGAGCGTGCCGGGCGCCGAGTTCGCGGAGATCCCCATCCACGAGGTGCGGGAAAACCCCCGCAACCCTCGCACGATGTTCGACGACGACGAGCTCGACGAGCTCGCCCACTCGCTGCGCGAGGTCGGAGTCCTGCAGCCCGTGGTCGTGCGCCCGATCCCGGTCACCGAGGACGGGGAGTCCTTCGAGCTGGTCATGGGCGAACGGCGATGGAGAGCCGCACGCCGGGCCGGTCTGCTCTCGATCCCGGCGATCATCCGTGAGACCAGCGATGATGATCTGCTGCGCGATGCCCTGCTGGAGAACCTCCACCGCAGCCAGCTGAATCCGCTCGAAGAGGCCAACGCCTACCAGCAGCTGCTCGAGGATTTCGGCTGCACCCAGGACGAGCTCGGTGACCGGATCGGGCGCTCGCGACCGCAGATCACGAACACCCTGCGCCTCCTGCGCCTGCCGGCCCTCGTCCAGCGCAGGCTGGCCAGCGGTGCGATCAGCGCGGGTCATGCCCGTGCGCTCCTCTCGCTCGATGATCCTCGGCTGATGGAGGAGCTCGCCCAGCGCATCGTGCAGGAGGGCCTGAGCGTGCGTGCCGTGGAACGTCTTGTCGCCCGTGGGGGCCAGCAGCCAGCCACGCGCACGGTGCGACGCAGCACCTACGATCCGCATGTCGTGGATCTGACCAGCCGACTGTCCAACCGTCTGGAAGCACCGGTGCGTATCGACGTCGGAAAGCGCAAGGGGCGTGTCACCCTCGAATTCACGAATCTCGAGGATCTTGAGCGGCTCGTGGAGAACATGGGCTTGGACCTGCCCTTCGCCGCAGGAGACTCCAGTTCCGAGGAGTGACATCGCTGTGCACCACCAGGAGGGGATCCGTTCAGGCGGGTCCCCTTCTTGCTGTGCGCTGGGCGCGGGATGGCGAGAGGTTCCGCAAATATTGCGGCCGGTTCCGGGATACTGACATCAAGTCAACAAGCGTCAGATCGAACGGATCCTGCTGTGCGGATAGTTCACGATCGGGGACACTCGCGCGAGGATAGTGCCTGGTGGGAACCATGATCGCGAAGTTGTCCACCGATGTGCACAACCTTGTGGACATCCGGTCTTCTCAACGGGGAGTGACAAATTGTGTGCGTGGCAAAAGCACGCACGGGCCCTGTTCGGAGCATATGACTTCAATTGCCGGTCTGAATCCCAGCCGGCCGCATGCCCGCGCAGAGTCCCGCTAGCTGTCTGCGGCAGCACGATGAGTCCGGGTTCCACGGGAAACTGTAGGCGTCGGCGGAGACCTTCTTGGTCCGACCGATTGCTGATGAAGGACTTCCGTTCGCATTCGACACGGCCGACTGGCAGACGATCGCTGATGTTCCCCGTGAAACGAGCACGTAGATGGGGCAAAGCGTCCGCTTCCCATTCCACACGTTGATCTCCGCCATCCAGTCCACTACTTCCGTACGTTTCCCGTGGAACGTCGACTTGGGAGCGGAACTGCAGGCGCACACATGCCGTTCCAGTGAACCCCAGAGTCGGCCGCCGACGATGCAATGACGCGTTCCACGGGAAACCTCGGTCTCTCCTGCGATGGAGCAGTCACCAGAGCTGCGCCGCGCGTGCCCGACAGATCAGCTTCGTCGACGGAACGAGCCCCGAGGCAACCAGCTCCGCTCTCTCGGAGCGTGGTGGGGAGTGTTCCGCCACGAAAGAGCAGCGCGCCGCAAGAACCGAATGTTCAACGTGAAACCCCTATGTGCATCGTCCAGGCCCCCAGAGGATGGGAACGCTCTCCGCGCGTGAGGCACGGGGAGAGGGTCGGTAGCCGACGGTGCTGGGTCACGGGAGATGACCCTTGTCGCTTCCAGGTGAAGCGGACGTTTCCCGTGAATCCTCGATCGAGCCTGACGAGTTGAATCGACATGACGGCGAGCGATGGGAAGCTCCAATCCTCCACTAGAAGCCCGCGGAGCAGTCGCGCTGTGCTGACTGATGCTCGGCACGAATAGAGATGTTCCACGGGAAACTTTACGATCATGCAAGACGATGGGTCGCCGCGTCAGCGACTGCGTGCGGACCACTTTTATGGCCTATCCCCTCGGGTAGGCGCTGGGGAGCGCTCCAATTGCGGAGGAGGTTTCACGCGAAACATCACCACGTGATGAGACGTGACCTGAAGAGGCAGCGGGTCAATGCTTGACGGTTGACGAGTAGGGCTCTTCGCCGGTGTCCCCGCTATGTCTCTCTGGTGTGTGCGTTCTTTATGAAAATGGATCGATGATGCAGATAGGGGTCTGCTCGGACGAAAAGCGAGGCATGAGGCCTCCCCATCGGATCCGGTGCGAGTCCAGCCTGTGAATGCTCGCTGCGACACCGGGTGGCGTTCGAACTGTTTGGTCGGCCTGCGGTCACATTGTTGCTCGTCTGCACACTCATAACCTCACCGGTCGAGGCGGCTTCGACTCGAACGTCTGAGACGGGGAGAGAGCTGCTATAAGTCCCAGCAAATGTCCCCGTAGAAGAAGCTCACTCCGATGCATCGTAGGAGTGCTTGGAAGTGTTCCACGGGAAACGCGACATCCGACTTCCCGACCGTACGCCGCGAGAACAGCCCACATCCCTCGCCGTTTCACGTGCAACCCTCGTCTACCGTGACCATCCTCCAGAATCCGGTGGGCACCCATCGACCTCCGCACGAAGGATTCTCTACCCGAGAGGTGGCGGGCTGCATGCACACGCGGAGACGGTGAGATTCACGTGAAACTCGGAAGAACAGCCCTCTTCGCTTCTCGTGGCAGACCGGTGGGTGCGTAATGCGCGTCAGCTGCACCGATACCGTGGGCGTCAAGGTCGACGATTCACGTGAAACCAGGATCTTCCCCGTAGAAGCCCAACAACGCTAACAGGCGCGTTTCACGAGAAACCCTCTGGGGTCAGCCGCTCATGTAGGGAGGGCCGATGCTCTAGCACCAGAAGTGCATCGCAGCACGAGCGCGCCTCGGGCCGTGCCCACACTCATGCAACAGCTCCTCGGCACCGGCCGGCGATCATCGATGGTCCAGTCCGAATGCCGACGATAGCAACGAGGAGAGTCATCGATCGGGCCACCGAGCATTGCCGGCAGTGGGGTATGCACAGTGTGCGCAACTTTGTGGATAAAGCCCTGTACAACCGTAAGAAAAGTGTGGTAGTGGGAATCGGGCGCTCATCTCGTGGTGGGCGTAGCGATCGGACATTCCACTCACTACCAGCATCATCGCAGGTCAGAGCCCTATCCCCGCCACGGCAGCACGAATAGTTCTGACGCCTCTATCCACAGTCAACTGTGGACAACTATGTGGACGCAGGTGATATGGGCTGTGGACAACGATGTGGACGAACATGTGGATATTCAAGGATCCGCACGTCAAAGCCCGCAGTATCGGGAGAGTTGACAGAACACGAACACAGCCTGGCCGACGCCGGCCCGAAGTGGCTCGAGGGAGCGACCGCGCCTCGCGGGTCAGTGGGCGGGACCGAACTCCGCATCGATGACATGCTTGGGCTGGGCGCCCGTGCGACGGTGCACGAGCTTCCAGGGCCCGGCCACGCTCACGTCCTCGCCGGCGAGATCGGTGCCGTGAAGCTCCTGCAGGATCAGCCGCTCTTGGGTGTGGCCGGTATCAGCCTCACCGGCACCGAGCACGAACTGCAGCCAGGTGGGCAGGACATCGACGCAGTAGTGCTCCAGCAGCTCGTCGGTGGGATCCTCCACCAGCAGGACCTGTATCGCAGATCCCCAGCGGCGCGCGAGCTCCCGCAGCACCGTCGGTGCGGGGCGGGCGGGGCCGGCCCAGGGCGCACTGACCAGCACCAGCACCGGAAGTTCCTTCGTCGGAAGCTGTGACGCGGCGGTGGTATCGGCAGTACCTGGTCCCGGTCCGCTCCCCGGGGGAGCTGCGGGGTCACTGGGTGACGATATCGGCCATGGCGGTCTCGACCTCGATGCCGGCGGCAGTATCCGCGAGCCAGCGCTCCGCATCCAGGGCGGCCTGGCATCCGGTGCCGGCCGCGGTGATGGCCTGGCGGTAGGTGTGGTCGACCACGTCACCGGCGGCGAAGACTCCCGGCACCGAGGTGAGCGTGGAACGGCCGGTGCAGACGATGTACCCCTCGTCATCCAGCTCGAGCTTGCCCCGCAGCAGGTCGGTGCGCGGGAGGTGACCGATCGCCTCGAAGACTGCGTTGGTGGGCATGACCCGCTCCTGACCGGTGACCGTGTCACGCAGCGTGACGGACTCGACCTTGTCGGTGCCGTTGATGCTGACGAGCTCGCTGTTCCAGGCGAAGCTCAGTTTGGGATCCGCTTCGGCGCGACGGGCCATGATCTTCGAGGCGCGCAGCTCGTCGCGGCGGTGGACGAGGGTGACGGACTTGCCGAACCGGGTCAGGAACGTGGCCTCCTCGACTGCGCTGTCTCCGCCGCCGACCACCACGATGTCCTGGTCCTTGAAGAAGAAGCCGTCGCAGGTCGCGCACCAGCTCACGCCCTTGCCGGAGAGCGACTCCTCCCCGTCGATCCCCAGCTTGCGGTAGGCGGATCCGGTGGTGATGATCAGGGACTTCGCCCGGTAGACGGTGCCGTCATCGAGGGTGACCCGCTTGATCTCGCCCTCCAGCTCGAGCTCCACCGCATCCTCGTAGACGACCTCGGCGCCGAAGCGCTCGGCCTGCTCCTGGAGGTTCGTCATCAGCTCCGGTCCCTGGATGCCATCGGGGAATCCGGGGAAGTTCTCCACATCGGTCGTGGTCATCAGGGCGCCTCCGGCGTCGAGGGCGCCGGCGACCACGATCGGCTTCATCTCGGCACGCGCGGTGTAGATCGCGGCGGTGTACCCGGCGGGGCCGGAGCCGACGATCACGACCTCATGGACGGTGTCGTCCTGCGCGGCATTTGCGACTGCCGCGGGCTGTGCGGCCGGCGTGGGGGCGCCGAGGATGTTGAGTGCCTGGATGGGCTGCGACATGGAGGATGTCCTTCCGTGGAGTGGTCGGGCGGTCAGCGGGAGGACCGTCTTCAAGTATGGAACAGGTCGCCGTCGGCGGCCCGGGAGTGGGAGGAGGTCAGAGGGAGCCGATCATCACGTCCCCGGACCAGAGCTTGTCCTGCTGCGGGGACTGGGCGTCGTCGGCGGTCCCACAGGCGGGCAGGACCACGGTGGCCGAGACGATGCCACCGTTGGCCCGCAGCGTCTCGCGGTCCAGCGGGCCGTGCACCAGCAGCCAGCCTGCCGTCTGCTCGCCGCCCCACGCGACCTCCTCCACGATCAGGATCGAATCCGGGATCCCCTGCTCCCGGAGGCAGTTCGCCGCATCGAAGCTCGTCATCGGTTGGATTGTGCCGGAATCGATCAGGCGCTGCACCTCGGTGCCGAGGGTCGTCTCAGTGACAACGGGAACGCCGATGGATTTCTTCCCGGCACCGCCCTGGGCATCGACTGCGGTCGTGCCGGCGCCGTTGCGGGTGTCGGTGGTCTGCCCGAGGGCTCCGGCCAGCTGGACCCCCATCAGCGCGGAGGCGATCAGGGCGATCAGCACCACCGGTACGGGAATGCCGAGGACCGTACCGAAGCGGGGGCGACGAGCATTCTCTGTCGATGAGGACAGGCGGCCCGGCGGCCGGGTGCTCATTCGGCCTGGATCTCGGCGATCCGCGCACGGAACCGACCGTCCTGGACGCTGTCCGGCGGGAGCTCCGGGATCCACACCATGACCGCGTCGGTCTCCATCTCCTCTGGAGCCTCGAGACGGACTTCGCCGTCCGCCACGAACTCGCCGGTGGACAGCACCTCTCCGGGCGAGCCGTCCTCGTTCACGGTGCGCAGCTCGACGACCCCGCCGTTGTTCTTCGCCGTGGTGAGCGTGAGGGCCGTGAAGGTGGAGGCCTCGCTGAAGTGCACACGGATCCCCACCCCCTCCTTCAGGCCTCCGAAGTCGGGGCTGGCGTAATGCTGCGTGGACCAATAGGTGGACGTGTCACCGTCGGTCAGACGCTCCTGCTGATCGGTGTGATCCGGTTCCTGGCCCGCCGGCAGCGCGAGCAGTTCGACGCCCTCCACCTCCGGGGCGGGAAGCGCCTCCTCGGTCTCCTCCGCGGTGGGTTCGACCGGGGCCTCATCCGTCTCCTCCGCCTCCGTGGGGGCAGGAGTCGTCACTGCCGGCGAGGTGGCCAGCGGATCCTTGAGGATGTCACGCACATCGCTGGTGATCGTGGTCAACGCGATGACCAGCGCGATCATCACGACGATCGCGCCGCCGATGATGATCCACTGCGATTGGAGGGAGCGCTTCTCCTGGTCCCGGGGGCCCATCGTGAAGGTCCCGGGGGCGTTGTTGTCCACAGCGACCCCGACCACGTCGCGCAGCAGCGAACTGCGCGCGTAGGGCGTGGTGTCCTCCTCCGGCTCCTCGGAGACCGAGCGGTCCCGGCCGTGGACCACGATCGGGCCGGCGTCCTGGCCCCGCGCCACCGGGGACGAACGGCCGGAGACGGGGACCGGAGCGGAGGGAGCGGCATCGGTGCTGTGGGTGACCGGCTGCGAGGGCGTGGGAGCGGAATGATCCGGCGTCACCGCCGAGGGGACCGACGCTCCCGCAGTGCTCGGTGGCTGCGATCCCGGTGCTGCCGGGGAGGGGGTTGAGGGGGCCAGGGAGGGCTCCTGCCCGTCGGCCCGGCTCTCGGAGCGGGCGAGCGGCCAATGAGCGCCGGCGGTGCGTGAGGGGATGTCGGAGGTCGCCCCGGCAGCGGCCGCTCCGGCGGCGCTCCCGGCGGACTCCGCAGCTTCCGGGTCCGGGCCCGAGACCGGTTCCGGGACCGGCTCCGGTTCGGGGGGCAGGGTGATCTCGAGGTGGCCGGGGAACGGGCTGGTGCCCCGCTTCTGGTCGAGCTGGAGCTCGGAGACCAGCGCGCTGGCCTCCGAGGAGGTGTGCCGAGACTCCTCGTCCCGATCGCTCGTCTCGTCCTCGGTCGTCTGCGCGGGAGGCTCCCTGTCCTCCGGGCGGTCGACGGGGGAACCGGCGGGAGCTGCTGCGTCCGCGGCCACCGCCCCGGCCCCGGCCACCGCTCCGGCCGCGGCTCCTGTCGCGAGGGCGGCCGATGGCGCGGGATCGGGTGACTCCGGCTGCGAGGTGTCGGCGGCGGTGTCCTCGGCCGGATGCTCCTGCCCGGCGGAGCTCGGGAGCTCCGCCTCGTCCTGATCGGGCACAGCATCCATCAGGGCCGTGCTCTCCAGCTCGTCGCCGTCGTCCTCCTCGGACTCGGTGTCCGCCGAGGTCGCATCCTCGGCGGCAGTCGGGATGGCGGCACCGGCGGCGACCCCTGCCGGGGCATCATCCGCGGAGGCGGGCCTCGTGGTGTGCGCGTATGCCTCGACGGTCACCGGGATGGACTGCCACGGCTGCAGCGCCTCGATGAGCCCGCGCGTGGTCTCCGGGATCTCGTCGGCCGATTCGTTCAGCACCAGGTCACACAGCAGATCCAGGTCCTCCGGGATCGCGGTGTCCACGATCGTGGACGGTCGGGGCACGGTGCCGGTGGCGTCATGTCGCGGGCTGCGACCGGTCAGCGCCCGATACAGCAGGGCGACCAGGGCGGCGGTGTCCTGGAAGGAGGCCACCTCCCGGGAGCGGTCGAGCCCCGGATGCGCGGCCGCCTCCACGCCGATGCCGAGGAGGACCACCTGGCCGGACCCGGTGTCGACGAAGACCCGGTTGGAATCGAGGAACTGGTGGCGCACCCCCCGTCGGCGCGCGGCCTCCAGCCCGGTCGCCGCCTCGCCGATGATCGCGCGGGCGGTCTCGGGGTGCAGGGGCCCCTTCGCCAGCAGAGCGGCGAGCGGCGGGGCGGGAGGAAGCGCGTACTCCACGACGGTCGTCGGCCCTTCCGCGGAGCCCGCGGTGGGCTGGTCCGCCGAGGTGTCGCGCGGGTCATCGAACACGACGATGTCCTTCACCGTGAGCAGGCGCGGATCCTCCACGAGGTAGGCGCGCCGGACGGCGTCGGCGGCCTCCAGGGCGGCCTCGCCCTGCACGACGAACAGGACGACGTCCTCACCGGTGGAGATCGAGCGCGCGCGGTGCCACACGGCACCGTCGGCGACGCCGGACAGGGGGACCTGTCCTTCCAGCGTCCACCGGGAGCGCAGTGCATCCGGTTGTGGGTTCGTGTTCACGGACCGTCCTTCTCGTCGTCCGGCGGGAGTGTGCCCGTCGCGTGCATCGCCCATGCTACGAGGTCACCGTCCTCGTCCGGCGGGTCAGGCGGTCCAGCCTCCGTCGCGCCACCGCGACCAGCCGCTGCACCTCGGGCACTCGCAGCAGGTAGGCGAGCACGGTGAACACCGCGGTCATCACGCCGGCGATGACTCCGCCGAGCAGCACTGCGGCCAGTCGGTGGCTCCACAGCAGATCCCCCGCCAGCAGCACCAGACCGGTGCCCACTGCCCAGCTGACCAGTGCGGAGGCGGCCAGCCGCCCGAACAGCGACGCCCCGGCGCGGGAGCTCGGCGGCTGTGTGCCGTGGCGGGCGGCATGGCGGCGCAGCTGCCACATGCCCACCAGCCACGCCACCACGTTGCCCAGGCTCATGGCGCCGGCGGCGGTCATCGCCGCGTACATCGGATCGACCAGCGTCAGGATCAGCGGGACCGACAGCACCGTGAGCGCTGCGATCGGGATCTGCGCCATGAACGGGGTGCGGGCGTCCTCATAGGCGTAGAACACCCGTTTGATCAGATACAGCGAGGCGAAGGGCACCAGGCCGAGCATGTAGGCGACCAGCACGGTGCCGTTGGCGCGGGCAGCGGTCTCACCGGTGCCGCCGCCGATGACCCACATGATCGGGCCCGACAGGGCGATGAACACCGCGGTGCACAGCATCATCGGCACGGCCAGCAGCCGGTTGGTCTGGCTGTAGCGCACCAGCGCACCGGCATGGTCGGCCTCGGCCGCACTGCGCGAGATCGAGGGGAACGCGGCGGTGACCAGGGTGACCGCGATGATCCCCTGCGGGATCATGAACGCCAGGTAGGCCCACTCCATGGTGAGCAGGGCCGGGTAACGGGCGGCCAGCTCGGGCTGGCCCTGGTACTGCTCCGTCATCCGCACCGCCCCGCCGGTCGCCCAGCGCGATGCCCAGATCCCGAGCTGACCGAGCCCCAGCATCGCCAGCGACCACAGTCCGATCCGGCTGAGCTTGCCCAGGCCGAGACCGCGCACCCCCCATTTCGGCCGCAGCCGCAGGTCCAGCTTCTCGACGTACCAGAACAGGAACAGCACCTGGGCTGCGGAGCCGCCCACGTTGATCACGGCCATCGCCACGATCATCTGCAGGGTCCACTGGCTCGGATCGCCGACGGTGCCCCACAGCCCCAGGAACAGGGCGGCGCCGATGATGCCCACGAGATTGTTGAACACCGGGGCCCACTGGTACGGCCCGAAGTTGTCATGGGCGTTCAGCAGCTGCCCGCACATGACGTACAGGGCGGAGAAGAAGATCTGGGGCATCATCCAGTAGCCCAGCTGCACCGCGAGCGCATAGGTCTCCGGGGGCAGCAGACCGCTGGTGAGGGTCAGCAGCAGCGGCACCGCGACCAGGCAGACGGCAGTGACCGCCAGGGACGCGGTGGCGACCAGGGTCATCAGCCGGGAGATGTAGTCGCTGCCCCGATCCGGCCGCTTCACGGCCCGCACGATCGCGGGCACCAGGATCGCGTTCAGGGTGCCGCCGCCCACCAGCAGCCAGATGGTGTTGGGCAGCGTGTTCGCCGCGCTGAAGGCGTTGGCCGCGGCGGACATCGAGCCACCGAGGATCGCGCCGAACAGGAAGTTCCGTACGAAGCCCAGCAGGCGCGAGATCATCGACCCCGAGGCCATCACGACGCTGGCCCGCAGCAGCGCGGAGCTGCTGGAGGGCATGCCGTGACGACGGTGACGGGGTACGTGATGGACCCGGCGAGCAGTGCTCATGAGCGGTCCTCCTCGGGTGGTTCGGGAGCGGGGGTGCGGTCGGGAGTGGATCGCCCGGAGCGGGCTAGCTCCTCGGGGTCCTCGGGGCCGGCGAAGCCCGGTGCTCGGGTGGCGGCCCCGGTGCGGCGTGCTCGAGCCACTCCGACCACGACCAGCAGTCCCATCGCGATGACCAGCACCAGGGTGGTCCAGTTCTCCCATGACGGGTTGACCGTCAGCGGCACGTGCACCGGAGCGGTCAGGGGCTGCCCGTCCGTGGTGGTGACCACGGTGGTGAGGGTGACCGAACCGTTCGCGATCGCTTCGACGTCCACCGCCGCGTCGATCTGGCCACGTGCAGGAACCTTCACCATCGCCGGCTCGCCGACCTGCACCAGAGGCTTGTCGGCGGTGACCTCGATCTGCACCGTGATCGGGGTGTCCAGACCGTTGCTGATCGTGATCGGGACGCTCACGGCGTCCGAGATGACGTTGTACCCGGAGGCGGGCACCACCTGGATGCGATCACGCAGCTCGGAGGCGAGCTCGGAGGCGTCCTGGGCGCGGGCGGCCGGGATCTCCGGTTCGCCGCGCCACCGTATCGAGGTGCCGGCGAGGATCTCGCGGCGCGAGGCGTCCAGCGGCGCATCGTCCTCCATCGCCGCGGCGAGCGTGTCCACCTGGGTCCAGGCCTCCTGGAGCTCGCCGAGCGACTCGGGGGCCAGCAGCTGCGGATCCTCGGCACTGCTCAGCTGCGTCCAGCGCCCGTCCTCGGAGGGCCCGCTGGGGTGGATCTCCTCGGCGCTGACGGATCCGAGGGCGTACAGCTCATCCCCGTCGCTGCGCGGGTCCGACGTCCACCTCTGCTCGTCGGCGGCATCCAGCAGGGAGCCGGTGTCGCCGCCGACGATCCACGGGGCCTCCTCCAGCGCGTCGAGGGCGGATCCCGCCGCGGCCGGATCCAGCACGGCATCGATCGACGGGGAGATCAGCAGATGGCGCGGCGCGGTGACGTACTCGGAGGCGATCGTCGCGGTCTCCGCGAGCAGGCGCTGCTGGACCTGTTCCGTGTCGGAGTCACCGGTGAGCAGGGAGAACTCGGAGGAGAGCACCGGATCCGGGGCCAGCAGCGCGAGCTCGGCGCCCTCCTGGCGGGTGGAGGAGTACACGCCCACGGAGCTGGGGGTGACCGTGGAGGCGGGATCACGGCGCAGGGAGCTGGAAGGCACGATCGCTGCTGTGCCGCCCGCGGCGAGCACCTCCTCGAGGGTGTCCGCATCGACGGTGGGGCCGTCGACCTGCATCGCCGGGGCGCGCGGCTCGATCCCTGCGGCATCCCATGCCTGGTCGCCGTGATCGCGGACAGCGTCGATGAGCTGCTCGCTGCCGGCGGCCCGCAGGCTGACGGTGTCCGACCGGGCGTAGGGCATGGACAGCACGGTGCGGCCGTCGGCCGCGTCCTCCAGAATGCCCGCGATCTCGGCGGCGCGCGGCTCGGGGGCGTATTCGATGACCGTCGCCGGCGGCGTCCCCTCGCCCTCGGTGGGCGTCGTCCCATCCTCTCCGGCGGTCTCCACCGGCATCATCGGCGGATCCAGCAGAGCGGGGTCCAGCCACCAGTCCACACCCGGATGCCCGGCGAGCTCGTGCATCGATGCCAGCCGGCCCGATTCGACGGAGGCGTCGAATTCCTCCGGCGAGGTCGCCACGGCCGAGGCGTCCGTGGCGGCCAACGGCAGCAGCACGGACTGGGAGATGGCGTCATCGGCATCCAGGGGGCGCCACACCACGAAAGTGCGCAGGGTGGCCAGCGGCTCCTCCTCGGCCGTGACGGTGAGCGCGAGGCGGCGGGTGCCCCAGTAGTACGGCTCCTCGGAGTAGCCGAGCTCCTCGGCGGCGACCTGCACCGTGAGGAGGACCGACTCACCCGGGGCGAGCTGATCGTGGGCCCCGGAGCTGGCGATCGCCTCTCCCGAGGGCTGCGCGTCGGTGTCCCCCTGCCAGTCGGCCAACAGCTGGCGATCGGTGATCCGGGAGGTGCGGCTGCGCAGCTCGAGGGCGAGCGCCGACACCGGCTCCGAGGAGGTGTTGGTCACGTCGATCTGCGCCTCGAGGGTGCCGCCGGGGCCAGCGAGGTGGGGGTCAAGGAGACGAGATCCATGCTCACCGGCGCGTCCTCGGCTGCAGGCGGCGGAGCGGACGGAGCGTGAGGAGGGAGGGCCCCGACCGCGGCGTGCGCGGCCGGGAGAAGGGTCACCGGGCCGCTCACCAGCGCTGATGAGGTGAGGAGGAGGACCGTCAACAGCGCCGCGAGCACCGGGCGCACGAACGGCGGGGACGACGGCATGGTGACACTGTAAGCGGCCGTTACCGTAGAGAGCCTGCAGGTGCACGAGACCTCTACAAGGCAGTGGCGCAGCGCAGGTCCCCGCTCTCAGCTCCCCGACCCCAGGACAGGACCCCCCGTGACCGATCCCGTCGACGACACTGCCGACACCGCCCAGCGGCTCGACACCGCCCGCCGCCGCGCGGCCTCGATGTTCCAGGCCCTACCGGAGGAGATCCACGTCCTGGGCCGGATGTTCGAGGCGGCCGGGCACGAGCTCGCCCTCGTCGGCGGGCCGGTGCGGGACGCGGTGCTGGGCCGCTCGAGCGCCGACCTGGATTTCACCACCTCTGCCCGGCCCGAGCAGACCGAGACGATCCTGCGGGAATGGACGCATGACGGGGCGATCTGGGACATGGGCCGTGATTTCGGGACCCTGGGTGGCGTGCGGGACGGCGTGAAGGTCGAGATCACCACCTACCGCACCGAGTCCTACGACCCCACCAGCCGCAAACCGCAGGTGGAATACGGCGACACCCTGGCCGGCGACCTCTCGCGACGGGACTTCACCGTCAATGCGATGGCGGTGCGGCTGCCGTCCCTCGAGCTGGTGGACCCCTTCGACGGTCTCGCCGACCTCGCCCGCACCCTGCTGCGCACCCCGGTCGGCCCCCAGCAGTCCTTCACCGACGACCCGCTGCGGATGATGCGGGCGGTGCGCTTCGTCGCCCAGCTCGGCTTCCGCATCGAGGACGCCACCGCGGATGCGATCGAGGAGCTCGCCGAGCGGATCACCATCGTCTCCGCGGAGCGGGTGCGCGAGGAGCTGGTCAAGCTGATGCTCGGCGCCCACCCGCGCGGCGGCCTCGAGCTGCTCACCGAGCTGGGCCTGGCCGCGCACGTGCTGCCCGAGCTGCCCGCGCTGCAGCTCGAGATCGACGAGCACCACCACCACAAGGACGTCTACCAGCACACCCTGACCGTGCTGGACCAGGCGATCGACCTGGAGAGCCCGGCCGGCTCGGACGGTCCGTGCGAGAGCCCCGACCTGGTGCTGCGCCTGGCCGCGCTGCTGCACGACATCGGCAAGCCCGCCACCCGCCGCTTCGAGGAGGGCGGGGTGGTCACCTTCCGCTTCCACGAGACCGTGGGGCGAAGATGGCCGCGAAGCGGATGAAGGCCCTGACCTTCGACAAGGACACCACCAAGAAGGTGGCCCGCCTGGTGGAGCTGCATCTGCGCTTCCACGGCTATGTCGACTCCCCGTGGTCCGACTCCGCGGTGCGCCGCTACGTCACCGACGCCGGGGAGCTGCTGCAGCACCTGCACCGACTCACCAGGGCCGATGTCACCACCCGCAACCGGCGCAAGGCCCGCACCCTGGCCCGCGCCTACGACGAGCTCGAGGAGCGCATCGACCGGCTCGCCGAGCAGGAGGAGATCGGGAAGATCCGCCCCGACCTGGATGGCAACCGGATCATGGAGGTCCTCGACCTGCCGCCCGGTCGGGTGGTCGGCGAGGCGTACAAGCACCTGCTCGAGCTGCGGATGGAGCACGGCCCCCTCGGTGAGGAGCGGGCGATCCAGGAGCTCCGCGCCTGGTGGGCGGCCCGCGAGGAGTCCTGACCTGCCCGAGGCGGGCCGGCCCTGCGCGCCACGGGGGTGTGCGCGTGCGTATGGAGGCCCGGTGAGGACCCTCCTGCATCGATGTGAGCGGGGCCGCACCGGACGTGCACACCCTGTGTGCTTCAGCGCCGGATCATTCCGTCCGGCGTGCTGTCGTGGTCATACTGAGTGGCTGGGTGCGCCAGGGAACGACAGTCGCGCCCGCACATGTCCGTGCCCCCCGAAGGACCAGGAGCAGCCATGAGCGACTCTCGACGCTCGTCCCGCGGCTCGTCGGATCGATCGCGCCGATCGAAGAAGCCGACGACCGGTGGTGCCCGTCGCGCCGCCGGAGTGCGTCGCGCCTCGACGCCCCACTCCTCCCCGTCCTCCGCACCGAAGCCCTCCGGGAAGAGCTCCGCGCCCAAGAGCACCAGTCGCACCGGACGCCCGGCGGCCGCCGGTGCGTCGAAGCCGCCCAGCGGCCGCACCTCGGTCAAGGCGCGCCACGCCGGTGCCGCGTCGGCCGCCGCCGCGTCGAAGGGCCGGGCGAAGAAGGCCGCCGCCACCAATTTCCTGAACTATCCGCGCGCCGGGGCGAAGAACCCCTGGCGCTGGATCCCCTCGCTGCGGCTGATCGTCGGCGCGATGGCGCTGATGGTGCTGGCCGGTCTCGGCTTCGCCGTGTGGCTGTACAACGACACCGAGGTGCCCGAGCCCTCCGACTTCGCTCTCGCCCAGACCTCCCGCGTCTACTACGCCGACGGCGAGACCGAGATGGGGCAGTTCAGCGAGATCAACCGCACCGAGCTGCCGGCCGACGAGATCCCCGACGACATCAAACAGGCGGTGGTCGCCAGCGAGGACTCGAGCTTCTACGAGAACCGCGGCGTCTCCCCGCGCGGCATCGTGCGCTCATTGGTCAACAACGTGCTGGGCAGGGACCGGCAGGGTGGCTCGACCATCACCATGCAGTACGTCGAGCGGTACTACACCGGCACCGAGACCTCCTACGTGGGCAAGGCCAAGGAAGCGATCATGGCCTTGAAGATCGACCAGGAGCTGCCGAAGGACGAGATCATCTCCCGATATCTCAACACCATCTATTTCGGACGCGGTGCGTACGGTGTCCAGGAGGCTTCGCAGGCGTACTTCGGCAAGGACGCCTCCGAGCTCACCGAGGCTGAGGCGGCACTGCTGGTCGCCGTGATCCCCAGCCCCTCGAACTACGACCCCGCGAAGAATCCCGAGAAGGCCACGAGCCTCTGGGACCGGGTGATCACCCGGCAGGTCGGGCTGGAGCAGATGACCCCGGCGGAGGCCGATGCCCTCGAGTTCCCCGAGGTCATCGAGCCGCGCTCCGAGAACTCTCTCGGCGGCCCCGATGGCTATCTGCTGACGCAGGTGCGCAATGAGCTGATCGAGCAGGGCTTCACCGAGGACGAGATCAACACCGGCGGTCTCTCGATCGTCTCCACGATCGATCCTGCGGTCCAGAAGAACACTGTCCAGGCCGTCGACAACCTGCCGGACGACCGGCCGGAGAACAACCGGGTCGGCACCGTGACGCTCGATCCCGGCAACGGCGCGATCCGCGCGATGTACGGCGGACCGGACTACGTCACCCAGTCGCAGAACGACGCCACCCAGTCCCGGATGCAGGCCGGGTCGATCTTCAAGACCTTCACCCTGATCACCGCCCTCGAAGAAGGATTCCCGCTGGACTCGCGCTGGGACGGGAACTCCCCGAAGAGCTTCTCCGAGGTCCCCGGCGGCTGGACGGTCAACAACTTCGGGAACACCGATTACGGCCGGGTGTCGCTCGAGAAGGCGACCGCCAGCTCGATCAACACCGCGTACGCCGAGGTGAACATCGAGGTCGGTCCGGAGAACACGATGGAGACCGCGACCAAGCTCGGGCTGCCGGAGGACACTCCCGGTCTCGAGCCGGTGCCGTCCAACGTGCTGGGCTCGGCCTCTCCGACGGTCGTCGAGATGGCCGAGGTCTACGCGACCATCGCCTCCGGGGGCATCCATCGGGACTCTTACATCGTCGAGTCGGTGACCCGGCCCGACGGGTCCACCCGCTACGAGCACGAGGACGAGGAGACGCGCGCGCTGGACGAGGATGTCGCGACCAATGCGACCGTCGCCCTCCAGGGCCCGCCGACGGTGGGCTCGGCCCGGAGCCTGCAGGGTGTCATGGACGGCCGTCCGGTCGCCGGCAAGACCGGCACCTCCGAGAAGTTCCGCTCCGCGTGGTTCGTGGGTTTCACCCCGCAGCTGGTCACCGCCGTGGGCATGTTCCAGCCCGGGGACGACGGCTCCGAGCAGCCTCTCACCTCCTTCGGGGGTGTGCAGGACATGACCGGCGGCAAGTTCCCCACCGACATCTGGGGCGACATCATGTCCACCTCCCTCGAGGGGCAGGAGATGCTCGACTTCCCCGACGAGGTCAGGCTGGACAACGAGACTCGGGAGCGCAGCTACGTGCCGCCGCCTCCGCCACCGCCGACCACTCGGGCGCCCGAGCCGTCGGAGGAGCCCAGTGACGAGCCGTCGGAGGAGCCGAGTGAGGAGCCCTCGGAGGAGCCCAGTGAGGAGCCCTCGGAGGAGCCCAGCGACGAACCCAGCGAGGAGCCCTCGGAGGAGCCGAGCGAGAAGCCGTCGAAGAAGCCGAGCACCGAGCCGGACGACGGGGACGACGAGAACGTCAAGCCCACCGAGAAGCCGACGAGCGAGGAGCAGGGCGGCGGAGACGGCGACACCAGCGCCGGCGGCCAGCGCCAGGGTCGGGGAGGCGGCGACTCGCCGTAGTGCGAGGAGCCGCGCCATCGGCGCCGATGGCACCATCGGATCATGCGATGTGAACAGTGCAACCGGAAGATCCGCGGCAGGGCCTACACCTCGATCACCGGCCGGAAGCTGTGCGACCGCTGCGGGACCCGGCTGCAGGGCCGCACCGCCGGCATCGTCGCCGGGGGCGGGATCGCCGGAGGCAGGAGCACCGGAGGCTGGTACGCCCGCGTCCGCAGGGCGATGGGCCGCCCGCCGCGGAGCTGACGGACGTCGCGCCGGAGCCGATGGCTGTGATGCACCGCGCACCCGCCGGTGTGCTCTGGCCGATGTCGGATGCCGCAGGTAGGCTGAGCCGGTCCGTGAGGGGCATCGCCGATGTCCTCAGCGGATGGCATGAACCCTCCTGCCACGGAGAGACCGTGGCCGCAGAGACCACAGGAGGTGGGTAACAGAACATGCGCAAGTACGAAATGGTCGTGATCCTCGACCCGTCCGTCGATGAGCGGACCGTCACCGGAACTTTCGAGAAGCTCGTCCAGGTCATTCCGACCGAGGGCGGCACCATCGACAATGTCGACGTCTGGGGCAAGCGGAAGTTCGCCTACGAGATCGATAAGAAGACCGAGGGCATCTACATCGTCCTGAGCTTCACCGCGAAGGCCTCCACCGCACAGGAGCTGGACCGCCAGCTCGGGCTCAACGAGTCCGTCATGCGCACCAAGGTCATGCGTCTCGACGCAGCCTGATCTGCGGTCGCTGACCCCATCACCCCACCCCATCCCGGAGCAGAGGAGCATCCATGGCGAATGACACCGTCATCACGGTGATCGGCAACCTCACCGCCGACCCCGAGCTGCGTTTCACGCAGTCCGGCATCGCGGTCGCGTCGTTCACCATCGCGTCGACCCCCCGCATGTTCGACCGTCAGGCGAACGAGTGGAAGGACGGCGAGGCGCTGTTCCTCCGCTGCTCCATCTGGCGCGACGCCGCGGAGAACGTGGCCGAGTCGCTCGAGAAGGGCACCCGCGTCGTCGCGCAGGGCCGTCTCAAGCAGCGCTCGTTCACCGACCGTGAAGGTCAGAACCGCACCAGCATCGAGCTGGACGTCGACGAGATCGGACCCTCCCTCAAGTACGCCACCGCAAAGGCCAACAAGGTCCAGCGCGGCGGCGGAGGCCGTGGCGGTTTCGGCGGCGCTCCGCAGGGCGCGCCCCAGGGCGGCGCTCCGGGTGGGTACGGCAACCAGGGCGGCCAGGGCGGTTTCAACAGCGCCCCGCAGGGCGCTCCGGCAGCCGATCCGTGGGCCGGCGGCGGCAACCAGGGCGGATACGACGACCCGCCCTTCTGATCGCTCCGGCGATCACAGCATCACACTGATCCATTCCATCCCGGGTGAATTCCCGGGCTCCCTCAGAAAGAAGGAGCACCACGATGGCCAAGCCCTCTCTTCGTCCCCGAAGAAGAAGCAGAACCCGCTGAAGGCTGCGGGAGTCGAGACCGTCGACTACAAGGATGCCGCGCTGCTGCGCAAGTTCATCTCCGACCGCGGAAAGATCCGCGCCCGTCGGGTCACCGGCGTCTCCGTCCAGGAGCAGCGCAAGATCGCGAAGGCCGTGAAGAACGCCCGCGAGATCGCCCTGCTGCCGTACGCGACCTCCGGTCGCTGAGCGAGGAAGAGAAACATATGACCACCAAGCTCATCCTCACCAACGAGGTCACCGGCCTCGGAGCCGCCGGCGACGTCGTCGACGTCAAGGACGGCTACGCCCGGAACTTCCTCATGCCCCGCGGTCTCGCGACCCCGTGGACCAAGGGCGGCCAGCGGCAGCTCGACCAGATCCGCGCGGCCCGTGGCAAGCGCGCGATCGCGAACATCGAGGACGCACGGTCGCTGAAGGCTTCGCTCGAGTCCAAGCCCGTCGTCATCGCCGAGCGCGCCGGCCAGAACGGCCGTCTCTTCGGTGCGGTCTCCTCCAAGGAGATCGCCGAGGGCGTGAAGGCGATCTTCGACAAGGACATCGACCGTCGCACCGTCGAGTTCGTGACGCCCATCCGCTCGCTCGGCGAGCACAAGGCGACCGTCCGTCTGCACGAGGACATCTTCGCCAACCTCGTCGTCCAGGTCATCGCCGCCAAGGGCGCGGCTGCCAAGGCCTGACTTCTCAGCGCCTGATCTACGAGCGCGACCCCCTGCATCCCTCCCCTCACGGGAGGCGTGCCGGGGGTCGCTCCCGTTCTGCCCACCTGCCTCGCGTCACCGAGCCCGCGCGCTCCTTCCGGTCTCGACCAGGAACCGTTCGTCTATTCTTGGCTGATGTCCGAGGCCGATCAGCAGACGACCACCCCCTTCCGCACGGGCGGGCCCGACGCCGGGGTGATGCCGTGAGCCGCGGACGGATCGATAGCGGGGGCCGCCTGCCCGTCGCAGCTGCAGTCGGGCTCCTCCTCCTGGCCGGCTGCACCGCGGGAGACGGCCGCCCGGTGACCCCGGCGCCGACGGCAACGGCGGTCCCGTCGCAATCCCCGACGACGAACGACGTCGCCGATCGCGGGGCGTTCCCACGACTCGCCCTGGCACCGGTGGAGGGTCCGGACGCGCTCGCGGACCTCCCCGAGGACCTGACGGCCGGCGCCGAGACAGCGAAGGTCGAGGGCGTCCACTGCGAGGCCGACCTCGCCCTGAAAGCCCCGGTGACGACCTGCACGGTGGGTGATAGCGGCCCCGAGTACACCGCGCATCTCGTCCGCAGCGGCATCGGCGGCTCCGATCTCGCCGTCCTGCTCACTGCAGCTGCGCTCTCGGAAGACCTCCTGACCGAGGTCACGGATCCCGAGGTCAGCGTCCAGTACGCCGCAGGAGGAGGGCTGTTCGCCGAGGATCCCGCGGGACTCGACCCGGAGTCCCTCCGCCTCCGCGCCGAGATGGCGCTATCGGACATGGGACTGGCGACGGGAGTCCAGGACTGTACGACCGAGAACGGCACCATCGTCACCTGCACCGCCGCTGCCGAGGGGACCGAGGCTCCGGTGCAGATCACCCTGTATCCGGCGATCTCCATGAGCGGGAGCCCCCTCACGGTGGGCCTGCTGCGCCACGCCTGACCCGATCGACGTGCTGCGAGATCGCAGAACTCGACCTTCGACGGGGGCACCGGTCGGGGTGTCCGGGATAGCGTCGGGAGCATGTTCGGGAACAGTCAGCTGTGGACGCGGATCGCTACCCTCGAGGAAAGGAACCGCGCGCTCGAGAGCCTGGTCCAGGAGCTCGCGCATCGCTCCTGGATCGGTGAGGCCGAGCTGCTGCAGCTGCGCAGCGAGATCGGTCCCCAGGTCCCCGAGGAATGCCGTCGTCTCGTCGCCGAGGACAAGGTCATCCAGGCGATCAAGGTGTATCGCGAGCGCACGGGTGCCGGCCTCAGGGAGGCCAAGGAGGCGATCGATCGGTACCGCGCCTCCCTCTGAGGCCGTATTCACCCCACGTGCCGACGGACCGGTATGACGGCCCCTCCCGGCATGGCTACCCTCGTACGGTGACCACCTCGACCTCCGACACCGTCCGCCGCGCCGACGGCGGCCTCGCCCGCTCCCTCGGCCATGGCCAGATGGCCATGATCGCCATGGGCTCCGCCCTCGGGACCGGCCTGTTCCTCGGCTCCGGGGAGGCGATCGGCATCGCCGGCCCCGCCGTGATCATCTCCTTCGCGCTCGGCTCCCTGATCGCCGCGACGATCGCCCTGTCGATGGGCGAGATGGCCTCCCGCCACCCCGTCCGCGGCGGTTTCGGCACGCTGGCCGCGCACTACCTCTCCCCGTTCTGGGGGTACATCACGCGGTGGCTGTACTGGATCGTCACCGTCTGCGTGACCGGTGCCGAACTGGTGGCCTGCGCCGCCTATCTCGCCTACTGGGTGCCGGCGATCCCGATCTGGGCCGGGATCCTGATCTTCGCCGCGGTCATCATCGCGATCAACCTCTCGAGCGTCGGCTCCTTCGGCATCGTCGAGTTCTTCCTGTCCTCGATCAAGGTGATCGCCGTGTTCGCGTTCATCCTGGTGGGTGCGGTGCTGGTGTTCTTCGGCCTGCCGGATGCCCCGGCGCCGGGCCTGACCCAGCTCACGGCCGACGGGGGCTTCGCCCCGAACGGATGGGCCGCGGTGTGGATCGCCCTGTCGGTGGTGATGTTCTCCTTCGGAGGCATCGAGCTGCTGTCGATCACCGCCGCCGAGGCGAAGGACCCCGCCCGGTCGATCAAGACCGCCGCCCGCACCACGATCGTGCGACTGGCCTTCTTCTACGTGTTCTGCATCGGCTTCGTGCTGTGCCTGGTGCCGTGGCGGACCGCAGCCGGCTCCGGCGAGGATGTCGCCACCTCGCCGTTCGTGATGGTCTTCGACCAGCTGGGCATCCCCGGCGCCGCTCACATCACCAATCTGCTGGTGCTCATCGCGGCGCTGTCGGCCGCGAACGCGAACCTGTACGCCGGCAGCCGGATGCTGCACTCCCTGGCCTCCGACGGCCTCGCTCCGCGCTTCGCCGCCCACACCACCGCCCGCAAGGTGCCGCTGGTCGGCATCGCCCTGAGCTCGGTGGGCCTGATCGGAGCGGCGCTGCTGGCCTTCAGCGGAGTGGGCGGCGTGTTCGGCTACATGATGAGCCTGGTGGTGTTCGCGGTGATCCTGGTCTGGGCGCTGATCCTGTGCACCTACATCGCGTTCCGGCGTCGGAAGATCAGCGGGGCCACCTTCCGCATGCCTGGCGGGATACTGACCGCGATCGTCGGCCTGATCGGTCTGGTGGCGGTGTTCGCGACGATCGCGGTGCGACCCAGCATGCAGGTCGCAGCACTGGTGGGCGTGCCCGCCGTGCTGGTCGCGGTGGTGCTCTACATGGCTGTCGCACGGCGTCGCACGGACCCCGCGGATATCGAGGAGGCCTTCGCGGAGGCGGAGGCGATGCGCTGATGTGACCGGGCCGACGTGGCGTTCGTTACTGTCGGCGGTGTCGGTTTGGGCTGACAGTGCAGCGGGGGTAATCTAAGGGAACCTTCGGCCTCGGTGGTTCAACGCCCGGTGCCGAAGATATGCGCAAGTGGCGGAATTGGTAGACGCGCACGGTTCAGGTCCGTGTGCCGGAGACGGCGTGGGGGTTCAAGTCCCCCCTTGCGCACCGCAGGAATTCCCCGGTTCACCCAGGTGAACCGGGGTTTTTCGTCTCCGGTCCCGGCTGATGCGAGCAGCCGCGGCGCGGGGCATGCTGAGACCCCCACGTCCGCACTGCAGATTCCAGGGGAGACGATCATCGCTCCGACGAGGCATCATGGCCCCATGAATCCTGACGCCCGTTCCACGGAATTCTCCCTCACCGGCCACGGCGGCACCCTCGCAGGCCGTGCGTGGGCCCGCCCCGATCCACGGTGGATCGCCGTGCTGTCCCACGGCTACGGCGAGCACGTGGGCCGGTACGAATGGGTCGCGGCCCGGCTGCAGGACGCCGGAGCCGCGGTCTACGCGGCCGATCACCTCGGCCATGGCCGCAGCGACGGCCAGCGAGTGCTGATCAGCGACTTCGAGCCGGTCGTCGAGGATCTGGACCTGGTGGTCCAGCACGCCGCCTCCCAGCATCCGGGGCTGCCGGTGGTGCTGATCGGGCACTCCATGGGCGGCTTGATCGCCGCCCGCTACACCCAGCGGCACGCGGGCTCCCTCGCTGCGACTGTGCTGTCGGGTCCGGTGCTGGGCTCCTGGGCGACCGTCGATGAGCTGCTCGCGCTCGAGGAGATCCCGTCGACCCCGATCGACCCCGGAACCCTCTCCCGCGACCCTGCCGTCGGTGCGGACTACGCCGAGGACCCGCTGGTATGGCACGGCGACTTCGTCCGCTCCACCCTCGAGGGCCTGCAGCAGGCGATGCGCACGCTCGAGGAGGCCGGCAGCGTAGGTGAGCACCCGCTGCTCTACCTGCACGGCGAAGCGGACCGCCTGGTGCCGCTGCCCGCCAGCTGGGAGGGACTGCAGACGCTGCGCGGCCCGCGGACCTTCGTGAAGACGTACCCCGGTGCGCAGCATGAGATATTCAACGAGACCAACCGCGACGAGGTGATCGGGGACGTGATCGGCTTCGTGGAGGGGGTGCTGGCACTGCCCGAGTGACCGGCATGACCACAGCCGCCGCCCAGGCGCAGCACCCCGCAGGCGAGGAACGAGGAGCCCGAGATGCCCATGCGACGACACGGCCCATCCCTGCACCGGCACGCCGATCGCGCCCACGGGCAGGCGAACGGCGGGACCGGGACCAGCGGCGGTGCAGCCCCGATGATCCGTTATGTCTCGGGAGGCGTCCCCGGCCGCCAGCCCGACGGCGACTCGGTGGCCGACGCGCTGGAGTTCTCTCGCGCGGCCCCGGACCGGATGGCGATGTTCTTCTATCTGCAGCCCGAGCGTGAACAGGTGATGGAGCTCGGCGAGGCCTGGGATCTGCACCCGCTGCTGCTCGAGGACCTGCTCAACGCCCATCAGCGACCGAAGCTCGAGCGGTACGGCGATGTCCTGTTCCTGGTGGTGCGCTCGGCCAGCTACGTCGATCAGCAGGAGGAGGTCGTCTTCGCGGAGTTCCACCTGCTGCTGCGACCCGGCGCCGTGGCCGTGCTGTGCCAGGACGGGAGCTGGATCGACGGCACCTCGGGCCCCCAGCTCGACGAGGAGCACCCCCTGACCTCCACCCTTCGGGAGCGCTCGGTGCTCGAGGACGTCAACCTCCTCGAGCTCGGACCGGAGGCCGTGCTCTACCGGGTGCTCGACACGATCGTCGACGGCTACGACCCCGTGCTGAAGGGACTCCGGGTCGACCAGGAGCAGATCGAACGGCAGGTGTTCAGCGGAGATGCCGCGGTCGCCGAGCGGATCTACCGGCTCAGCCAGGAGGTCATCGACATGCAGCAGGTGATCACCTCGCTGCGTGACGTGATCGACGACCTGCGGGCAGGATTCGGGAAGTACGAGATCCACAGCGAGCTGCAGGCCTACCTCGATGACGTCGGCGACCACCTCGTGCGGGCGGCGGCGCGGGTCAGGGATCTGCGCGATGCCCTCTCCCAGATCCTCGACGTCAACGGAACCCTGGTCGCACAGCGCCAGAACGAGGACATGAAGAAGATCTCCGGCTGGGCGGCCATCCTCTTCGCTCCCACGCTCATCGGCGCGATCTACGGCATGAATTTCGATGACATGCCGGAGCTGCACTGGGCGTTCGGCTACCCCATGGCGATCGGGATGATGGTCGCGCTCGGCGTGCTGCTGTACGTGATCTTCAAGCGCAGCAAGTGGATGTGACCCGCACGCCCGACGACCCGCCGATCAGATGAATTCCAGGGGATCGAACTCGTCGATGTCGATGATCCGCACGCGCGGCAGGCGGCTGGTGAACGCCGCGACGTCGTATTCGAGGTCGTGGAACTCGATGCCCGGGATGTCCTGCAGGTCCGCGGCCATGAACTCGCGGAAGCCGACGATCGCCGTCCGGCGATCCAGGTCGGACGCCAGATCCTCCATCTGCGGGACGAAGTCCTTGTCATGGCTGACCAGCATGACGTCCGCCGGACGTGACTCGAGCGCCTCCGCGGTGCGCTGGATCGCGATGTCCACGATCTTGCCCTCGCCGCGCAGCGGGATGGGCTTGTAGCCCATCGCGATCAGCGCCTGCACGAAGCTCGAGGGCAGGCTGTCGTCGACCGCGAGGAAGAAGAGCCCGGTCACGGGCTGGTGCCACGTCATCTCGGCATGGTGGAGGAGCTTGTTCCAGCGAGGGCGCTCTTCGGACTGGGGGCGTCGGCCGAGGACCGAGACCCCGAGCGTGGCGTCGATGTTCTCGCCGTCCACCAGGAGGTACGTGGTGCGTTCCGTCATGAGGCGACCTTACGCGCTTCCGGGCCGCGGGACCTCCTTCCGGGGCAGGACCTGGCGGGTCCCGACGCATCCGTAGCCGCCGACGGCCCCGATCGACAGCACCGACCCGACCGAGCCGATCGACAGCAGCGAGCCGATGGAGCCGATGGACAGCGCCGAGCCCACCGCACCGATCGACCAGAGCGAACCGATCCCGAGCACCGAGCCCCATGATCCGAGGGACAGGACGGAGCGCCCGGAGCCGACCGCGAGCACAGAGCCGGTCGAGCCCACCGCGGCGATCGAGTCGATCGAGGCGACAGCTCGCTGCGGGGCGGCGCGGCGCCTCGGCCGGGACCGACGCACCGTGAGGGCGGGGGCAGAGTGATGCCGGCTCATGGCGACCCCTTCTGTACGAGGACCGGGAGACGGGCCTATTCTATGCCCGTGAAGCGTGCGGGGAAAGATTCCCCCACAATTGTGCACAGACCGGGTGGAGGACGCGATCATTCCTCCACACAGCTTCTATATCCTCATTCCGTGCATGGGCCTTGACGGTGTGCTCGGGCTGATGGACTGGTTTTCTAATGCCTCGGTCTCCGCTGTCCGAACGACGTGCCCCCCGTCCGATGTGCGGAGCGGCGAGCCGCGGCTGAGGACGCTGAGATGCGACGGCGGCGCAGGTGAATGCGCTCTTCGAGTCGTGCCGCAGCTGATGCCCGGTCGGGCGGTGCGGCGCGGTGCGGGTGGCTTCGTGAGGCGTCGACGGCTCGATCCGAGGGGACAGACGTGTTCTTGGAGCGGGTCACCGTTCCTCCACACAGAGGGGTTATCCACAGCCTCATCCCCATATTCTCGGCGGCCTTCCGTGACGCCTGTTGCCGGAATAGTATCGAGGAATAGTGCAGGCGAGATTCCGGAAGTGCTCTGGACGGGGGAGGAGGTGGCGGTGATGGGCGAGTTCGAGAAGGAGCCGTTCGATCGCGAGGACGCGGGCGACGGGACGCAGGGCGCGCCGGGCGGCTCGAGCCGTGCGGCGAATGACGCTCCCCAGAGCGCCGCCGCCCCCTCGCCCTGCGAGGCGCCCGAGTGGGCGGTGCGGGCGCGCCGGGAGCTGTCCGAGGAGTACGTCCTGGAAGAGGTCGAGCCCGGCAGCATCGAGGCGGCGCGGGTCCTTTCGCTGCACCGCACGATGAAGGCTCGTGCCCGGATCTACGCCCATCACCTGCGTCAGCTCTCCACGTTCTTCTGTGAGGATCCTGCCGCGCAGGGCTTCCTGGACGACGCGGAGGTGACCGCGTTGAAGGTCGCGACCGGTCTGCGCTGCACTTACCTCCAGGCCCAGGGGCAGGTCCGCGACGCGTATATGGCGGTGGAGTGGATGCCGGCGACGTTCGGGCATCTCCGAGCCGGGGACCTGCCCGAGGCCTGGCACCACTCCCTGATCCGGCACGTGCGGCGCCTGACCGAGGAGCAGGCCCGGCAGGTCGATGCACACATGGCGACCGTCGAGCTGCCATCGGTGTCGAAGGCGACGTTCGACAAGCAGGTGGTGCTCGCTGTGGAGCTGGCGACCGCCGGCACGCTGCCGACTCCGCCGTCGGAGTCGAGGGATGTGGGAATCGTAGGTGTCGATACCGAGACGGGGACTGCGTCGCTTCTGGTGACCGGGCCGATCCCCGAGATCCAGTCCCTCGCGCACCGGCTTGATGTCGCCGCCCGCACCGTGCAGAAGGCGCAGCGTGCCGGGCTCGAGGACGGCGTCGAGGGCCCCCTGCCCTTCGATATCGACGAGACCCTCCACGAGCGGGGGCGTGCGCTGTCTCTAGCGACGCTGCGGTACGCGATCCTCACCCATTCGATCCTGGACCTCGATCCCGTCGAAGAGACCCGCCGACCCTTCAAGATCCTGGTCACCGTCCCGGCGACCACTCTGCTGAGCATCGACGACGCACCCGCGATGCTGGAGGGGATGACACCGCTGCCCGCGGAGCAGGCCAGACAGCTCGCCGCGGGAGAGTCGACCTGGCAGCGGATCCTCACAGACCCCATCACCGGCTCATACCTCCCCGTGGCCGCCCAGACCTATCACCCGACCGCGCAGATGCGGCTCCAATTACGGCTGCGCCACCCCGTCTGCGCCGTACCCGGCTGCACCCGGGCCACGGCGATCGCGGCAGAGGACGACCACATCATCGAATACGACCACGACCACCCCGGCGGAGGCGGCCAGACCAGCCTCTGGAACCTCCACCGGCTCTGCTGGCAGCACCACAGGCACAAGACCGCCGGACTGATCGACCCCAGCCGCGACCCGGGAGACGACCCCGGTCGCGGCGACGGGTCCACGACCGCCGGCCCGGTGGAGACGACATGGGCCATCGGCGACGCGGTGCGGACGACGTCCCGGGCGAACACCGATCTCCTGACCTGGCACACCGTCCAGGCGATGGAGCGTGCCTGGCGCGTGCACCGACGCTCCCGCGCGGACGCCGAACGTCTCCACGCCGAGCAGAAGGCTCGCCCCCGCGCGGAACGGGCCGCGCAGCAGCGCGCTGCTGCGTACAAGAAGGCCTATCCCGGCCGAAAAGCCCGTCGGATCATCCCGCCGGGGCCGACCCCCGAGGAGACCCACCCGCCCTTCTGACCCGGGGTGGGATGGAACCGCCCCCGTGCCATGACATCCATGTGAGGCCATGGCGTGACCTGCGCGCCCGCTCCGGAGGACCCCCATGACACCGATGTCAGCTCTGCAGGCAGTGCGCCCGCCCCGGACGTCCGATAGGTCGGTTCCGAGGCGGGCGGTGGGGTCCGGCTCAGACCGGCTGGACCTTGCCGGTCATGCCGTGGGGGTCGATGACGTACTTCGTCGCGACCCCGGAGTCGAACTTCTCGTATCCGGCCGGGGCATCATCCAGCGAGATCGCTGCGGCATTGACGGCGTCGGCGATCTGCACCTTGTCGTGCAGGATCGCCTCCATCAGCTGCCGGTGGTACTTCATCACCGGGCACTGACCGGTGGTGAACGCCAGCGCCTTCGCCCAGCCCAATCCGAGCCGCAGCGAGAGTGAGCCCTGCTGCGCGGCCTCATCCACACCGCCCGGATCGCCGGTCACGTACAGACCGGGGATGCCGAGCGCGCCACCGGCACGCGTCACGTCCATCAGCGTGTTCAGCACCGTCGCCGGCGCCTCCTGCGCATCCTTGCCGTGCCCGCGGGCCTCGAAGCCGACCGCATCCACTCCGGCGTCGACCTCCTCGCGGCCGAGGATCCGGGCGATGCCCTCGCGCGGATCTTCCGTCGACACGTCGATCGTCTCGCAGCCGAACTTCGCCGCGTTCGCCAGACGCTCCGCGTTCATGTCCGCCATGATCACCACCGAGGCGCCCAGCAGTTGCGCACCCACGGCGGCCGCCGTGCCCACCGGACCGGCGCCGGCGATGTACACCGAGGAGCCGGGCCCGACCCCGGCGGAGACCGCGCCGTGGAAGCCGGTGGGGAAGATGTCCGAGAGCATGGTCAGATCAAGGATCTTCTCCATGGCCTGGTCCTTGTCCGGGAACTTCAGCAGGTTCCAGTCCGCATACGGCACCAGCACGTACTCGGCCTGACCACCGACCCAGCCGCCCATGTCCACGTAGCCGTAGGCGCTGCCGGGACGGTCGGGATTCACGTTCAGGCAGATCTCGGTGCGGCGCGTCTTGCACATCTCGCAGCGCCCGCAGGAGATGTTGAAGGGCACCGAGACCAGGTCGCCCTTGTTGATGAACTCGACCCCGGGGCCGGTCTCGATCACCTCACCGGTGATCTCGTGGCCCAGCACCAGGTCCTTCGGCGCCGTGGTGCGGCCACGCACCATGTGCTGGTCGGAGCCGCAGATGTTGGTCGTGACCACCTTGAGAATCGCCGCGTGGGGCAGTTTCCGGCCGACATTGTCCGGGTTCACCCCCGGGCCGTCCTGCAGCTCGTAGGTGGGGTAGTCGATGTCGATGACCTCGACCTTGCCCGGCCCCTTGTATGCGACTGCGCGATTGCTGGACATCGATGAGCCTCCTCGCCCTCCGGGACGGCTCCCGATGCTTCACCGCACCCGTTGACGAGCCGCACCACCTCCCAGCCTGGGTGAGCTGGGTCACGATGTCAACGAGCAGGGGGAGCGGCATCCCGAAGGGCACCCCGGTTCAGCTGAGCGTGACCTCGCGACCGATCCGGGCCGACTCGTAGATCGCCTCGAGGATGCGCACGATCTCGACCCCGTGCCAGGCCGGTGCGATCGACTCGGCCCGGCCCCGGGAGGCGTCGACGAAGTTCTGGATCTCGTTGGCGAAACTGACCCCGAACTCGAAGCTGCGCGAGGCGATCTGCGGCTCGATGTTCACCACCGAGTCGTGCATCTCCGTGGCGATCTGGAGCGCCGGCTCGAGCTCGGCGCCGCCCTTCTCGCCGTAGACCGAGACGTCGATCGAGTCCTTGGTGGCATGCAGCGAGAACGAGCAGTCCAGCAGCAGGGAGGCACCGTTCTCGAAGCGGATCACCGCATTGGCCAGATCCTCGACGGTGTTCTTGTCGGGGTCGTAGTCCGCCGCCTTGTAGCGGGGCATCGTGGTGACGTTCCCGCGGCTGCCGAGCTTGTCGTAGGTGTTCCCGCTGACGGAGACCACGCCCGGAGAGCCCATCAGGTACCAGCACAGGTCCAGCACGTGGATACCGATGTCCAGCAGCGGCCCGCCGCCGGAGAGCTCCTTGTCCGCGAACCAGCCGCCGGGGTTGCCGACCCGGCGCAGGCAGCTGGCCTTGGCGTAGTAGATCTCGCCCAGCTCCTCCGCATCGATGAAGGACTTCAGCACCTGGCAGTTGGGCGAGTGGCGGCGCACGAAGCCCACCTGCACCACCCGGTCGCTCTGTGCGGCGACACGCTGGATCTCCTCGGCCTCGGCCAGAGTGCGAGCCAGCGGCTTCTCGACCAGCACATGCTTGCCGGCCTCGATCGCGGCGACCGCCCAGGAGGCGTGGGAGTTGTTCCAGGTGCAGATCGAGACGCCGTCGATCTCCGGATCGGCGAGCAGCTCGTGTGGGTCGGCATAGGCGCGCGCCGCGCCGAACTGCTCAGCCACGGTCTGCGCCCGCTCGAGATTCATGTCGGCGACCGCGATCAGCTCGACCTCGGGGTTCTGGGAGTACGCCGTGAGATGGGACTGGGCGATGCTGCCGGCGCCGATGACGCCGACTCTGAAATTCGTCATGGGTGATGCTTCCTTCGTCAGGTGGAGGTCAGTGATCAGGCGAACAGGCTCTTGGCGTAGGCGATCCCGCGCTCGCAGCCCAGGAGGCAGTCCTCCCAGCCCTCGAACTCGATCGCGGCGTAGCCGGAGAAGTCGGAGTCGCGGATGGCCCGTGCCACGGCCCGCAGGTCGAGGTCGCCGCTGCCCACGACCGCACCGCGCAGAGGCTTGCCGCCGCGGCTGCGGAACCATCCCTCGCCCGGTGCGGCGTCGGCCGGTCGGATGTAGAAGTCCTTGAAGTGCACGACCATCGCGTACGGGAGGTTCTGCGCGACCGACACCGCGGGATCCTCGTCGACGCACACGAAGTTGCCCACGTCGAGGGTGGTGAGGAAGTTCGGTTCGTCGACCGCGTGGATGATGCGACGGATCCTGTCCGCGGCCTGCACGAAGAAGCCGTGGTTCTCGAGGCTGGTGGTGATTCCCTTCGTCGCGGCGTACTGCGCGATCTCCTTGCTCGCCGCGACGATCTGGGGCAGCACCTGCTCGAACAGCGGGGTGTCGTCCCCGTCGTGGCCGCCGTGGGGACGACGTCGTGGCGCAGCCGGGTGATCCCCAGGCGTGCGGCGAGATCGACGTACTTCTTCACCCGCGCGGTCTGCGCGGGGTCGCCGGTGGAGAGGTCCGCGCCGATGGCGAGGTTGGTCAGCAGCACCCCGGCCTTGGCGGCGTGGTCGCGGATGCGGTCCACATAAGCCGGGTCGGAGGCGAGGTTGGGGATCGGGGAATCAGCGTCGTCTCCGAGGACGGCGAGCTCGAGATGCTCCCCCTCGCTCGCGGCGATCCAGTCGATGACCTGCGGCAGGGTCATCTCCCCGGTGGAGAGCTTCGAATGGAAGCTGTAGGAGCTGAAGCCGAAGGTGATGTCGGCGGTCATGGAGGCGTCCTTGCAGGTCGGAGGTGGTGTGGTGATCAGGACAGGGTGGCGTGGAAGCGATGCCAGGGGGCGGGGACGTCGGGGATGCCGGTGAGCTGCGAGGAGCCGTGGGTGAAGCCCAGGCCGAGCGCGCCGATGAGGGACCCGTCGGTGGTCAGCCGCGCGGGCACCAGCTCGGGCGTGTGCTCGGTCATCAGCAGCCGACCGATGGCATCACGCAGCGGCGCCAGCAGGGTCTCGCCAGCGCGGGAGAGCCCGCCGCCGATGACGACCCGTTCGGGGTCGACGGTGAGCAGCACGGTGGCCAGCCGGGGTGCGATCTGTGCGCAGAACTCCTCGACCTCGGCCTGGGCGGCGGTGTCCCCGGCGGCGGCGCGCTCGAGGAGCTGCTGCCCGTCATCGCCGGTGGACCAGGTCAGCCGGCCGCGCACCGAGCTGTCGGTCCAGCGCATCCCGCGCTGGCTGCCGAGCTCGCCGGCCAGGCGGTGGGCTCCCTGCAGGATCTGCCCGCCGGCCACGACGGCGACGGAGATGCGGTGACCCAGCTGGAGGAGCACGATGCTGTGGGCGGGCGGGGCCAGATGATGCTCCGCCAGGGCGGCGAGCTTGATGTCGTTCTCGACCGCCACCGGGCAGCCCAGGCGGTCGGCGAGCATCTCGCCGAGATCGACACCTTCCAGTCCCGGCACGGCCAGACTCCGGGTGATGCGGCCGTCGGGCCCCAGGATCCCGGGGACGGCGACACCGACCGCGGAGGGTGTCGTCCCCGTCTCCGCCAGCGCGTGTGTGAGCGGGGCGAGGGGGTCGGGCCCCGTGGCGGGGGTGGTGGCGCGGACCAGCACCCGCCCAGCGGCGTCGGAGACCAGGCAGCGCACGGTGCTGGTGCCGATGTCGAAGGCGGCCACCGTGGCCGCGGAGGCATCGAACCCGAAGCGGCGGGCGGGCCGCCCGGCGCCGCCCGGGGTCGCGGCGGGGGCCGGCGTGACGAGCCCGGTGGCGCGCAGGTCCTCCAGCACGGCCTCGACGGTGGGGCGGGAGAGCCCCGTCGCCGCGGCGAGCTCGGCCAGGCTCAGCGCCGTGGAGGCCTCCCGCAGCACGACCACGCAGTCACGCGCGTTGGCGAGCCGGACCGCAGAGGGGTGGGAGAGCGCCGTGGCCATCGGTCCTTCTCAAGTCGCAGGTCCCCACCACTATTACGTAAGGGGGTTGCACAATGTGCGTGACCAGTGTGCTCCCCGCGGCTTGAGCCGTCAAGCGGTCGGGGCTCCGGAGGTGGGAGACTGGATAGATGGAGAAGCTCGACCCGTCCGTCCCGGTGCTCCAGCAGAGCTATGCCGAGGCATTCCCCGAGCTGTCGGTCCCCTGGCGCGCGGACGTGCCGCCGCGCCCCGAGATCGTCTGGCTGAACGAGCCGCTCGCCGCGGAGCTGGGCTTCGATCCGGCGTGGCTGCGCGGTGAGGAGGGGCTCGCCCTCCTGACCGGGCAGATCGACGGGACCACTGCGCAGGCCTACGCCGGCCACCAGTTCGGCAGCCCCAACCCACAGCTCGGGGACGGCCGGGCAGTGCTGCTGGGCGATCTCGTGGACACCCGCGGCCGCCACTGCGACCTGCACCTCAAGGGCTCCGGCCGCACTCCTTTCGCCCGCGGAGGCGACGGGAAGGCGCCGCTGGGGCCGATGCTGCGCGAGGCGGTGATCGGCGAATGGCTGCACGCCACGGAGGTGCCCACCAGCCGGGCGCTCGCCGTGCTGAGCACCGGCGAGCAGATCGGACCGCGGCAGGGAGTGACCCCGGAGCCCGGAGGGCTGCTGGTGCGGGTCGCCGCGAGCCACCTGCGGGTGGGGACCTTCGAATATGCCACCTGGCACCTGGACGAGGAGGTGCGCCGGCGGCTCGTCGAGTTCACGATCCGGCGGCATCATCCCTCGGCCGACGGACCGCTGGGGCTGCTCGAGGCCGTCACCCGCGCCCAGGCGGAGCTGGTGGCGAGGTGGATGGTGCTGGGCTTCGTGCACGGCGTGATGAACACCGACAACATGGCGCTCTCTGGCCAGGGGATCGACTACGGGCCCTGCGCCGTGCTCGACGTCCACCGTCGCGATGCCGTGTTCAGCTCGATCGACCGCGGCGGGCGGTACGCCTACGGCAGCCAGCCCGGCATCGCGCTGTGGAACCTCTCCCGCTTCGCCGAGACCCTCCTGCCGCTGCTGGGGCAGACTGACCCGAACTTCGCGGTGGAGCAGGCCACCACGGTGCTCGAGCAGTACGAGGGCTGGTACCAGCAGGCCTGGAGCCGGCTGATGGGGCGGAAGCTGGGCATCGACGGGGCACCTGAGGAGGTGTTCGCGCTCGGCCAGGAGCTGCTGACGCTGCTCGAGGAGCAGCAGGTCGACCACACCGGCTTCTTCCGCGCGCTCGGGGAGGGCCGGGCCGCGGAGCTCGTCACCGGCGCCTCCTCCATGCAGTGGATGCGGCGCTGGGAGACGCTGCGGTCCGCGACGCCCGCGGAGATGGCGCGCGTCAACCCGCTGTACATCCCGCGCAACGTCCACCTCGAGGCGGCGCTGCGCTCGGCGCACCTGGGTGACCTGGAGCCCGTGCAGGAGCTGCTCGGCGCGGTCTCCGCCCCGTTCACCCGCCGTGTCGGTCTCGACCATCTCGAGGGACCGGGTGACGGCGGCGAGCATTTCCTGACCTTCTGCGGGACCTGAGAGCTTGATGGGAGACCCCTGTGACCTGTGCGTCTGGACGTGACGCAGGCCATAAGTCATGCTCGACCTCGAGGAACCATGACGATTCCTCAGCCGATGACCGCTCGGTGGTCCGCAGGCCGGCGGTGGATATCGGTGACCGACTTCCCCTCGAACTCCGGAGGATCCCGTGGATTCACTATCGAACTTCGACTGGGCGGGGCTGGGGCTGAAAGTCCTGGCCGCCGTCGTCATCCTCGTCATCACCGCGATCTTGGCCATGCTGGTCAAGAAGGGCGTGGCGGGCCTGACGCAGAAGGTTCCCGCCCTCCGCCGGCCCGGCGTGGACGGCGCGGCGCTCGGCAACTCGATCGGCACCATCGCCTCGATGGTCATCTGGCTGCTGGGCCTGATCATCATCCTGGGGATCTTCCAGCTCTCACAGGTGCTCTCGCCCGTGATCTCGATGCTCGAGCAGGGCCTCGGCTTCATCCCGAACATCATCGGTGCCGTCTTCGTCTTCATCATCGGTCTGACGATCGCGAAGATCGTGCGGGCCCTGATCACCACCGCGCTGAACGCCGTGGACTTCGGGAAGCTGCTGGGCACCGCCCAGTCCGGTTTCGACAAGGCCACCGGCGGGGTGACCTCCGCCGGGCGCCACAGCGATCCGGCAGCGCCGCAGGGCCAGCCTGACCAGGCCCCGGCCGCCTCCCCGGCGTCGAAGGTCCCCGAGATCCTCGCCTCCGTGGTCTTCGCCCTGATCATGATCGTGGTGTCCATCGCCTCGCTGCAGATCCTGGGGATCGCCTCGATCTCCGATCCCGCCTCCGCGATGCTCACCTCGGTGTTCACCGCGATCCCGAACATCATCGCCGCCGTCGTGCTGGTGGGGATCGGTGTGCTCGTGGCCCGCTTCGTCTCCGGCCTGTTCCGTCCGATCCTCGAGGGATCCGGCGTCGACGGCTGGCTGATCAAGCAGGAGATCCTCCCGGCGGGCTCCTCTGCCACGCCGACCGTGCTGCGCGTGGTCGAGATCGCTGTGGTGCTGTTCTTCGCCGTGATGGGCGCCCAGGCGCTGGGCTTCCCGCAGATCACCGCGATCCTCTCGCAGATCCTCGAGCTGGGCGGCAACGTGCTGTTCGGCGGCGCGATCATCGCCGCCGGCTTCTTCCTGGCGATGATCGTCGGCAAGGTACTCAAGGGCACCGCCGGATCCGTCGTGAAGTGGGCCGTGATCATCCTGTTCGTCGCCATGGGTCTGAAGTCCATGGGCGTGGCCGACTCGATCATCGAGATGGCCTTCGGCGCACTGGTGATCGGCGCCGCCGCCGCCGCGATGCTGGCCTTCGGGCTCGGTGGTCGCGAGGCCGCGGCCCGTCAGCTCGCCAAGCTGGAGAAGAAGCAGGCTCACGCACCGGCCGAGCCGGCACCGGGAGCGGTGCCGCCGCGCCCGGAGGGCTGATGCGCTTCTCGCAGTGACCCTCGAGGCCGCCACGGATCCGTCCGTGGCGGCCTCCTCGCCTTCCGCTGACCCACCCGAGGAGAACCCCATGACCCAGATGCAGCCGAACGATCCCACCGACGATCCCGAGCTCGATCGGATGGCCGCAACCAGCGAGGACGAGTACGAGCGCGGCGCCGACGAGGAGGCCGACGAGGTCAGCATCGACGATGCCCTGGAGACCGACCGCGTCGCCGCCGAGGGGCCGGAGTCCCGCAACGCCGACGGCTACGGCTTCGACACCGACCGCGACCGCGGCGGGGACGACGCCACGGCCGCCGAGCAGGGCAACCGCGAGGAGGACCGGATGGAGGCCGAGACCGCGGAGGAGGAGCTGCCCGAGCTCTGAGGTTCAGCCCTCCAGGGCGGCGAGGATCTTCTCGTCGACCGCGTGCCGTGCGCGCAGGTGCTCCTCGACGTCGTAGGAGAACGACGAGTAGGTCAGTGTGCCGCCCTCGTCGATCAGCGCCGTCGCGCTCGCACGATCGGTGAGCTCCGCGAGCCAGGTCAGCGCCCGGTGATCGGCCATGGCCTGCACGAACACCCGGTAGCGCAGCGAGAGCCAGGGGGTGCCGTCGGGCCCCGGATAGACGACGAAGGGGTCGCCGCCGAAGAAGCCGCCGCCTGAGCAGGTGTCCTCGAAGGGGTCGATCGGCCGCAGCGAGTACTGCGCCCACCAGAAGTTGAAGCCCCAGTGCAGGAAGCCGGGGGCCTCGAAGGCGAACAGCTGCCGACCCAGCACCCGGTTGCGCACGGAGGGCAGGGCGATGAAGCGATTGGCCACATCGCGGTTCTGGGAGACGCAGTAGTACACCCAGGGGTGCCAGCCGGCCTCGAGGAAGGGTCCGACGTGATTGGTCGCGACGATCGGGGTGTCCACCACGCCCTGCTCGGCGAAGGCGAAGGGGCTCAGGGCATCGACCACCTCCGCACCCTCGAGCAGGTCCGCGACCTGAGCCTTCGCCGCGCTGTAGTCCTCGAGCTGGTGCTCACGCGGTTCGTCCGAGATATGCCAGAGCACGCGTCCGTCCCAGTGCTCATCCAGATGAGCGCGCAGCGTCGGGATCAGCGACTCCATGAGGCGGCGGTAGTCGGGCGAGGTCGCTGAGACGTGCCAGCCGAAGCGGTGCTCGAGGCCGGAGGCCGTCTGCACCTGGATCGCCGGGGTCTTCAGCGCGCCCCACTGGGTGAACAGGTGCGCGATCTCGAGCCCGGTGAAGCCCAGCCTGCGGCAGATCTCCAGCCAGCGGTCCAGGCGGGAGAGGTCGAAGGAGTACTCGCCGCCCTCCTCGCGGATGCCGACGAGCTGGACGAACGGTCGGGTGTGGCCCTCGGCGGTGTCCAGCGGCGGGGTCCAGGTGGGCGTGAGCACGCTGTTCACGTCCATCTGCCGGGCCGAGCGGAGATAGGTCTCGATCAGCTCCCAGTGCTCCTCGGAGAACACCTCGACGTCGTAGTACGTCGAGAGGCTGTCGACATGGAACCAGTGGGTGTTGGTGATCGACAGCGGCGGCAGGCGGTGCTCGTGCACGCGCAGCTGCAGGACGTGCTCGGCGAGGACCTGCCCACCGGCGGCGTCGACGAGGGTGATGGTGAGGTCATGCGCGCCGGGGGCGGCATCGACGACGTCGATCCACAGCGCCTCCCAGATCCCCTGGCCCACCCGCACGACGCCGTCGGTGACCGGCTCGAGCAGGTCGGGGTACTCGCCCGGCTCGGTGACGAGGTAGTGCTCGTCGGGATCCTCGGGGGCGGCGGAGGAGACCGGCACCCGGCGCACCGCATGGATTCGGGTGCTGCCGGCGACCTCGCCGGCCAGCTCGACGCGCAGATCCGGGCCCTCGTCGGCCTCGAGGCGGAGCGCGACCTGGAGGGACAGCACCTCGCCGAGGAAGCCGGAGGCGTGGGCACCGCCGATCAGCGCAGCCGGACGCGGTACGGCCTCGCCCAGCACCTTCTCCAGGGAATCGATCAGGACGGACTGCATGATGGGTCTCCTCGAGGGGACGGCGGTGTCTCGGGCTGGCGCCCGGCATACATCCTGCCATTGGATCACCGCCTGCGAGCATCGCGATCGTCTTCCGGTGGAGCCGGGGGTTCGGCCCGGCGGCGGCCACGTCGCTACGTCCGGCCGCAGCCGAGCACGAAACCGTGTCCGGTGGATATTCCGTTGCGCTGCCGGTGCGGCGGTCCTACGGTGGAGGCACACAGGGAAGGAGGTGGTCCGAGAAGTGAATAATCATCGGACGTGTGAGGTGGCTCGCCGCTGAGGCGACCGTTCATCCGGACGCGCAGCGAATACCACCGAGCTGCCGGGACCCCCAGGGGTCGGATCTCGTCCTTCCGACCAGCGCACCGCGCGACCTGGGGGTCCTCCCCTGCCCGGAGGCCCTGCCGGATATCCTGCCGTCATGACGAACGCCTCCCAGTACGCACCGGTCGAGCTGATCGCGACGGAGATCGACGAGGACGCCGTGGTGCGCTCTGATCCAGACAGGACCAGCAGTGCGCCGGTCGTGCTCCTGCTCCACGGCCTGGGCAGCAACGAGGACGACCTCGCCGGGCTGGTCCCCTTCCTGCCTGCGGACTTCACCTACGTCTCCCTGCGCGGCATCTATCGATACGTGCAGGGCTACGCCTGGTTCGAGATGCCGATGGACCCGGCGCGTCCGGAAGCGCTGCAGACCTCGGCCGCTGCGGTCGAGAGCTGGATCGCTGCGCAGGATGCCCCGGTCGTCGGTGCCATCGGCTTCTCCCAGGGCGGGGCCCTCGCGCTGCAGCTGCTGCGACGTGATCCGCATGCCGTCGACTTCGTCGTGAACCTCTCCGGATTCCCGTTCCCCGCCCCGATGCCCGGGGACTCCGCGCTCGCCGAGATGTCCCCGCCCGTTCTGTGGGGGCACGGCGGCATGGACCCGCACTTCGCCGACGGGCGGGAGGAGGCGGTGCGCGACTTCCTGAGCGTCCACACCCGGCTCGAGGAGGAGCGCCGCCCGCAGCTGGGGCACGCGGTCGACGAGATCGAGCTGCGCGCCGTCGCCTCCTTCCTGCAGCGGCGGGCGGCCGACGCGCGGGCGTGAGCAGGGGCAGGGCTGCACCGGTCGGTCCCGAATCCTGGTGATCGGCGCCGGGAGTCGGTGCCACTGCATAGACTGCTGGCGCGAACAATCATCCGGCGGGGGACGGGGGTCCCCTCCGCTGTGCTCAGGAGGGGTCATGCACGCGTCTGCCCATGCGCTGTCCGATCGAGGGGATTCGAGGCTGTCCGGCTCACGCCTGCTGCTCCTCCTGATCGCCGGGATCGCTGCGCTGCTCACCCTCGCCGCCTGCGGCGAGGTCGACAGTTCGACCGAGATCTCTGCGGACGGCTCCGGGGTGCAGACCCTCGTCGTCACGGTCTCCGAGAGCGACATGGACAAGATCGACGGAGGCGCGGCGACCGTCGAGTCCACGATCGAGGAGCACAACCCGGGGCTGACCTACCAGGGGATGACGAAGAACGGCACCGACACCGTCTTCACCCTGACTCTCGAGTTCACCGACGCGAAGGACTACGCAGCCAAGGCGCAGCCCGTGCTGGCCGCCGGTGATCTCACGAAGACCGCCGAGGCGACCTTCACGCCGCCGACCCCGCCGTTCAGCTCCGGCTATACCCTCACCCGGAACTTCACCGCCCGCGACCTCACCCGCTGGGCCGTGAAGGCGCTGGTGGACGAGGAGAAGATCGCCGACGCGAGCGAGAGCAGCATCGATGATGCGCTGGATCGGGGCGAGGTCACGGTGACGGTCGACGACGCCGACCTGGAGCGGTCCACGTACCCCAGCACGGATTCCGCCGCCGTCTGGACCAATGCGGAGGCGGTCAGCTTCGACAGCGTGGAGGTGGTGACCGCCGGCGCCGAGGATCCTGCCGCGGACTCCTACCTCCGCACCCTCACCTATGAGCTGCAGCGGGCCACGTACCTGGATGCGAAGGACGACTTCGACGCCTTCTTCGAGGCGGCGACCCCGGAGGGCGGCGAGCTGACGCCCGCAGGGGAGACCGGGACCACCTGGACGATCGTCTTCCCGGCCGGGACCGCCGAGCAGGTGGCGGGGTGGACCGATGCGGCGCTGGCCACCACGGGAAGCGTCTTCTCCGTCGAGGCCGCACCGAACCCCGAGGACCCCTTCTCCATCGACACTCGCGTCGTCGACACCATCGAGTGCACGGTGGCATGCGGGGAGACGGGCCATCTCGAGCAGGGCCTCGAGGTCCCGGTCGGGTTCAGCGGCAGCACGGCCGACGCGCCGGAGGACCCGGCGGCGGCGGGCACGGAGGTGGTCGCGCTCCAGGGCGGCACCGAGCCGCAGGTCTTCACCCGGACCATCGGCTTCCGCACCGCGTCCTACGATCTCGTCGTCGACCGGGACGGCGGAGGGTCGCTCACCATGGCGCTCTCCCTCCCGACAGCGGATGACGAAGTGGTGACTGCGGAGAACATCATCGCCTTCCTGGGTGAGGGCACCGAGCGCTCCGAGGCCGATGGCGTCGTCACCTACACCCGGACGGCAGAGGCCGCAGATTCCGAGGAGTTCCCGGGCGCGCTGCAGAAGCTCGGCTTCGACGGCGCCGAGGGACCGCCCGAGGTCTCCGTGGTCAAGCGCGGCGACGGCGACTTCCAGGTCTCCCTGGCACTGGGAGTGAACGGCACGCTGCACGAGAAGCTGGGCACCGATGCCACCTGGACGATCCGCGGGGAGGGCCTGCGCCCGACCGCGATGCTCCAGGACGAAGCCGGTACCGCCGTCCTCGGCGAGGAGGCCATCACCGTGGACGGCCAGCACGGCGTGCTCCTGGTGTTCTCCGCGGAGCGCACCGGGCTCAGCGCGGTCGTGATCGCCGCGATCCTCATCGTCCTGGCCCTGTTCGGTCTGCTGATCGCAGCCGGCATCGTCGCATTCCTGAACCGGGGGCGGATCAAGGCCCTGCTCGGCGGAGCCGCACAGGAGCCGGCAGCGGTGGACGGCCCCGGGCAGCCCGGCCCCGCTCCGGACCAGCCCTCCGCTGCCCGGACGACCGCGGATGAGCCCCCGCCGGAGACCGATCGCCCCTGAGGTGTCCTCCACAGCGGCCCCCGCATCCAGGGAGCGGGCTGTAATATTCCGTCATTCGGCCCCGATCGTCGGAGTCGTCATGAGGAGCACCAGGAGATCATGAGCGCCGCCAGCGACGCCCCCAGTGACAGTCCCAGGCCTTCGGGCCTGCATCTCATCACTTCCCATGGGGGGATCCGTCCATGGACCTGATCGGTCCCCTCATATCCCTGGCGGTCGGCCTCGTGCTGATCGCCGTCTGCGGCGGTTTCGTCGCCGCCGAGTTCTCCCTGATCACCGTCAACCGCAACGAGGTGGAGGCGGCCGACGCTGCCGGCGACAGACGAGCCGGCGGCGTACTGCAGGGGATGAAGACCCTCTCCACCCAGCTCTCCGGCGCCCAGCTCGGCATCACCGTCACGAACCTGGGGATCGGCTTCCTCGCAGAGCCCGCGATCGCGGCGCTGATCGGCCCCGGCCTGCTCGACGCGGGCCTCGGCCAGGTCGCCGCCCGCTCGATCTCCGTGACCATCGCCCTGGTGCTCGCCACCGGGATGACCATGATCTTCGGCGAGCTGGTCCCCAAGAACCTGGCGATCGCGGAGCCGCTGCGGACCGCGAAGTTCGTGGTCGGCTTCCAGCGGCTGTTCACCACGCTCTTCAGGCTGCCGATCCGCCTGTTCAACGGCAACGCCAACGCCGTGGTGCGCGCCCTCGGCGTCGAACCGCAGGAGGAGCTCAGCTCCGCCCGCAGCGCCGACGAGCTCGCGGTGCTGGTCAAGCGCTCCGCCGACGAGGGTGCGCTCGCCGCGGAGACCGCCTCGCTGGTCCAGCGCACCCTCGCCTTCGGCGACCGACGTGCGCATGACGCGATGGTCCCGCGCGGGCGCATGGACTCCCTCGAGGTCGGCGACTCCGTGGCCGAGCTGCTCGAGCTCGCCCGGATCACCGGTCACTCCCGCTTCCCGGTGCTGGACGACGAGAACGAGATCGCGGGCGTCGCCCACATCCGTCACGGCCTCGCGGTCCCCTTCGACCAGCGACCCACCACCCTCGTCGAGACGGTGATGGGCACGGCCACATTCGTGCCGGACACGGTCCCGCTCGATGACCTGATGGACACCCTGCGCGCCGGCGGCCTGCAGATGGCCGTGGTGGTGGACGAGTTCGGCGACCATGCCGGGCTCATCACCCTCGAGGACCTCGTCGAGGAGATCGTCGGCGAGGTCCGCGACGAGCACGACGAGGAGATGGACGACACCCCCGAGCCCGACGGCTCCTGGGACCTCGACGGCAGGATGCGCCCCGACGAGGCGAGCGAGCGGCTCGGCGTGACCGTGCCCGAGCACGAGGACTACGACACCCTCGGCGGGCTGATCACGATGGAGCTGGGCCGCCTCGCGGAGGTCGGCGACGAGGTGCTGGTGGGCACCGACCCCGCCCCGGGCGAGGAGCCCGCCCGGCTGCGCATCGAGGTCACCGAGGTCGACGGCATGCGGATCGAGACCGTCCACGTGAAGGTCGAGCTCCTCGAGGCCGACGATGCGGACGAGACGGAGGAGAACCGATGAGCACCCCGACCGGCCTCGCCCTCACCCTCCTGCTGCTCCTGCTGAACGCGTTCTTCGTCGGGGCGGAGTTCGCCCTGATCTCCGCCCGCCGCTCGATCATCGAACCGAGGGCCCTCGAGGGACGCTGGGCCGCGAAGGTCACCATCTCCGCGATGGAGCAGGTCTCGCTGATGATGGCCGGGGCGCAGATGGGCATCACCGTCTGCTCGCTCGCGCTCGGCGCGATCAGCGAACCCGCCATCGCGCATCTGATCGACGGGCCGCTGGAGCTGCTCGGCGTCCCGGGCGCCCTCACCCACCCGATCGCCTTCGTGATCGCTCTGGCCCTGGTCACCTACCTGCATGTCGTCTTCGGTGAGATGGTGCCCAAGAACATCGCCCTGGCCGGACCGGAGCGGATGGCGCTGCTCCTCAGCCCGCCCCTGATGGGCATCGTCACCGTGCTCCGGCCCCTGCTGTGGCTGCTGAACGCCTGCGGCAACCTGGTGCTGCGGATGCTCGGGGTCACCCCGAAGGCAGAGGTCACCAGCGTCTTCACCCGCAACGAGGTGGCGGCGATGGTCAGCGAGTCCCGCGAGGGCGGGCTGCTCGAGGACAACGACGAGGCGCTGCTGCTGGGTGCCCTGCGCTTCGAGGCCCGCAGCGTCGCGAACCTGGTGATCCCGCTGGAGGAGATCTCCACCCTGCCCGAGGGCGTCACCGCCGCACAGGCCGAGGCGGCGGCGGTCGAGGGCTATTCCCGTTTCCCGGTCCGTGCCGCTGATGGTCGCCTGACCGGCTACGTCCACATCAAGGACCTGCTGGACTCCGTGCAGGAGCACCGGGAGCAGCCGATCCCGGCCGCCCGCATCCGGGCGCTGCCGGTGGTCGGGGCCGCAGCGCCGCTGCGCCGGGCGCTCGCCTCGATGCAGGACTCCGGAGCACATCTCGGCGCCGCGACCGATGAGGCGGGCACCGTGATCGGCATCGTCACCCTGGAGGACATGCTCGAGGAGCTGGTGGGCCAGATCCGCGACGATTCACGGATCGCCGCATGAGCGGCTCCTCCCTGCCGGGGCCCGCCGAGAATCTGTGGGATGCGGCGGTGCGCCGGGACCCCCAGCACGCCCACCATCATGCCGAGCGCTGGCAGCGCCTGGAGGCCGCCGGCCAGGACATCCACGGCGAGGCCCGCCTGCTCGATGCCATGGCCGGGCGCGGCGCCCGGGTGCTCGACGCCGGCTGCGGCAGCGGACGCCTGGGCGGGTACCTCGCCCGGGCCGGGCACACGGTGACGGGGGTCGACCTCGACCCGCACCTCATCGAGGTCGCCCGTGCGGAGCACCCCGGGGCCCGCTGGGAGGTCGGGAACCTTGCAGCATTGGACCTGCCCGAGCGGTTCGATCTCATCGCCTGCGCAGGGAACGTGCTCACCTTCTTGTCCGCAGCGGAGCGCCGCCCCGCGCTCGCCCGGCTCGCCGCTCACCTCGCACCCGAAGGACGCCTGGTGGTGGGCTTCGGTTTGGACCGCGGCTACGCGGCCGGGGACTTCATGGCCGACGCCGCCGCCGGCGGACTGCGGCTGAGCCAGCGCTTCGGGACCTGGGACCTCCTCCCCGCGCACGATGACTTCCTGGTGGGGATCCTGACCCGCGCGTGACCTCATCGGGCAATATATGGCGATGAGCTCCCTGGCCGACTCCCGCTGGCGCGTGCATCCGATCGGCAAGGCGGCGACGCTCCGCAGGGCCGCTGCGGACGCGATGTTCTGGGGCCTGATGGGCCTGGTGGCCCTGTTCGCGATCGCCCTCCTCAGCGGGATCGTCGCGGAGGAGGTGCTGCCCGAGTCCCAGGCGGCGAGCACCCTGGACCTGGTCACCCGTGCCTCTGTCGTCGGCGACCTCGCCCTGGGGCTGAGCGGACTGCTCGCGTACGGGCTGCTCGGCGCCCTGGAGGGGCCGCTGATGGCGCGAGCCCTGGTGGCGACGATCCGCCGCGGAGCTCCGGAGACGTCGGTGCCGATCCCGTTGCAGTGGGAGGCCGCGCGGGACAGCAGCGCCCGGGCGTACCGGCTCATCGTCATCTGGCTGCTCACGATCGTGGGCCTCTGCTTTCTCATCGTGGTCTTCGCAACGTTCGAGAGCGGTGTCGACCCGGTGGGGCTGGCGATCCTCGGAGGCGGAGCGCTGCTGCTCGCGATGATCTGGGCCGGAATCCCCCTGACCGGGCGGGTCTTCCGCCGGTGGCAGGTGCGGCACTCCGAGGAGCTGGCGCAGTGGTGGACCCAGCCGCACCGGATCCTCGCCGCCGGTCGGGAGCTGACCGCGCAGGGCATCAGCGAGGCGCGGGCGCGGGCCGGGCTGGGCGGGGCCCTACCCGGCCGCGGCACCCGGACGCTCAGCACCGTGCTGGTCACGGTCGCCGCCTTCGCAGCCATGGCCGGGTTGACAGCGTTCGAGATCGTCGTCGCTGTCGCGTATCCCGATGCCACCCGCACCGCCAGCCGGCAGCTGGGCGAGCGCGCGGACCTCGGCCCCGAGGCCGAGCGCATCGTGGACCTGCTGGCCATGGGGATGGGGGCCGCCGGCGGCGTGGCGCTGCTCGCCCTCGCCGGGATCGTGGTCTGCACGATCATCCTCCGCCGGTCGGAGCATCGGGTGCTGCGCCGGGCGCTCGCCGACACCGCTGCCGTCCCCCCGCCGTATGCCCTGCTCCGCCGAGCCATGGCCCCCACCTCACTGGCGATCCTGAAGGTGCTCTTCGCATTCTCCGGGGCCGGTGCCGCGCTCGGCATCGCCCTGTGGTTCGTGGACGCGGTGGCGGAGCTGCCGGACTGGGACCACTACGCCGCAGCCGGCCCGGAGCTGCGGGCCGCCGGCGCGCTCGGGCCGTGGATCGTGCTGGGTTCCCTCACCGTGCTGGCCCTCGGGATCGTGATCTCGAGCGTGCTCGATGCTCGGGACCAGAGCCTGCGGGACGAGCTGGTGCAGCGCTGGCCGGTGCGACCGCTCCCGGAGGACTCCGCAGCGGAGGAACCGGGCAGGCCTGGGGCGAGCGTGCACTGACCTCCTGCGCGTTCGTGCTCACGTGAACGCGCACGTCGCTGATCTCGCGCACCGCGGTGGTGAGCCGCACCACCTTCGCGGGTGTCCTCGCCCTGGCCCCCCTGGCACGGTTACGGTGAGCCCAGCACATCGACGTGTCCCCGGTGCACGTCACCGGGCCCAGAGCAAGGGGCGCCCTGTGAACGCTGATCTCCCGATCCCGCCACCGCTGCCCTCCGCCGCCGGGAAGCTCTCGCCGGGGGCGAGGGGCGCGACGCCTCCGGCCGGTCGCTCCGAGCCCGCCGCCTCCTCTGCCGTCCCGGTCTTCTTCATCTCCGATTCCACCGGCATCAGCGCCGAGACCATGGGCAATGCTCTGCTGCTGCAGTTCCCCACGATCCCCTTCGAGCGGCGGCTGATGCCCTTCGTGCGCACCGTCGAGGAGGCGCGCGAGGTGCGCCGGGACCTGGATGCGGCGATGGACGGCGAGGTCGCCCCGCTGGTGTTCCTGACCGTGGTGGACGAGGCGGTGCGCGAGGAGCTGCGGGCCACCAAGGCGCCGGTGATCGACTTCGTCAGCGGACACCTCGCCCAGCTCGAGGACCGGCTCGGGGTCACCGGCGACCACGCCCCGGCTCGGCTGCACGGGGTGGGGGACTCCCGCCGCTACAACCGCCGCATGCAGGCGGTCGAATTCGCGATCGAGCACGACGACGGCCAGTCCGTGCGGGCGATCGAGAAGGCCGATGTCGTGCTGATCGCGCCGTCCCGCTGCGGCAAGACCCCCACCAGCATGTATCTCGCGCTGATGCACGGGATCTTCGTGGCGAACTACCCGCTGGTGGACGAGGACCTGGCCGGCGAGGTGCTGCCCGCCTCGATCGCCGGCGTCGCCGACCGCTGCTTCGGGCTGCTCATCTCGCCGCAGCGGCTCACGGCGGTGCGCAGGGAGCGCATGCCCGATTCCCGCTACGCCTCGCTCGAACAGACCCGCTGGGAGCTGTCCCGGGCCCGTCGCGTCTATGACGTGCACGGGGTCCCCTTCGTCGACTCCTCGAGCAAGTCCGTCGAGGAGATGTCCACCCTGATCCTCCAATCGCTCGCCCGCCGCGGGACCACCCCGCTCTGAGCACCCACCACTGAAGGAGCACGCCATGACGCAGAGCATCCGCCCGTTCTCCGAGCTCGGCATGTCGGACCTTGAGCAGGTGGGGGGCAAGAACGCCTCCCTCGGCGAGATGGTCTCGAACCTGACCCGGCTCGGGGTCCATGTCCCGACGGCTTCGCCACCACCGCAGAGGCGTATCGCGAGTTCCTCGGCGGAACCGGGCTCGCCCGGCGGATCGAGGAGCGGCTGCAGGGCCTGGACACCGACGACACCATCGCGCTGGCCGAGGCCGGGCGCGAGATCCGCGAGCTGGTCGTCGCCCAGCCGTTCCCCGCCCAGCTGGAGGCGGACATCCGCACCGCCTACGAGCAGCTCGCCGCCGGCAGCGGTGAGGCGGCCTCCTTCGCGGTGCGCTCCTCGGCCACTGCGGAGGACCTGCCCGACGCCTCCTTCGCCGGACAGCAGGAGACCTTCCTGAACGTGCGCGGCATCGACGCGGTGCTCACCGCGATCCGCGAGGTGTTCGCCTCGCTGTACAACGACCGGGCGATCGCCTACCGCGTCCACCACGACTTCGAGCATGCTGCGGTGGCGCTCTCGGCCGGGGTGCAGAAGATGGTCCGCTCCGATCTCGGCTCGGCCGGGGTCATGTTCACCATGGATACCGAATCCGGCTTCGACCAGGCCGTGTTCATCACCTCCGCCTACGGGCTGGGCGAGGGCGTGGTCCAGGGCGCGGTCAACCCCGACGAGTTCTACGTCTACAAGCCGGGCCTGCGGGAGGACCGTCCCGCGATCCTCAAGCGAGCCGTCGGCGAGAAGGCCACCAAGATGGTCTACACCGACGACGCGACCGTCGGCCGCACCACCGAGTTCATCGAGGTGGACCCCGCCGAGCGCACCCGCCTCTCCCTCACCGACCAGCAGGTGACGGACCTCGCGCGTCAGGCGCTGATCATCGAGGAGCACTACGGGCGGCCGATGGACATCGAATGGGGCCTGGACGGCGCCGACGGCGGGCTGTACATCCTCCAGGCCCGCCCCGAGACGGTCCAGTCCCGCTCCGGCAACACGGTCGAGAAGTACATCCTGGCCTCCCGCGGGCCGGTCCGCGCCGAGGGCCGGGCGATCGGCGCCCGGATCGGTGCCGGGCCCGTGCGGGTGCTGGACACGATCGAGCGGATGCACGAGTTCCAGCCCGGAGAGGTGCTGGTCGCCGACATGACCGACCCCGACTGGGAGCCGATCATGAAGCGCGCGAGCGCGATCGTCACCAATCGGGGTGGTCGCACCTGCCATGCGGCGATCATCGCCCGTGAGCTGGGGATCCCGGCCGTGGTCGGCACCGGCACCGCCACCGAGGTGCTGGCCGACGGCGAGGAGGTCACGGTCTCCGCCGCAGAGGGCGACACCGGCTTCGTCTACGAGGGGCTGCTGGACTTCACCATCTCCTCCTCCGAGGTCGACTCGATGCCGCCGCTGCGCACGAAGATCATGATGAACGTGGGCAACCCCGAGCAGGCCTTCGGCTTCTCCCGGCTGCCGCACGCCGGGGTGGGCCTGGCGCGCCTCGAGTTCATCGTGAACCGCCAGATCGGCATCCATCCCCGGGCCCTGCTGGAGCTGGACCGGCTGGAGCATGAGCAGCCGGAGATCGCGCAGCAGGTGCACGAGAAGATCGCCGCCTACGCCTCCCCGCGCGAGTACTTCGTCCAGCGCGTCGCCGAGGGTGTGGCCACCATCGCGGCGGCTTTCGCGCCGGAGCCGGTGATCGTGCGGATGAGCGACTTCAAGTCCAACGAGTACGCGAACCTGCTGGCCGGGACCCTGTTCGAGCCCGAGGAGGAGAACCCGATGATCGGGTACCGCGGCGCCTCCCGCTACCTCTCGAAGGATTTCGCGGAGTGCTTCGCGATGGAGTGCGAGGCGCTGCGCTACGTGCGCGAGGACATGGGCCTGACCAACGTGAAGCTCATGATCCCCTTCGTGCGCACCCCCGCCGAGGGCAAGGGAGTCATCGAGCTGATGGCCACCCACGGCCTGGTCCGGGGGGGAAGGACCTGCAGGTCATCATGATGTGCGAGATCCCCTCGAACGCCGCCACCCCGGAGCTGTTCCTCGAGCACTTCGACGGCTTCTCGATCGGCTCGAACGACATGACCCAGCTGACCCTCGGCCTGGACCGTGACTCGGCGCTGGTCGCGGACGCCTTCGACGAGCGGGACCCGGCGGTGAAGTTCATGCTCTCCCGCGCGATCGAGGCCTGCCGCGCGGCGGGGAAGTACGTGGGCATCTGCGGGCAGGGCCCCTCCGACCACCCCGACCTCGCCGAATGGCTGCTGGACCAGGGCATCGCCTCGATGTCCCTGAACCCGGACACCGTCGTGGACACCTGGCTCAAGCTCGCCGCGCAGGGCGGTGGAGAGGTCTCCTGAGCGGGTCAGTCGTCCTCGTGCACCCGCTGCAGCTCATTCGTGTGGGTGCTGGGGCTGTCGTGGCTCTCGGCGCCGGGGACGTTGGTGACGGTGGTCAGCAGGAACACGGAGTCGTCGAGCGCCTCGACCGAGTGCCGGTGATGGGTCAGCTCCTCGATGGTCCCGGTCTCGAGGGTCACGGTCTCCTGCCCGGTGACCTTCACCCGGCCGCGGATCATCTGGATGGACGCGGCGGGCGGGGAGTTGTGCTCGGACAGCCGCATGCCCTGCAGCAGCGCGATGATGGTCTGACGCAGCGGTCCGTCGTTGACCAGCAGCTCGGCGTGCCGACCGTGCTCCGACTTGCGGGCCCGGTCCAGGGTCGTGGTGATCGCGTCGAACAGGGCAGCCATGGGAACCTCCAGGTGAGCGGTGATCGTCCCTGCCCAGTATCCGTCAGTCGCCCGGTTCCGTCAGGCCCGTCGCGGATTCCTTCGCGAGGTCCAGCATCGCCCGCTCGCTGACGCCGAGCACCCGGGCGGCGGCGACGACGTCCCGGAACTCCGGCTCCCGCCGCACCACGGCGCCCCCGGCGTCGCGGGCGATCTTCACCGCGATCCGCTGTCCCTGCACCTCGATCTCGGTGAACTCGCGGGTGCGGATCACCCGTTCCACCCGATGCCGGCGCACGCCGAGGCTGCCGGTGCGGTCCATCAGCAGTGCGGAGAGCTCGGTCTCCGCTCCCTCACGGACCAGGGCGTGGACCGTCACCGCCGGGCGGCCGTGCTTCATGATGATCGGGGTCAGCCAGGCGTCGAGCGCCCCGTGCTCGAGCAGTGCATCGACCACGCCGGGCCAGAGCCGGGGATCGAGGTCGTCGACGTTCGCCTCGAGCTGGAGGGCCGCGGCCGGGGTGTCGTGCGCATCGGCGGCGAAGGCTGCGCCGGAACGGCCCACCAGCACGCGCACCACGTTCGGTCGGCCAGGGGTGTCCTTGGTGCCGGCTCCGACCCCCAGGGCCTCGGTCAGCAGCGAGGGCTGCGGGCCGGAGGTGCTCGTCAGCCCGCGCAGCAGCGCGACGCCGGTGGGGGTGGCGAGCTCCCCGATGCCGGGGGCGACCCCCGCCGGGACCCGTCGGCCGCCGTGCTCATGGGGCCCGCCCTGGGCGTGGGCGGGAAGGGCCGCATCGGAGTCCGGGGCTTCGACGGGATGCGGGTGCGGGTGCGGGTGGGCGTGGTCGTGATCGTGGCTGGGGGCGTGGCCGCGGGGAGGCAGCAGCTCACCGGCGACCGTCGGCCAGCCGAGCGCGAGGCGCGCCACCGCCGGGACCGGCACCGGGATGTCGCCGTGGGCGGCGCGGATGCGACCGGAGCCGACGGCGATCACGCTGCCGGCGCCTTCGGTGATGCCGAGCTGGCGCCAGGCCTCGCAGGCCCCGATCACGTCGGCCAGGGAGTCCAGTGCGCCGACCTCGTGGAAGTGGACCTCGTCGGCCGGGACCCCGTGGGTCGCGCCCTCGGCCTCGGCGAGACGGCCGAACACCGCGAGCGAGAGGTCGATCGTGCGGGCCGGGACCTCGGCGTTCCCGCGGGAACACTCCAGCAGCTGCCGGATCGAGGCCCAGGTGCGGTGCGGCGGGTCCTCGACCAGCACGTCCACGTCGATCTTCACCGCCCGCTGCCCGCCGCGATCCACGGAGGAACGGGTGAAGCGGACCGAGTCCGGGACCAGGGCGTCCAGCACCCGCTGCACCCCATCGAGATCGGCGCCGGCATCGATCAGAGCGGCCAGCAGCATGTCACCGGCGATGCCCGCGGTCGCATCGATATAGGCGAGACGGGCAGGGGCGGAGGAAGTCGGAGCCATGCCCACGATCGTAGAGCGGGATGCGCCAGCCGGTCGCGGCCTGGCCCGGTGTTGCCGTGGGCGGTGCCCTGCGTCAGGCATCATGCCCTCATGAGCTCGCACGCCCCCGTCGCCCGCTTCGACGACATCGTCGCGGGCCGCAGCCTGCAGTTCGGTCGGGCCGAGCGGGTGATCAGCGCGTGGCGCCCGGAGGAGGTGCGGCCTGCGCTCGACGCCGTCCAGGAGGCGGTCGCCGGCGGTGCCTGGGCCTTCGGGATGGTGGCCTATGAGGCCGCTGTGGGGCTGGATCCGGCGGCTCGCGTGCGGGCGCCGCAGGAGGGGCTGCCGCTGGTGTGGTTCGGGATCGCCGACGCCCCGGACGAGCAGGCGCCGCCGCTGACCACGGGGGAGGGATTCGAGGTCACGCCCTGGATCCCGGACTGGTCTGCGGCGCAGCACGCACAGCGCGTGGAGGCGGTGCGGGCGGCGATCGCCGAGGGCGATACCTACCAGTGCAACCTCACCACGCGCTTGCGCGCCTCCTTCCGCGGCGATGCCTTCGGGCTCTATGGGGAGCTCGCCCACCGCCAGCGCGGCGGGCATCACGCCTTCCTGGACCTGGGCCGGCACACCGTGGTCAGCGCGAGCCCGGAATCCTTCCTCGGCTGGGAGGACGGCTGGCTGCGCACCGCCCCGATGAAGGGCACCGCCGCTCGGGCCGGAGCCCCGAGGAAGATCACGCGGCCCGGGAGGCGCTGCGGGCGAGCGAGAAGGACCGCGCCGAGAACGTGATGATCGTGGACCTGCTGCGCAACGACCTGGCGCGGGTGTGCGAGGCGGGAAGCGTGCAGGTCACCGAGCTGCTGTCCACCGAGGAGTACCCGACGTTGTGGCAGTTGACCTCCCGGATCGAAGGCCGTGCCTGCTCCGGGGCCGAGCTCGCCGGCGTGTTCGAGGCGCTGTTCCCCTGCGGCTCGATCACCGGCGCCCCCAAGCTGTCCACCATGGAGCTGATCACCGAGCTCGAGGACTCCCCGCGCGGCGTCTACTGCGGCGCGATCGGGTATCTCGCTCCCGGGCCGGAGCCGCGGGCGCACTTCAGTGTCGGGATCCGCACCGTGGTGATCGACGGGGCCGACGGTTCCGCGGTCTACGGCGCGGGCGGTGGGATCACCTGGGCTTCCACCGCTGCGGGGGAGTACGAGGAGCTGCTGGTCAAGGCCGCGGTGCTGCCGGTGGGGGCGCGGGAGCCGTTCGCCCTGCTGGAGACCTTCGCAGTCCTCGATGGCGTCGCCCAGCACCTCGAGGAGCATCTGCAGCGGCTGCTCGACTCAGCGGCGCACTTCGGGATCCCCGTCGACCGCGAGCAGGTGGAGACGGCTGTGCTGGCCGCCGTCGCAGAGGCCGGAGCCGACGCTGTGCTGCTGCGCCTGGCGCTGCGGGGGGACGGCTCGCTCGAGGCCTCTTCGCGGCCGCTGGCGGCGGCGGAAGGGCCGGTGCGGCTCGCGCTGGATACCGTGCGCACGTCCTTCCCGAGCGGGCTCAGCGCTCATAAGACCACCGTGCGGGAGCACTTCACCGCGGCACGCGAACGCCATCCCGGCGCGGACGACGTGGTGCTGCTCGGCGAGCACGGCCGGGCCGTCGAGACCACCATCGCGACCCTCGCGGCGCGGATCGACGGCATCTGGTGCACGCCGCCGTCGGCCGACGGCTGCCTGGCCGGGGTGGGGCGGCGGCTCGCGATCGAGCGGGACGAGCTGGTGGAGCAGCAGCTGACGGCCCAGCAGGTGCGAGGCGCTGAGGAGCTCGCGGTGCTCAGCTCGGCCCGCGGCTGGCGTCCCGCCGTGCTGGTGGCAGAGCCCGCCACGACCATGGGGACTACTCCCCATTCCTCTCACCCACCGCCCGACCTAAGCTCCTGACCAGGGCCGCACCGCAGCGCCCACGGGCACACGGGGAGGGCGCGCATGACAGCCGATGACACGACGATGGAGCACCGCCCGCGGATCACCTCGTTGCCGGGGGACGCGCGGCTGGTGCGGATCTCTGAACCTTCCTGGGCCTGGGTGCGGGCCATCGCGCTCGAGCAGGAGCCGCCGGCTGAGATCACCGAGGAGCAGATCGTCGAGCTCGAGCTCGTGGGCCTGCTGATCGATGCGCCGGGCAAGGAGGGCGGTCTGGTCATCGACCCGCACTGGCAGCACTTCCTGCGCTCCGCGCTGAGCTCGCCCGTCGGCATCGAGCTGGTGTGCGTCGACGGCGACCGGGCCTGGACCACCCGGATCCGCATCGCCGGCCGCGTGGTGGCGATCATCGACCAGTCCCGCGAGGTCACCGCCGATGCGGAGACGATGCAGCTCGGGCGCCGCGCGGACGCCGTGATCCTGGGCCTGACCACGATCGAGCACCTCAGCGAGACCTTCGAGGCGCTGGTCCCGCAGCGCCCCGCCTTCACCGCCGCCGATCCCGCCCCGGCCCCGGCCGGGCTGGCCGACGCTCCCGCCCTCGCGGAGGTGCAGATGCTCGTCATCGCCTCCCCCACCCCGGAGCAGACCGTCATCAGCGGCGGCTCCTGGTACGCCTATGGGCAGGACGGCGAGCAGCTCGCGGTGCTGGTGCCCGGGGAGGACGGCGCCGAGGCCCGCGAGCTCGACCCCGGCTCCCTCACCGCAGCGATGCGCGCGAAGGTGATCGCGGCGATCGGCCATGTCACCGCCCATTCCACCGCCCACGCGGCCGGGAGCGCCGCCTGATGACCTTCTATGGGATGGACACCGAGCAGGTCCTGGGCGAATCCGACGCCCTCGAGCAGGCCGCGCGCCGCCTCGAGGAGGTGCTCGGCGGGCTGGAGTCCAGCGTGCACGGCGTGGCCTGGGCAGGGCCCGACGCCGAGGCGTTCCGTGAGCAGTGGGACGCCACCCACCGCCGCGGTGAGAGCATCGTGCTGCCGGGACTGGGGGAGCGCTCCCGAGAGCTGCAACAGCACGTCGAGGAGCAGGACGACGCCTCCTCCGCGGGAGAAGACGGCTGGTTCCAGGACGCAATGGACTGGCTGCGCGACACCGGAGGGGACCTCGTCGACGGGATCCGTGACGGGATCGGCTGGCTCGGGGACCGGGTCTCGGACGGCAAGGACTGGCTCGGGAACCGCATCTCCGACGGGATCGGCTGGCTCGGTGATCGGGTGCAGGACGGCCGTGACCTGGTCAGCAACGCTCTCGATGCGATTCGGGAGTTCCGCTGGCCGCGCCTGACCGAGGTGGTGGTCGACGGCCTGACGGGGCTGGTTCGCGGCACCGGGGACGCCATCGAGCGGCTCACCGGCACCGACCTCAAATGGGCAGACGACGGCACCGGCTACGCCGACGCCCCGGTGGCCGTGACTCCCGAGGAGTCAGGACTGGTCCCGCCCAGCGACCTCGCCCAGATCATCGCCAACACCAATCAGACCTATGGGCCCGAGGAGACCGGAGAGGTCTCGATGTCCGTGGTCGGCAACCCGCCCACCGGGGTCATCGTGAACATCCCCGGCACCGAGCACTGGATGCCCGATGCCGGCGACAACCCCCTGGACCTCACCGGCAACGCCGAGCAGGCCGGTTCCCACGGTTCCTCCGCCGGATCGCAGGCCACCGCCGACGCGATCGCGCAGCTCTACCAGCAAAGCGGCATCCCGCGGAAGATCCCGCTGATGCTCAACGGCCACTCCCAGGGCGGCATGATCGCCTCCAGCCTCGCTGCGGACCAGGCCTTCTCCTCACAGTTCAACGTCACCAACGTGATGACCTATGGCTCCCCGGTGGACAACTATGACGTGTCCGGCAGCGTGAACCAGCTGAACATCCAGCATGGCGGTGACCTGGTGCCGAAGATCGATGCCGGGGGGTTCGCGCTGGGCCCGGGCGGAGGCGGGTCCGAGGCTGCCACCAACGTCACCCTGGACAGCCCTGGCGCGCACCCCTTCGACATCGGCACCAACCACAGCAGCTCCGAATACCAGAACTCGGTGGAGACCTCGCTGCAGGACCCGAACTCCCAGCTCTCGCAGTACTCGCAGGATGCGAGCCTGCAGCCCTTCCTCACCGGGGACCCGGAGAACGTCCAGCACTACACCTCTGGCCTGCACCGCGATAACTGACCTCGCAGGCGAGTGCTCAGATGGTGAATGATGGACCGATGACAGGCAGTGCCATCGGTCGCAGAGGAGTGCTCGTGGGGATCATCGCCAGCCTGCTCACCGCCTGCGGGCTGGGTGGGCGCAGCGACGCCGCCGCCGTCCAGGAGGCATTGCGGGTCGCCGTGGAGGCGCTGCCGGAGCACCGCACCGGGAAGGTGCAGTTCCAGGACTCGAACTCCGCCGGCACCACCATCAGCGGGGTGCTGGTGCTGGCCGGGCGGGATCGCGCGCAGATCGAGCAGTCGCTGCTCGTGGTCCTGGAGGCGGTGAGCGACACCTACGACCAGCAGCCGGGGGTGCGGACGGCCTTCGTGCGGATCGAGGCGCATCCCGAGGGGGATCGCGCTACCCGGGTGATGAGCGCCGACGCGGTCGCACCGAGCTCCGGCGCGAACACCACCACCGAGGACCTCACCGCATACTTCGCGGAATGAGCCCCGCCCCACCGACCACGGGAGACCCCATGGCCCACGCCCTCGACCCCACCAAGGCCCTGCACACCTGGTCCCTGTTCCGGACCATGGGCCGCTTCGTCGCCCCCGGGTCCGCCCCGTCGGGAGTGCTCGTCGAGAACGACGCCGCAGGCGGACTGGACCTGCTCGAGCTGCCCGGGCAGCTCGCCGCCCACGGGTTCACCAGCGCCCAGCTGTGCCACTTCTACCTGCCCCGCACCGAGCCCGCTTACCTCGCCGAGCTGCGCGACGGGTTCGCGACGGCCGGAGTGGATCTCGAGTGCTTCTTGGTGGACGACGGGGACGTGGTCCATCCAGAGCACGGCGAGGACCAGCAGCGGTGGGTCTCGGGCTGGATCGAGGTCGCCGAGCAGCTGGGCGCCGCCCGGGTGCGGGTCCCCGCAGGGGATCAGGCACCGACGCCGGAGACGCTCGCGCTCAGCGCGCATCGGCTGCGCGCCCTCGCTGCAGCGCATCCGGACATCCGGATGCTCACCGAGAACTGGAAGTCGCTGCTGCGCGACGCCCCCACCACCCGGACGCTGCTGGACCTGCTCGAGGGCGAGGCGGGCCTGCTCATCGACACCGGCAACTGGGACGGTGCAGACAAATACGACCAGCTCGCGGCGGTCGCCGGGCAGGCGGAATGCTCCCAGATCAAGGCCCGCGAATTAGCTCCGGGCGTGCTCGACGCCGAGGACCTCGCCCGCTCGCTGGTGACGCTGCGCGAGGCCGGCTATGCCGGTCGGCTCTCGCTCGTCTACGCCGGCACGGACGATGACGAATGGGGCCGGCTCGAGCAGATGCACGAGATCGTGCGCACCGTCACCGGCTGAGGAGCACCCGGCTAGCTGCCGGCGAGGGTGAGGAACTCCTGGCGTGAGCGGGGGTCGCTGCGCAGCGTCCCCAGCAGCGAGGACGTGACTGTCGAGGAGCCGGTCGCCTGCACGCCGCGCAGCGTCATGCAGGAATGCTCCGCACGCAGCACCACACCCACCGCGGTGGGATCCAGCTGCTCCTGCAACCACAGGGCCACCTGGCGGGTCAGCCGTTCCTGGGTCTGCGGACGGCAGGCGAAGTGCTCGACCACCCGGGCGAGCTTCGACAAGCCCAAGATCCGCTCACCGGGCAGGTAGGCGACGCAGGCGGTGCCGACGAAGGGCAGCAGATGATGCTCGCACACCGAACGAAAGGGGATGTCCCGGGCGAGGACCAGCTCGTCATATCCCTCGTCGTTGGGGAAGGTGGTGGCGTCGAACTCGCGCGGGGTGAGCATTTCCGCCCAGGCCTTGGCCATTCGGCCGGGGGTGGCACGCAGATTCTCGGTCTCGGTCTCGATGCCCAGCGCTCGCAGGAAGCTGGCGGCGGCGTCCTCCGCCGCCGCCAGATCCCGTGAGGTCTCGTCGGCCACGTGGGCGGTCACGCCCCCGCCTCGACCTGCGGGCGGTCGTAGGTGCGGGAGAGCAGGCCCAGGGCGATGGCCGCGACCAGCAGGCCGACATCGCGCAGGGCGACGTCGTAGAACCCGGAGTAGGTCAGGAGGTTCACGATGATGCCGGCGAGCCATGCGGCGACCACCCAGGCGGCCAGGCGGGGCCGGAGAGCGACGGCGATCCCGGCAACGATCTCGATCACGCCGATGACATACATGGCCGTCTGCGCGCTGACGGGCAGGAGGGCGACCATCCACGGCGCGAGGTACCCGGGCCAGTCGGTGAGCAGGTTGGTGAACTTGTCCAGCCCCATCAGCAGGGGGAGCACGACGAAGCCCAGTCGCAGCACCCAGAACGCCGCGAAGGCGGGCTCCTGGCGGGCACGGGTGAGGAGGGACGTGGAGGGGGAGGGGGAGAGGACAGACATGACGGAACTCCTTCTAGAACCAGATGAATCTAGTTTTAGAATCCACCGTCCCACCCTGTTTGTCAAGAACGCTTGGTGATAGAGTTTCGGGCATGGACGAGGAGAGTCATGAACAGTGAGGCTGGGGCCGGGACTGACGGCCTCCAAGGACTGAGCGCGCTCGCGGACCCGGTGCGGCGACGGCTGTACGACGCGATCGCAGCCCACGACGAACCGCTCACCCGCGACGACGCCGCACGAGAGGTGGGGATGGCGCGGAATCTCGCGGCCTACCACCTCGACCGGCTCGTCGAGGCGGGTCTGCTGACCACCACCTATGCCCGCCCGCCCGGCGTCGGCGGTCCTGGAGCGGGACGGCCCGCCAAGCGCTATCACCGGGTCCGGGAGGAGCGCACGGTCTCCGTGCCACCGCGCGACTACGCGCTGCTGGCCGACCTGCTCGCGACCGCGATCGACGGGGACGGCAGTGGTGCGCTGCGCCGCGCCCTCATGCAGGCCGCCGAGGCGGAGGGGCGCGCCGCCGGCGCCGGGGGCCGCGAACTGATGGAGGTGCTCGCCGAGCGGGGCTATGAGCCGGCTGTGGATGCGGAGGGGGACATCGTCCTGCGCAACTGCCCCTTCCATCGGCTCAGCCGCACCCACACCGAGCTGGTGTGCACGCTGAACCAGGCCCTGCTGGGCAGCACCCTGGAGACCAGGGGAGAGGATCCCGCACGAGCGGAGCTGTGCCCCCATGAGGGCCGGTGCTGCGTGGTGATCCGGACCGAGGCGTCGGCCGCACAGAAGGGCCTAGCCGGTCTCAGCGGGTGATGTCGACCCGGCCCACCCAGGAGATCGGGGAGACCCGGCCCTCCTCCAGCTGGTACTGGCAGCCGACGATGCCGAGCTCACCGGCGGCGACCGCGTCGGAGATGACCTTCGACTGCCGCATCAGGGCGTTGATGGTCTCGTCGAGATGGCGCCGCCCCACCGCATCCGCATCGATCAGCTCGGGGTCCACGTAGGGGCTGAGCTGCTGGGAGGCGAACCACTCCTGCTGCACCGCAGGCTGGATCGATTCGAGCTCCTTGCGGATCGCCGGGGTGACCTCGCTCGGCGCGGCCGTGGTCTGGTCGATCGCCGCGGCGACAGCGCCGCAGGAGGCATGGGCGAGCACCACGATCACCGCGACGCCCAGCTCTGCCACCGCGAACTCCATGGTCGCGGTGGTGTTCGCGTTCGCGATCTGGCCGATGTTGCGCACCACGAACAGGTCACCCAGCCCGCAGTCGAAGAGGATCTCCGCCGCCACCCGGGAATCCGAGCAGCCCAGGAACGCCGCATTCGGCGCCTGGCTGCCGCGCAGCTCGCTGCGCCGGGCCGCATTCTGCTGCGGATGGTTCAGATCCCCTGCCATGAAGCGTTCGTTGCCTTCGACGAGTGCATCCCAGGCCTGCTGGACGGTCACGCGGGGAGAGGTCATGGCGGAGATTCCTTCGGGAGAGCCGGCGGGCCGGCGGCTGCCGACCCCGTCGCAGAATACTCCTGCCCTCGGCCCGCCTCGGGGGGCGGAGATGCTCACCTGCCGCACGATCCCGAAGCGATCGGTGACGGTGCCGCGGACATCGCCCCTCAGCGGGAACGTCACATCGGTGCCGCGGACACATGGCGCCATGCCGTCGGTGACGTCGGAGGCGCAGAGCTCGATGAGGTCCGAGGTCTCGAGCGAACCGTGCCTGATCGGGTCGGGAGGCCAGCGCAGGAGGATCGCGCCACATCCCTGGAACAGTACCCCCAGGGGGTATAGGCTCGACGTGTTCCATCACTCGCGAGGAGGAGGCAGGTATGAGCCACGAGCAGACTGTCAACGTTCCGCATGGCCACGACACGGCCGAAGGCGGCCATGACCACTCCGCACACTCCGGTCACGGCGATCATGTCGCGCAGTTCCGGCAGCTGTTCTGGATCATGCTCGTGCTGGCTATCCCGGTCGTCGCCCTGAACCCGATGATCGCGGGGCTCGTCGGCCTCCAGGTGCCGGAGACCGGATGGGTCCCCTGGATCGCCCCGGTGCTCGGCACCGTCCTGTACGTCTGGGGCGGCAGACCCTTCCTCACCGGAGGCGTCGCGGAGATCCGTTCCCGACAGCCCGGGATGATGCTGCTGATCGGACTCGCGATCACGGTCGCCTTCCTCGCCTCCTGGGGCTCGACCCTCGGCGTGCTCGATCCGCAGCTGAATTTCTGGTGGGAGCTCGCGCTCCTGATCGTGATCATGCTGCTGGGGCACTGGATCGAGATGCGCTCGCTGGCGCAGACCAGCTCAGCCCTGGACTCCCTCGCCGCGCTGCTGCCCGATGAGGCGGAGAGGCTGGAGGGCGACGAGGCCGTCACCGTCTCGCCGTCCGAGCTCGCCGTGGGCGACACCGTCCTCGTGCGCCCCGGCGCCTCCGTCCCGGCCGACGGAAGGATCGCCGACGGCGCCGCCAGCATGGACGAATCCATGATCACCGGGGAATCCTCGACCGTCCACCGGGAGGTGGGGGACCAGGTCGTCGCCGGTACCGTCGCCACCGACTCCGGGCTGCGCCTCGAGGTCACCGCCATCGGGGAGGACACCGCGCTCGCGGGCATCCGGAAGCTCGTCTCCGACGCCCAGGGGTCCAGCTCCCGTGCCCAGCGCCTCGCCGACACCGCCGCGGGCTGGCTGTTCTGGTTCGCACTCGGCGCCGCGATCCTCACCACACTGGTGTGGTTGCTGCTGGGCAGCCCCGACCAGGCCGTGATCAGGGCGATCACCGTGCTGGTCATCGCCTGCCCCCATGCCCTGGGTCTCGCCATCCCGCTGGTCGTCTCGATCGCGACCGAGCGCGCCGCGCGCGGCGGCGTGCTGGTCAAGGACCGCCTGGCGCTCGAGCAGATGCGCACCGTGGACACCGTCCTGTTCGACAAGACCGGCACCCTCACCAAGGGTGAACCGGCAGTGACCGGGATCGAGCCCGGCGCCGGTAGTACCGAGGAGGAGCTGCTCGTCCTCGCCGCCGCCGCGGAGGCTCCCAGCGAGCACCCGCTGGCACGTGCCATCGTGCGCGCCGCCGAGGAGCGAGATATCGTCTACCGCGCCGGAGAGGACTTCACCTCTTCGCCGGCGGTCGGAGTGCGCGCCGTCGTGGATGGTGCCGTCGTCGAAGTGGGTGGGCCGTACCTGCTCGAGCGGCACGAGGCCGCGGAGCTGCCCGGTGCGGAGGCGTGGCACGGGCAGGGCGCCACCATCCTCCATGTCCTCGCGGACGGCGAGGTCGTCGGCGCGCTGCGGCTCGTCGACGAGATCCGGCCCGAATCCCGCGACGCCGTGGACGCGCTGCACGCCCAGGAGGTGCAGGTCGTGATGATCACCGGGGATGCACAGGCCGTGGCCGAGTCCGTCGGGGGCGAGCTCGGCATCGACCGGGTGTTCGCCGGCGTGCGCCCGGAGGACAAGGCCGGGACGGTCGCCGAGCTCCAGCAGGAGGGACGCACGGTCGCGATGGTCGGCGACGGCGTCAACGACGCCCCGGCGCTCGCCCAGGCCGACGTCGGCCTCGCGATCGGCGCGGGGACCGATGTCGCGATCGGCTCCGCCGGGGTGGTGCTCGCCTCGTCCGACCCTCGCTCGGTGCTCTCCGTGCTCGAGCTCTCTCGTGCCGCCTATCGCAAGATGCGCCAGAACCTCTGGTGGGCCGCCGGGTACAACCTGTTGGCCGTGCCGCTCGCGGCGGGGGTGCTCGCTCCGATCGGCTTCGTGCTCCCGGTGAGCGTGGGGGCGCTGCTGATGTCCCTGTCGACGATCGTGGTGGCGCTGAACGCGCAGCTGCTGCGCCGACTGGATCTGCGGCCGCAGGCCAGCGGCGTCCGCATGCTCGGGCGGACGACCACGGACTGAGCCCGCGCCGTGCCACCCTGGGTGCTCAGGTCCCCAGCTGCATCGTGGTGAGACAGGTGGGGGCCTCGGAGCCGGTGGCCAGCGATGTCGAGGCGCTCGCGCCGTCGTGCGTGAGGGTCAGCGTGAACTGCTGGTCCCGGGGCAGCCAGAGGCCGAGGAAGCCGTTCGGCGCCGTGGTGAGCGTCTCGTCGAGCAGCACCTCCCCGGCGGACGTGGTCAGGTGGACCTCGAGGCTCTGCTCCTGCAGTTCGCCCAGGCATGTGGTGAGGCTGTGGAAGAAGCATTCGTGCGTGGCGTCCACGAACGGTGCGACCGAGACGTAGGCCTCCCCGTCCGGGAGGGGCAGCGAGGCCTCCCGGCCCGCGTCATCGGAGAGATCCACGCGGTCCGGCAGCACCGAGGCGAGGAGATCCGTCGGTCGCTCCGCGAGGGGCAGCGCCTCGAGCAGATCGATGATCTCCCGTGACTCGCGGCCGGCGAAGCCGTGCGCGCTCAGCAGCTCCTGCGCGGGAGCTGCCGGTGCAGCAGGCTTGCGGTCGGGGCCACAGCCCGCGAGGGCCAGGGGGGACAGTGCGAGACCGCCGAGCAGGGCGCGGCGCGGAATCGCGGGGGTGGGGCGGGGGATGAGCACGGCAGGGTCCTCCAGGCGCAGCGATCGGTCGGTCTCGACGGTACCGGGCACAGATGTGTGCGGGCCGGGAGGCATTACCCGGCGACCGTCACCTCGGTCGCGGCGGGCTCACCAGGCGTAGGCCTCCGGGGCCGGGCCGCCCGGGCCCGGGAAGATCTCATCCAGCGCGGCGAGATCGTCCTCGCTCAGTGCGACGTCCACCGCGCCGATCGCCGAGTCCAGCTGGTCGATCGTGCGGGGGCCGATGATCGGGCCGAGCACGCCGGGGCGGTGCAGCAGCCAGGCCAGTGCCGCCTGGCCGGGTGCCAGAGCGCGCTCTGCGCAGAAGGCCTCCCAGCGGTCCAGCTGGGCGGAACGGGCATCGGAGCCCGAGCCGCCACCGGAGTTCCGGCGTCGGACGCCCGTGCTCGAGCGGCCGCCGAGATTCCCTCCCGCGAGCGGGGACCAGGCGATCACGCCCATGCCGTAGTGCTCGGCGGCGGGCAGCACCTCGAGCTCGATATCGCGGGTCAGCAGGTTGTACAGCGACTGCTCGGAGACCAGCCCCAGGCTGTGCCGGGCGCGGGCGGTCTCGCTGGCCTGCGCCAGATGCCAGCCGGCGAAGTTGGAGGAGCCGACATAGCTGATCTTCCCCTGCGCGACCAGCAGATCCATCGCCTGCCAGATCTCCTCCCAGGGCGCGGAGCGGTCCACGTGGTGCATCTGGTAGAGGTCGATGTGGTCGGTCTGCAGGCGGCGCAGCGAGGCATCGACGGCGCGGCGGATGTTCAGCGCGGAGAGCCCGCGGTCGTTCTTGCCGGGCCCCATCTCGCCGAACACCTTGGTGGCGAGCACGATCTCCTCGCGCCGGCCGCGGGAGGCGAGCCAGCGGCCGATGATCTCCTCGGTCCAGCCGCGACGGTCCGTGCCGCCGTAGCCGTTGGCGGTGTCGAAGAAGGTCACGCCCGCGTCGAGGGCGCGATCCATGATTGCGAAGGCATCCTCCTCGGCGGTGTGCGGGCCGAAGTTCATCGTCCCGAGGACGAGCCGGGAGACGGTCGCACCGGTGCGTCCGAGCTGGGTGTACTGCATGGGGTGGGCTCCTCGTGCCGTGGCGACCCCGCGTCAGAGGAGCGGGGCCTGTCCTGGGAAAGCCTACGTCCGCCCTGGATCGACGTCGCCGAGCAGCTCGGCGTCCCCCGCGCGGGGCTCCCCCTGACCGTCTCGCGGCCGCCTCGGTATGCTCGGCGCAGGGTGCCCTCGGCACCCGGCCGGGATGAGCAGGGAGTGGGACGAGATGGCTGAGCAGCGCCCTGACCGGGCCGGCACCCGGGGCACGCCGACCCTCGGCCAGGTGGAGGCGCTCATCGCCGTGATCGACTACGGCTCCTTCACCGCCGCGGCCGATGTGCTGCAGATCTCCCAGCCCTCCCTCTCGCGGCGCATCCACACCCTCGAGTCGGCGTTGCGGACTCGCCTGTTCCTTCCCGTTGGCCGACGGATGGAGCTCACCGAGGCGGGGCGCGGCCTCGTGGCCGCCGGGCGCCGGGCGCTGGCGGAGATGGGGTCCATCGAAGCGATGGCCGGTGCCGCGCAGGCGCTGACCACGGGATCGCTGCGCGTGACCGGGCTGCCCTCGCTCGTGGCCACCGCGCTCCCCGCACAGCTGGGGATCTTCCATCGCGCGCATCCCGGGGTCAGGGTGGAGGTCTCCACCGTCGACGGCGCGGAGGAGCTGGTCGAGGCGCTTCGCGTGGGCCGTGCGGATGCCGCGCTCGGAGTCATCGACCAGGTGCCCGAGGACCTCGCGGCGCTGGCGCTGCCCGCTCAGGAGTTCGCCGCCGTGCTGTCGCGTCGTGTGCGCGAGAGAGGAGCCCTCGGGCCGCTGTCGGCCCAGGACGTGGCCGGCAGGACGCTGGTCACCCTGCCCCGCGGCACCTCGATCCGTCACCACACCGACGCCGTCCTGCACGAGCTCGGCAGCGCACCCCCGCAGAGGATCACCACCACCCAGCGCGACAGCCTGGTCGCGCTCGCGGTCGCGGTCGACGGCCTCACCATCGTGCCCGAGGTGCTCGCGCGAACGGCCCCTGCCTTCGACGGGCTGCTGGTGCCGCTGCGCACCCCGGTGCGACGTGCCATCGGCATCATCCATCGGCCCGACGCCTTCCCGAATCCCGCCCTGCACGAGTTCCTCGCCCTCGTGGACACCGCCTCGACACGCTGACCTGCGCAGACGACCTCTTCCATAGGCGGTGCGCATGGCTCCCGGTCCGAGCGCTATTGGAACGCAGCGCCTCGCTCGTGGTGGTCTGACCCGTGGGCCAGGATCGACGAGCTGCAGCCAGGAGGAGCGGACATGGAGCATGCCCCGACGAGCCGTCGCCCGCTGCGCAGGGCACCGGTGCACCGCGCTCACCGCGAGAGGCGGGCGCTGGTGCACCGACGGGGCCGGATCGCCGCGATCCTCGCCGTGGCGGCCGTCATGGTCGTGACCGGCGGCATCGCCGGCACCCTGGCCCACCTGCGGGGCAACCTCACCACCGCTCCGCTGCGCGCCGCGACCGAGCATGCCCCCCGGGAGAGCGGCGGAGCGATGGACATCCTGCTGCTGGGCTCGGACAGCCGCGACCTGGCGGGGAGCTCTTTCGGTACGGGCGATGGATCCCGACGCAGTGACGCGATGGTGCTCGCCCACCTCTCCGGGGACGATGATCGGATCGATGCCGTGCAATTGCCCCGGGACACCCTCATGGATCTGCCCCGGTGCGAGGACACCGGGGACGGAGCGTTCCCCGGCGGACCGGGGATGCTCAACTCGGCCCTGAACTTCGGACCGGCGTGCTCGGTGAGCGCGGTCGAGGAGCTGACCGGCGTGAGGATCGACCATTTCGTGGAGCTCGACTTCGAGGGCTTCATCGCGATCGTGGAGGCGCTGGACGGAGTGGCCGTCTGCCTCCCCGAGGCGCTCCGGGACCCGTACGCGGATCTCGACCTGCCGGCCGGCGAGCAGGTGGTGGACGGGAAGGACGCACTCGCGCTCGCCCGCACCCGCCATGCCGTGGGCGACGGCAGCGACATCGCGCGCCTGGGGCATCAGCAGATGGTGATGTCGGCCGTGGTGCAGGAGGCGACCAGCTCGCGCATCGTCTCCCGCCCTGACCGCCTCTATCCCTTCCTGGACGCCGCCACGTCCTCGCTCACCGTCGACTCGGGTCTGAGCAGGGTCTCGGACCTGGCAGGTCTGGGCGCCCGAGTCTCCCGGGTGGCTCCGGAGGACATCACGTTCGTGACCATGCCGTGGGAGCCGGCACCCACGGATCGCAACCGGGTGGTGCCGTCGGCGGAGGCGGGGGCGGTCTTCGAGGCTCTCGCGGACGACGTACCGGTCCTGGCCGACCCCGGGGGCGCCGAGCCGGAGGAGGACACCGGGCACGGGGCGCCCGAGTCGTCCCCGGAGGCGACCGCCCCCGCCCCGCCGTCGCTGGATGCGACGGTCAGGACGGCGGATACCGACCTCTGCACGGGCTGACCCGGGGGACGGTTCACGCCGCACCCCGCGCCCGCAGCATGAAATGGACGACCGCGCCGCCCAGCAGGTACACCGGGGAGGGACCTCCGGCCCAGGGGGCCGGAGATCCCCGACGTACGCTGGAGCAACAGCAGCGTCCGGCAGGCAGTGGACGCTCTCGCCATCATCGAAGGGAACACCTCATGGCACGCACGATCGTCGTCACCGGATCCGCCTCAGGGATCGGGAAGGCCACCGCCGAACTCCTGGAGGCCGGGGTTGACCGGGTGCTCCGCGTCGACCTGCGCGAGGGCGATGTGATCGGAGACCTCTCCGATCCGGCGCAGATCGAGCGGGTCGCCGCCGAGATCGCCGAGCGCACCGGCGGGGTGCTGGACGGCCTGGTCGCCAACGCAGGGGTCTCCGCCAACTCCGAGCTGTCCGTGAAGATCAACTACCTCGGCACCGTTCAGCTGATCGAGGCGCTGCGCCCGCAGCTCGCCGCGGCCGAGGCCCCGCGAGTGAGCGTGACCACCTCCGCCGCGACCCTGCAGGGCAATGACCCCGAGCTCGTGGACCTGCTCCTGGCCGGAGACGCCGAGGCGGCGATCGCCCGAGGCGCCGCGCTGGCCGCGCAGGGCCCGGAGGCCGGGTACGCGAACTACTCCAGCTCCAAGCGGGCGATCTCCCGCTGGATCCGCCGCGCGGCCCCGAGCGCCGAGTACGCGGGCGCCGGCATCGGCCTGAACGGTGTGGGCCCCGGCCAGGTGCGCACCGGGATGACCACGGAGCTCTTCGCGAGCGAGGAGGGCCGCAAGATGGCCGACGACGCGATGCCCGCCCCCTACAACGGGGTCGCCGAAGCGGCGCACGTCGCAGCCGTCCACGCCTTCCTGGTCTCGGAGGCGAACGCCCGCATGACCGGTCAGGTGCTCTTCGTCGACGGCGGCTTCGACGCCCTGCGCCGCGGGGACGACATCTGGCAGAGCGTCTGAGCGGAGCCTGATCAGGCGCCGGAGGCCTGCCGGTCGACGCCACCGGAGAACTGACCTCTGTGAGGGATCGGGGCGCCCTAGGAGCGTTCAGACCTCACCGGGGTCAGTCTTGTGGTGGCGGGGCATGACGGTGATCGAGGATGACGGGGCGTCGCGGCTCAGTGGCCCTCGCCGAGATTGCCCGAAAGTCGCTCGAGCCGCTGGAGGCTCGCCCCGTCGAGGCCGATGATGCGCACCTCCTTGCCGCGGGCGGCGTACTTGGACTGCACGGCGTCGAGGGTGGCGACCGTGGAGGCGTCCCAGACGTCGGCGGCGGTGAGGTCGATGATCACGGTCCCGGGGTCACCGGCGTAGTCGAACTGGTAGACCAGATCGTTGCTGGAGGCCCAGAAGAGCTGGCCCGTCACGGCGTAGCGACGGATGTCGATGATGCCGTCGTCGTCCACGTCGGTCTCCCAGACCTTCTCGATCCCGACCAGATGGGCGACCCGTCGGGCGAACAGGACCATCGCGGTGAGGACGCCGAGGACCACGCCGATGGCGAGGTTGGAGGTGATCACGGTGGCGACGACGGTCACCAGCATGACGGCGGTCTCGGACCAGGGCATCAGGCGCAGGGTGGAGGGGCGGATGCTGTGCCAGTCGAAGGTGCCGACGGAGACCATGATCATCACCGCGACCAGGGCCGCCATCGGGATCGGGCCCACGGTGTCGCCGAGCGCGACGACCAGGATCAGCAGGAAGACGCCGGCCAGGAAGGTGGACAGGCGGGTGCGGGACCCCGACTGCTTCACGTTGATCATGGTCTGGCCGATCATGGCGCAGCCGCCCATGCCGCCGAAGAACCCGGTGACCAGGTTCGCGATGCCCTGGCCCCAGGTCTCGCGGGTCTTGTCGGAGTGGGTGTCGGTGATGTCGTCGACCAGCTTCGCCGTCATCAGGGACTCCATGATCCCCACCAGCGCCATCGCCAGCGCGTAGGGGGCGATGATCTGGAGCGTCTCGAGCGTCAGCGGGACGTCCGGGAAGAACAGCTCCGGCAGCGAGTCGGGCAGCTCGCCCTGATCGGAGACGTTCGGCATCGTCCACCCGGCGGCGACGACGGCGAGCGTGATCAGGACGATCGCGATCAGCGGGGCCGGGACCGCAGTGGTCACGCGCGGCAGGAGCACCATGATCGCGATGCCCACCGCGACCAGCGGGTAGACGATGAAGGGAATGTCCTCACCGATGAGGTGGGGCAGCTGGGCGACGAAGATGAGGATCGCCAGCGCGTTGACGAAGCCGGTCATCACGCTGCGCGGGATGAAGCGCATCAGCTTCGCCACCCCGAGCAGGGCGAGCACGATCTGCAGCAGCCCGGCCAGGAGCACGGTCGCGACGAGGTAGTCCATGCCGTGCTCGCGGGCCACCGGGGCGATGACCAGGGCGACGGCCCCGGTCGCGGCGGAGATCATCGCCGGACGACCGCCGACCACCGCGATCGTCACCGCCATGGTGAAGGAGGCGAACAGGCCCACCTGCGGCGGGACCCCGGCGATGATCGAGAAGGAGATCGCCTCGGGGATCAGGGCGAGGGCGACCACCAGGCCGCCGAGGATCTCGGTCTTCAGCCGACGGGGGCTGCGCAGGACGCTGCGCACGGTGGCGGGCTGCTGCTGGGAGTGCTGGGGGGAGCTGTCGACCGGCGCAGGGGCGGAGGAGGTCACGGATCGTCCTGACGTCGAGGAAGGGCGGTGGCCGACCGGCATGGAAGGTGTGCGCGGGGGCCACATGAAGCGAACCTCACGTTACGTGAGGGTCGGGCTCCCGGTGGGCGACTCGTGATCCAGCTCGCATGCCCGGATCAGCCCGTCCGTCCGCCGTCCTCGTCCCGAGGGCCCGCGGAGGTCAGCGAGCGCAGACGGGCGAGGAACTCATCGGCCATGGCGACCTTCCGCTCCAGCGCGGTGCGACGTTCGATCGCGATCGCCTCGAGCTCGCGCAGCTTCTCCTGGGCCTCCGTCGGCGGATCCGGTTGGGAGACGTCGTGGGTGATGTCGAGCAGCTCGCGCATCTGCTCGAGGGTGAAGTCCAGGGGCTTCATGCGGCGGATCAGCAGGATCCGTTCGATGTCCTGCTCCGAGTAGAGGCGGAAACCGCCCTCGCTCCGCTGGAACGGGCGGACGAGCCCGATCTCGTCATAGTGCCGCAGCGTCCGCAGGCTGAGCTCGGTGCGGTCGGCGACCGCACCGATGTGCCACAGCCTGCGTCCCTCGCCCGTCTCGTCCATGGCGCCAGTGTGCCTCACCCTGGCCGCGGGCCCCGAGACGATCAGTCGCCGTGCGGGATGCCGGGATGGCCCTCCTCGCCCCGATGGCGCTCGATGAACGGCAGCAGGCTGGAGCCGTCGCCCATCGAGTCCTCCCCGATCACCCCGAGGGAACCGTCCTGATGCAGCACCACCGCCTGGACGCCCGCCAGGGAGCCGTGCCCGGACTGACGAGCCGCGGTATGGACGTCGACCTCGGTGAGCCGGTGCTTGCGCAGCGCCCGGTGCTGCAGCTGACCGGCGTAGTAGAGCAGGACGGGGGGCGAGTCCAGGAGCCGGCGCATGAACCGCCATCGGGCGCGGGCGATCGCCAGGACCCACTGCACGACCACCAGCAGCACCAGTGCCACGACCGCCTGCGCGAGGCTCACCTTCTCCGCGGTGACCACGCGGCCGAACACCGAGCCGAGGCTCACCGCGATCACGAAGTCCAGCGGGGTCATCTTCGCCATCGTGCGCGGCCCCGTCCCCCGCAGCAGGATGACCAGGGTCAGATAGCCGACGATGCCGATCAGCAGGGTGTGCCAGATGGGGGCCCAGCCGGTCCAGAAGTAGCTCAGATCCATGCCGTCAGCCTGGCACGCGCGCGCTCGGGGACCGAATCGGGATGCGGCGATGAGTGCGCACCGGCGCCTCATGGCAACAGCCGAACCATGCTTGTCCTGGTCAGGCCGACAGCGCATAGTGGAGCGATGAGCCAGACGCAGACGCAGACTCCGGGCCCGACGATCCAGCCGATCCCCGAGGGCCTCGCCGAACGGGCCGCCCTCCTCGGCGGTCCCGAGGGGGTGCTCAGCGACGAGCAGATCGCCGGCTTCGTCGCCGAGCAGCTCGCCGGGCAGGACATGGACGGCAAGAGCGTCTGCCTGATCATCCCCGACGGCACCCGCTCGGTGCCGCTGCCCAAGGTGCTGCCCGCGGTCCACGAGGCGCTCGCCGGCAGGGCATCTTCGGTCACCGTGCTGATCGCACTCGGCACCCACGCCGCGATGAGCGAGAGCGCGATCGACACCCTGCTCGGCACCACGGAGAAGGGTGCTGCGGCGACCTACCCCGAGTGGACCGTTCTCAACCACGCCTGGGACGACCCGGACCAGATCGCCGACCTCGGCGAGATCCCCGCCGAGCAGATCGCCGAGCTCACCGGCGGGCTGCTGACCGACATCCCCATGCGCGTGCAGATCAACCGGCTCGTCGTCGAATCCGACGTCAACCTGATCGTCGGCCCCGTGTTCCCGCACGAGGTGGTCGGCTTCTCCGGCGGCAACAAGTACTTCTTCCCCGGCTGCTCGGTGCATGACGTCATCGACGTCTCCCACTGGGTGGGCGCGCTGATCACCGCCAGCCGCATCATCGGCACCCTCGGCATCACCCCCGTGCGCCAGCTGATCGATGCTGCGAGCGACCTCATCGACGCCGAGAAGCTCGCCTTCACCATGGATGTCCTCTCCGGAGGCGAGGAGCTGAACGCGATCGCCTTCGGCGACCCGCAGGCCGCCTGGGCGGCGATGGCGAAGATCTCCGCACAGACCCACATCACCTACGTCGACAAGCCGTTCCAGCGGATCGTCGCGCTGGTGCCGGAGATGTACGACGACATGTGGACCGGGGCGAAGGGCTTCTACAAGTCCGAGCCCGTCTGCGCCGACGGCGGCGACGTGATCATCTACGCCCCCCACATCACCGAGGTCGCCGCGATGCACCCCGGGATCCGCGACATCGGCTACCACAACATCGAGTACTTCACCAAGCAGTGGGACCGGTTCAAGGACCACGCCTGGGGCGAGCTCGCCCACTCCACGCATGTCACCGGGCTGGGCACCTACGACCCCGAGACGGGGGAGGAGAAGCAGCGCGTGAACCGCTATTTCGCCACCTCGATCTCGAAGCAGGAGTGCGAGGAGTACAACGTCCACTACATGGATCCCACCTCGCTCGACCTCGAGGCGCTGCGCAACGATCCCGACACCCTCGTCATCGACCACGCCGGCGAGGTGCTCTTCCGCCTCGCCGCGGAGCGGAGCTCCCTGTGACCACCACCGATAACCGCCTCATCCCCTTGCGACCCGGCGCCGAGCCGTCGGCCCCGACCTCGCTGTTCTCGCCCGGCCACCCCGGCTTCACCGTCACCGAGATGACTCCGCAGGCGCTCACGGGCGAGGCGCTCGCGCTGGCCGATGCGGTCTCTGCCCAGCTCCAGGGCGTGGGCCGGCTCGGCGTCGCCTTCTCCGGCGGCGTGGACTCCGCGACTCTGCTCGCGCTCGCGGTGCGGGCGCTCGGGGCCGAGAACGTCGTCGCCCTGCTCGGCGTCTCCCCGTCCCTGGCCCGCCGGGAGCGGCGCCTGGCCCACCAGGTCGCGGCCGTGATCGGCGCCGAGGTGGTCGAGGTGCCCACCCATGAGGGGGAGAACCCCGACTACCAGAAGAACGACGGCACTCGGTGCTTCCACTGCAAGGACGAGCTGTTCACCCGGATCGGCGATGACGTCGTCGGCGCGCAGCAGCTGGACGCGGTCGCCTACGGCGAGAACGCCGACGACGCCGCCCGCCACGACCGCCCCGGCGCCGGCGCGGCCACCCGCCATCGGGTGCTGCGCCCGCTCTCCCTCGTCGGGATGACCAAGCAGCAGGTCAGATCCGTTGCGCGCGGCTTCTCGCTGCCGGTGGCGGATAAGCCCGCCGCACCCTGCCTCGCCTCCCGGATCCCCTTCGGCCAGCAGGTCACGCCCGAGAAGCTGCGCCAGATCGACGATCTCGAGGACGCCGTCTACGAGCAGGGCTTCAGCGACTGCCGGGTGCGCCACCACGGCGCCGTCGGCCGCATCGAGCTGCCCACCGACGAGCTCGCGCGCGCCATGGAGCCGGAGGTCCGCACGGCCCTGGTCGCCGCGGGGAAGGAGACCGGGTTCCAGCACGTCACGATCGATCTCGACGGGATCCGCTCGGGGCTGTTCTCGCTGCAGATCGTGGGCACGAGCGGCCGGGCGCATGGCTGAGCCGGGTTCGGCCGACGGGAGGATCGAGGGCTTCCTCGACCTCGACCTCGATCGTGCCCGCCGCCGCGGCGCCCCCGAGGCCGTGCTCTGCGACGCCAAGACCGTCCCGCAGGTCGCCGCGATCGCCGCGGAGTACGCCCGGCTGTGCGCCGAGGGCCGGACCGACCTCGGCCCGGTCCTGTTCACGCGGGCCGACGCCGCCCGCGCCGAGGCGATCCTGAACGCGCTGCCCGAGGCGCTCCACGCCGCCGACGCCCGCCTGCTCGCCTGGCCGCCCGCACCCCCGGAGCCGACGGGAGGGCTGGTCATCGTCGCCTGCGCCGGCACCAGCGACCTACCGGCGGCCCGCGAGGCCGAGCTCACCGCCCGCTACCTCGGCCGGCCCGCACGGCTGATCGCGGATATCGGCATCGCCGGGCTGCACCGCCTCCAGTCCCGCCTGCCCGAGCTGCGGGAGGCGGCCTGCGTGGTGGTCGCCGCCGGGATGGACGGAGCCCTGCCCACCGTCGTCGCCGGCCAGATCAGCGCTCCCGTCGTCGCCTTGCCCACCTCCGTCGGCTACGGGGTCGCGGCGGGCGGTGTCACCGCAGCGCTCACCATGCTCTCCGCCTGCGCGCCCGGCATCGGCGTGGTCAACATCGACAACGGCTACGGCGCCGGCCATCTCGCCGCGCAGATCACCCGCTGGGCACCGACGGCGAAGGAGTAGCCGGCCCGCCTCGATCCCGCCCGTCGTGCACGGTCGCTCCGCTGGCAGATGGACGGTTGCCGCTGGTTGCCCTGCATCGTTGTAGGATGCCGGCTGGAGATCCGGACGCATCCCGCCCTGCCTTCCCTCGGCCGGGGCCGCCCCGGAGACAGCGCCGACACCGGCGAGGACGGAGCCGCAGGATGACCCAGAAGCGCGTGACGATCTACGACGTGGCCAAGGCCGCCGGCGTCGCCCCGTCGACAGTCTCCCGCGCCTTCTCCCGCCCCGGACGGGTCAGCGCGGCGACGCACGCCACGGTGATGGATGCCGCCAAGGCGCTGGACTACCGCACCACCGCCCCCGCGGCCCAGGAGCGCGGGGAACGCCACCACCGCCTCGGCATCGAGGTCCCCGACCTCACCAACCCCTATTTCGCCGAGCTCGTCTCCGGCATGCAGGAGGCCGCGCACGAACAGGGCTTCCTGCTGCTCCTGCTGGACACCGTCGAGGACGAGGCCCGGGAGCGCTCCAGCCTGGAGAGCGCCATCAACGTCGTCGACGGGATCGTGCTGGCCGGCACCCGCCTCTCCGACGCCACCCTGAACCACCTCACCAAACGCATCCCGGTGGTGGTCCTGAACCGTCGCGTCGCGGGCCTGGACTCGGTGACCCCGGATTTCGAGAACGGGATGGGCCAGGCGCTCGAGCACCTCGCCGGGAACGGCATCCGCACCGTCACCTACGTCGCCGGCCCGGTCAACTCGTGGTCCGACGGGGAGCGCTGGCGCGCGGCCCGCGTCGCCGCCCGGCAGCACGGCCTGCAGGTCCAGCGGCACGGCCCCTTCGCCCCCACCACCGCGGGCGGCGAAGAGGCCTTCGAGGAGCTGCGCGACTCCCTCCCGCACGCCGTGGTCTGCTACAACGACCTGGTCGCCTTCGGCTTCCTGATCTCCGCGCTGCGTGCCGGGATCCGGGTGCCGGGGGAGCTGTCGGTGATGGGGCACGACGACATCCAGCTCTCACGACTGGTCGGCGGGGGGCTGACCACCGTGGTCAGCCCCAAGCGGGCCCAGGGCCGGGCCGCCGTCGAGCGCCTGGTGCGCCGGATCGAGAACCCCTCCGCGCACCGCAGCCCGGTCGAGGGCACGCTGCCGGTGCGGCTGGTCCCGCGCGGCACCACGGGCCTCCGGGACCCCGGCAGCTGAGCCACCCCGCACCCGGCGCCGACCTCCGGCACCGGCAACCGGTGACAACGACCGGCGGGGGCGGCCCGGCCTTGCGAGGATGGCCGCATGAGCAACGACGCCTTCGTCCCGCATCCCGATCGACTCCTGCCCGCGGACCCGGCCGTGCGCGACATCGCCCGCGACCTGTACACGCTGGCGAAGGACCAGCCGATCGTCTCGCCCCACGGGCATGTCGACCCCCGACTGCTGCTCGAGGACGAGCCCTTCCGCGACCCGACCTCGCTGTTCATCACCCCCGACCACTACGTCAACCGCCTGATGCATGCCCGAGGCGTGGACCTCGCGGAGCTGGGCGTGGGCCAGGGACCCTTGGACGAGAAGGCCTCCCGCCGGGCCTGGCACCTGCTGGCCGAGCACTGGCACGCCTACGCCGGCACCCCGTCCCGCTACTGGATGGAGCACGAGTTCGCCGAGGTCTTCGGCCTCGAGACCGTCCTGAACCCGCGAACGGCCGATGCGATGTACGACGCGCTCGCCGAGAAGCTCGCCCAGCCCGAGTTCCGCCCCCGCGCCCTGTTCGACCAGTTCAAGATCGAGGTCATGGCGACGACCGATGACCCGGTCGACGATCTCGCGCCCCATGACGCGCTCGCCGCGGACGAGTCCTTCGGCGGCCGCGTGATCCCGACCTTCCGTCCGGACAAGTACCTCGAGGCCGGCCGCCCCGACTTCTCTGCGCTCACCGATGCTCTCGGCGAGGCCGCCGGGATCGACACCGGCACCTACGACGGCTACCACGAGGCCATGCGCGCCCGCCGCCTCTACTTCCGCGATCACGGCGCCGTCTCCTCCGACCACGCGCACATCGACCCGGGCACCGCCCGTCTCAGCGACGAGGACGCCCGCCGGCTCTACACCGCCGCCCGCGACGGTGCGATCGGGGCCGACGAGGCCGTGGCCCTGCGCCGCCACCTGCTGGCCGACCAGGCACGCTTGGCCGCCGAGGACGGCCTGGTCATGACCATCCACCCGGCCGTCGACCGGAATCACAGCGATGCTGTCTTCAAGAAGTTCGGCCCCGACGTCGGCTTCGACATCCCGGTCGCGGTGGACTACGTCCACCACCTCCGCCCGATGCTCAACGATGTCGGCCATCACCCGAACTTCCGCACCGTGCTGTTCACGATCGACGAGACGGTGCTCTCGCGCGAGATCGCGCCGCTGGCCGGTGTGTACCCCTCGGTGTACGCCGGTGCACCCTGGTGGTTCATCGACGCCCCCGATGCGATCCTCCGCTACCGCCGTGCGGTCTCCGAGACCATCGGCTACAGCCGGACCAGCGGTTTCATCGACGACACGCGCGCCTTCTGCTCCATCCCGGCGCGGCACGACATGTCCCGACGCCTGGACGCCTCGCACCTCGCTGGGCTGGTCGCCGAGCACCGGATGCGTCTCGAGGACGCGCAGGAGCTCGTGGTCACCCTGCCCGATCAGCAGCCGCGCGAGGTCTTCCGCCTCGGCGCTGCAGGAGAGAAGAACTCATGAGCACCCCCAGCCCCTCGGACGTAGGCCGTCTGGTCCACCTCGGCATCGGCAACTTCGCCCGCTCCCACACTCTGTACAACACCGAGGTGGCCGGCGGCTGGTCCGTGGTGGCCTTCACCGGCCGCTCCGCCGCGATGGCCGATGCGCTGAACGCCCAGGGCGGCAAGTACGGCCTGATCGTCCGCGGCCCGGAGCAGGACGAGGTCAGCCTCGTCGACGTCATCGACGAGGTGTTCCCCGCCTCCGACATCGACGCCCTGGTGCGCCTGCTCGCCGACCCCTTCACCGCCGTGGTCACCCTGACCATCACCGAGAAGGGCTACGCCGCCGGCAGCGACCCCGCGGTCTCCGCCCCCGCCCGCATCGCGCTCGGGCTGAAGGCCCGCCGCGAGGCCGGGGTCACCGAACCGATCGCGCTGGTCTCCTGCGACAACCTCACCGGCAACGGCGAGGTGCTGCGCCAGGCCGTCCTCGCCGAGCTCGACGAGGAGACCACCGCCTGGTCTGCGGACCACGTCGACGTCATCTCCTCCATGGTCGACCGGATCACCCCGTCTGCGGACGATGAGGCCGGTGACATCGTCCTGGCACGGACCGGGCTCGCCGACACCGTCCCGGTGGTCACCGAGCCCTTCTCCGAGTGGGTCGTGGAGGACCGCTTCCGCGGCCGCCGCCCCGAGTGGGAGAAGGCCGGCGTGCAGTTCACCGACGACATCGAGGTGCACGAGCTGCGCAAGCTGCGCCTGCTCAACGGTGCGCACACCCTGATGGCCTACGCCGGCCAGGTCGCCGGCGTCCAGCGCGTGGACGAGGCCATCTCGCACCGTGAGGTGCGCGCTTTGGTCGAGCAGCTGTGGGCCGAGGCCCGTTCGACTCTGCCGCTGCCGGATCATGAGCTCGATGCCTACACCTCCGCCCTCGAGGAGCGGTTCCGCAACCCGCGCCTCGCGGACAACCTGATCCGCATCGCGGCCGACGGCTCCGTGAAGCTGCCCGTGCGTGCCCTGCCCGTGATCGCCGAGCGCGGCGGTCCGGACAAGGCTCCCGGCGAGGTCGCGGCCATCGCCGCCTGGACCGTCTGGGTCACCGACCGGGTGCGCGGCGGGAACGAGGTCCAGGATCCGAAGGCGGCCGAGATCGCGACCGCTGCGGCGATCGAGGACGCGACCGAGCGGGTCACCGCACTGCTGGCACTGATCAATGTGCCCGCCGGCGACCCCCTGGTCGCTGCGGTCGTCGCCGAGGAGACGCGCCTGCCGCGTCCCTGAGGCCGTCCATGGTGCCGGAGGCGGGGCTACCGGACTTTGCCCCTGACGCACGAGCTCGAGGGCGGGGGAGGCACCGCGGGCAGGCCCCGTCCCGAGAAGACCGCAGGGCAGACCTGCGACTTGGGCGAGTCAGGTGGCTCAGGTGTTCGACGCTGCTGAAGTGCGAGCACTCTAATCTGAGCGTATCGTCTTCGGTCGCAGAAACATCTCTGTCCCCGTCATGATCGCCGCTGTTGAGCACTGAGGGATGCCGAGGAGGACCGCGTAGTAGGCGAGCTCGCCCCACCAGCTGCGCCCAAAGGCCGGGCTATCTCCTGAAAGCAGGAAGATGACCGAGATGGTCACGGCAACGGTAGCGGTGATCCATGAGGAGAGCACCGGTCGGTGGGTGAGTTTTGTCGTGATGGCGAACAGCGCCGATGTGGCCACAGCGAGGCATGCCCCCAACACCGCGTTCGGCCAGAAGCCGATGAAAAGTAGTGGAGTTCCGGCAACGATCGATCCGTAGACTGCCCATGTCGTCAGGGTTGAGACGGCGAGAAGTGCGAAGTAGTGACGCAGAATCGAGGTCATGTTTGGCTAAGTGCGTACTCATCAAGATCGCAGAGAACCTCTACGAGGCACATGAACCCTTCGTTCGAGCGTCGTGACATCGTTGTCCATTCCTGACTCCCACCCGCGATGTCACGTCGGGCGTAGGACTCATGGGCTGGGACTGGCCTCCTCCAGCCGATCGACTCAACCGGTCCAGAGGTTCGGTATATGCGAACCTGTTCGTCGTAGCGAATGGAGCCAGCAGTGCAGAACGGATTCGGAACGTCGTGGGAGATCCGAAACTCTGCGAGATTGGAAGAAGCTCCGGGGTTCACCAGTTTGATTCCGGAGGGCGATGCGTGGCGCGTCTCTGCCAGTTTTCCATTCACGTATTTCTTGGAAGGGGCCATCCCGAACTTTGAATGAATTTTGTTGGCGTCCGGGTTCTGCCAATTCACGGTAACGCAGGCGAGTGTTTTAGCTGCTGAGATGAGTCTTTTCTGCATTGAATTCCTCTCATCGGCCCCCGTCGGCGTGTGGGAATTGAGCGTAACAGGGCTGGGGTATCGAGAGCCCGGGTAAGTCCTCAGGCCAGGTCGGCGAGCTTCTCGAAGCGCTCGAGGCGCTCGCGGTAGTAGCCCTGATGGGCGGCGACAGGCTCGACATGGGTGAGCACCGGCGCCTCGGCGACGGGGACGCCCGGAGCCGCCTGCTCGAGGGCCAGCACGGCGGCGCCGCGCATGGTCGAGCGGGAGACCGCGACATGGTCGATCGGCATGCCGAGCGCATCGGAGAGCAGGTGCAGCCAGCCGGGGACCGCGCCCGTCATGCCGCCCGAGAGCACGATCCGCTCCGGCTCGCCGCCGGCCTCACGCAGCTGATCGGCGATCCGCAGGAACGACAGGGCCACGCCCTCCATCGCTCCGCGCAGCATGTCTTCCCAGGTGGTGGAGGCACCGACGTTCGCGAACAGGGCCCGCGAGCTGCCCCGCCACTTGGTGCCGCGCTCCCCGGAGAAGAAGGGGACGACCAGCGGGGTGGCGGCGGAGACCGGGGCAGAGAAGAGGGCGGTGGTGTCCGTCTTCGCGACGTCGAAGGGCATCGCCAGCTCGTTGCGGCACCAGTCCAGCACGCGCCCGCAGTCGCTCATCGCGGAGCCGACGAGGGTGCGCTGCTGGTCCACGCGGTAGGCCCATAGCCCGCTGGGCAGGGTGGGGATCTCGGTGGAGAGCAGCTGCCGGATCGCCCCGGAGGTGGCGGTGGAGATGCCCCAGGTGTCCGCGCCGAGCGCACCGATGCCGAGGTTCGCGGCCAGGCCGTCGCCGATCACCGGCACCCACACGGCGTCCTTCAGCTGGGGGAACTCCGCGGCCAGCGGGGTGCCCTCGACGGGCAGGGCGTCGGAGGGATCCAGCGCCGGGCCCATCGCGGAGACGTCCACCCCGACGGCCTCGAGCAGCTCGGGCACGTACTGCCCGGTGCGGCGGTCGATCATGCCGGACCAGGCGGCCGAGGCGGTCCCCAGCGCCGGGGTGCCCAGCAGCTTGGAGGCCACGTACTCGCCGAGGGCCATGAAGCGTTCGGTGCGTGCGAAGACCTCGGGTCGGGTCTCGCGCAGCCATGCCAGGCGCGGCGCGGTGTAGGAGGAGTGCAGGCGGGCGCCGGTGCGCTCGTGGAGCTCGTCGACGTCGAGGTCCGTCCGAAGGCGATCCACCTGAGCCTGGCAGCGGGTGTCCGCGTAGGTGATGCAGGGGGTCAGCGCATCCCCCGCCGCGTCGACCGCGACCAGCGAGGAGGCGAAGGTGTCGACGCCGATCGCGCGCACCTGCCCGGGCAGCGGGGAGCCGGTCAGCACCGCGCCCAGCGAGGTGCGGATCTCCTCGACGACCTGATCGGCGTCGAGGGTGCTGGTGCCGTCGTCGTCGACGGTGAACGAGTGGGCCTCCTTGTGATGGAGTGAGCCGAACTCGCGGCCGGAGACGTCGTAGACCGCGGTGCGGGTGCCGCCGGAGCCGATGTCGATCCCGACCACGAGCGGTCCCTGTGCATCCTCGGCCGGGACGTGGAATCGGGGCATGGGAGGTCTCCTGCACGTGTCGGGGCACCTGCGCCGGCATGGCGTCGACACAGGTCTTCCGGCCAGCATACGAGGCGGGCAGAGCGCCGTCAGGGGCCTCGCCACGGGTTGCCACGGGTGCGGGACCGGTGCCGTCCCGCCCCGCGCCCCGTGGCGGGCCCGCGGCGGGACGGCGCCCGGTCAGCTCACGCGCCGGCTCACCGCAGCACCGTCTCCCCGATGTGCTCGCCCTCCGCGCAGCCGGGCGGTATCGCGAACACCGCCGAGCCGATCGGGGTGGTCCACCGGTTCAGCAGGTCCAGCGTGTCCAGCCGCTGCTGGATCGGCAGGAACTGGCCGAGCAGATCAGCCTGGAAGGACACGAAGATCTGACCGGACTCGGAGAGCGCACCGCCGCCCGGCGGCGGAGCGAGATCGTAGTTGTACGGCCGACGAAAGATCTCCTGGTGCTCGCCGTCGTCGACGCCGCGGGCCCGCCGCATATGGGAGAACTCCCCGATCACCGGGAACCCGTTGGCGGAGACCTGCTCGAAGTCGGCGGCGGAGGTCTCCGTCCCCCCGCTCAGCGGTGCGCCGTCGTCGAGCCGGGTGCCGGTGGACTGCTCCCGCGCGGTGCGGTCCACCTCGTCCCACCCGTCCATGTCCATCCGGATCCGGCGGATCACCATCGAGGTGCCGCCCGCGAAGGGCCCCTCCTCGATCCACACCACGTGTGAGAAGTGCGGGGTCCCGGTCGCGGGGTTCGCGCTGCCGTCGAGCTGTCCGAAGAGATTCCGCATGGTGGAGCCGGGTGCCACGATCCCCGGTGAGCGCCGGAACCCCGGCTGCACCCAGCGCACCCGGGTGAAGGCCCGGGCGTCCTTGAGCAGCATCCGCAGCGCATGCGAGACGGTGACCGGGTCCTCCGCCGCGACCTGCAGCATGAGGTCGCCGCCGGTGAACTCGTCCTGCAGCTCGTCGATCCCGAAGGGCGGCAGCGGATCCAGCCACGACGGGGCCGCCCGCTCGGCACGCTCCATGAGACCGCGCCCGAAGCCGACGGTCACGGTGAGCGCGGCAGGTTGCGTCGCCATCTCCGGTTCCGTGTCCGCGAGCGGCGGCTCGCCGCGGGTGAGGCGGGCCGCATCATCGGTGAGCAGCCGCAGCATCCGCAGCACCCCCTCACGGTCCACCTCCTCCCGCAGGTCCAGGCCCACGAACGTCGCCGCCGCCGGGGCGGGGGTCTCGATCCCCGCCTGGTGCTCGCCATGGAAGGGGACGGTCTCGCCCCCGTGCAGGGGAGGCGCGGCCGCGGAGGCCGAGGCGGACGCCCCGGACGCGCCGCGACCGCTCAGCGTGCGGTCCAGGCCGATGGACGCGGCGCCCACGCCGAGGGCGCCCGCGCCGAGGGATCCCGCCCGCAGCAGCTGGCGCCGGCCGGGCCTGGCGGGGGAGGAGTCCTCGGAGGTCACTTGTCGTCCCCGTGCCCGGCCTCGTGCTCGCCGCCTCCGTCGGAGGCACCGGAGCCCATCGAGCCCTCGGGCTCATAGTGCTCCTGAGCGCCCGCGAAGTCCTTCACGGTGGCCGTGAACGGGAGCTCGGTCCCGTCCTCGAACTCCAGTGTCAGCTCCACCTCGTCCCCGGGGAGCAGCGGTGCGGCGAGATCGATGAGCATGAGGTGGTTCCCTCCGGGTTCGAGGAGCAGCTCCTCACCGGCGGGCAGCGGGAAGCCGCCCTCCTTCTCCTGCATGCTCATGCCGCCCGAACCGTCGGAGGCGGTCTCGTGGAGCTCCACCTGGGCGCTGGCATCGGTCCGCGCCCCGCTCAGCACGAGGTCCGTGTCGGTGTCGTTGCGGATGATGCCGAAGGCCGAGGTCATGTGCTCCTCGGCGGCCTTGACCCAGGCCTCGGTGATCGCGAGGGCGTCACCCTCGGCGGCGTTGCCGGCACCGGTGGCAGGGGCGTCGGCGTCGGCCTCGGCGCCGCTGCCCGGGTCCGCGGCGCAGGCGGCCAGGGGCAGCAGCAGTGCGGCGAGCGCCGCCCGCCGGGGGAGGCGGGCACCCATCAGCGGACGGGCGGCGGAGGCGGGGGCTGAACCTCCGCGGGGGAGGGCACGGGGCTCGAAGGGGTCGTTCGGAACATGCGTGGTCCTTTCGGAGACGCTCCGCGGGCCGGCGGCGAGGTGCTCATCCGGCAGCGGGCGTGAGGGAGTTCCGCACGGCGGTGCCGGGCGGGAGTCGTCCGAAGGGCTGCCTGGGCCGGCGCAGGGGCCGTGCTGCCGAGGCGGGGCGTCGGCGGTGCTCAGGCGGCCAGGACCAGGGGCGGACCCCGTCGCAGCTGAGGAGCGAGCACCGCGCGGCGGATGTGCCGCAGCGAGGCGCGCGCCGGCACCGGCCGGGACGCTCGGGGCAGCACGAGCGTCGGGAGCGTCAGGGGGCGCGGCGGTCGGGAGAGCACCTCGAGGACCGCGGCCACCAGACCGGTGCAGCGCAGCAGGAAGCTCTCCCCGCGATACAGCACCAGGGTGGTGATCAGTCCGGCCACGAGGTGCCACAGCAGCATCTGCGGATCGGAATGGCTGCCGTGCAGGGCATGCTCCGCAGCTGTGCCCGCCCCACCGGTCCCGTGGCCGGAGTGCGCCGCGCCTGTCAGGGCCCCACCTGCCCCGTGCGTGCCGTGGTCGAGGTGGGAGCCCGGAGGCGCGACCAGGGCGATGCTCGGGTCGCCCGGCGTGCCGGCGATGAACAGGCCGTGGAAGAGGGCCTGGCTGCTGAGCACGGCGGCACCCATCCGCGGCAGCGAGAAACGAGCTCCCGCCAGCACCGTGCAGGCGGTCACCGACAGCCACCAGGGAAGCGCCACCCCCAGCCACGAGGGCATGGCGCCGCCACCGATCAGGTGCCCTCCGAGGGCGGTCAGGGTCACCAGCGTCGCGGCGGTGACGCCGCGCAGCAGGCGCAGCGGCGAGCGACTCGAGGGCATGTCGTCCATTGTGCCCCTGCCGACGGGCCGTGCGGGGATCAGATCCCGGTCTCCGCGCCGCGCGGTGGGACCACCATCACGGGACCCTCGGCGCGCTGGAGCACCGCCTGGGAGACCGAGCCGAGCAGGGTGCTGGCCACCCGGCCGTGGCCCCGGGTCCCGAGCACCGTGAGCTGGGCTCCCGCGGTCTGCTCGAGCAGAGCGGCGACCGGTTCGGCCAGCACCGCGCGGCTGGTGATCGTGAGATCGGGATGCTCGGTCCGCAGGGCCTCCGCGTCGGCCTCGAGCTGGTCCCCGAGATCGTGCCGGTGGCGCTCCAGCAGATCCGGATCGGGGAGCCAGGCCATGGAGGCACCGCCCCAGTCCTCGAGCGAGGACATGACCATCAGCAGGTGCAGCGGCGCGTTCCGGGTGCGGGCGGCGACGACGGCGTGGCGCACGACGAGGCGGCTGTGCGGGGAGCCGTCCACCCCGACCACCACCGGGGTGCGCTCGTCCCGCGGGGTGAAGCGCGCGACCCCGGTGTCGGTGCCCACCTCGTACTGGCGCGGCACGACGATGGTGGGGCAGTGCGCGTGCGCCGGCAGCGCGGTCGAGACCGAACCGAGCAGGCGGCCGAAGAAGCCGCCTCGGCCGCGGGCTCCGACCACCGCGAGCTGGGCCCGTGCGGACATCTCCACCAGCACGCCGGCGGCGTCACCCTGTGCGGTGCGCAGATCCGTCTCGCCGGGGAATCCGCGCAGGTGCTCGCGCGCTTCCTCGAGCTGCTCCTGGGCCGCGGCCAGGCGGGCCACCTCCGCAGGGACGGTAGGGGTCAGCGAAGCATCGGCGTAGGCGAGGCTCGGCACCGTGAAGGCGGTGACGACGGTGAGCAGGCTGTCGAGCCGCCGCGCGGCGCGCGCCGCGTAGAACAGTGCCCGGACGGACTGGTCGGAGCCGTCGAAGCCGACGAGCACGCCGAGCGGTCTCGCGTCCGGATCCGCGGGATCGGGGACTGAGGGGTGGAGTCGTCGTCGTGCATCTCGACCTCCTGCATCGGGGGCGCTGCGGGGCCGACGACGCCGCCCCGGTCGATTCAGTCGTCGGTGCACCCATCGTAGGCCGGACGCATCGTTCTGCATGGACCGTTCGTCCTGCCCGTTCGCCCCGTGGGCGCGGGGCGTCGGGCATCACGGGCGCTGTGCCCCGCACGGGTCTACGCTCGGGGCATGGACCTGTCCTTCAGCGCGAACACCGTGGAGTGGCGCGGGCCGGCGCCCTTCGTCTTCGCCCCCGTGCCCGAGGAGGAGGCGGACGCGATCGCGGCGATCGCGCCTGCGGCCACCTACGGCTGGGGCTGCATCCCGGCGGTCGTCCGCATCGGGGACACGGACTTCACCACCTCGCTCTTCCCCCGCGATGGCGGCTACCTGGTGCCCGTGAAGGTCGCGGTCCAGCGGGCCGAGCAGATCGAGGTGGGGGACCGGGTCGAGGTGAGCCTGCACATCGAGGCGCGCTGAGGGAGCCGCTCCTGCCGTGCGCGCAGATGCCCCGCCCTCACACCTCGGGCTGATCGGGCAGATCGAGCTCCTGTGCGTACCGGTCGCGCAGCTCGCGCCAGCCGTGCTCCAGGGCGTCGCGCCCCACGATCCGTTCCTGGTCCAGGCCCTCGAGGCGGGCGTCGAGCACGCCGAGGCACACCTGCCAGCCGGCCAAGGTGGTGGGTGCCTGCTGCGGGTCCGACAGCTTCATCAGCAGGGTCAGGCGCGCCTCGTCGATCAGCCATTCCAGGAGGTCGTCGCCGAAGCGGTGGGTCAGCGCATGATCGCCGGCGGTGGCCAGCACGTCGACGGCCACCGGGTCCGCGTCCGGGGTCTCCCGGGACAGGACGGGCCCGGGCTCGGTCAAAGGCCGCTCGGGCACGATCGGTGACCAGGTCGCCAGCAGCGCAGGGTCCGTGAGGTGCTCCCAGATCTGCGCGCCGGTGCCGGAGAGGTCCACCTCGAGGATCACGGCGTCCTCGGTGAGGTCGACGGCGACGGGGAGGTCGGCGATGCGCTGATCGATGGTCGGATCGTTCCCGGACGAGTTCACGAAGCTCCTTCCCTGCGCCGCCCTGTGCGGCACTGACATCTCCCGCCATTGTCCACCCGAACCCCGCGCCATGGCCGGGACCGTCGGCACGGCCGGGACCGCTGGCGTGGCCGGGACCGTCGCCCGCGGCCGCTTGCGACCGGCCTGTGGGCGGGCGCTCCGCGGGCGGGCGGTCCGTGAGTGGCCGGTCCGTGTGCGGGCGGGGGTGGATTGTCAGGATCCGAACCAGAATCTGCTCGAGAATGGTATAGATCCTGACAATCCCGGGTGCGAGTCGCCGACGCCGGCCGCCGGTGCCGCCAGTGCCGCCGGGCGGCGGGCGGTGGGCAGCGGGCGCCGGGTAGGGCTCAGCCCTTGCCGGGACCGAAGCGCGGTGCCGGCAGCGGGGGCGCGACGGCGGCGGGCTGCTGCTCCAGCAGCGCGAGCGCCTCGGTGACCCCGCGCGTGAGCTGCGGGTCCTCGCCCGAGACCCAGGCGTTCGGCGGCAGCGGCACCTCGATATCGGGCTCCACGCCGTAGTTCTCGATCGCCCAGTCCTCGCCCTCGAACCAGCTGGCGTACTTCGGCTGGGTGACGCCGGTGCCGTCGACCAGGTCGTAGCGGCCGTCGATGCCGATCACGCCGCCCCAGGTGCGGGTGCCGATGATCGGACCGATCTCCAGGGCGCGGGAGACGGCGTTCACGATGTCGCCGTCGGAGCCCGCCTCCTGGTTGGTCACCAGCACCACCGCACCGCGCGGCGCGAAGGACGGGTAGGTGCCGGGGCGCTCGTGGCGCGGGTAGCCCCAGGAGAGCACCCGGCGGGCGATCCGATCGGTGACCAGCTGCGAGGTGTGGCCGCCGCTGTTGTAGCGCACGTCCACCACCAGACCCTCCTTGGTGGAGGCCTCGCGCAGGTCACGGTGCATCTGCGCCCAGCCGGAGGAGACCATGTCGGGGATGTGCAGGTAGCCGAGCCGACCGCCCGAGAGGTCCTCGACCAGCGCCCGCCGGGCGGCGACCCAGGCCTGGTAGCGCAGAGCGGAGTCATCGGCGATCGGGGTGACCGCCACCCGGTGCTCGGCGCCGTCGCGCAGCAGCACCAGCTCGGTGGGCTTGTCCGCGGCGCCGATCAGCGCGGCCTCGATGCCCTCGCGGTGCACCGGCCGGCCGTCGACGCGGATCACCGCATCGCCGACCTGCGCCCCCACCCCGGGGGCGAGCAGCGGCGAGCGGGCGTCGGGGTCGGAGGAGTCGCCGGGCAGGATCCGGGTGATCACCCAGCGCCCGTCGCGGAGCTCGAGGTCGGCCCCCAGATGAGCGGGGAGCATCGGCGGATCGGCGTGGTAGACCGGGCCCTGCACGTAGGCGTGCGAGGTGCCCAGCTCGCCCTGGACCTCCCACATCATGTCCTGGAAGTCGTCCTCGGTGACCAGACGCTCGACGACGGGGTCGTACCAGGAGGTCATCGCGTGCCAGTCCATGCCGTCCATGTCCGCGCGCCAGTACTGCTGGGCCATGATCCGGTAGTTGTCCCAGAGCATGCCGCGACGCTCCGCGACCGGGTCGACCGTGAGCCGCATCCGGGAGGTGTCGATGACGATCCGTGCCGGGTCCTCGTCCTCGACCTTGCGGGTCGCGGGCACCTGCACCCACTTCTCGCCCTGCCGGATCACCAGCGACTGCCCGTCACCGGAGGCGGAGAGGTCGGTGACGCCCTCGGCGAGGACGGTGAGCTTGCGGTCCGCGAGGTTCCAGTGCTCCAGGGTCGGCGTCGGGGCTTCCCCCTCCACCCCGGCGCGGGCGCTGCCCAGCACCCCCTGCTGCGGATGGCGCAGCCAGACGAAGCCGCCGCTGACGGCGGTGAGGTGCGAGTAGTAGCCCGAGACCACCGGGAAGGGCACCAGGCGCGACTCCACCGACTCGAGATCGATCCGGGTGGTGGGCGGGCGGTGAGCCTCGTCGGCCCCGGCGGCGCTGTGCGAGCTGGCCGGCTGGGTCGAGCCCGAGGCCGAGGCCGCCGTCTCCGGGCCCGGACCGGCCGGGCGGGCGGAGTCGTCGGTCCCCGCGGTGCTGGCGGCGTCCTTCCCGCCCGGACCGCCGGCGTCGCCCTCGGCGTCCTTGCTCGTCGCGTCGGCGCCCCAGCCGTCGGGGTGCGGGCCGAAGGGATCGGGGGTGGTGCGCTCCAGCGGGATCAGGAACGGGCGCTCGGCGTTGACGAAGCCGAGGTCGAAGACCATGTCGTCGTAGACCGTCTCGAAGGTGCGCAGGCTCAGCAGGGCCAGGTGCTTGCCGTCGGCGCTGAAGGCCGGGGCGGAGTCCTGGTACTTCCCGGTGGTCAGGGCGCGGCCGGTGGGCTCGTGGTCCTCGGTATCCGAGATCATCAGGCGGCTGAGCTGCCAGGAGTTGGGCTCGGCCCACACCAGCCAGCGGCCGTCCGGCGACCAGGCGAGGTCCCGCACCTCGCCGCCGGTGGAGCGGCCCACCTCGCGCACGTGGTCGAGCCGCGGCGCGGGGACCGCGTGCTCGGCGTCCTGCTCCCAGGCGGAGGCGGCGGTCTCCTTCGCCGACGCCTGGTGGGAGATCTTCGCGGGGTCCTCGAGGCCCCGCAGGGTCACCAGGTGCACCACGTTGTCGTGCGTGGAGATCGCGACCTTGGAGCCGTCGGGGGAGGGGATCGCGTGCAGGATGCGGCCCAGCTCGCCGAGGTCGAGCCGGATCTCCTCGCCGCCGCCGTCCAGCCTCGCCAGTGCCAGCACATCGGAGCCGACACCGCCGGACTCGCGGTCGCTGAGCGCCTCCACGTCGGAGACGAACAGGGCGAAGGGGGTGCGGCCCAGCGGGTGCGCCTCCCGCAGCCGCAGCCCGCAGGCCCCGGCGAGCAGGCGGGACGGCCCGCCGCGGTGGGTGAGGGCGTGCACGCTGCCCCGCCATTCGACGACGCTCGCCCGGGCATCATGCAGCGGGCGCATGGCCAGCACGTTCTTGGTCGGCGACGCCGGGCGCGGCAGCCGTGCGGCGCCGACCCCGGAGACCAGGATCTCGACCTCGCGCGGCCTCGCCTCCAGGGAGTCCATCGCGAACACGCGGCCGCGGGAGCTGAAGACGATGGTGGAGCCGTCGGTGGCCGGCTCGCGCAGATAGCCCTGGGCGGAGGTCAGCGAGGTGTGCGCGCGCAGGTCGGAGCCGTCCAGCGCCACCGACCAGAGGTTCGCGGAGGCGCGATCGTTCAGGGCCGCGCCGGGTCCGGGGGTGTCCGCGGCGAACAGCAGCCGGTCCCCGTACCAGGCGATCCGCAGCTTCGAGGCGAGGAGCTCGTCCAGCAGCGGCTCCCAGGAGCGCCCGGCATGGGTCTCGGTGGGAGCGTCCAGCGGCACGTCCTGGCGGGAGATCCACAGCTTCACCGCGGTGCCGCCCTGGTAGTGCTTCCACCCGGCCTGGTCGCGGCGCCACGGGGTGGAGACCACGGTGGTGCCCGAGGGATGGATCGCCACCTCACCGCTGCGCCCCAGGGGCAGCAGCTCGGCGGTGCCCTCGAGGTCGATCGCCCACAGCTGGGCATCCCGTGCGATCGGGGCGCCGACGCTGCTGGTGGCGAGGATCCGGCCGTCCGGCAGCCAGCCGGCGACCTTCGTGGAGGGCCGGCCCCAGGCGGTGAGCCGGCGCGGGGCGGTGTCGCCCTCGGTGGGGATCACCCACACCTCGGGGCCGCCGGAGGTGCGGGAGGTGTACGCGACGTGCGTGCCGTCGGGGGAGAAGCGCGGGTAGGCGACGGGGGCGCCCTCATCGGTGAGCCGCCAGGCGCGCCCGCCGGCCAGCGGGGCCAGCCAGACATCGTTCGCGGCGGTGAAGGTCAGGAGGTCTCCGTGGACATCGGGATGGCGGAGATATGCGGCATGTGCGGGCGTCATCGGCATGCGTCCAACCCTACGCGCGGCATCGGACGCCCTGCACCGATTCGCCGGCGCCCGGGGCAGGTCAGCTCAGCGCGCTGGTGACGACCGCGTCCGCCCGGTAGAGGGATACGGCGAGGTCGGCGCGCGTCACCGCCACGTCCCCGGCCCGGCCGGCCGGCTCCGAGCTCGCCATCCCGGCGGCCTCCAGCCAGGCGATGTCGGCCAGGGCGGAGCCCGGGGCCTCGGCCGCGGCGTCCCAGGTGACGCCGACCCCGGCCAGGGCCGGTCGCAGCAGGGCCGTGAGCATCATCGCCGTGCACTCCCCGGTGGCGGGTTCGTCCGGGCGCACCCGCAGCTCGGCATCGCCCCACAGCGCACCGCGGCCGTGCAGCCACAGCACGGCGGAGACCTGGGCGGGATCCTCGCCCAGGTCCGTGAACAGGACCGGGAGGTCCCCGAGGTCCACGGGCGGGGTGCCTGCCAGACGGTGCAGGGCAACGGCCGCCTCGCCGCGGGTCACCACGGCATCGGGGGAGTAGCCGGTCGCGGTGAGGGCGGGCTGCACACCGGTGTCGTCCGCCCAGCGGATCGCCTCGGCGCCGGGATGATCCGCGGTGACGTCCTCGAAGGGACCGGGGAGGCTCCCGCCACCGGGCGCCGAGCTCCCGGCGGAGGCGGCCGACGGGGCGGCGGGGCCGCCGACGCGCAGCAGGGCACCGGCGCCGACGGCACCGCTGACAGCCGCTGCGGCACCGCCCAGCAGCACGGCACGGCGGCCCGTGCGGGCCGGCGCGGGCTTCGCCGCGGGCTCCGGTGCCGGCGCGGGTGGAGCAGCCGGGGGCGCGACCCGGAGCGGGGCACCGGGCCGGCCGGGGTGCAGGTGCGGTGCGGCGGGTCGCCTCATAGCCACCTCAGCTCCCGCATCCGCCGCACGATCGCCCAGCTCACAGCCAGGTTCCCCAGCCGTTGAGGTGGATGTCGTCCGGGGCCCGCAGACCGGCCGGGACGATCCGCTGTGCCAGCGCCTCCTGGGTGGTGGCCTGTTCGAGCAGGCGCAGCGGTGCGAGCGGCGGGCAGCAGAGGCCGTCCTCGGTGGTGAGCAGACCGGCCAGGTCCAGGAAGTGGTCGCCGTAGCGGCGCTGCTGCTCCTCGTTGACGGCGTCGACGGCCTCCGCCGTCGCGGAGCCGACGGGGTCGTGCGGGTGGGCCACTGCCCGAGCACCAGCGTGTCCTGTGCCGGATCTGCGGCGGCGTCCCACATCCGCTGGGTGTCCTCCAGCACGCCGGAGGTGTCGAGGATGTTGTTCTTGCCCATCCACAGCACCTGACGGGACCCCTCCGCGACTCCGGCGAGCGCCGAGCGGAAGATGCCGTCCGTGAGCGGCCGCGCGGTGTCGTCGGGGATGAACGTCCAGCCGCCGGCGGCGTCGAGCACGCCGGGCACCCCGGACAGGTCCCCGGGGATCCGGAGGGTGCCCACGGGGGTGAGGCCGGAGTCGAGGGCGACCGGCACCGCCCCGGTCCCGGGGGCGGGCTCGCCGAGGCATCGCAGCCCGGGGGTGTCCAGGCCGCGCATCAGCAGGGTGTGTCGGGAGCCGGTGGCACCGACGCCGTAGCCGTGCACCACGGCCGGAGCGGCGGACAGCGCGAGATGCTCATGGATCCGCACCGCGACCGGCGTCGCAGCGGCACCGCCCTCCGAGCTCATCGAGGACGAGCCCCACAGCGTCAGCGGGCGGGCGTCACGCTCGGGGCCGAGCAGCCGACGAGACGCGTCGGTGCCGGTCGGGGATCGGGTCCCACCCGCAGGAAGGGGTGCGGCAGGCGCGGCCGGGGCGGCGGCGAGCTGCGGCGAGGGCATCGTGATCCTTCACGGTGGTGCTGAACGAGCGCACCGTCCGGCGCCCACGACTTCTTACTCTACGGGAACCCGGTGGTGCGGGCCAGGGGTCGCGGCGTGATCTGCAGAGGCGCTCCGGGGCCTCGGCGGTCACGGCCAGGCGTAGTCCACGACCACCGGAGCGTGGTCCGACAACCGCCGACCGCGGAACTCCCGATCGACGTCGGCCTGCTGTGCGGTGCGGGCCAGGCGGGGCGTGGCGAGGTGGTAGTCGAGGCGCCAGCCGGCGTCGTTCGCGAACGACTGCCCGAGCCACGACCACCAGGAGTACGGGCCGTCCTCGTCGGGGTGCAGGCGCCGCACCACGTCGACGAGCGTGCGCGGGGACAACTGCTGCCCGAACCAGTCGCGCTCTTCGGGGAGGAAGCCGTCGTGGTGCTGATTGCGGCGCCAGGCGGCGAGATCCTGCCGGGTGTGGGCGATGTTCAGATCCCCCATCAGCAGGAACTCCCGCCCCTCGGCGAGGGCGGCACGGCGCGCCTTGGTGAGGTAGCGCGAGAACGCCGCCATGAAACCCATCTTCCGGGCGTAGCGGGCACCCCCGTCGGGCGCCTCGCGCATCCGCTCCGGTCGCTGCAGATGGGCTGGCAGTCCCCCTTTGGGCAGATACAGGCAGGCGACCGTGAGCGGAGCCTCGGCGAGGTCGACCTCGAGATAGCGGCCCTCCGCGGCGAAGCGGCCCAGCCCGCGGGCGAGCGGGATGCGATCGGGGCGGGGACCTCGGCGAGGGCGGTCGGCGGGCCCGTCGAGACATCGTCGTCGGTGGGCCCCGGGGTCACCGCAGGCCCGCCCACGAGCGCGGCCCCGCTCCAGGTCCTGACCGCCGCCGGCGCGTGCCGGGTGAGCACGGCGACGCCGTTGCGGCCGGGCAGGGTGCCGGTGTCGAGGGCGAGGTGATACCCACCGAAGGCATCTGCGGGGATCTTGTCGGCCTGCGCGCGGACCTCCTGCAGGGCGACGACGTCACATCCCCGGCCGGCGAGCCAGTTATCGAAACCGCGTCGCTGCGTGGCACGGATCCCATTGATGTTGGCGGTCGCGATGCGGAGCATGAGCTCGAGGCTACGTGCTGGTCAGGCCCGCCGCGCGCTCTCAGGCGAGCGGGTCGCCCTGCACCGGTCCCTCCGTGTTCGGCTGCCAGCCGAGCGACGGGGCGACATGCGTCGCGAAGCTCTCGAGGATGTGGAGGTTCAGCTCGACACCGGCCTGTGAGGGGATGGTCAGCAGCAGGGTGTCGGCGGACTGCACCGCGGCGTCAGCCTTCAGCTGCTCGATCAGCTGGTCCGGCGCGCCCGTGTAGGAGCGGCCGAAGGTCGAGCGCGTGCCGTCGATGATGCCGATCTGGTCGGAGTCCTGGCCCGATCCCACGCCGAACAGGCGCTGATCCTGCTCGGTGACGATCGGGAAGACGCTGCGGGAGACGGAGACGCGCGGAGTGTGCTCATGGCCGGCCCCGCGGAATGCTTCCCGGAAGGTGTCGATCTGCTCGGCCTGGAGATCGCCGAAGGCGGCGCCCGTGGCTTCGGTCAGCAGCGTCGAGCTCATGAGGTTCAGCCCCTGAGCGCCGGTGCGCTCGGCGGTCCCACGGGAGCCTGCGCCCCACCAGATGCGCCGGGCGAGGCCCGGGGACTGCGGCTCGATGCGCAGCGGGGCGTGCGGGGCGGCGTCGGACATATAGGGCTGCGCGGCCGCACGAGTCATCGGCTCTGCCTGGATGGCCTGCAGGAACACCTCGAACTTCGACATGGCGATATCCGCACCGCGCGGATCCGTGGAGCCGGTGTACCCGAAGGACTCCCAGCCGCGGTCCGCTGCTTCGGGAGCACCGCGGGAGATGCCGAGCGCCACCCGGCCGTCGGCGATCAGATCCAGGGCGGCAGCCTCCTCTGCGAGATACAGGGGATTCTCGTAGCGCATGTCGATCACGCCGGTCCCCACCTCGATGCGCTGGGTGCGCGCAGCCACCGCCGCGAGCAGCGGCATCGGGGAAGCGGATTGCCGGGCGTAGTGGTGCACGCGGAAGTAAGCGCCGTTCACGCCCAGCTCGTCGGCGCCGACGGAGATGTCGATCGCATCGTGGAGCATCTGGCGGGCGCTGAGACCGCCCTGTGCGGGGTCGCCGCCGTAGTGGCCGAAGCTGAGGAATCCGAAGGCACGCATGGGCCCACCCTACCCCTTGATTGAATATTCCACTATGGGTGCGCTGCTCCGCTCCGACAGCGCCCGAGCGCGGCCGCTCAGCGACCCGGGGCGAGATCTGCGCCCCACCTCCGCGCAGAACACCCGGCGCGGGTCCCTCCACCCCGTAGGGTGGAGCGCTCTGTGCGCGGACCCTCGCCGCTCTCGCTTCGGCTCGCTGACCGTCACAGACCCCCTCTTCTCTCGCTGCTGCCTGCCCCCATGCCTCGCAGCCCCCTCCACGGAACGGACCGCGCCATGCCGCCGGACGCCCCCCTGCCTGCCGATCCCGTCGGCACCCCCCGATCGCGCCGCAGCCGGCGCGAGAGCGAGCGCTTCCCGAGCGACCCGCAGCTGCCGGGCAGCTCTGCGGGCGGGGTCTTCCAGGTGGCGGTGGCGCTCATCCTCGCCTTCCTCCTCGCCGCCGGGTTCTGGCCGGCGCAGATGAGCTCCGCCGCCGGCGCGGCGATGCGCTGGGTGACCACCATCGGCGGCTGGTCGCTGCTGCTGATCCCGCTGTGCCTGATCGGACTGCTCCTGGTGCTGGCCTGCACCCGCTTCGGCGCCATCCGCCTCGGCCCCGATGATTCGCGGCCCGAGTACTCCACCTTCGCCTGGATCGCGATGCTGCTGGGCGCCGTGATGGGGATCGGGATGGTCACCTATGGCGTGGCCGAGCCGGTGGCCCACCTGCTCACCCCGCCGCACGGCCTCGCCGAGCCCGGCAGCGAGGACGCGGTGGTCGATGCCCTGCGCTTCACGTTCCTGGACTGGGGGCTGCACGCCTGGGCCGTGTTCGCCACCTTCGGCCTGGCGATCGGCTATTCCACCCACCGCCTCGGGAACAAGGGCCTGGTCTCGCCGATCCTGCGGCCGCTGATCGGTGCACACGCCGACGGCCTGGTGGGCAAGTCGATCGACGTCCTGGTCATCCTCTCCACCCTGTTCGGCACCACCACCTCGCTGGGTCTCGGGGCCGCCCAGATCAGCCAGGGGATGAGCCGGCTGACCGGCCTGGACCTCACCACCACCGGGGTGCAGCTCCTCGTCATCGCGCTGGTCACCGTGCTGTTCACCGCCTCGGCGATGAGCGGGATCGGCCGCGGGATCCGTTACCTGAGCCAGACCACGATGGTGATCGCCGCAGCCCTGCTGCTGTTCGTCCTGGCCACCGGCCCCACCAGCTGGCTGATCAACCTCTTCCTCCGCTCGCTCGGCGGATATGCCGGCGGATTCCTCGAGATCAGCCTGATGCTGCCCACCGATGGCGCGGACGTGGAATGGATGCAGGCCTGGACCTACTTCATGATGGCCTGGTGGATCTCCTGGGGCGCCTTCGTGGGGATCTTCCTGGCCCGCATCTCCCGCGGCCGCACCCTCCGGCAGTTCGTGCTGGTCGTGCTCGGCGTGCCGAGCCTGATCTTCTCCGCCTGGTTCACCGTGTTCGGCGGCTCGGCGATGTTCATGGATCGCGAGCGCGAGGCCGGGATCGGTGCGGCCGCGAGCGAGAACGTCAACACTGCGTTCTTCGCCCTGCTCGATCAGCTGCCGCTGAGCGGACTCACCTCGGCGGTGGCCGTGGCACTGGTGATCATGTACTTCGTGACCAGCGCGGATTCGAACACCTACGTGCTCTCGGTGATCTCCTCGGATGGGCGCCTCGACCCCGCCCGCCCGCTGATGGGCATGTGGGGTCTGCTCACCGGTGCGACGGCCGCCGTGCTGCTGTACGCCGGCGGCCTGGAGGCGCTGCAGACGGCCGTGATGCTCTCCGCGGCACCGTTCATCTTCGTCATCCTCGCGCTGGCGATCTCGCTGGTGATGATGCTGCGCCGCGACCCGTTGCTCCGGGAAGGAGCGCCGCAGCGACGGTCCGTGCCCGCTGCCGAGGGCGCCGGTGCGACCGACCGGGCCGATACGGCCCCGCAGCCCAGCCTCGAACGGTGAGCACCGGGGTCTGAGCGGCCCGGCTCCGCACGGAAAGAGGCACGCGCCGCCCGGATCGGGTGGCGCGTGCCTCTGCGTGAAGCGGTCGGATGCCGCCCGCCGCCGAGCGTCAGCTCCCGTCGGCCTCGGTGGTCTCCGCCGGGCGCGAGCCCAGCTCGGAGTCCAGGCGCAGCAGGCCCGCACCGTCATCACCGACCAGCTTCACGCGGCCGATGATCTCCGAGACGGTCGCCTCCTCCTCGATCTGCTCGTCCACGAACCAGTTCAGCAGCGGCCGGGAGTCGTAGTCGCCCTCCTTGTCGGCGCTGCGGTACAGCTCGCGGATCGACTCGGAGACCTTCTCCTCGTGGGCGAGCGCCGCCTCGAAGATCTCCAGCACGGAGAGGCCGGGCTTCACACCGGGGGCCTCGATCGCGCCGATCGTGGCGTGGTTGCCGCGGTCGGCGGTGTGCTGGATGAACTTGTTGGCGTGGACGATCTCCTCGTCGGCCTGGTGGCGGAGCCATCCGGCGATGCCGGGGAGATCCTGCTCGTCGGCCTCGATGGCCAGCTGGCGGTAGGTGATCGACGCGGCGAACTCGAGCGTGATCTGCTCCTGGAACTTCTTCTCAAGGTCATTGCTCATCTTCATGGCCTTGACGGTAGCCCTCTCGAGCGCCCTTGTCACGTATGGAAAGGCTGGCCTGACCAGCGATTATGAAGTTCGGGCAGGCTTACCTGACCGGCGCTGGGAGCGGCTGTGGCCAGAGGCCCATCGAGGGTTCGGCGTACTCAGCCGGCGTTCTCGACCTCGATCTCGAGCCCGGCATCCGCCGGACCGACGGTGACGGCCCAGGGATGCTCGACCCCTTCATCGGCGTAGGCGGTGCACTCGGCTGCGTAGTCCGCCGCGCCGGTGTCGACGCCGTCGGCGCATTCGACGTCCAGGCTCATCTCCTCGGGCCCGCGGGACTCGGCCTCCGCTTCGAGCAGGGTGGCGAGCTCCTCGGCGCTGAGCACCTGCGTGTCGTGGCCGAGTCCCCAGGTGTCCTCGAAGAGGTTCTCGCCGCCTGTGCTGCCCTCCGCGGTGCCGTCGCCGGCGTCGGCGGCGGCGCTGCTCTCGGTGGGCTCCTCCGGCGCGGACGTCTCTGCGCCGTCGTCCGCCACGGCGCTCTGCTCGGCCTGTTCTGTGCCGGTGCCGGGTTCCTCCTCGGGCTCCTCGGTATCGGCGGCGCCGCAACCGGTGAGGAGCGCCGTGGCGAAGGCGGCGACCGCCAGGGCGGGGACGAGCCGTCGGCCCCTGCGGGCGCGCGTCCCGTGGTGATGCGGTGCGAGGTCACCGTCCCCCGGCGCTCGCGGCCCGCTGCTCTGCGTGAGCGAGCTGCTGTCCATGCTGTGCGCGGTCATCGAGGTCCCCTTCCCGGGCGCTGGGCCCGGCCCCGCCACCCCTGGAGGCGACGCTGTCTCTGGTGGAGGAGCCCAGATGTTCAGTGTGGTGTGGATCACGTCTGCGGTCCAGTGAGCCCCGACGCCCGTCGCTCCGCTCCCCGGTCCGGTTGACTGGGTCCCGTCGGCGTCATCCACCCCAGCCCCGAGGAGAGCCATGACCCAGCAGTCCCGCCCGTCCCCTTCGCCGCGCCCTGCCATCGTCGGCCACCGCGGCGCCTCCGCCCATGCGCCGGAGAACACGCTCAGCGCGTTCCGTCGGGCCCTCGAGGACGGCGCGCAGCTGCTGGAGTGCGATGTGCACCTGAGTGCGGACGGCGAGGTGGTGGTGATGCACGACGAGACCATCGACCGCACCGCGGCGGCGGATTCTCCGCTGCGCAGCGGGGCGATCGGCGACCTCACCCGGGCCGAGCTCGACACGGTGCTGTTGGAGGGTGGCGAGCGCATCCCTTCGCTGGCCGAGCTGCTCGAGATGACCACGGCCCCGGTGTTCATCGAGGTCAAGGTCGCCGCCGCCGCGAAGGCCGTCGCCGAACTGCTGCAGGGGCTGCCCGCCGGCACCCCGGCCGCGGACTCCACGGTCATCTCCTTCCATGTCGATGCGCTCGCCGAGATCCGCCGCGCCACTGACACCCCGGTCTCCTACCTGGTCGAACAGGTCGATGAGCAGGCGATCGCCACCGCCCGCGAGCTCGGGCGGCAGGGATGGGCCCCTCGATCGACGGGCTCAGCCTGGGTGCGGCGCGCGGCGTGCATGAGGCCGGGATGACGGTGAACCCCTGGACGGTCAACAGCGCGGCGCAGCTCGAGGTGGCCCTCGCCTGCGGCGTCGACACGATCACCACCGACGAGCCCGCCTGGCTGCAGCGCGAGCTGGACGTGCGCCTGGGGTGACGTCGTCCTGCGGCACGTCCGTCGCGAACCCTCGCGAGGCGGACGCCGGTGCCGCTGCAACGATCGCCATGTCAAGCACCTTTGACATTTGATGTCAAGGGCCCTTGACTTCAATGTCAAGTCACCCTTACATTTGAGGCATGAGCACCACACCCCGCCGCTCGGCCAATCCCACCCCCGCCGATCGTTCCGTCGCTGTTCAGGTCCCTGAGCAGACGGATTCCAGCATGGCCCGGGCTCCGCTCCCGCGGGTGATCGGGGTCCTCGCCGTCCGCCCCGTGCTGATCCTCCTGCTCGGCGTCGGCCTGCTGGCCGCGAACCTCTCGCTCCTGCACGCCAACGCACTCGTCGTCCTGGTCGACCTCGCGGCGCTGGGCGTGGTGGCCCTCGCGATGCACGCCGAGGGCCGGCGGCTCCGGGACCTCTTCGGTCCCTTCCGCTGGGCCGACCTCGCCTGGGGTGTGCTGCTCCTGGTGATCCTCGTCGTCGGCTTCCTGGCGTCGAACTTCGCAGCGAATCTGCTGGTGTATGGCGGGGCCCCGCCGGTGTCGACCGATGCCCCGCCCTCGGTGCCGCTGTGGGTGGGTCTCGTCGCCGTCCTCATCGCTCCGCTCAGCATCGCGCTCAGCGAGGAGGCCGTCTATCGCGGATACGCCCAACCCCGTCTGGAGCACCGGCTCGGACGCCTCGGCGCCCTGGTCGCTGTCGCGATCGTCTTCGGCATCCAGCACATCGGATTCGCCCTCACCTCGGGGCTCGACATCGCTGCGAAGGTGCTCACGACGTTCTTCGCGGGCCTGATCCTCGGCGCCCTCTGGCTCTGGATGCGCCGCCTGATGCCGCTCGTGCTCGCCCATTGGGGACTGGATCTGCTGCTGCTGGGCCTGCCCACCCTCGCCCTCGCCGTCCTCTGATCCGCGCCCTCGACCGCCTTTCACCATCCGACGTCAGGAGTCCGTCATGACCATCACCCCGCGCACCCGCGCCAACCGCGCGTTCACCATCCGCTTCCTGTCGGGCCTGGTGTTCTACGGCCTCGCGCTCGGCCTCGCCGGCGCCGCCGAGGGGACCTCCTTCCCCGCCTGGATCCCGGCCCTGCTGGTGCTGCCCGCCGTGGCCCTCATGGCGTGGGCGAACATCGAGATGTACCGCAGCGGCGACGAGTTCCAGCGCCGCAAGGTCGCCGAGGCGGTGATGCTCGCCTTCGTGGTCTCCACCGCCCTCATCCTCGCCGTTGGCGTCCTGCAGAACTTCCTGCTCCCCGAGATGAACTGGATCTTCGCCTTCTCGATCCTGATGCTCTCCTGGATCCTCGGCACCATCGTCTCCGCCATCCGCTACCGCTGAAAGAGGTCGATGATGCGCAACGACCTCAAGGCCCGCCGCGCCGAGCGCCGCTGGTCCCAGGCGGAGCTCGGCACGGCCCTCGGCGTCTCCCGCCAGACCGTGATCGCGCTCGAGAACGACAAGTACGATCCGTCCCTCCCGCTCGCCTTCCGGATCGCCGCCCTCTTCGAGTGCCCGATCGAGGAGATCTTCACACCGGACGAGGAGGGGCCCGCCGCCCCCTGATCGCCCCGTCGAGGTCCCCTCCCGTCGCCCGCGCTCATGGCTATGCATCGGCTGTATATGCATGAGCGCGGGCGGTGCTGTGCGGGTGCGAGGACGGTTCGCCGACGCCACTGCTGTGACCTGCGCGACAGGCCCGTCGTGGACATCGCCGCAGGTGCATGGCTGGACATCGCCCTGCATGCTCACGCATCGAACGTTCCGTGCTCCGGCGGGAGCGCCCCGCGTACTCTGGTCCGCGCCATGACCTCCGTTTCCGCGGAGCCCCCGTGACTCGGGGCCCCGGGCCCCCTGAAAGGACCGCGATGCTCGACTCGACGCTCCAGGCGACCTATGACCAGGTTCTACGGCGCAACCCCGGAGAACCCGAGTTCCATCAGGCTGTCCGGGAGGTGTTCGAGTCGCTGGAGGCCATCCAGAACCTTCATCCCGAATACCAGGACCACAGCATCCTGATGCGTCTGTGCGAACCGGAGCGCCAGATCATCTTCCGTGTTCCGTGGGTCGACGACCAGGGCACCGTGCAGATCAACCGCGGCTACCGCGTCGAGTACAACTCCGCGCTCGGCCCCTACAAGGGCGGCCTGCGGTTCCACCCCTCGGTCAACGTCGGCATCGTGAAGTTCCTCGGCTTCGAGCAGATCTTCAAGAACTCCCTCACCGGCCTGCCCATCGGTGGCGGCAAGGGAGGCTCGGACTTCGATCCGCACGGCCGCAGCGACGGCGAGGTCATGCGCTTCTGCCAGTCCTTCATGACCGAGCTGCACCGCCACATGGGTGAGTACACCGACGTCCCCGCCGGTGACATCGGTGTGGGCGCCCGCGAGATCGGCTACCTCTTCGGCCAGTACAAGCGCCTGACCAACCGCTACGAGGCCGGTGTGCTCACCGGCAAGGGTCTGGACTGGGGCGGCTCCCTGGTGCGCAAGGAGGCCACCGGCTACGGCGCGGCCATCTTCGCCGACGAGATGCTCAAGGCTCGCGGCTCCTCCGTCGACGGCCGCCGCGTCGCTGTCTCCGGCTCCGGCAATGTCGCCCTGTACGCGATCGAGAAGGTCGCGCAGCTCGGCGGCATCCCGGTGACGGCCTCGGACTCCTCCGGCTACGTCGTGGACGAGAACGGGATCGACCTCGCCCTGCTGCAGCAGATCAAGGAGGTCGAGCGCGGCCGCATCCACGAGTACGCCGAGCGTCGCGGAAGCGGTGCCCGCTTCGTCAAGGGCGGCAGCGTCTGGGACGTCCCGGCGGATATCGCGCTGCCCGGCGCCACCCAGAACGAGCTCGACCTCGAGGCCGCGCGCACTCTGGTCAAGAACGGGGTGCTGGCCATCTCCGAGGGCGCGAACATGCCCTGCACCCCGGAGGCCGTCTCCGTCTTCCGCGCCGCCGACATCCCCTTCGGCCCCGGCAAGGCGGCGAACGCCGGCGGCGTCGCCACCAGCGCGCTCGAGATGCAGCAGAACGCCAGCCGCGACGCCTGGAGCTTCGAGCACACCGAGCAGCGCCTCACCGAGATCATGAAGGGCATCCACGCCCGGTGCCTGGAGACCGCCGAGGAGGTCGGCCGCCCCGGTGACTACGTCGTCGGCGCCAACGTGGCGGGCTTCCGCAAGGTCGCCGACGCGATGATCGCCTTCGGCGTGATCTGAGCCGATGACGTCGCGCCGGTGACGACCGGTGCATCCACGAGGGCCCTTCCGGGTCTCGGTTCCGCCCGTCGGGCGAGGACGGGCCGGAGGGGCCCTCGTCATGTGCACCCAACCCTTGGTGAGAAGAGTTCTCGACAACTGCTACTCTGTCCGGATGAATCAGATGAGAACCATTATCATGAAGCGGCGCGCCGCCGTGCTCCTCGGCGCGGGCCTGCTCGCACTCACGGGCTGCGGCGGCTCGACGGACGGCGCCCTCGGCGAGTCCTCGGACCGCGGTGGTGAGGCCGCCCCGGCCTCCGATCGCACCGAGGTCGGCGCGCTGACGCCGCGCATCGTGCTCGCTCATGAGGGTGGGGTGACCACGCTCGACTCGGCCGACGGGGCGGTGCTCGGCAGCGCCGAGCTCGAGGGATATGTGCGCCTGAACCCCGCGGGCGACGGCCGCCACGTCGCCGTCAGCGCCGCGGACGCGATCACCATGTACGACACCGGCCTGCTCGCCCAGGGACACGGCGATCACTTCCACTACTACGTGCAGGATCCCGCTCTCACCGACCTCTCCGTCCCCGCCCCGCAGCCCGGGCACGTGGTCCCTCACGGCGACCGCACCGCCCTGTTCGCGGACGGCACCGGCGCGATCACGATCATCGACCCCGCCGCCCTCGCGGAGGGCGAGCTCGAAGTGCTCGAGGAGACCGCGACCGAGGCCCCGCACCACGGGGTGGCGGTGCCGCTCACCGATGGCGGCCTGCTCCTCACCCAGGGCACCGAGGGGATGCGCAGCACCGTCCAGGTGCTCGACGCCGAGGGGAACCTCACCGCTGAGACCACCGACTGCCCCGGCGTCCACGGCGAGGCCGCCGCCCGACCCACCGAGTCCGGGGATGTGATCAGCCTGGGCTGCGAGAACGGTTCCGTGATCTACCGCGACGGAGAGTTCCACAAGGTCCCGATCGAGGGCGACTACCAGCGCTCCGGCAACCAGCACGGGGACGAGGACTCCACGATCGTGCTGGCCGACCACAAGGTCCAGGCCGATCCCGCCGACGGGAAGGAGCGACCCACCGAGATCGCCCTGCTCGACACCCGGGACGATTCGACGCAGATCGTCGATCTCGGCTCGGCGTACTGGTTCCGCTTCCTGGACCGCGGCCCGGACGGCGAGGCCCTGGTGCTGACCACCGACGGCGAGCTGAACATCCTGGACCCCGAGACCGGCGAGATGCTCCACGAGGTCCCGGTGACAGAGGAGTGGACCGAGCCCGAGCAGTGGCAGCAGGCCGCGCCGATGATGGCCGTCGCAGACGGGACCGCCTTCGTCGTCGACCCGCAGGCGAGGACGCTGTCCATGGTGGATGTCGCCAGCGGCGAGATCTACCGCGAGCTCGAGCTGCCCGTCGTGCCCCACGAGATCCAGGTGACCACCGGCATCGCCTCCGGTGAGTACGAGATCGCCCCCGGGTTCGATGAGGACGAGCACGACGCAGAGCCCTCCGACGGGGGCGGCGACCACGAGGGCCACGACCACTGAACCGGCACCCCTCAGCCTGCTGATCCCGGGTCCGGCTCCCACAGGCCCACCTCGATCACGGCCCCGCCCTCCACCCCGGCCTTCAGGTCGAAGGGGGCGGGGCCGGGGTCGTCCCCGGATGGTGTCGGGGAGAATGCGACGGGCGATGCCCCCTCGGCCGCACCGATCCGCACCGTCAGCTGCTGAGGGGTCCGCTGATCGGCGGCGGTCCGGTAGCCCGGCCAGTACAGGCGTGAGCGAGCGGAGTCCCCCGGGGCGAGCCCGATCCCGTCGGCCGCCTGCACCGCGGGGTCGAGATGGGTGAGAGGTTCGGGCTGCAGCGCGATCTCCTCGCCGCCCTGTTCCAGCATCAGGCGCGGCGCGTCGTGCAGAGCGCAGGGGACGGTGCCGACGTTGGTCGCCCGCAGCGTGACCGCCGAGTCGCCGCTGATGCTGTCCCAGCCCGCGGCGACGAGCTGCAGCGACGTCGGCGAGCAGGTCGGCAGGCCAGCGGCCTCGAGAACGGGGGCAGCCGGGGCGCTGTCCTCCTCGAAAGGTGGCACGGCGCCGCCCGTCCGGCCGGAGCCGGCCTCCGGCGCCGGATCCGCCGATGGGTGCTCCGGGGCCGTGGCGGCGGCCCCCGTGCCCCCGCCCTCGGCGGTGTCCATGTACAGCCAGGCATCGGCGGGTGGAGCCTGGACAGGGCGAGCGATCACCGCAGCGAGCACCGTGATGACCACGACGGCGGCGATGGTCATGGGGCGGCTCGCCCGCCGAGGCGCGGGCCCGCACTCGGTAGTGTCGTCCCGGGTGCCGCGTGCCGGGACCGTGGGTAGGAACGCGACGGGATCGGCGTCGCCCGGCTCTTCGGTGCGGGGGAGGAGCCAGCCCATCAGCGCCGTCCCACCCAGGAGCACTCCGGCGATCGCCGGTGCCCCCAGCAGCGGCGAGCCGATCAGCAGCACCATGCCCAGCAGGAGCACCGGATTCGTCAGCATCAGGGCGCCTGCGGCCACTGGGGCCAGGATCCCCACCGCCGCGACCCAGCAGGCCGCGCGGTCGCTCTCCGCACCGGGCCGCAGCCACCGCCACGCCGCGAACACCGCGATCAGCAGCGCGGCCAGGGCCACTGCCAGAGCGGACGGGCGGGAGAGCGCGAGAGCGGTCCAGCCCGCGACCCACAGCAGGGCGGCGGCCATGAGCATCTGGGCGGCCGGGCGCAGGAGCGCCGGGGACGCTGCCCGAGCCCGGCAGATGAGGGGTGCTCCCGGGCCGGGAGCGCTCCGTCGCAGCACGGGTGACCGCGGCACCACCAGGGAGCCGAGCACGGCACCGAGCAGCACCACGATTCCCGCGAGGACAGTGACCCTCAGATAGCGGCGCCGCGCATCAGCCCACAGGTCGGTGCAGGTCGTGTCGTTGCAGTCGAAGGACCACTCCGGGGGAGCCCCGAGCCGGCTCGCCCAGACCCCTACCACCAGCAGCACGGCGAATCCCGCGAAGACCAGCGCGGCCGCGACGATACCGGGGGCCGGGAGGTGTCGCAGCGGGGCACGGCGGGGCATGCTGGCAACCTAGCCGATCGCCCACGCACTTCCCGGCGCCACAGCAGGACCTGTCCCTTCCGCGCACGAACTCTCCACGGCGACGAGACGGCCGGTCCACCGAGCGGTCCACACGGCCTGCACCGCCATGGCTGATCAGTCGGCGCCGTCTCCATGCGGCGGCCGACGGCCTCCGCGGCGACGATGACCTCGCCGAGCTCGCGCGGTGCTGGCGTCGGACCGAGTGAGGGGCGGGCTCAGGTATCGCGAGGGGGTCGTCGTTCTGGGAGCTGCTGAGCCGTGAAATCCTCAGGGAGAGGTATTTGCGCCTCGAGCGATTCCCATCGGAGCACGTGCGCCGCGGTGAGTCTGGTGATGAAGTCCTCTTCCCCTATGCTCTCCACCCACTGCGGCTCTTCGATGCACAGCCGAGCCATTTCGGTAAAGAGCTCCAGCTGCTGCCAGAGGTCCAGCGGGTGGTCCCCGTGCGGACCTCGCGGGGTGTCCGAATACCACTCCTCGACCGCCGCGCCCAGGTTGCTGAGCCTCACCGAGAGCGGAGGATGCGTCGAGGACCGGTCCCCGGCGGCCCAGCCGACGTTGATGTGTGCAGCTGCGACAAGAGCGATCACGGCGCCGAAAAGCGCTGCGTAGGCATCCCCGACAGAGCCGTCGTGCCCGAAGCGGCGGGCGATGATCGCCATGCTGGTGACATCGGCGTCGAGCTCCTGCTGCCAGCGTCCAGGGATCTCGTCGCCCTCCCTCGAATGCCGGCGGGTCCTGACACCGTCGAGGATCTTCTCGGCCTCACGCCGTCGCTGGTGGGCGCCGCGGGAGGTGTGGGCGAGGACGTGGTGCGCGAGTTCATGGCCGACGATGAAGGTCTCCGCCGACGAGCGGAGGCGGTCTCGCTCCTCCGGTAGCCGTCCGGGCGCGAGGCGGGTGAGTCGCTGGTCCCCTGGATGGACCACCGAGGTGTCACGCCACAACTCGGCCGCGTCCTGGAGATGTCGCCAGCTGGACAGGAGAGCACCGTAGTCGGCGTCGGAATGACGCTGGATCGGGGCCTCAGCTTCACGGGTGATCCGAAGTGCGACGGCGTACCGGAACTCGTCGAAGGCCGCACCGTACTCATCGAGCACCCAGAGGTACTGGAGATTGAGCTCCACGATGCCGCGCCGGTCGTGGTTCCACGCCACGGCGTTTGCTTCACCCAGCGGCGTGATCCCGACGAAGATGTTCCGACCGAGTCCTCGCCACTCCGCGGGCAGGAGAACGACGAGACGATCGACCAACGCGCTGATGGCGGGGCAGTTCGAGTTCGTCGGTTCCCATTCCACTGCTGGACGGTTCTTTGGGGCGTCCCGCCAGGCCAACATTTCCGCTTGCGCGTCCGCGTCCGGTGCCGACTCGGCGAGCAGGGATGCACAGTGCCACCAAAAGCTTCGGTCGTGGCGGAATCCGTATACGTCCAGGAACGTGCCGCGGGAGTTCTTCAACCTCCACATTGCCGCTCTCCCGGGTGCTCGTTCGCCGTGCGCCAGCGCGGCTCAGAACCCCAGCTGGTCGGCGCGGTCGATGATCGCCTCCGCGGTGGCGATGGTCTGGTCCACGTAGGCCTCGCCGAACAGGCGCACGTGCCCGAGCAGACCGAAGAGCAGGTGTGCGGGCAGATCCTGCTGCCAGTCCCCGGGCAGGGGGTGCTCGGCCTCGTAGCCCTCGAAGATCTCCTCGAGGAACGGGGCTCCGAACAGCGAGAGCATCGCGAGATCCTCGAGCCGGTGCCCGCCGTGGGCGGCCGGGTCGATGAGGGTCGCACCCTGCGCGGTCCACATCACGTTGCCGGACCACAGATCTCCGTGGACCCGGGCCGGCTCCTCCTCGCCCTGCCCGCTGACCCCGTCGAAGACGCCGTCGGCGACGATGTCGATCGCCTCGTCCACGGTGTCGTGGCCGTCGGCGCCGAGCGTGCGGGTGACGGCGTCGGCCAGGGGCCGCAGCCGATCATCGGCCCAGTACCCGGCGAAGTCCGCGTTCGGCGTGTTCGCCACGGCGAAGGGGCTCTCGAACGGTCCGAACCAGGCGCCGTCGGCCGGGGTCCAGCCGAAGGAGGGCGCGCCGGAATCGTGCAGCCGAGCCAGGCCGCGTCCCAGCTCGAAGGCGGCCTCCGCCGTCGGCGGCACCGTCTCCAGGCGCGCCAGGCGCAGCGTCTTCTTCTCCTCGTCGAGCACCTCGACCACAGGGATGACCTGGGGTTCCGCGAGCCAGCGCAGCCCGGCGGCCTCGGCCGCGATGTACCCGGTGGGGGCGCTGTCGGCATTCTTCACGAAGTCGTTCATGGGCCTACCGTACGCAGAGTCTGTGCGGGCGGTGCCACTTGCCGTGTCCTGGGGCACGGTCGGGGGTCCGGACGGGGTGTCGGCGCGGCCTCTCAGCGGTCGATGCCGAGGGTTTCGGCCAGGGTGCCCCGCAGCACCGGCAGCACCCGCCGATGCGAGGCACGGGTGGCTGCGCGGGAGGCGACGTGCACCAGCATCGCGGTGCGCTCGTAGGCGGTCCACGCCCGCAGCCGCTCCCGCAGCGAGTGGACGTCGGTGACCGAGGCGGGCACCGGGCCGTGGACGGTGCGTGCCTGCACGTAGGCGTCGACGAACTCCGCGACCCGCACCTCGCTCATCGGCACGTACCAGGGCCCGCCGTGGACGGTGCCGCCGAGGGAGGCGAGGTCGCGGGCGGGGTCGTCCCCCTGGGCCCACTCGAAGTCGATGTACTGCACACGCGGGAGGGCGGCCGGCTCGTCCCGGCCGTCCCACATGATGTTGGTCGCGCACAGGTCCCCGTGGGCGAGCACGAAGCCGTCCAGGTGCTGGATCTGCCCCTCCACGGCCGCCACCGCCTCGAGCGCGGCCTCCAGCAGCGGGGACAGGCCGTGCTCCCGGATCGCGGCGCCGTGCAGCGTCTGCCAGGACGCGATCTCGCCCTCGACCTCGGACAGCAGGCTCGGCGGGCTGGCGGGCACCGCCGTCCAGGGCTGCGTGCCGGGGCTCACCGGGCCGCGGCCGGGGGCGGCGACCGTATGCAGCCGCGCCAGGAGTTCGGCGTGGGAGCGCAGATGCGTCGCGGTCCAGGCTCTCGGCGCGAGGGCCGCGCCGGGGATCTCCGTGGTCACCACGTAGGGGTGCCCCAGCGGGCTGGTCCCCGCCTCGGCATGGACGGCGATCGGCTGCGGGCCCACCCCCGGCGGGAGCAGGGTCAGCGCGGCGATCTCCCGGTCGAGGTCCTGGTGCAGCTCCTCCGGAGCGACATGCGGGATCCGCACGATCAGCGGTGCATGGTGGGCCGGAAGGACCCTCCAGGCGGCGAAGCGCTCACCCACCCCCGCGAGCGCGACCTGGACCGGACCGGAGAGCATCGCGGGCGGTGCCAGGGCGTCGCTGCGCCAGGCCTCGACCAGCAGTTCGCCCATCGCGGGCGAGACGGGATCCAGCAGCGCCGGAGGATGCTGGGGCTCGTCGGTGGGCATCGCCGCTCCTGTCCATGGGGCCCTCGATCCTATCGAGGCGGCGGCGCGGACCGGGGGAGCGGTCGATACGATGTCCCGGGCGTCCTGCCGGTCCCCGGGGGACGCCCGGCCGCACGTTGCTCGCCCTCGCTCCCCAGCCTCTCCGACGAAGGACACCGCTCCATGGATCTCGCACTGCTCGCTGTCGTCGTCGGGGTGTGCGTGGGGATCGTGGTGGGGGCGCTCGGCGCCGGCGGCGGCATCCTCGCGGTGCCGGTGCTGGTGTTCCTGCTCGGCATGCCCGCCCATTCCGCGACCGCGTCGAGCCTGATCATCGTGCTGATCACCGCGCTGGCGAGCCTGCCGCACCATGCCCGGCACCGGAACGTGGACTGGCGCAACGGCCTGGTGTTCGCGGGGGTCTCCGTGGTCGGGGCGGTGGTCGGCTCCCGGCTCTCCGCCCTCGTGCCCGCGCAGATCCTGCTCACGCTGTTCGGGGCGATGCTGGCGCTGGTCGCGATCTCGATGCTGCGCCGCGCCCTGCGCGCCCGCGCCGAGGAGCGGGTGGCGGAGCACACCAGCCCGGCCGAGGCCGCCACCGAGGAGCCCGTGGCCACCTACGACGATCCGGTGCTCGACCAGCCCGGCCCCGACATGGTCGATACGGCCGACGGGCTGCGCAGTCATCACGGCGAGCCGGAGCTGCCCCTGACCCCGACCCCTCCCGCCTCGCCCCGGCTCTCGCTGGTGATCGCCGCAGCCACCCTCACCGGGTTCCTCACCGGTTTCTTCGGGGTGGGCGGCGGCTTCATCGTGGTGCCGATGCTGGTGATCGCCCTGGGCCTGGCGATGCGCCGCGCCTCCGGCACCAGCCTGCTGGTGATGGTGGTCGCCACGGCCACCAGCCTGCTGGCGCGCCTGGGCACCGACGTGCAGATCGACTGGGTGACCACGCTGATCTTCGCGGCCGGCTCCGCGGCGGGCGGGATCCTCGGCGGCCCCCTCTCGGCGAAGGCCCGACCCTCCACGCTCACCCTGGCATTCTCGGCGCTGCTCGGGGGAGTGGCCGCGGTGACCCTGGTCCAGACGCTGGTGCTCTGAGCTGCCGGATCATGACTGCGCTCCCCGACCATCACCGTCCTGTGGGTCCCCTGCAGGTCACGCTGACGCTCCTGGTCCCGGCGGATGCCCCGGAACTGCTGGACCTCGAGCTGCGCAACCGAGAGCACCTGCTGGTCGGTGCCCCGCCCGGGAGGAGTCGTGGTTCACCGAGGCCGGCCAGAGCACCGCGGTCGCCCAGGCCGTCGCCGACCGGGAGGCCGGCCGCAGCCTGCCGCTCGCGATCCGGCTCGAGGAGGACGGCGTGCAGCGGCTGGTGGGGCGCCTGACGCTCTCCGGCCTCACCCGCGGAGCGTTCCAATCGGCCACGCTCGGGTACTGGGTGGATCATGCGGTCACCGGGCGCGGCATCGCGACGCACGCGGTGCGAGCCGCGATCGCGGTGGCCTTCGGCGGGCTCGCGCTGCACCGGCTCCAGGCCGAGGTGCGGCTCGGCAACGAGGCGTCGGCCCGTGTCCTCGAACGCTGCGGCTTCGCGGAGTTCGGGCTCGCCCCCTCCTATCTGCGACTCGGCGGGGACTGGGCCGACTGCCGTCTGTTCCAGCTGGTCGACGCACACTGGCAGGCCGAGGAGCCCGCCCCCGCGACGGTGCCCGGGCAGACCGTCGTGGGCCCCGAGGTGCCGGCGCTGGAGGAGACGCTGGACCTGTACGACGCGGTGGGCTGGGGCGCCTACACCGCCGAGCCCGCCACCCTGGAGCGCGCGCTCGCCGGCAGCCTGCGGGTGGTCACTGCTCGCCGCGACGGGCGGCTGCTGGGACTGGCCCGGGTGGTCGGGGACGGCGTCACCATCGCCTACCTGCAGGACGTGCTGGTGGCCCCGGAGGCGCACCGCACCGGGCTCGGCCGGCGCCTGGTCGAGGCGGCCTTCGCCCCCTTCGGCGAGGTGCGCCAGCAGGTGCTGCTCACCGATGCCGAGCCCGGCCAGCGGGCGTTCTACGAATCGTTGGGCTTCGTCGAGGCCCATGACCACGAGGCAGATCTGCGCTCCTTCGTGCGCCTGCGCTGAGGCCGCGCAGGCATCGCCCGACCGAGCTGCGGAGCAGCGGATCAGCGGGCGGGGCCGGCCACCTGGCGGACTGCGTCGTCGATGAGGCGGGCGGCGGCCCGGGCGGTGCGGCCGTCGATGTCCAGCGCCGGGTTCAGCTCCACCACGTCCAGCAGGGCAAGCTTCCCGCTGCCGGCCGCGGCGCGCACGGCGGCGGCGATCAAGGGCAGCGGCACCCCGTAGGCGGCCGGGGCCGAGACACCCGGCGCGGTCGCGGCGGGCAGCACGTCGAGGTCGATGGTCAGGTACAGCAGGTCCAGCTCGGCGGTGAACTCCTCGACGAAGCGGGTGATCCCCTCGGCCCCCGCGGCCAGGCACTGCTCATCGGTCCACCACCGCACCCCGAGCTCCTCGGCCTTCGCGAACAGCACCCCCGTGTTCGAGGGCTCCGCGATCCCGAGCACCGCGTAATGCAGGTCCCGGCCCACCTTCTGCTCCGCCGCGGCCATCTGGGCGAAGGGCGTGCCGGAGGTGGGCCGCGACTCCTCGCGCAGGTCGAAGTGGGCATCGAGGTTCAGCACCCCCAGCGCTGTCCCGCGCGCGGCCCGAGCCCGGAGCCGACCAGCCCGAGGTAGGAGGACCAGGCCGTCCCGTGCCCGCCGCCGAGCACCACGGCCAAGCGGGAGCCGGCCCGGTCCAGGGCGGCGGAGGTCAGCGCCGCGGCTGCGGCCTGCCCGGCCTCGAGATCCTCTCCGACGGTCTCGGCGTCGCCGAGATCGTGCAGGCCCACCGTCCCCTCGGCCAGCGGACCGTGCAGCGCCAGCGGGGCCAGCGCCCGGCGCAGCGCCGCAGGACCGTCGGCCGCCCCGACCCGACCCCGATTGCGACGCACGCCCTCCTCGGAGCGGAAGCCGAGCAGGGCCACATGGTCGGAGGCCGGGTCCGCCGCCGCGTCGCGCGGACCGGCGACCACCTGCACCGCCTGGTGCCAGCGCGCGTGCTCGGGGCCGTCGCCGTCGTGCCGCCCGGTCCAGGCGGTGTCGCTGTGGGAAGAGATCGGCATCGGGACTCCTCGTCGGTGCGTGATCCGTGCATGTGATTCGGCCGGTTCCGTCCATCATGGCACCCGGCATCCGGGGGCCGACCGCTGCACCCGCGGCGATGGCATCCTTGTCCGCTATGACGACCCCGAAGGCCCCGGCAGCCGACGCGACGCTGCGCCTGCTCACCTTCCTCGCCTCGCGCCGCTCCCCGGTGCCCGCCGCCCGGATCGCCGAGCAGCTGGCGCTGCCGCGCTCGCGCACCTATGACCTGCTGACCACGCTCGTGCAGCACGGGTACGTGATGCACCTGGAGCAGGAGCGGCTGTACGGGCTGGGCCCCGCGGCGCAGGAGCTCTCCGGCGCCTACCTGCGCCAGGAGCCGCTGGCCCGGATCGGTCGGCGCGTGATCGAGGCGATGGTCGACGAGGTCGGCGAATCGGGCCATCTCGCGGTGCTGCACGGTCGGGACGTGCTCTACGTGATCGAGGAGCGGGCCCGGAACCGGCCCAGCCTGGTCACCGACGTCGGCGTGCGGATCTCCGCCCACCTCACCGCGAGCGGTCGAGCGATCCTCGCCGAGCTCCCACCTGCCCAGCTGCGCGCCCTGTTCGGCACCCGCGAGGACTTCACGAGCCGCACCGCCACCCCCGGCCCGGAGAGCCCGAAGGATCTGCGTGAGCTCCTCACTCGGGTGCGGGCCGACGGGGTCGCGCACGAGAGCGGGGAGGTCACCGAGGAGCTGGCCTCGGTCGCGGCCGTGGTGCACGACCACGCCGGCTGGCCCGTCGCCGCGGTGGCCCTCACCTTCGAGGAGGCACGGACCTCCCAGGCGGTGCAGGAGCGCTGCACGTCCGCGGTGCGCGCCGCGGCCGAGGAGATCGCCCGCAGGCTCGGCGGGCGCCGCCCGGAGACTCCGGTGACGGGCGGGTGACCGCTCCGACACGACGAGAGCCGTGCCGGATCCGTTCGCTCGGTGACTCCCGTGGTCGCCAGCAGTGCTGAGGAAGGAATTTTCGAGGAGCGTTCGTCGTTGACCAGGATGGACGCCCGCACGGGCTGCCGTCCACCACGACGAGGAAAGGGCTGCATGTCTGCGCCGTCGACCACCACCGTCCGCCTCGGGGACTCGGAGCTGAGCATCCATCCGCTGGTCCTGGGGACCAACACGTTCAACGACCCGGCCGCACCGGAGGAGTTCCACACCGTCCTGGACGGTTTCCTCGAGCGCGGCGGCACCCTCCTGGACACCGCGGACCAGTATTCCTTCTGGATGCCGGGCAATTCCGGCGGTGAATCGGAGTCGGTGATCGGACAGTGGCTCACCGCGCGGCGGAACCGCGAGGACGTCATCATCGCGACCAAGGTCTCCGGGAAGCCGGACCTGCAGGGCCTCGCACCGGAGACGATCGCCCGCGGCGCCGAGGAGTCGCTGCGCCGGCTGCAGACCGATCACATCGACCTGTACTACGCGCACTTCCAGGATGACCGGACGCCGATCGTGGAGAGCGCGGCCGCCTTCGACCGGCTCGTGACCGAGGGCAAGGTGCGCGCTGTCGCGCTGTCCAACTTCTCCCCGCAGGCCATCGACGAGTGGTTCCGCGTCGCGGAGGAGAACGGCTTCGCCGCGCCCGTCGCCCTCCAGCCGCAGTACTCCCTCGTCGCTCGCCGGTACGAGCAGGAGCTCGCCGCCACCGCAGAGCGGCACGGCATGTCCGTCTTCCCCTACCAGGTGCTCGCCGGCGGGTTCCTCAGCGGCAAGTACCGCACCGAGGCCGACACCGAGGGTCGCGCCCGCGGCGGGACCGTGAAGGGCTACCTCACTCCGGCCGGCCTGGGAGTCCTGGACGTGCTGGACGACATCGCGGCCGCACACGGCACCGATCCCGCCTCGGTGGCGCTGGCCTGGGCGTCCGCACACGCCACGATCACAGCGCCGATCACGGCCGCGACGTCCCTCGCACAGCTGGATCAGCTCTTCGCCGCAGCCGCCCTGCAGCTGACCGACGAGCAGGTGGCGCGGCTCGACGAGGCATCCGCGACGTTCGTCTGACCCGCCGCCGTCCGCGTCGGCGCCCGCGCCGACGCCGGCACCACGTGTCCGGGATACCGGACACAAGCGGTCGCGAGGCCCTCGACCGGCCTCGTCGGCGGTGGTGTGCTGGGGGTACCCGAGCAGCCCCCGACCCCAGGAGCCAGAGATGTCCCTCCCCGGAGCCCGCCCCGTCCGCGCCGCCCGCGGCACCACCCTCAGCGCGAAGTCCTGGCAGACCGAGGCGCCGCTGCGCATGCTGATGAACAACCTCGACCCCGAGGTCGCCGAGCGCCCCGACGACCTCGTCGTCTACGGCGGCACCGGCCGCGCCGCCCGCTCCTGGGAGGCCTTCGACGCGATCGTGGAGACCCTGCAGGACCTCGAGGACGACGAGACCCTCCTGGTCCAGTCCGGCAAGCCCGTCGGCGTGCTGCGCACCCACGAATGGGCCCCCCGCGTGCTGCTGGCCAACTCCAACCTCGTCGGCGACTGGGCGAACTGGCCCGAGTTCCGCCGGCTCGAGGCCGAGGGCCTGATGATGTACGGGCAGATGACCGCCGGCTCCTGGATCTACATCGCCACCCAGGGCATCCTCCAGGGCACCTACGAGACCTTCGCGGCCGTCGCCGCCAAGCGCTTCGGGGGCACCCTCGCCGGCACCATCACCCTCACCGGCGGCTGCGGCGGCATGGGCGGCGCCCAGCCGCTGGCCGTCACACTCAACGGCGGCGTCTGCCTGATCGTGGAGGTGGACCGCGCCCGCCTCGAGCGCCGCGTCGCCAAGCGCTACTGCCACGAGATCGCCGACGACCTCGATGACGCGATCGCCCGCGCGAACGCCGCCCAGGCCGAGAAGAAGGGCCTCTCCATCGGGATCGTCGGCAACGCGGCGGACGTCTTCCCCGCCCTGCTCGAGCGCCACAAGGCCGGTGACCTGCAGATCGACGTGGTCACCGACCAGACCAGCGCCCACGACCCGCTGAGCTACCTGCCCACCGAGATCACCGTCGAGGACTGGCAGCGCGAGGCCGAGGCCGACGCCGAGGGCTTCACCAAGAAGTCCCGCGAGGCGATGGCCCGCCAGGTCCAGGCCATGGTCGAATTCCAGGACGCCGGCGCCGAGGTGTTCGACTACGGCAACTCGATCCGCGACGAGGCCCGCCACGCCGGTTACGACCGCGCCTTCGAGTTCCCCGGCTTCGTGCCCGCCTACATCCGCCCCTGTTCTGCGAGGGCCTCGGCCCGTTCCGCTGGGTGGCTCTCTCCGGTGATCCCGAGGACATCAAGGTCACCGACGCGGCGCTGAAGGAGCTGTTCCCGAGAACGAGCACCTGCACCGCTGGCTCGACGCCGCGGACGAGTTCGTCGAGTTCGAGGGCCTGCCGGCCCGCATCTGCTGGCTCGGCTACGGCGAGCGCCACAAGGCGGGGATGCTCTTCAACGACCTCGTGCGCGACGGGAAGGTCAAGGCCCCGATCGTCATCGGCCGCGACCACCTCGACTCCGGCTCCGTCGCCTCCCCGTACCGGGAGACCGAGTCGATGCTCGACGGCTCCGACGCGATCGCCGACTGGCCGCTGCTGAACGCGCTGACCTCCACCAGCTCGGGCGCTACCTGGGTCTCGATCCACCACGGCGGCGGCGTGGGCATCGGCCGCTCGATCCACGCCGGCCAGGTGGGTGTCGCCGACGGCACCGACCTCGCGCGGCAGAAGCTCGAGCGTCTGCTGACCAACGACCCCGCCATGGGCGTGATCCGCCACGTCGATGCCGGCTACTCCCGCGCCGACGAGGTCGCCCACGAGCGCGGCGTGCGCGTGCCGATGACCCCGGTGCGCCGGGACTGACCCCGCCCCGCAGCCGCTGCGGAGGCGTGCTCCGGCTGCGGATCTCCGCCCTCTCCACCCCGACCTGCAGGAGCCCCTGGAATGACGAGCACCCTGATCTCCGGCATCAGCGAGCTGTGGACCCTCGATCCCGCTCTGGACGACCCGGCACGCCCCGGCGAGACGACCGATGAGCAGGTGCGGCGCGACGCCGCCCTGGTCATCGAGGACGGGCGGATCGCCTGGACCGGCCCCGCCGCCGAGGCGCCCCCGGCCGACGCCGCCGTCGACCTCGGCGGCAGAGCGGTGCTGCCGGGCTGGGTCGACTCCCACTCCCATCTGGTGTTCGACGGCGACCGCGCCGCCGAGTTCGAGGCCCGGATGGCCGGGCAGTCGTACTCGGCCGGCGGCATTGGCGTCACCACCGACGCCACCCGCTCCGCCTCCGACGAGCACCTGCGCGAACTGGTCCTCGGTCGGATCGCGGAGGCGGTCGCCGGCGGCACCACCTGCCTGGAGACGAAGACCGGGTACGGGCTCACCGTCGCGGACGAGCTCCGCGCCGCCGAGCTCGCCTCCGCACTGGTGCAGGAAGGACAGCTCGACGAGGCGACCTTCCTCGGTGCCCACCTGGTGCCGCGCGAGTTCGCTGATCGGGCCCAGGAGTACGTGGACCTCGTCAGCGGCGAGATGCTCACCGCCGTGGCCCCGCACGTGCGCTGGATCGACGTCTTCTGCGAGGCGGGCGCCTTCGACCCCGGGCAGTCGGAGCAGGTGCTGCGCGCCGGCGCCGCTGCCGGCCTCGGACTGCGCGTGCACGGCAATCAGCTGGGCCGCTCCGGGGGTGTCGCGCTGGCTACCGAGCTCGGGGCCGCGAGCGTCGACCACGTCAACCATCTCGCCGCCGCCGACATCGAGGCGCTCGCGGCCACCACCGCCCGCGACACCGCGCCCGGGGGCCGGCCGGGCCGACTCGCCGTCGACGCCGGACCGACGGTCGCCACCGTGCTGCCGGCCTGCGACCTCTCCACCCGGGCCCCGTTCGCACCGGCCCGGGAGCTGCTGGACGCCGGCGCGGCCGTCGCGATCGCCTCCAACTGCAACCCCGGCACCAGCTATACCAGCGCGATGAGCTTCTGCGTCACGACCGCCGTGCTGCAGATGCACCTCTCGCTGGCCGAGGCGCTCCGCGCCGCCACCCGCGGCGGGGCGCTCGCCCTGCGCCGCACCGACGTCGGCCACCTCGGGATCGGTGCCCGCGCCGATCTGCACGTGCTCGACGCGCCCGCCGCGATCCACCTCGCCTATCGCCCCGGCATGCCGCTCACCCACCGGGTGTGGCGCCGCGGCATCGAGCAGCCCTCGACAGCGAGGGCCTGACCCTCTTCCGCCGCCACCTCGTCCCGCCCCCGCAGTCCTGACCAGAGGAGACCGTCGATGACGACGTCCGACGCTGCGCATGACCCCGGATTCGACGGCGCCGCCGCGCGCCGCAACACCACCGGCATCGAGATCCGCCCGATGCCCGAGAACCGCTGGCGATTCTTCGTCTACAGCGCGATCGGTCTGGCGATGTTCTTCGGCTCCGTCGAGATCGGCGGGGAGTCCACCATCCTGGTGGACCACGCGCTGACCTTCGTGATGTGGGTGCTGGGACCGGCCGTGCCCTGGGTGGTGGTCGCCCTGGTGCTGCTGGGGACCGTGCGCCCCTTCGCCACCGGCAGCTGGAAGCGGTCCACGCTGCGCACCGTCTTCGCACTGCTGAACATCGTGGGCCTGGTGGTCGCGGTCTGCGCGGCGGCCGGCTTCTATCCGGGCCCGCTCGGCAACCCGGACATCGGCCCGTTCCTGTGGGAGAAGCTGGGGATCCCCGTCGGGATGCTCGTCCCCGTCGGCGCCGTGTTCCTGGCGCTGCTGATCAACTACGGGCTGATGGAGTTCATCGGCGTGCTGGTCCAGCCGATCATGCGTCCGGTGTGGAAGGTGCCCGGCCGGGCTGCGGTCGACGCCGTCGCCTCCTTCGTCGGCTCCTACTCGCTGGCGCTGCTGATCACCGACCGCGTCTACCGCGAGGGCCGCTACACCGGCAAGGAGGCCGCGATCATCGCGACCGGCTTCTCCACCGTCTCGGCGACCTTCATGGTGATCGTGGCCAGCACCCTGGACCTGATGCACCACTGGACGCTGTACTTCTTCCTCACCCTGGCGGTCACCTTCGCGGTCACCGCGATCACGGTGCGGATCCCGCCGCTGAGCCGGGTGCCGGATGTGCCCTTCGAAGGCATCGAGCACTCGCCGGAGCCGGCCTCCCGCGGGAACCGTCTCCGGCAGGCCTGGGACGAGGCGATGCGGGCGCTGGCGAACGCCCCCGGGATCGGGCGCGGCACCTGGGCCACCTTCAAGGACGGTGTGCTGATGGCCGCGGCGATCGTCCCCTCGATCCTCTCCGTCGGTCTCATCGGTCTGCTGCTGGCCACCTATACGCCGGTCTTCGACGTGCTCGGCTGGCTGTTCGTGCCGTTCGCGTACCTCGTGCAGCTGCCGGACCCGGCCCTGGCCGGCAAGGCGGTCTCGGTGGGCATCGCGGAGATGTTCCTGCCCGCCACCGTGGTCGCCGGCCACGAGTCCGAGGTGCTGCGCTTCACCGTGGGCGTCACCGCCGTCTCCCAGATCGTGTTCTTCTCCGCGCTGGTGCCCTCGATCCTGGCCACCCGCATCCCGGTCTCCGTGGTGCACATGGTGGTGGTGTGGTTCCTCCGGGTGGTGCTGACCATCCTGATCGCCGCTCCGCTGGCGCACCTGCTGCTGTAGCCGACCATCGGCACCGCCCCTCCCCAACGACCCCGAACCCCAGAAAGGTCCCTCATGACCAGTCCCGTCACCCTCTCCACCTCCGGCCTGACCCCCGCCGACGTCCTCGCCGTCGCCCGCCATCGGGCACACGTCGAGCTCGACCCCGCCGCCCGGGAGCAGGTCGCCGCGGTCCGCGCGCACATCGATGCGCTCGCCGCCGGGGACACCCCCGTCTACGGCGTCTCCACCGGCTTCGGCGCCCTCGCGGACACCGCGATCCCGCCGAGCATGCGCCATGCCCTGCAGCGCTCGCTGATCCGCTCGCACGCGGCCGGGGCCGGCCCGGAGGTGGAGACCGAGGTGGTGCGCGCCCTGATGCTGCTGCGCGCCCGCACCCTCGCCTCCGGACGCACCGGCGTTCGACCCGTCGTGGTCGAGACGATCCTCGCGCTGCTGAACGCGCAGATCACCCCGATCGTCCACGAGTACGGCTCCCTGGGCTGCTCCGGCGACCTCGCCCCGCTCTCGCACTGCGCGATCGTGCTGATGGGCGAGGGCCGCGCCCGCGACCGCGACGGGCAGGAGCGCCCCGTGCCCGAGCTGCTCGCCGAGGCCGGGATCGAGCCCGTGCTGCTCGAGGAGAAGGAGGGGCTCGCGCTGATCAACGGCACCGACGGCATGCTCGGCATGCTGCTGATGGCGATCGCCGACCTCGACGACCTGGTGCGCACCGCCGATCTCACCACCGCCCTGTCCGTGCAGGGCCTGCGCGGCCGCGACAGCGTGTTCCGGCCCGAGCTGCACGCCCCGCTGCGCCCGCACCCCGGCCAGGAGGCCTCGGCCGCGAACATCTTCGCCCTGCTCGCGGACTCCCCGATCGTCGCCGACGTCGCCGCCGAGGGCTCCCGCGTGCAGGACGCCTACTCGCTGCGCTGCGCCCCGCAGGTCGCCGGCGGGGTGCGCGACACCATCGAGCACGCCCGCACCGTCGCCGAGCGGGAGCTCGCCGCCGCGATCGACAACCCCGTCGTGCTCGAGGACGGCACCGTCACCTCCAACGGCAACTTCCACGGCGCGCCCGTCGCCTACGTGCTCGACTTCCTGGCCGTGGTCTCCGCGGATCTCGCCTCGATCGCCGAGCGCCGCACCGACCGGATGCTGGACAAGACCCGCTCCCACGGCCTGCCGCCGTTCCTGGCCGACGACCCGGGCGTGGACTCCGGCTTCATGATCGCCCAGTACACCCAGGCCGCCCTGGTCTCGGAGATGAAGCGCCTGGCCGTGCCGGCGAGCGTGGACTCCATCCCCTCCTCCGCGATGCAGGAGGACCACGTCTCGATGGGCTGGCACGCCGCTCGCAAGCTGCGCACCAGCGTCGAGAACCTGCGCCGCGTGCTCGCGATCGAGCTGCTCACCGCCGCCCGCGCGATCGACCTGCGGGGCCCGCTGGCCCCGTCGGCCCCGAGCGCCGCCGCGATCGCCGTGATGCGCCGCACCGTCGAGGGCCCCGGCCCGGACCGCTTCCTGGCCCCGGACATCGCCGAGGCCGAGGCGCGGCTGCTGGACGGGACGATGCTGGCGGCGGTCCAGGAGGTCACCGGCCCCCTCGCCTGAGAGCGGGGTGCGGAGCCTTCCGCTCGTCGGTGCCCGGGGCCATGCTGGAGCCATGAGCAACGGCGCACGCATCCTCGACGACGAGACCCCGCACCTGGGGTGCGGGATCATCCCCCGCACCTGCTGCAGCAGATCGCCCGCGCCGGTGAGGACCCGCCGGCCGCCGCCGCCGCGCGGACCCTCGCGGCAGGGCTGCGCGTCGCGGGGAACCGGGAGGTCCGGGCGGCGCGCTCCCGCCGCACCGGCCCTCCCGGCGCGGGCACCGGGCTGGTCCCGCCGCACCTGCGACAGCGCCTGGACGGGATCCCGAGCGATACCGGCACGGCCCGGACGGCAGCGGCCCCCGAGACCGCCCTCCGGCGCCGCATCCACGATGCCCAGCAGGGCACCACCCTGCCGGGCGTCCTGGTGCGCGAGGAGGGGCAGGCCTCCGGCGGGGACGAGTCCGTGGACGAGGCCTACGACGGGCTCGGCGCCACCTGGGAGCTGTTCCACCAGGCCTTCTCCCGCAACTCCCTCGACGACGAGGGGATGGCGCTGATCGCCACGGTGCACTACGGCCAGGACTTCCAGAACGCCTTCTGGGACGGCGAGCAGATGATCTTCGGCGACGGCGACGGGGTGTACTTCCAGTCCTTCACCAACGCCGTGGACGTGATCGGTCACGAGCTCACCCACGGGGTCGTCCAGTTCACCGCCGGGCTCATCTATGTCGCCCAGCCCGGGGCGCTGCACGAGTCGATCGCGGACTGCTTCGGGGCGATGGTGAAGCAGCGCCAGCAGGGTCAGAGCGCGGAGGAGGCCGACTGGCTGATCGGCGAGGGCCTGTTCACCGGCCGGGTCCAGGGCGTCGCGCTGCGCTCGATGAAGGCGCCCGGCACCGCCTACGACGACCCGGTGCTGGGGACGGACCCGCAGCCCGCCTCGATGGCGGACTACGCCGATCTCCCGCACGACGAGCAGAACGACAACGGCGGGGTGCATATCAACTCCGGCATCCCCAACCGGGCGTTCTACCTCGCCGCGACCGGGATCGGCGGGACCTCGTGGGAGGGCGCCGGCCCGCTCTGGTACGAGGCGCTGACCCGCCCCGGACTTCCCAAGGACGCCGACTTCGCGACCTTCGCGACCGCGACCCTCGAGGCCGCCGCCCGGGCCCACGGGGAGGGCTCGCCCGAGCACGCCGCCGTCGCGGACGCCTGGCGGAGCGTCGGCGTGCTCGCCGCCGGCGACTGAGCGAGGGGAACCGGTGCTGCTCGGTGTGACAGTGCCCGCTCCCCAGGATTCCCCGATGTCCGCCCTTGTACCCTGAGACCGGACCGCTCCGAGCCGGCCCGTCCCGACAGCACGGGAAGTTCGTCCGCCCCACCTGAAGGAATCCGCATGGGCCAGCTCCACCTCGGCTTCGAGATCGCGGCACTGGCCGTGCTCGTCGTCATCCTCCTCGTCGACCTCCTGATGGTCCTCAAGCGGCCGCATCTGCCGTCGCTGAAGGAGTGCGCGGGGTGGATCGCCTTCTACGTCGGCCTCGCACTGGTGTTCGCGGTGGTGCTGTTCTTCGTGGGCGGCATCGAGCCGTCCTCCGAGTTCGTCACCGGGTGGCTGCTCGAGTATTCGCTGAGCATCGACAACCTGTTCGTCTTCATCGTGATCATGACGAAGTTCGCCGTGCCGAAGAAGTACCAGCAGGAAGTGCTGATGGTGGGCATCATCATCGCGCTGATCGCCCGGGCGCTGTTCATCGTGGCCGGTTCGGTGCTCATCGAGAACTTCGCCTGGGTCTTCTACATCTTCGGGATCTTCCTGCTGTGGACCGCGTGGAAGCAGACCACCGAGGAGGAGGACGACGGCTCCGACTCCTTCATCATGCGGACCGTGCGCCGACTGCTCCCCGTCTCCGAGAACTACGACGGCAACAAGCTGCGCACCCTCGTGGACGGGAAGAAGCTCTTCACCCCGATGCTGCTGGTGTTCATCACCATCGGGCTGACCGACGTCATGTTCGCGCTGGACTCGATCCCGGCGATCTTCGCGGTCACCCGCAACCCGTTCCTGGTCTTCACCGCCAACCTGTTCGCCCTGATGGGCCTGCGCCAGCTGTACTTCCTCCTCGGCGGCCTCCTGGAGCGCCTGGCCTACCTGCACTACGGCATCGCCGCGATCCTCGGCTTCATCGGCATCAAGCTGATGATCCACGCGATCCACGAGGCCCCGCTCGAGTTCATCCCCGGCTTCTCGGTGCTGCAGAAGGTCCCCGAGGTGCCGATCTGGCTGTCGCTGACGGTCATCGTGATCTCGATGGGCGGAGCGGTCGTGGCCTCGCTGCTGTTCGCGCCGAAGGCGTCCCGGCAGGTCGAGGGCGGGTCCGGCGAGGAGCCGGAGCACGACGACGCGGAGCACTGAGCCCGGCGCAGGACGCCGCCGGTGCGGCGCTGCCCGCGCGGCGTACAGTCGTGAGCACGGGGCCGGGTGGACCGGCCCGCAGGTGATCCTGCACGAAGGAGTCAGCGGTGGACGAGGCCTCCGATCCGGCCGGCGAGGACGTGTGCTGGCTGGGGCTGCTGTGCCCGGAGTGCGGTGCCATGCCCGAGGGGGAGGGTGCACGGGATCCGAGCGTGCCCTGCTGGCGCTGCGGGGCCGTGCGCGCGCAGGATCCCGAGGGCGAGGACGGCGGCTCCGCGTGAGCGGGAGCGCAGGTGAGCTCGGAGCCGACAGCACCGCCGCTGCGCCGCTCCCGCTATTCCCGATCGCGCTTTCGTCGGCGCCTGCCGGGGATCAGGAAGTCCGCTAGGAAGCTCACCAGGACCTCGATCACCACGCTCATCGACTCAGGATAGTCGTGGCTCGTGCCTGCCGGTTCCGGCGAGCACCGTCGGCGCTCGGGTGCAGAACTGAGCGTCCACCTCGGCGCGATGCCGGTCGTCGCGTCGGTCCTCGCCTCAGCCCGCGGGAGTCGCGAAGCCGCCGTTGGACAGCAGCAGCTGCCCGCGGATCCAGGCGCCCTGCGCTGAGAGCAGGAACCGCGTCAGGTCCGCGACCGTGTCCGGGCCGCCGAGCTGCCCGCCGGGCGTCTGCGCGGCGCAGGCGCGACGCACCTCGTCATCCATCCAGCCGGTGTCGATCGGGCCGGGGTTGATCACGTTGGTGCGGATACCGCGGTCCGCGAGCTCATGGGTGCCGGCCAGCACCAGACGGTCCAGTGCTCCCTTGGTCGCGCCGTAGGGCAGGTTGTGCGCGGTGTGGTCGCTGGTCAGCGCGATCATCACGCCACCCGGGGTGTCCGTGCCCGGCTCGACCTGCTGCGCGAAGGCCTGCAGCAGCAGCCAGGTGGCCCGCACGTTGACCGCATAGTGCCGGTCGAAGCTCTCCACTGTGGTGTCCAGGATCGAGGAGTCCACCGATTCGCAGTGGCAGGTCACGACCGCACCCAGCGGGCCCAGCGCCTCCCGGGCGGCGGTGACGAGCGAGGGCGGCACGGCGGGGTCCTCGAGGTCGCCGGGCAGCAGCTCCACCCGGCGCCCATCGGCGCGCAGCTCCTCGGCGAGCAGCTCGACGTCGGCGTCCTCGCCGAGCACCCGGCGGTCGTAGGGGGCATGGAAGTTCAGCGCCAGGTCATAGCCGTCTGCGGCGAGGCCGCGCGCGATCGCGGCGCCGATCCCGCGCCGACGGCCGACGCCGGTGAGCAGGGCGGTGCGGGGCTGGGCGGCAGCGGGAGGCGGAGCGGGGGAGGCCATGAGAGCGACGCTAGAGTCGCGCCCTCGCGGCGGCAAGCGGTTTTCGCGGGCACCGCCGGTCAGGACTCATCGGGCAGGTCCCACACGACGTGCCCGTCCCCGCCGAGGCGTGCGCCCCCGCTGGGCTCATGCGGCCGCTGCTGCCCCGAGTGCATGAGGTCGGCGACGTCCGCCCCGTGCTCGAGCAGCATCACGTCCGCGATCAGCCGGCGATGACAGCGCCACCACACGGCCTCCGAGCACATCACGGCGGTGCGCCCGCGCGAGAGATCGTCCCGCAGCTCGGCGATCCCGGCGCGGAACTCCTCGCTGCGCGTCCACCCGGCGTAGGCGCGGAACTGCGCGACCCGCCACCAGGTGTCGGGGGAGGCGGCATCCTCCTCCTTGGTGAGACGGCGCCGCCCGCCCAGCCGCTCGTCCCAGCGGTAGTCGATCCCGGCCGTGGTGCAGATCTCCTCGACGACGCCGCGCGCCGCCGCGTCGTTGGTGCGGGAGCCGGGGAAGCGGCGCACATCCACCAGCTGGGTGATCCCGGCCCCGGTGAGCAGCGCGGCGAGCTCCTCCCGCTCCAGCCGGCCGTGGCCGACGGTGAGCAGCGCGCCGGGCGCCTCGGTGGTGGTCATGACGTGGAGGTGAACAGCTGCAGGGCCCGGGGCTCGAACAGGGCGAGCCTCCCGCAGCTCGTGCACGAGAGCACTGCGGCCTCCGGGCTGAACGCATCGACCCCGAACATGGTCGCGGTGCTGCTGCTCATCACCACGTGCCGGCTCCAGAACCATCCCTGGCCGCAGTGGTCACAGGTCACGGTGCGCTCGCCCGCGACCGCCCAGACGGGCTCACTGGTCGCCATCGTCGCTCCTCTCGGTCATCCTCGTCAGGACATCCGCGCTCGTTCGCAGCTCGACCTGCGGCGGGAACAGGCCCATGGTGTGCAGGGCCGCGGCGCCGTTCTCCGGGCTCGAGGCCGCGCAGGCATCGGTGACCACGGTGAGGTGCGCCCCGGCGTCGGCAGCGGCGAGCACGGTGGTGAGCACGCAGCAGTCGGTCGAGACCCCCGCGACCAGCAGCTGCGGGGCAGGGCCGACGATCCCCTCGAGCTGCGGTCCCCACTTCCCGAACGTCGGTTCGTCCACGGTGGGGTGGGCGGAGAGCGCGGCGGCGCCGTCGACCAGCTGGTAGAGCGGGTCCGCGGCGGAGACATCCGCGAACGGCCAGGCCCGGAAGTACTCACCCCAGGCGGTGCTGCGGTCGGCGGTGGGCAGCCAGCGGCTGAGCAGGGTCCGCTCGGGGCCGACCTGTGCGGCGAGCTGCTGGATCCGCGGCCAGCTCTGCTCCCAGAACGGCGAGGCCCAGTCTGATTCCGGGGCGGCGAAGATCCGCTGCGGGTCGATGATCAGCAGCCAGGGCGCCTCGCGGGACGCGGGCACAGGGGGCATGGACGGGATCCTCTCCGGGTGGTGCTCGATGCGCGACGAGATCGATGTGGGGCCAGGGTAGTCGGCCCGTCGTCGTGGCCGCAGGGCCCCGAGCACCGCGGGAGCCACCGCGGACCCGGCTCCGGCCAGGCACAGCACCCCACCGAGCGCCGCGAGCGGCGGTGGCACCTCGCCCAGCAGCAGCCAGGCCATCACCACGGTGAGGGCGGGCACCAGGAGGGAGGAGGAGCTGAGCAGTCCGGCCCCGGTGTGGGTCAGGGCATATCCCCACAGCAGGAACGCGAAGGCGGTGGGGAACAGGCCGAGGTAGACGACGCCGAGGACCGCGCCGAGCGGAGCGGCTCCCACCTCAGCTACGAGGGTCGGGGCGAAGGGCAGGCAGGCCAGGGCACCGGCCAGCACTCCGATCACCGTCATCGAGGTGGAGTCGACGTGGGCGAGCAGGAGCTTCTGCACGAGCACGCTGCCGGCGTAGAGCAGCGCCGCGACCAGCCCCAGCATGACGCCCACGCCCGACAGACCCCCGGTGGAGGCCCCGACGGAGATCAGCACGATGCCGCTGAAGGCGACCAGCACCCCGGCCAGCAACCGCACGGAGAACCCCTCCCCGAGCAGCAGGCCCGACGCGACCGCCACGATCAGCGGGGCCAGGTTCACCAGCATCGCCGCCGTGGCCGCATCGAGGAAGAGCTCGGCGGCGTTGAGCACCACGAGATAGGCCGCGAACCAGGCGATCCCCCAGCCGGCCACCGCCGCCCACAGCCGCGGGCTCCGGGGTGCTCGCACCCGGCCCAGGACGAGGAGGGGCAGCAGCGCGATCGAGGCGGCGCTCACCCGCAGGAGCGTCATCGCCCCGGGGGAGAAGTCATTGCCGGCGACCCGGATGACCAGGAAGGACGAAGCCCACATGAGCATCACCCCGAGTGTTGCGAGCCAGGGCAGGGCCGGGTGGGGCGGCGGGGGACGCATGAGGACATCATGAGGCCTGCCGGCCGGGTGCGGCGTCTCCTGTGTGCCCCGGGCGGTCCGCCACTGCTGCCCGGAGGTCGACGCCCGGTGCCTCAGCCCCGCCTGAGGATCCTCACCGCTGTTCCTGCGCCCGGATCTTCCCGCGCCGGGCGAACCAGGTCACCGCGAAGCCCAGCACCAGCGCCAGCAGCACCCCGATGTTGGAGTACGCCCAGTTGCCCTCCCAGTAGGACCCGGCCGGGTCGTCCACGAAGGTGCCCAGGCCCAGCGGCTGGAGCAGGTAGCCCTGCCAGTTGTTCCAGGGAGCGGCCTCGGTGAAGGAGTTGACCACCAGCCCCCAGCCCAGGACCGAGGCGACCACCATGGTGATGATCGAGGTCCAGTCGAAGGCGCCGTAGCGGCCGGCCGGATCGAACAGCGCCTGCTCGTCGTAGTCGGCGCGGCGGCTGAGGATGTCGGCGATGAGGATGCCGGCCCAGGCCGCGATCGGCACGCCCAGGGTGATCAGGAAGCTCTGGAAGGGGCCGATGAAGCTGGTGGCGAAGAACGCCACCCAGATCGTGCCGGCGGTGAGGATCAGCCCGTCGACCGCGGCGGCCGCCGGGCGCGGGATGTTGATGCCGAGGCTGATCAGGGTGAGCCCCGAGGAGTAGATGCCCAGCACGGCGCCGGAGACCAGGGTCAGCACCGCGACGATCCAGAAGGGGATCAGCGCCCACAGCGGCAGGATCGTGATCAGCGCGCCGATGGGGTCGTCCTCGATGGCGCCGGCGAGGCCCGTGTCGGAGCCGGCCAGCAGCAGGCCGAAGATCACCAGCACCACCGGGGCGGCGGCCCCGCCGACGGTGTTCCACAGCACGATCGAGCCGTCGGAGGCCGTGCGCTTCTGATACCGCGACCAGTCCGCCGCGATGTTGATCCAGCCCAGCCCGAAACCGGTCATCACCATCACCAGCGCGCCGACCATCGCCTGCGGGGAGCCGTGCGGCATCGAGACCACCGCGGCCCAGTCGATGTGGGGGATCGTCAGGACCATGAACAGGATCGTCATCGCACCGGTCGCCCAGGTCAGGATCGACTGGAGCTTCATGATGGTGTGATACCCGAGCACGCTGGCGCCGACGATCAGGGCCGCGATGACGATCGTGGCGATCACGGTCACCGCCTGGCCCGAGGCGAGCCCCAGCACATCGAAGACGGTCGCGGTGGCGAGCACCGCGGAGATCGCCAGCGAGGTCTCCCAGCCGATCGAGGTCAGCCAGGAGACGATCCCGGGCACCTTCTGCCCATGCACGCCGAAGGCCGCGCGCGAGAGCACCATGGTGGGGGCGCTGCCGCGCTTCCCCGCGATGGCGACCAGCCCGCACAGCAGGAAGCTGATGATGATGCCGATGATCGCCACCACCGTCGCCTGCACGAAGCTGATGCCGAAGCCGAGCAGGTAGGAGCCGTAGCTCATACCGAACACGGAGACGTTCGCGGCGAACCAGGGCCAGACCAGATCCCGGGGCTTCGCGGTCCGCTCGGTCTCGGCGATGATCTCGATGCCGGTGGTCTCGATGACGCCGGCGCCGCCCACGGGCGCAGCGGGCGAGGGGACAGGGCGGTCGGGGGATGTCATGGCTGCTCCGGGGAGGAGGGCCGGCGGCGCCGGCCGAGGGCAGGGGCAAGGGTGCTCTGCAGTCTCCCACGGGTGTGAGCGGATCAGGAGGTGACCTGCCGCGCCGGCAGTCCTACCCTGGACCGGTGCGTCCGGGAGGCGCACGTCCCGGAAGGAGCCCCGTGCCCGCAGCACCCACCCGGATCCAGGCCACCGCGAAGCGCCTGATCAGCCTCGGGCCCCGTCGCGTGGACCACATACCGGCCTTCCGCATCGCGCTCGGCCTCGAGATCCCGCTGTCCCTGCTGCTGGTCACAGGGCATGTGCAGTGGGCGATGTACGTCGGCTTCGGGGCCTTCACCGGGATCTACTCGCGGTACGAGCCGACGCGGATGCGCTTCAGGCGCCAGGCGATCGCCGGGACGCTGCTGACGGCGTGCGTGACCCTCGGCGCGACCCTCGCGCAGCTCGGGGAGTCGATGAGCGACCTCGCGGAGTCCTGGACCGTCCTGGTGGCAGGGTCGATCGTGGCGGGCCTGGTCGCCGTGGTGGTGCTGCGGCTCGGCCTGAAGCCGGGAGGGGCGATCTTCCCGCTGTTCGCGGTCGCCGCCGTCGCCTCCGCCCCTCCGGCCGCACCGATCTGGGCCGCCTTCCTCATCGCCGGGGCGTGCGCATCGCTGTGCGTGGCGCTGGGCCTCCTCGGCCACTGGGCGGGGGAGCGGCACCCCGGCGCGGGCGTGCGCACCGCGACGGAGACCTGGTCGCGCGCGCAGCTGGGCACGGAGTTCAGCCGCTTCGCGGTCGCCGCCGCGATCGCCGGAATGCTGGGGCTGGCCTCCGGGCTGCCCTTCCCGTACTGGGCGCAGATCGCGGCGATCGCGCCGCTGTCGGCCCCGGGCCGCACGCTGCAGCTCGAGCGCGGGCTGCACCGCATCGTCGGCACCACCCTCGGCATCGTCACCACCGCCTTCCTGCTGTCCTTCCCCGTCGAGCCGTGGCAGCTGGTGGTGTGGGTGGTGGTCATGCAGTTCCTCGCCGAGATGTACGTGCTGCGCAACTACTCCGTCGCACTGCTGTTCATCACCCCGCTGGCCCTGCTGATGGTCCAGCTCGCCCATCCGCAGCCGGTCGGCGCGCTGCTCGAGGCCCGGGTGCTGGAGACCGCGATCGGCGCGGTGGTGGGCATTGCGGTGGTGAGCGCCGCGGCGCTCTGGGACCGGCGGGCGGCGCTGCGGGACCGGGCGATCGGCGCGGCGAGGGACGCCACCGGAGTCACGCCGCCGCGCTGAGGCCGAGGGCGACCACGCTGCGGTCGCTCCTGGTCCGACGGGCGCGGCCACGCATAGCGTCGTGCCATGCCGGAGAACACAGCGCACTCTGCCCCCACGGCCCCCTCCGCTCCTGCGTACACCCACGGCTACGGCGCCGCCGTGCTGGACAGCCACCGCACCCGCACCGCCGCGAACTCTGCGGCGCACCTGCTGCCCCACCTGCGCACGGGGCAGCGTCTGCTGGACGTGGGCAGCGGCGCCGGCACCATCACGGCCGGCCTCGCCCGGAGCGTCGGCCCGGAGAATCTCACCGCGCTGGAGGTGAGCGAGCAGGCCGCCGCACTCACCCGCTCCGAGCTGGAGCACCAGGGGATCCGGGATGCCCAGGTCGTGGTGGGCGACGCCCAGGAGCTGCCCTTCCCCGCAGAGTCCTTCGACGTGGTCCACGCCCATCAGGTCCTCCAGCACCTGCCCGAGCCCGTGACCGCGCTCGCCGAGCTCCGCCGCGTCACCCGCCCCGGCGGGATCGTCGCCGCCCGCGATAGCGATTACGAAGGCTTCCGCTGGTTCCCCGAGGCCCCGGGAATCGACCGCTGGCGTGAGCTGTACCTGCGCGCCGCCCGCGCCAACGGCGGCACCCCCGACGCCGGCCGACGCCTGCTGGCCTGGGCGCACGCAGCCGGCTTCGAGGACGTCACCCCCGGAGCCTCCACCTGGCTCTATGCGACCTCCGAGTCCCGCCGCGCCTGGGCCGAGACCTGCGCCGGCCGGCTCACCGCAGGCCCTTTCGCGGCACAGCTCGAGCGGGAGGGCTGGGCAGAGGCGGAGGAGCGCGCGATGCTGGCGGAGGACTTCCTGGCCTGGGCCGAGGATCCCGACGGCTGGTTCTGCCTGCTGCACGGAGAGATCCTCGCCCGCGCCTGAGAGGAGAGCATGACGTGGGTCCGAGGGAACGATGACAGTCGTCACGGGTGCGCTCACCAGGGGGCTTCTAGTGTCGTGAGTGCACCAGGAACCGCAGCCAGCGGGGCCGCAGCCACCGGAGGATCCGCGATGCAGTCATCGTTCGAGAACACAGAGATGTCTCAGGGGAGCAGCCCCGACCCCGAGGCCGAGCTGCGCCGCCGCGCCATGGGGAACCTGCAGGCACGGCGTGGTTTCGTGGTCCAGCTGGCCGTCTATCTGCTCATCAACGGGATCCTGTTCTGGACCTGGGGGAGCAATGGCTTCGGCTTCCCCTGGCCGCTGTTCGTGCTGGTCTTCTGGGGGATCGGTCTGTTCTGGCAGGCCTGGTCGCTGTTCGGCCCCGGCGAGAGCGAGGATCGGGTCCGCAAGGAGATGGACCGGCTGCGCGGAGGGCGCTGAACCGCCGCTCGGCCGCGCTGCCGACCAGGTCGAGCGCCCGGTGCCAGGCGGTCGTGGCCGCCTCGGTCTGCCCCAGCTCCTCATGGAACAGCGCCAGGGCGACGTGGAAGGGGTGGTGACGCCGCAGCACCGGCTCCTCGACCAGCTGTTCCAGCGGCGCACGAGAGTGGCCAGCAGACGGCTGTGCTCCTCTATGACGTACGAACCGGGCCCAGATCGACAGTCCCCGCAGTTCTCTCGGCGCCCGACGTCTGTGACCAGGTCCACAGCGTCCGAAGGGTGGAATCAGGCTATTAAAGCAAGTTCGGACTGGCGAAAACCGATCAGGGAAGGCTAGCCTCAGTAAAGACCCTGCAGGGCAGCCCGCACAGCGGCGCCCGGAGCCTTCCCGAGAAAGCCATTCCATGACTTCCTTCACCCGCCGCCACTTCGGCGCCCTGTCCACCGCCGGCGCCCTCGGGCTCGTCCTGACCGCCTGCGGCACCTCCGCCGACGAGACCGGCGCCGGCGCGGCCGACGAGGTCGCGGCCGAGGGCACCGTCGAGGTCGAGGACAACAACGGCACCCAGACCGTCGAGATCCCGCCGGCCTCCGTGGTCGCGACCGACAACCGCACCTTCGAGACGCTCTCCGACTGGGGCGTCACCCTCACCGCCGCCGCGCGTGCGCTGATGCCGACGACCAACCCGCTCAAGGATGACGAGTCGATCATCGACCTGGGCCTCCACCGCGAGCCCGACCTCGAGGCCGTGGTCGCCGCCGAGCCCACCCTGATCGTCAACGGCCAGCGGTTCGCCCAGTACCACGACGACTTCGTGAAGCTCGCCCCCGAGGCCACCATCCTCGAGCTGGACCCGCGCGAGGATGAGCCCTTCGCCGACGAGCTCAAGCGCCAGGTGGGCGTGCTGGGCCAGGTCTTCGGCAAGGAGACCGAGGCCGAGCAGCTCGGCACCGACCTCGACGCCGCCATGGAGCGCGTGCGCTCCGCCTATGACGGCGCCTCCACCGTCATGGCCGTTACCACTTCCGGCGGGGACATCGGCTACATCGCGCCTGGCATGGGCCGCACCCTGGGCTGGACCTTCGAGGCGCTCGGGCTGGCCCCCGCGCTCGAGATCGAAGGGGCCAGCGACGACCACCAGGGCGACGACATCTCCGTCGAGGCCATCGCCGATGCGAACCCCGACTGGATCCTGGTCATGGACCGCGACGCGGCGATCTCCGCCGACGACCCGGAGTACACCCCCGCCAACGAGGTCCTGGACGCCTCCGAGGCGCTCTCCGGGGTCACGGCGGTCGCGGAGGACAACATCGTGTACATGCCGGCGGACACGTACACCAACGAGTCGATCCAGACCTATACCGAGTTCTTCACCGCCTTCGCCGACGCCCTCGAGGCCAAGGCCTGAGCCACGCAGGCCGTCGCTGACCTCCGCACGGCGGGCGGGACCTCTCCGGTCCGGCCCGCCGTGCCGCGCGTCGCCGCAGCTCCCGCCGGGCCCGCGCCCGCGCCGGGTGCCCGCTTCCCCCAGGAGATCTGATGCCCAGTCCTTCCCTCACCACCGGGGCGCCGCCGCTGCGGCGCCGCGGGCGCGAGCACCTGATCGACGGCAAACTCGTGATCGGCATCGTGGTGGTCGCACTGCTGCTGGTCGCGTCCCTGTTCACCGGGGTCTATGACATCTTCGGCGCCGATGACGGGGCCGAGATGTTCGCGATCACCCGCATCCCGCGCACCGTGGCCCTGGTCCTCTCCGGCGCCGCGATGGCGATGTGCGGGCTGATCATGCAGCTGATGACCCAGAACCGCTTCGTGGAGCCGACCACCACCGGCACCACCGAATGGGCGGGGCTGGGGCTGATCCTGGTGATGGTGATGATCCCGGACGCCGGGCTGCTGACCCGGATGACGGTCGCGATCGTCTTCTCCTTCGTCGGCACCCTGGTGTTCTTCCTGTTCCTGCGGAAGGTCACCCTGCGCAGCTCCCTCATCGTGCCGATCATCGGCATCATGCTCGGCGCCGTCGTCGGCGCCGTCTCCACCTTCGTGGCGCTCCAGTTCGATGCCCTGCAGAACCTCGGCGTCTGGTTCGCCGGCTCCTTCACCTCGGTGCTGCGCGGCAGCTACGAGGTGCTGTGGATCGTGCTGCTGGTCGGGATCGCCGTGTTCTGGGTCGCCGACCGGCTCACCGTCATCGGCCTGGGCGAGGACATCGCCACCAATGTCGGCGTGAACTACCAGCGGGTGCTGCTGCTGGGCACTGGGCTGGTCGCCATCGCCACCGGCGTGGTCACCGTGGTGGTCGGCAACCTGCCGTTCCTGGGGCTGATCGTCCCCAACGTGATCTCGATGATCCGCGGCGACGACCTGCGCTCGAACCTGCCCTGGGTGTGCCTGCTGGGGATCGCGATCGTCACCGTCTGCGACCTCATCGGCCGCACCGTCATCATGCCCTTCGAGGTGCCGGTCTCCCTGATCCTCGGGATCGTCGGGGCCGTCGTGTTCATCGCGCTCCTGCTGAGGCAGCGTCGACATGGCTGAGCGCACCCCCGTCCCCTCCTCCGCGGTGCGCCGCCCCGCTGAGGCGCATCCCCTCGCCGGCCAGCTCACCGAGCGCCGGCTGGAGGCCGTCGCCGAGGAGCCGATCAGCCCCAGCATCAGCACCGCCCCCGCCGACCTGGTCGAGGACCTCGAGGTCATCGGAGCTCCTCGCCGCACCCGCAGCAGCTCCGGCGCCTTCCCCGACGCCCGCGCCCGTCGGCGCTACCGGATCATGCTCGCCGTCCTGATCGTGCTGGCCCTCGGGTTCGCCGCCGGGCTGCTCGCGGTCGACAACCCGATGCCCACCGGCTCGCGCGGCTTCTGGCTGATCGCCGAGATGCGCGCCACCTCGCTGGTGGTGATGGCGGTGGTCGCGTTCTGCCAGGCGGTCGCGACGATCACCTTCATGACCGTCACCAACAACCGCATCATCACGCCCTCGATCATGGGCTTCGAATCGCTCTACACCGTGATCCAGACCGGGGCCGTCTACCTGCTCGGCGTGGCCGGGGTGGTCGCGCTGCAGGGCACCGGCCAGTTCCTGCTGCAGGTCGCGGTGATGGTAGGGCTCTCGGTGCTGCTGTACGGCTGGCTGCTGCGCGGCCGGTACGCGAACATCCAGGTGATGCTGCTGGTGGGCATCATCATCGGCGGCGGCATGGGCGCGGTCTCCACCTTCATGCAGCGCCTGCTCACGCCGAGCGAGTTCGACGTCCTCACCGCCCGCCTGTTCGGATCGGTGCAGAACGCGAGCGCCGAATACCTGCCCTACGCGATCCCGCTGATCCTCATCGCGGGCACGCTGATCTGGTCGAACGCCCACCGCCTCAACGTCATCTCACTGGGCCGCGACGTGTGCATCAACGTCGGCGTCGACCATGGGCGCCAGACCATCTACATGCTCGTGCTGGTCTCGATCCTGATGGCGGTCTCCACCGCCCTCGTCGGCCCGATGACCTTCTTCGGCTTCCTGGTCGCGACGCTGACCTTCCAGCTCGCCGGCACCCACGACCACCGCCTGCTGCTCCCGGTCGGGGTGCTGACCGGCTTCGTGGTCCTGGCCGGTGCCTACTTCGTCATGAACCATCTCTTCGCCGCGCAGGGCGTCGTGTCCATCATCATCGAACTCGTCGGAGGAACCGTGTTCCTCATCGTCATCATGCGGAGGGGGCGTCTGTGATCACCATCGACGCAGTGCGGAAGCAGTATTCGGAGACGGTCGCGATCGGCCCGGTCACCGTCGACATCCCCTCCGGGGGAGTGACCGCCCTGGTGGGCCCCAACGGGGCCGGGAAATCGACCTTGCTGACCATGGCGGGGCGCCTGCTGGGGATCGACGAGGGCGCCATCGAGGTGGCCGGCTACGACATCTCCTCGACCGCCTCGAAGGATCTCGCGAAGATCCTCTCGGTGCTGCGCCAGGAGAACCACTTCATCACCCGCCTCACCGTGCGGCAGCTGGTGGGCTTCGGGCGCTTCCCCTACTCCAAAGGGCGCCTGACCACGCTGGACGAGCACAAGATCTCAGAGGCCATCGACTTCCTGAACCTCGACGAGCTCGAGGACCGCTACCTCGACCAGCTCTCGGGCGGCCAGCGCCAGCGCGCCTATGTGGCGATGGTGCTGGCCCAGGACACCGAGTACGTGCTGCTGGACGAGCCGCTGAACAACCTCGACATGCGCCACAGCGTGCAGATGATGGGGCGGCTGCGTGATGCCGCCCGTCAGCTGGACCGCACCATCGTGGTGGTGCTGCACGACATCAACTTCGCGGCGCACTACGCGGACCACATCATCGCCATGAAGAACGGCGGCGTGGTCGAGGCCGGGCCGGTCGGCGAGATGATGAACGGCGAGGTGCTCACACGGGTCTTCGACACCCCGGTGCAGGTCATCGACGGGCCGACGGGACCGCTCGCGGTCTACTACTGAGCGCGCGGCGGCGGGGTGGGAGTCGTCGTGATCGCGCGGGCCCACCGGAGGTGGCCCGGGCAGACCTGCGCCGCGGTGAGCGGTGCCCATCAGAGCATCTCGTCGTGCATGATGTCCTCCTGCCGGTCCTCCTCGAAGCAGGTGAGGGAGAAGATCGTCAGCGTGGGACCTTCGCGGGCCGTGTACGACCACATCCGCTGGTCGTCGTTGAGGCTGCTCGTGGGGGTGTCCGGGAGCAACAGGCGGAAGTCACGGCACTGGTCGAACCCGTATACCTCCGGCACGTACACGATGTCGTAGCCGTCCTCCTCCACCTGACCGCTCGATGGCGTGGTCAACGTGAGCTCCGCCAGTCTCAGTGCGTAGGTGGTCTCATCGATCTGCTCCTCGACCTCGAACCGTCCTTCGAACTGTGCGGTGTACCTGACGCCTGCCCCCGTGTCGGAGTCCGAGTAGGTGCCGGTGAAGGTGCCGTCAGGGCCCATCTCGTAGAACGTTCGCCATGCTCCGGCGCCGGAGGAGAACGCGAAGCTCTTCCCTTCGAGCTCCGCCAGGATCTCGGCGCCGTCATCGCTGAAGTCGAGCTCGGGCATCTCGGGCTCGAAGTTCTCGGGGTCGACATCTGCCGGATAGGAGTACTCCCACAGGATCTCCTCCGCGAAGGTGCTGGCCGCGAAGGTCGTGTCGAGCAGGGTGACCTCGAGCGGGACCCCTGCGCCGTCGAGGACCGCGAGGATACGGGGGAACGCCGCCAGTTCGCGCTCGAGATCCAGCCCGATCGCGAACGCGCCCTCGAGGTCGAGGAAGCGCCGTCCGCGAGTGGTCAGCGAGAGGGAGTCGGCGCTGGCCCGCTCGGCTACGGCTTCCTCCTCGGTGAGGACGAAGGGGGTCCCGTCTGCAGCGGAGAATTCCCCCTTGGCCATCGCCTCCGCCGTAGGGCGAGCAGTGAGCGAGAGGGAGATCGTCTTGTACAGGGTCAGCGTCGGTTCCACGGCCAGGGCTGCGGTAGCTGTCGCGCTCGCCACCCCGGAGGCTCCTGTCGACAGCTCGGTGCTCAGTGAGGAGAGCGGGGTGATGCCGGTGCTCCGCACGAGCGTCAGACCTGCCTCCAAGGAGCCGGAGAACTCGGTGGAGAGCTCGAATTCGCCTTCCACATCCAGTGCGATGCTCGGGGTGAGCGTCACGTCCCCATCCAGCGTGACCGGGACCGGTCCGAGGAAGAACGTGGCCCGCGCCAGCGGGACGTGCCTCTCGAGCTCTTCGTCGACAGTCGCGAGCTCGCCCTTCGCGCTCCCGCTGAGCGCGACCGCCACCTCCGCGGTGCCCAGGAGCGAGGTGCTCATGGTCCAGTCGCTCTCGTACAGGGATCCGGCGGTGGTCAGCACACCCTCCAGCGTCTGCGCCGTGTCGTCCTCGAGGATCCGGACGGTGTTCATGAACTGGACCGCGTCGAGGCCCACGGCGATCACCCCCTCGGGCTTGTACTCGGCGCTGTACGCGATCCGCACGCCCAGCTTCGCTTCGCAGGTCACCGAGGCCTCGAGCCGTGCGGACCCGCTCATCGTCCACAGTCCGTCGGCCGACGTCGTCTCTGTCTCCTGGGAAGCCAGCGGTATCGAGGCGAGCTTGTCGTCGCAGGTGTGCGACACGAGGTCGTACGTACTGTCGGTGGAGAGCTCACGAGGCTCCCCGCAGATCCATCCATAGGTGGCAGGAGCGGGAGTGCGGGCGCACCGCCGACGATGCCCCCGATCGGGCCGGCGCCGGCGGAGGCCGTGGTCAGCTCCTGCTCGTCGCCGTCAAGGTCCCGCTGCACGATGTCGTCGGAGTCCGTGCGGTCGAGCACGACGTCGAATTCGCCCTGGAGGATCACGTTGCCCAGGGTGGCGGGACCGAGGACGGTGAGCCAGCGTCCCTGCTCGTACCGGATCGCGAGCACCTGTCCGAGCGCTCCGTCGGGAAGGCCGTCTGAGGCACCCGCGACAATGACGTCGCCGATCGTGTAGTGCGGAGCGTCTTCGGAGGAGAGGACAGCTGCGCTCTCCTCTGTCATGCCGGCCATCTCCGCCGGGGTGAGGATCTTCGCCTGCGGAGAGATCACCACATCATCGTCAGCAGGAACGGTCACGGTGCCGTTCCAGGAGGTGGTGGCCGTACCTCCGCCGACATCCACGGCGGTGACCGTGACCTCCAGGGGACCGCTCTTCGCAGGGATGATGTCCTGGTGCCACGTGCCGCCGTTGCCGGCGAGGCTCAGCGGTGCACTGGGTGCGACCTGCCGGCCGTCGACGGCGATGCTGATCGCAGCGATCCGATTGGGCGCACGGAACGTGCCAGAGAAGCGGAGAACTCCGTGAGCGGCATCCGCGTCCAGCTCGGGGAAGGAATCGATCGTGACGGAGACGTCCTCGTCGATGCCGATCTCGTTCGGCTGCACGACCGCCACGGGCAGGAAGCCCGCCTGTACATCCACGTCGGCGAAGAGCTGTGGTGCGTCCCCGGCGACGACCACCAGCTCGCCGGCACGCTCGGCTCCGGCTGTCACGGCGGTTCCTAGGTGGTGGGCATTCGCGTCGAAGCTGCTGGTGATCGACCCGGGGGTGCCGGATTCGGGGGAGAGAAGGCCGATCACGGCGGTGGCCCGCAGAGCGCCGAGGTCCACCTCGGCGGGCGAGTCCTCCGTGAGGGTGAGGCTCTGGGAGGTCTGCTCGGACAGTCCCATGACGGCACCGGCAGTCGTGGAGTCACCCTGGGATTCGGGTGGGGTGGTGCCGTCGGAGGCCGTCACATAGCCGATGACGTCGATCCGCAGGTCGCCGTGCTCCTTCGCGGAGAGGGTGATGGCATCGTGGTCGGTGCTGAGCACCGTGGTGGTGGTCGACGATCCTGCGGGGAAGCGCACCGCCTGCTCGGACATGGTCACGGAGGTGGGCGCTTCGAACGTGCCCGTGACACGGACCAGCACGTGCGGCGTGCCCTGGGGGGTGGCGTAGCCGTTGACGTAGACGTCCGTCGTCGCCGTGAGGTCGTCCGAGCCGATCCCGCTCGCCGTGTCGACGACCTGTACCGGAGCGGGGAGCAGCCGAAGCGATCCCGCAGTCCGAGAATCTCCATCGAAGAGAGCCAGGATCTCGAGATGGACCGAGGAGGGCGAAGACGAGCCCACAGCGATGACGCCGTCCCGGACAGGGAAGAAGGACGTGGCAGAGACCGTGCCGGTGCCGGCTGCTGCGGTGAGGAAGGTGGAGCCTCCCTCCGAGAGCTCGACATCGGCCGTCGGATCAACGGTGACGCGGGCCAGTGCGGTGCCTTGTACGTGTGCTGCCGCGACCTCCACGTCAGTGGTCCCGGCCTCCAGCTCCACGTCGAGACCGGCGGAGCCGTCGGACTCCACGGGATCCACCCCAGAGATCTCCGTGCTGCCCATGTCCGCTGCCGCCGGTGAGGGACTCGGCCCGGGAAACCCGGACGTGATCACGCCGACCACGATCGCGATCGTTGCGACAGTCGCAGCGGCAATGACGAACAGGCGCCGAGAGCGCTGTCGGGACGGGCTCCGCGCGGCGTTCATGGCATCACCGATAGTGGGGCACCACCGGCTTCTGCGTCGGCCCCACCCACTGCGATGTCATGCACCCTTTGGTCCCCTTCCCACCCCATGAGGCACACAGTACTTCGGCGTCCCGGCCTTTTCGTCGTCTCGTCCGGGACCGGACCGGGGGAGGGGCTGCTCGGACTCCGGTCGCGCGGGTGTCCGGGGCAGCACGGTGGTCAGGCGGTCTTGGTCGCCGGGTCCGCGCCGCCGCGGCCGTCGGGCCGGTCCAGCGCGTCGATCGCCGCGACCTCCTCGGCCGTGAGGCGCAGCTCGACGGCGGCGAGGTTCTCCACGATCCGCGAGGGCGTCACCGACTTCGGGATGGTGACGATGCCGTGGGCGAGGTGCCAGGCCAGCACCACCTGGGCAGGGCTCGCGCCATGCGCCGCGGCGATGTCGGTGACCGCGGCGTTCTCCAGCAGATCAGACTTGCCCTGGCCCAGCGGGCCCCAGGACTCGGTGAGGATGCCGTGACGCTCGTGGACCTCGCGCAGCTCACGCTGCTGGAAGTAGGGGTGCAGCTCGATCTGGTGGATCGCGGGGACCACGCCGGTCGCCTCGATGATCTCCTCCAGCTGGGCCGCGGGGTGGTTGGAGACGCCGATCGCGCGGACCAGACCGCGCTCCTGCAGCGCGATCAGGGCCTTCCAGGCCTCGACGTACTGCCCCTGGGCGGGCACCGCCCAGTGCACCAGGAACAGGTCCACGTAGTCCAGGCCGAGCCGTGCGAGGGAAGCCTCGCAGGCGGCGATCGCGTCGTCCGTGCCGTGGGCGTCGTTCCACAGCTTGGTGGTGACGAAGAGGTCCTCCCGGGCGATGCCGGAGGCGGCGATCGCCCGACCCACCCCGGCCTCGTTGCCGTAGATCTTCGCGGTATCGATGTGCCGGTAGCCGGCCCGGAGGGCCTGGGCCGTGACGTCGGCGGCGATCTCGTCCGCCACCTTGAAGACGCCGTAGCCGAGCTGGGGGATGGTGCCGCCGTCGCGGAACGACAGGCGCGGGACGGCAGGAGACTCTGAGGACATGGAGGACCTTCCTGGAGGGGGTGGGACCGCCACCCTAGGCCCGACGGCCGACGGCTCGCATGCATCCTCCGTTCGGTGGATGCAGATGATGACGCGACGTCATAAAATGGGTGCATGAAGATGTCACGTCCCTCGCACAGCGGAGCGACGAACCCGGCCGCGTCCGCGCCCTCCACCCCGACCGACCCCTCCACCGACCCCCGACGGTGGAAGGCGCTGGCCGTCCTGGCGACCGGTCTCGCCCTGATCGTCATCGACGGGTCGATCGTCGCGGTCTCGCTGCCCACGATCATCTCCGACCTCGGTCTCGACCTCACCAACGCCCAGTGGGTCTCCACCAGCTATGCCGTGGTCCTCTCCGCTCTGCTGCTGGTCAGCGGGCGCGTCGGGGACCGCATCGGGCGGCGACGGCTGTTCCTGGCCGGCGTCGGGCTGTTCGTGGTCGCCTCCGTGCTCGCGGCCATGGCCCAGGGAGCGGGCTCCCTGATCGGAGCCCGCCTGCTGCAGGGCGTCGGCGGAGCGCTGATCCTGCCCTCCACCCTCTCCACCGTCAACGCGACCTTCCGCGGGACGGAGCGGGCTGCCGCCTTCGGGGTCTGGGGCGCGGTGATGGCCGGTGCCGCCGCCCTCGGCCCGCTGCTCGGCGGCTGGCTGACCAGCTCGTTCTCCTGGCCGTGGATCTTCCTGGTCAACGTGCCGATCGGCATCCTGGTCCTCGCCGGCACCCTGGCATGGGTGAGGGAGACCCGGGACGCACCGCGGGTGACGGGCGGCCGACGGGATCTCGACGTCCTCGGCGCCCTGCTCAGCGCGCTGGCCCTCGGCTCCCTGGTGTTCGCGATCATCGAGGCGTCCACGCTGGGCTGGTGGACGGAGCAGTCCGCGCTGGAGCTCGGGGCGCTCACGCTCCACGGCCCCGGTCCGCTCTCCCTCGTCCCCGTGCTGCTGCTGGTCGGCGTCGCCGCGCTGACGGCCTTCCTGCTCGTCGAACGGCGTCGGGGCGCGGCCGGCCGCGAGGTGCTGCTGGACCTGACGCTGTTCCGGCTGCGCGCCTTCGCCTGGGGGAACATCACCGCCGGCACCGTCGCCATCGGGGAGTTCGGGCTGCTGTTCGTGCTGCCGCTCTACCTGGTGAACGTGCTCGGCCTGGGCACGCTCCAGGCCGGCCTGGTGCTCGCCGCGATGGCCGGCGGAGCATTCCTCTCGGGCACCGCGGCCCGCCACCTGGCCGCCGCGATCGGGGCCCCGGGCACGGTGCTGGTGGGACTCGGGATGGAGGTCATCGGGGTCGGGGTGCTCGCCGCGCTGCTCGGCCCTGCCACCTCCATCGCTCTGCTCGTGGTGACCCTGGTCGTCTACGGCCTGGGCCTCGGGCTCGCCTCCGCGCAGCTGACTTCGACCGTGCTCGCCCCCGTGCCGCCGGAGCAGTCGGGGCAAGGCTCGGCCACGCAGTCCACCGTCCGCCAGCTGGGCACGGCGCTGGGCACGGCGATCTCCGGGGCCCTGCTGGCCGCCGGGCTCGCCTCCCGCAGCGACTCCCTCACCGGGGAGGCCGCCCGGTACGGGCAGGCGCTGACCGATTCGGCCGGTTCGATCCTCCCGCAGCTGCGGGCCCAGCAGACCGCCCCGGGCACGCTCGACCAGCTCGGCACCGTCTTCGCCGACGGCTCCCGCCTCGCCATGGCGGGCTCTGCCGGGTTCCTGCTGCTGGGTCTGCTCGGGGCGATCGCCGTGCGTCGAGCCGCTCGACGGTCCTGAGCACGCCCCCGGACCGGTGACCGGCCCGTTCCCCGCGGCACCTACGATTGCCCCATGAGAATGCGGAGCACGGAGCGCGCTCGATGATGCCGGAACGCCAGGCGCACCTGGTGCCGCTGCGCCGTCCCGTCCCGCAGCAGCCGCCCGCCTACGACCATGCGCGGGGGCGCACCGCGGCGGGGCCGACGTTCGAGCTCTACTCGCTGCTGGACAACCTGTTCATCGCCGCAGGCGTGGTGATCTCGATCTGGCTGGCTCTGCTCTACCTGGTCGAGGGCTTCTCGCTCACGCCGATCCGGCTGCTGTACCTGCTGGGCTTCTGGGTGCTGCTGACCTACATCACCCTGCCGCGCCTGCATCAGCTGATGACGCGGATCTACCTGCCGGACTACTTCTTCGGCCGCACCCGCACCACCGAGGGGGTGCTCTCGGACCCGATCAACCTCGCCTTCGACGGCTCCGAGCGGGATCTGCACGTGACGATGCGCCGGGCGGGCTGGGTGCTCGCCGAGGAGCGGACCCTCTCCTCGGCCTGGTCGATGGTGCGCTCGACGCTGCTGCGCCGCTCCTATCCGGCGGCCCCCGTCTCGGACCTGTACCTGATGGGCCGGCGCCACGACTTCACCTACCAGCAGGAGGTGGGCGGTACCACCACCAAGCGCCACCACGTGCGGTTCTGGCGGACCGCCCCGGATTTCGTGCTGCCGGGCGGATATCGCGCCGACTGGCTGGCGGCCGGTTCCTATGACCGGGCCGTCGGCTTCTCCTTCTTCACCCTGCAGGTCACCCACCGGATCGACGAGAACATCGACGCCGAGCGGGACTTCGTGATCGACACCGTCCGCTTCGCCGATCCGCAGATCGATGCGGAGGTGATCCGGGAGTTCTCCACCTCCTACCACCACCGCAACGGCCAGGGCGATCGGATCCGCACCGACGGGGACCTGCCGGTGCTGGACGTGGCCGGGGCGAGGAGCCGCTCCGCGGGCGCCACCGCGCTGATGCTCCCCCGGCACCGTCCGACGGGGACCTCGGTGATGAAGTCACGGGCCCGGGCGGCGCTGGCGGTCGCACGGCGCAGCGGCACGGCGACCTCACAGGCGGACGTCACGGGCGAGCTGAGCGCTCACTGGCAGGAGACGGTCGACGACTTCCACCAGCTCGTCGCACGCGCCGCAGACCACCACCTGCCGCCGCCCACGGTGATCTTCACCGGGATCCTGGTGCTGGTGCAGGCCGTCCTGGTCGTCCTGCAGTGGATCACCCGGCTGGGCGGGGTGGACCCGACCTCCCTGGTCCCCGAGGCCGCGCTGGTGCTGCCCAGCGGTGAGGGGATGCTCGGGCCGACCGCCTTCGCGGTGGCAGCGCTGCTGCTGCAGACCGGGGTGATCCGCCGCAGCCGGTGGGCACGGATCGCGCTGATGGCGCTGTTCACCCTCGACGCCTTCGCCGCGCTCGCGCTCGCCACCTCCATGTCCGGTGATGTCGCCCATTCGCTGCTGGTGGGCGCGGGAGCCTCTGCGCTCGGCGTGATGGCGATCAGCTCCGATGCCTCGCGCCAGTGGGTGCAGACGCTGCGCCTGGACGTCCGCAGCGCGGAGGACGAGGCGCATGCGGAGACGTCGGCCGAGGAGCGGGACGCCGCGGCCCGTCCCGTGGTGTGAGGGCGGTCACCGCGGGGTAGAGTTCCCCCACCATCGCGCCGACTCCTCGCGTTCGGTGGCCTGGTGACAGGCCGCTGCGCCGCCGCCGACGCGTTCCCGCCCCTTCTCTGGGAGGATCCCATGAGCGAATCCCCTGATGCAGAGCCCGTCGTCGGCGATCCGGAGCTGTCGAGCGACGACCAGCCGGAGCTGAAGCAGGCGATCACACCCAAGCTGCTGCTGCTGTTCATCGTCGGCGACATCCTCGGCACCGGCGTCTACGCCCTGACCGGCAAGGTCGCCGGTGAGGTGGGCGGGGCGGGCTGGCTCCCGATCATCGTCGCCTTCGCCATCGCGATGGTGTCCGCGCTGTCGTACGTCGAGATGGTCACCAAGTACCCGCAGGCCGCGGGGGCGGCGCTGTACGTGCACAAGGCCTTCGGCGTCCACTTCCTGACCTTCATGGTCACCTTCGCGGTGCTCTCCTCTGGCATCACCTCGGCCTCGACCAGCGCGATCTTCCTCTCGGAGAACGTGCTGAAGGCCTTCGCGCTGGAGGAGCCGCTGGGCGATGCGGCACAGCCGCTGGCCACCGGCATCGCCCTGGCCTTCCTCGCCCTGGTGGCCCTGATCAACCTGCGCGGTGTCGCCGAATCCGTCAAGGCGAACGTGGTGCTCACGTTCATCGAGCTGTCCGGCCTCTCGCTCGTGATCGTGGTGGGCTTCATCGCGCTCGGTCGCGGGCAGGCGGATCTCTCCCGGGTGATCCTCTTCGAGACCCAGGACGACAAGAGCCTCTTCATGGCGGTGATCGGCGCGACCGCCCTCGCCTTCTTCTCGATGGTGGGCTTCGAGGACTCGGTGAACATGGCCGAGGAGACGGTCGACCCGGTCAAGAACTTCCCCCGTGCGCTCATCGGGGGCCTGTCGATCACGGGCGTGATCTATGTGTTGATCTCGCTCCTCGCCGTCGCGGTGGTGCCGATCGGGCAGCTCACCGAGTCCAGCACCCCGCTGCTCGAGGTGGTCAAGGTCGGGGCGCCGGGCATCCCGATCGATACGATCTTCGCGTTCATCTCGATCTTCGCCGTGGCCAACACCGTGCTGATCAACATGATGATGGCCTCGCGCCTGCTCTACGGCATGGCCAAGCAGGGCGTGCTGCCCGGCTTCCTCAAGGGGGTCCTGCGGGGCCGCCGCACCCCGTGGGCCGGGATCGTCTTCTCCACCGCGCTGGCCTTCGCCCTGGTGCTCACGGTGCGTTATGTGCTCGCCGAGGAGACGATCTCCGCCCTCGGCGGCACCACCGCACTGCTCCTGCTGGCCGTGTTCGGCCTGGTGAACGTCTCGGTGCTGGTGCTGCGCAAGGACAAGGTCGACGTACGGCACTTCCACACCCCGACGGTGCTGCCGGTGATCGGCGCGATCACATCGTTCGCCCTGGTCACCCCGATCGCACAGCCGCCGCAGAACTACGTGATCGCCGGCGGACTGTTGGGGATCGGGCTGCTGCTGTTCGTCATCACCTGGTTCTACAACCGTGCGGTGCGGGCCCGTCGCACCCGCTTCCATCATCCCGACGACCTGGGCAAGCACTGACGCTTCCCCAGCATCCGGCCGGGACCGCCCCGGTCGGGACCGCCGCGGCGGTCGCCACCCCGCACCCCGAGGGAGTCTCATGTCCACCATCCTGCTGGCCTATGTCCCCAGCGCCACCAGCGAGGCGGCCCTCGCGTACGCGGTCGACGAGGCGGAGCGGCGCGGCGCCTCCCTGCTCGTGCTCGCCTCCGAAAGGGCGCCCGATCCGCGCAAGGCGCGGGGAGTGGCCGATCGGCGCCCGCTCGAGGAGCGGCTGGCGGAGACCGGCCTCGATTTCGAGCTGCGCACCGTCCCCAGGCGGGATGATCCCGCCGACGACATCCTCGACGCCGTCGAGCATGATGACGTCATCCTGGTGGTTCTCGGGATCCGCAAGCGCACCCCGATCGGGAAGATCCTGCTGGGTTCGACCTCGCAGCGGGTCGCGATCGAGTCGCCGGTGCCGGTGGTGCTGGTCAAGCCCGACGGCTTCGTGGCACCAGCCCGCTTCTGACGCCACCCGGAACCCGGCACCGGGCGCGGGTCACCCGTCGGCGCCCCAGTTGGCGCCGCGGTCGTACTCGTCGGGCGTCGCCCCGGACTCCCGCTGCTGCCGGGCGTACATCCGGTTGCGGGGGACGAGGATCACCGCACCGAGCACCGCGGCCAGTGCGGAGGCGGTCAGCACGCCCACCTTCGCCCAGTCGTACATGTCGTCGCCCACCTGGAAGCTGAGTTCGGAGACCAGCAGCGAGACGGTGAAGCCGATGCCGGCGACGGCGGCCATCCCGATCATGTCGGCCCACTTCAGGGAGGGGTCGAGCCGGGCCTTGGTGAAGGTGGTCAGCAGGTACGACGTGCCCACGATGCCGAGGATCTTGCCGATCACGAGGCCGACGATGATGCCGAGCGCGACGGTGGACTGCCAGGCGTTCAGCAGCCCGCTCACCCCGCCCACGGCGACGCCGGCGCTGAAGAAGGCGAAGAGCGGCACGGCCAGGGCGCTGGAGAAGGGGCGCAGCCGGTGCTCGAGGGTGTGGGAGAGGGAGTGCTGCTTCCCGTAGTCGGAGATGCCCCGCACCGGCACCATGAACGCGAGCACGACACCGGCGATGGTGGCGTGCACACCGGAGTTCAGGAACAGCACCCAGGTGATCAGCGCGAGCGGGCCCAGCAGCGCCCAGGCCGTCCAGTAGTGCTTCTTGAACCAGGCCTCGCGCTTGTTCGTCAGCCACCAGAACAGTCCGATCGGGATCACTGCGAGGGCGAGGAACCACAGACGCAGGTCCGAGGTGTAGAAGATCGCGATGATCGTGATCGCGATCAGGTCGTCGACGATCGCGAGGGTCAGCAAGAAGGTGCGCAGCGCCGGTGGCAGGCTCGAGCCCAGCAGCGCCAGGATCGCGACCGCGAAGGCGATGTCGGTGGCTGCGGGGATCGCCCAGCCGTGGCCGGAGCCTGCGGGCCCGCTGAGGTTGATCACGGTGTACAGGAGCGCGGGGATGGCCACGCCGCCGAACGCCGCGGCGATAGGCACCAGGGCCTTGGAGGGGGAGTGCAGGTCGCCGACCACGAACTCCTGCTTGAGCTCGAGCCCCGCGAGGAAGAAGAAGATCGCCAGCAGGCCGTCGGCGGCCCAGTGCCCGATCGAGAGGTCCAGATCGAGCGGACCGGCGGTGAAGCCGATGTGTGTATCGCGCACGGTGAAGTACAGGTCCGACAGCGGGGTGTTGGCGAAGAGCAGCGCGAGCACGGTGGCCAGCAGCAGGAGCGCCCCGCCGGGGATGGCCCGCGTGACCCATGCCTCGGCGGGCCGGAGGGTGCGATAGGTGCCGTGCTCGCGGACGGCGTTCGACGGTGCGGTCATGAAGAGGTCTCCTGCGGATCGGGGGCAGTGGGTTGGTAGGGCGCCCCGTTCGCAGCGATCAGATCTGCGGCGGGGCCTCCGGCTCGGCAGCGCGGGCGCTGCGGCCGAGCACCTGCGGAGGTGGGGCGGTGGCGTGCCGGACGACGCGCACCAGGATCAGGATGACCACGGCACCGCCGAGCGCTTTCGCCCACAGCGGGTCGGCGATGAACAGCAGCAGCATGGCCAGCAGGACCGGTGCGAGGTAGATGAGCGCGGAGCGGATGTAGCCCAGGAAGGTCGGCATCTTCACGCCGCCGTCCTCGGCCACCGACTTCACCATGAAGTTCGGTCCGTTGCCGATATAGGTCATGGCCCCGCAGAGCACGGCACCCAGCGAGATCGAGACCAGCAGCATCTCGGGGACGTCCGCCACCCGGGGATCGCCCGGCAGCTGCGTGGCCATCTCGAAGAACGTCACATAGGTGGGGGCGTTGTCCAGCACGGCGGAGAGCCCGCCGGTGAACAGGAACAGCGTGATCTCGTTCAGCGGCAGGTTCGGGGCGGCGACACGCAGCACCTGCAGGGCCGGGACCATGGTCAGGAAGATGCCGATGAACAGGGCGCCGACCTCCTGGATCGGGCCCCAGCTGAACTGGTTCTCCTCGAAGCGGATCTTCTTCGAACCGATGAGGAAGGAGCAGGTGGCGGCGGTGAGCATCACCAGCTCGCGCCAGGGCACCCAGTTCAGCCCCTCGATGTGGCCGTGGGCGACGGCGTCGATGTCCAGCGACGGGACCTTGGCCACGGCGAGGATGATCACCGCGAACCAGATCAGGTTCGCCGCCCCGGCCAGCCGCAGCGGCCTGCGGTTGTCCATGTCCATCGCGAGCGCCTCCGGCTTCTCGCGGGCGTGGAACCGACGATCCAGCGCCCAGTAGCTCAGCAGCAGCAGGGCGTTGACGAAGAACCACTCCGGGATCAGGGAGAAGGTCCAGGTGAAGGGCACTCCGCGGAGCATGCCCAGGAACAGCGGCGGGTCGCCGAGCGGAGTCAGCAGACCGCCGCAGTTGGCGACGATGAAGATCGTGAACACCACGGTGTGCGCCCGGTAGCGCCGCTCGGAGTTGGTGGCCAGGATGGGGCGGATCAGCAGCATCGCCGCCCCGGTGGTGCCGATGAAGCTCGCCAGCACGCCGCCGACGGCGAGGAAGGCGGTGTTCGTGCGTGGAGTGGCGGCCAGGTCCCCGCGCAGGACGATCCCGCCTGAGACCGTGAACAGCGCCAGCAGCAGCACGATGAACTGGACGTATTCGATCAGCGCATGGGCGACCAGTTCGGGGTGCGCGGTGACCAGCAGACCGATCCCCACCGGAACACCGAGCGCCAGCGCATAGAGCAGCTGGTTGCGGGGTCGATCCCAGTGATGAGAGATGGCGGGGACCAGTGGGAAGATCGCGATGGCCAGCAGCATCAGCACGAACGGGATCAGAGTCCAGACGGGGAAGTCCATCTCGGATCACTTCACCTTCGAGGTCAGGACGGTGAGGATCAGTCACGCCCTGGCACCGAGGTCGCCCGGTGGAGGGGCCGACCCGCACACCGACACGCGGGGTGGGGAACGGGAGAGCCATGCTGGTCCCTTCACGGCATCGTTGACACGGGTACGGGAGCATCACGCTCCCGTGCCGACCAGACTTCCCGGCTCTCCGCGGCAAGTGTCTCACGGCGGGGGATGCACCGGGCACGGTTGTCCGGGCGACGGGCCCGGTGGCCCGGTGACGTGCTCTGCGGCAACCTCCTCACCGCGATCGTCGGTGGTGGCGCACTTCCGATCCGGAGCAGGACCCCGGTCCCCCTGCGGATTCCGGCCGTTCTCGCGCTGCGCGAGCACCTCCGTGCATACGCTGTCCTCAGTGTGAGGCTTGCTGGTGCCGCGGATGTCGCGGTGGTTGGATCCTTTCCATCCGGTGATTGGCTCTTACGCTGGCTGCCGTTCTTCGTTGAGCTGGCCTTCATGGGTATTGCCGTCGCCGGGTGGGAAGGACCGGCCGGCGTGACTTGATAGGAGCGTGCAGCTGCCCCACTGAGGTTTGTCCGCCGACCGGCCCGACCGTTCGACCCCCACTCGAATTCAAGGGAGGCAGTGACCATGGTGGTCCTGATCGGCGCTGACGTCCACAAGAACTCGCACACCTTCGTCGCGGTCGACGCGGCGGGCAAGCAGATCGGGCAGATCACTGTCCGCGCGACTCATAGCGGTCACGAGAAGGCCTACCGATGGGCCAGGAAGTCCTTCATCGAGCAGGACCGCCAGTGGGGGGTGGAGGACTGTCGCCACCTCACCGGTCTGCTCGAACGCGATCTCCTTGCCCATGGAGAGCCCGTGGTCAGGGTGCCGGCGAAGCTGATGGCACGCCAACGCGCCACAGCGCGCACTCGCGGGAAGTCCGACCCGATCGATGCTCTCGCCGTCGCGCGGGCGATGGCCCGCGAGGACGATCTGCCGACCGCGTTCACCGATGAGCAGGCACGAGAGGTCAAGCTGGTCCTGGCGCGTCGTGAGGACCTGGTCGCGGAGCGGACCCGGGTGATCAACCGCCTGCGCTGGCACCTGCACGAGCTCGACCCCGAAGTCGACCCGGCACCACGCGCGCTGACCCATCGACCGGCTCAGGAACGAGTGCGGGAGCTGGTCGAGGCGAGCGAGGGGATCGTCGCGGAGATCGCGGGCATGGTCCTGGCCGACCTCGAACGGCTCTGCTCCTCGATCAGCGAGCTGGATGCGCGGCTGCGTGTCATGGTCCGGGAGGTGGAGCCGGTGCTGTTGGAGATCCCGGCTGCGCGGAGCTGTCGGCCGCGAAGATCCTCGCCGAGACCGCCGGGATCGAACGGTTCGCGAACGAGGGGAAGTACGCGATGTTCGCCGGCTGCGCTCCGATCCCGGTCTGGTCAGGCAAGACCGAGGGGAGAGTCCGTCTGAACAGGGGCGGGAATCGTCAGTTGAATTGCGCGATCCACCGCATCGCCCTCACTCAAGTCCGTCTCGAAGGACCCGGTAAGGAGTACTACGACCGGCTCCGCGAACAGGGCAAGACCGTGATGGAAGCCCTCCGCTGCTTGAAGAGCGCGATCGCCCGCCGCATCTGGCGCGCTCTCACCCGTGCCCACGCCGAAGCCCTCGCCACCACCCCGATCCCACTGAACCCCACCTCAACGACTTGCGTACCGCAAGCCGCTTGACATAGGAGATACCCATGGTGACACTGCTACCGTACGGTTCCTGGCCCTCGCCCCTGACCGCCGAGCTGCTCGCGACGGGCGGCATCCGGCTCGGCGCCCCGCGCCTGGTCGGGGACGCCGTGTGGTGGACGGAGGGCATCTCCACCGAGGGGGGACGCCAGGCGATCCTCCGCACCGCCGGACCGGTCGCCGTGCCGGGAGCCGATGCCGATGCGGCCGACGGCGCGGACGCCTCCGCGGAACCGGTCACCGTGCTGCCCGCCCCCTACAACGCCCGCTCCCGCGTGCACGAGTACGGGGGCGCCAGCTGGACCGTCGTGCCCGGGACGGCGGACGAGGCGACCGGCCGGCCGCCGCTGGTCGTCTTCGTGAACTTCGAGGACCAGCGCGTGCACGCCCTGCGCGAGGGGGAGCAGCCGCTCCCGCTGACCCCCGTCGGCCGCGAGGTCGAGTCCGCGCACGGGCCCTCGTTGCGCTGGGCGGACCCGACCCCGGTCACCCTCGCCGACGGCACCGCGGAGGTGTGGTGGATCTGCGAGGACCACACCGGCGGCGAGGACGGGCCCCGCACAGAGGCCGATGGCGCACCGCATATCGAGCGGTACGTGGTCGCGGTGCCGCTGGACGGCTCGGCCGCCGAGGATCCCGCCGCCCTGCGCCGGGTCACCCCGTCTGCCCGCTTCGTCGCGCATCCGCGGCTCAGCACCGACGGCACCCGGCTGGCGTGGCTCAGCTGGGAGCATCCGCAGATGCCCTGGGACGGCACGCAGCTGCACCTGGCGCCGCTGATGAACGGCAGCGCGGGGGAGGGCGAGATCCTCGCCGGCGGGGAGGACGAGTCGGTCCTGCAGCCCGAATGGCTCGATGACGAGCGTCTGCTGTTCCTCTCCGATGCCTCCGGCTGGTGGAACCCCTGGGTCTGGTCGACGGGCGACGGCGCCCGCCAGCTCCTTGAGCGGGACCAGGAGTTCGCCGGCCCGATGTGGGCGCTGGGCAGCAGCTGGTTCCAGGTGCTGGATGCCGACCGGGCGCTGATGCAGCACGGCCGTGCCGCGACCTCGCTGTCGGTGCTGCGGATCAGCACCGGGGAACTCGCTCCGCTGGACTGCCCGCTCACCGACATCGGCACCGCCCAGCTGCGTGAGGACGGTCTGCTGGTGCTCGCGGGTGCGTCCCCCACGCAGTTCGCGGCGATCCACCTCGCCCGCCTCGACCTCGGGGACGATGCTGCCCCGCTGCCCCCCGCGCTGTCGCCGCTGACCCTGCTGCGCTCCTCGCGCAGCGATGCGCCGGACCCCGGCCTGCTGCCCGAGGGGGAGAGCATCGAGGTGCCGCTGCCGGACGGCGGCGTCGTCCACGCGATCGTCCACCGCCCCCGACACGAGGGCTTCGCCGGCCGAGACGGCGAGCTGCCGCCCTTCATCGCGCAGGTCCACGGCGGGCCCACCGCCCACGTCTCGCCGGTGCTCTCGCTGCCGATCGCCTACTACACCTCCCGCGGCCTCGGCGTGGTGGTGGTGAACTACGGCGGCTCCTCCGGCTACGGCCGCGCCTACCGCAACCGTCTGCGCGGCCAATGGGGTGTGGTCGACGTGCAGGACACCGTCGCCGTGATGGAGCACCTGGTCGCCGAGGGCATCGCCGACGGGGACCGGCTGGCGATCGAGGGCGGCAGCGCCGGCGGCTGGACCACGCTCGCCTGCCTGACCCGCACCGACACCTTCGCCGCCGGCGCATCCAGCTTCGGGGTCGCCGAGCTCGAGAAGTTCCGGCAGGACACCCATGACTTCGAGTCCCGGTACATCGATGGGCTCGTCGGCCCCTATCCGCAGCGGCGTGACCTCTATGTCGAACGCGCGCCGCTGAGCCATGTCGCCGAGCTCGAGGTCCCGGTGCTGCTGCTGCAGGGCGATGAGGACCGGATCGTCCCGCCCAGCCAGTCCGAGCTGTTCCGCGACGCGCTCGCCGCCAAGGGCATCCCGCACGCCTACCTGCTGTTCGAGGGGGAGCAGCACGGGTTCCGGAAGGCCGAATCGATCATCCGGGCGGTCGAGGCGTCTCTCTCGTTCTACGGGCAGGTGCTGGGCTTCAGCCCGGCCTGCGTGCCGGTGCTGGAGCTGCAGCGGGACTGACCGGCCGTGGCACCGGGGACAGGTCGGAGCAGGAAGGAGAGACGATGACGAGCACGGTGAGGCGGGTCCCGCCCGAGAAGCAGCCGCTGAAGCCCGCCATCGCGCTGGCGATCATCTCGCTGCTGACGGTGCTGATGTCGGTGATCGGTGCCGCGGCGGTGTACGGCTTCGCCGCGACAGGATTCCTCGACGACCTGGCGCAGGATCAGGAGCTGCTGGGAGGGGAGGGCTTCCCGATACGCTTCGTCCTGATCACGCTCGTGAGCATGGGCCTCATCGCGCTCGCGGCCGCGATGAAGCTGGCCTCGGCCGTCCTCGGGATCCTCGTGGTGATCAGGGGCGAGGGGAAGCTGCGGATCGGGGCGAGCCTGCTGCTCGCCACGGCACTGTTCGGACTGTTCTTCTCCTTCTCGGTGGACGGCTCGCTGCTCTCCGGGACGTTCCAGGACCTCATCTCCCTCCTCGCGACGCTGGCCGAGGTGGCCCGATGGTGCGTGATGGTCGCGGGCATCGTGATCCTGGCGCTCGGGGTCAGCGAGGTCCGCCGGGAGCGGGCACGGCGACCGCGGACCCCGCGCGGAACCGGTCTGCCATGACGCCTCCCGCCCGCGCGGCACGGACCGGACGGGACCAGGGCCGCCACGAGCCGCACCCCCATCCCTGGGCCCGCAGGAGCTCCGGGAGGTCGCTTCGCGAGGCGACCCCGGACGCCGTCGGCCTCGACCCCGAGGTGCTGGACGGGCTGCCGGCGATCATCCGGGCCGGCCTCGAGAATGATCCGCCCCGCTTCGCAGGAGCAGCGCTGCTGGTCGCCTCCCGGGCGGGGATCGCCTACGAGCACGCCGACGGGCATGCGCTGCGCTGGCAGGACGCCCGGACCGAGCTGCCCCGGGACCAGTGGATCCCCGCGCGCACCGACACGATCTTCGACCTCGCGTCGATCACGAAGATCTTCACCGCGACCGCCGTGATGCAGCACGTCGAACAGGGTCTGCTGCGGCTGGAGGACCGCGTCGCCGATCACCTGCCGCGCTTCGCCGAGAACGGGAAGGGCGAGGTCACCGTGCAGCAGCTGCTCTCGCACGTCGGCGGGCTCCCGCCCTTCATCGACCTCGTCTCCGCCCATCCGGACCTCCCCTCCCGCCTCGATGCCGTGCTCACGGTCCGGCCGAGCTCCCCGCCCGGCACCGCGTACGTGTACTCCGACCTGGGCCTGATCGCGCTGGGGCTGATCGTCGAGACCCTCTCGGGGCAGGGACTGGACGAGTACGTGCGTGAGCACATCACCGCTCCGCTGGGGATGACGGAGACCATGTTCAACCCGCCCGCGGAGCTCGCCGGCAGGATCGCGGCGACCGAGCACATGGACTGCTTTGGATACCCCGTGCACGGCCATGTCCATGACGAGAACGCCTTCTCGCTCGGCGGGGTGGCCGGGCATGCCGGGATGTTCTCCACCGCCCGGGACCTCGCGGTGTTCGCCCAGATGTTCCTGGACGGGGGCCGCTGCGGCGAGGCCCGGATCCTCGAGGCCGACACCGTCCAGGACATGTTCACCGATCGCATCGCCGGGGTGACCGGGGAGGAAGTGCCCGCCGCGGCCTGGGCCCGGAGCTCGCCGCCTGGTCCTACCAGGCCGGTCTGACCAGCCCGTACAGCGGCGCGCACACCGGCTTCACCGGCACGTCGCTGGTCATCGACCCCCTCACCGACACGATCGTCATCCTGCTGACGAACTCGGTGCACCCCACCCGGGAATGGTCCACCACCTCGGTCACCCGGCGCGAGGTCTCCACCTGCGTCGCGCAGGCGCTGGGAGTGGTCCCGCCACGGATCCGCGGGGGCTGGCATGCCGGAGAGGCGGAGGCGAGCAGCGCGACGCTGGGCCTCTCCGTGGGCCTCGAGGCGGGCCGAAAAGGGAGCGCCGCGGAGCTGCGCCTGGACCTGTTCTTCCACCTCGAGACCGCCGCCGATGTCCTCATCGTCGAGGCATCCGCCGACCGGGGTGAGAGCTGGCTGCCGCTCCCTGGCCGCCTCGAGGCGGAGCGCGAGGACGGCGTCGAGGTGGCGGACGGGCAGATCACCGGCTGGGGGCGGCGGGTGGTCTGGGACGGCGCGTTCGCGCTCACCGACGACGGCGCCCCGCTCGTCGGCGTGGTGCGGATCCGCCTGCGCCTGAGGACGGACGGCCCCATGCGCGGGCTCGGCGCCTTCGTGGGGCGGCTCCGCGTGCTCGATGACGGTCAGGAGCTGTTCGACTCCGACCGTTCCGATGACCGCCGGGACGTCGTCGCCGACGGCTGGGTGCGCGACGGTTGGGTGCGCGAGGGCTGAGCGAACGGCCTGTGCGGCGCGGGTCAGCCCCGAGCGGCGAGCAGGGCCTCGACGTCGTCGGCGAGGTCCGCAGGCTCGACCGCGGGTGCGTAGCGGCGCTGCACCGTGCCGTCGGGACCGAGCAGGAACTTCGTGAAGTTCCACTCGATGTCACCGGCCGGGATCTCCTCGCCGTGCGCACCGGTGAGCCACTGGAACAGCGGATGGGCGTCCTCCCCGTTGACCTCGACCTTCGCGAACATCGAGAAGGTGACGCCGTAGTTCACCCGGCAGAACTCGGAGATCTCCGCCTCGGTGCCGGGCTCCTGATGCATGAACTGGTCACAGGGGAAGCCGAGCACCGTCAGCCCCTGTTCGCCGAAGCGGTCGTGCAGCGCCTGCAGACCGGCGTATTGCGGTGTGAGACCGCACCTGCTGGCGGTGTTGACCACCAGCACGAGGGAACCGAGATGGTCCGCGAGCCGCTGCTCCCGACCGGTGATGGTGGTGGCGGTGAAGTCGGCGAGAGTCGTCATGGCTCCATTGTGGTCCCTGGGCCAGGTCGTCCCCGGGCGATACCCGTCCGCCGACCGTTCCTCCCCAGCATCCCTTCATCCACAATCCCGTGACGCCCCTTTCGCCGGCTCCCACCTGCGGTGACGATGGAGTCATGACCAGCTCGCAGCACGTTGTCGGCACTGAGGGGGAGTTCTCCCCGCAGGCGCTCCTGGACGGCCTGCGGGCACTGGGCCCGGCCGCGCTCTCCGAGGCGCTCGGAGACCTCGCTCATCTCCTGCAGGAGATCGCCGGGGATCCCGGGGAGGCGTTCACGCTCGAGGGCAGGGCCCGCGGGGAGTTCGCGGTCCTGCTCGGCAACCTGCAGGCCTGCGCCTCGGCGATGGATGTGCTCGAGGCGCGCTCGATGCTCGCGCTGCGAGACATCACCCGCCGTGATCGATACGCCTCCGCCCGCGACCACGGGGCGCACGAGGTCGGTGCGGAGCCGTCGCGGACAGCGGTCGAGAAGGCGGCCGACGGCGCCACCCGAGATGACCTCTCGCTCATCACCCGGCGCTCACCGCACATGGCAGGTCGCACCTTGGCCTCCGCACAGCGGCTGCTCGAGGTGCTGCCCCGGATGATGGATGCGCTGCGGCTGGGGAAGATCAGCAGCGATGCCGCCTATGCGGTGGCCGGGGCCGCCTCGGCCCTCAGCCCGGATCTCGCCCGCGAGGTGGACCGCAGGCTCCACGAGCGGCTTCCCGAGCTCGACGGTGCGGGCACCCGGCGTTGGGCGGATGCGGTCGCGACCATCGCCGGTGAGCTCGACCCCGAGGGGGACACCCTGCGCCATCGCCGGGCGCTCCGGGAGCGTCACGTGACGATGCGGCCCGGCCAGCACGGCATGGCCACGCTGTCCGCCCGGCTCTCTGCGATCGATGCCGCCCGGATCCACAAGCGCCTCTCGCTCGAGGCCGAGCGCCGCCGTGCTGACGGGGCACGAGAGGGCCACGGCGCCGCCATGGCCGACTCCCTCACCGACACCCTGCTCGGGCGAGACGACGGCGCCGCCCCCGGGATCCTCGACATCGGGGTGATCATCACGGATCGCGCTCTGTTCCGTCCCGATGCGGGAGACACCGCTCATCTCGAGGGGTACGGGGCCGTCCCCGCAGAGGCCGTCCGCCAGCAGCTGCGCGCCGCCACCTCCGACCCCGCGGACCCGGCCGAGGACCCCTACGGCGCCGCCGGCCCCGCAGTCCGCGCCGAGCTCCGGCGCCTGTATACGCATCCGGCCACCGGGGAGCTGGTGGCGATGGACTCGACCGCGCGTGCCTTCCCGCCCGCCATGCGACGCTTCCTGACCTGGCGCGACACCACGTGCCGCGGCCCGCACTGCAACGCCGCCATCCGCCAGAGCGACCACATCGACCCGGTCTCCCGTGGCGGGCCCACCACCCTGGACAACGGACAGGGACTGTGCGGGCACTGCAACAAGAAGGAGACCAGCGCCGCGCACGTCGAACGGATCGAGGACCCCGGCAGGTCCGGCCACCGCGTGGAATGGACCGGCCACTCCGGCACCAGCCGGATCACCACCCCGACCCCGCTGCACTGGCCGCGCCGATCCGAGCCCGAGGACGCCCCGAGGGGCGACACGCTCGCCGAGGAGCCGCCCGTGGACGATCCGGATCCTTGACCACCTGCGGTCTCCGTCCAGGACCTCCCGGCGAAGGTCGTTAGCATCAGCCTCGTGAAACCGTTCGTGCAGATCGCCACCCGTCCCGAGGACGACGTCGCCCTCACCGAGCGCTCCGCGGTGCTCGACTTCACCGGACTCGCCGAGGACGAGCTGCTCTGGGCCCGCCTGGACCGCGACCCTTTCCCCGCTCTCGGGGCCGAGGACATCTCCGGGATCATCCTGTGCGGCAGCCCCTTTACCGTCTCGGACCCGGCCGACGGGAAGACCGCGGCGCAGGCGCGGGCCGAGGCGGAGATCTTCCGCGTGCTGGACCAGGTGATCGCCGAAGACATCCCCTTCCTCGGTGCCTGCTACGGGATCGGCACCCTCGGCACCCATCAGGGCGCCCGGATCGACAGGGTCAACGGCGAACCGCTGGGCGCCGTGCAGGTCACGCTGACCGAGGCCGGGCGGCAGGATCCGCTGATCCGGGAGGCCTCGCTGCCGGGGACCTTCACCGGCCTGGTCGGGCACAAGGAAGCGGTCAACACCCTGCCCGAGCACGCCACGGTGCTCGCCACCGGGTCCAGCTCGCCGGTGCAGATGTTCCGCGTGGGTACGCGGCAGTACGCCACCCAGTTCCACCCTGAGCTGGACATCCCCTCGATCATCGAGCGGGCCCGCGCCTATCGCGACCACGGCTATTTCTCCCCCGACGAGATGGAGGACGTCTTCGCCGCGCTGCGCGGGGAGAGCGCCGACCATCCGCCCCGCCTGCTGCGCGCCTTCGCGACCCTGTTCGCCCGCTGAGCCCGGTAAACGCTCGCCCGTGTCCGGCACGGCATCCCCCGTCGGCACCGCCGGCTCGGGTACCGTCCCAGCGTGCCCCGATTCACAGCTGAGCAGGTCCGTCGACGTCAGATCGTCGCGGGCACGCTCGCACTCGTGCTGCTGCTGTTGGTCGGCGGGTGCACCGCCACCGTGATCAATGCGCTGCGCGGCGGGGGCGACGGGCGGGCGCTCACCGAGAAGGCGCCCTTCGCGGCCGACGACGCCGCGATGTCGGTGACCGCCACGCCGGACGACGCCGCAGTGCTCGCGAATCTGCCCGACGGGAGCCGGCTCATGCCCGGTGAGGTGATGGGCATCGACGTCTCCAGCCATCAGGGCGACATCGACTGGGAAGAGGTCGGAGGAGCCGGGGTCGGCTTCGCCTACCTCAAGGCCACCGAGGGTGCCGGCTTCACCGACACCCACTTCCGCGAGAACTGGGACGGTGCCCGAGCCGCCGGCATCACGCCCGGCGCCTACCACTACTTCACGCTGTGCTCCTCCGGCGCGGAGCAGGCCGAGGACTTCCTGGCTGCCGCCGCGCCGGACGATTCCGCGCTGCCCCCGGCACTGGACCTCGAGTTCGACGGCGCCTGCGAGGAGCTGCCGGAGGCGAGCGCGGTCCAGGCCGAGATCGACGCCTTCACCGCCGTCGTCGAGGAGGCCTGGGGCCGACGCCTGCTCATCTACTCCTCCTCCGAGTGGCGACGCCACTACGGACTCCCGGTCACCGACCCCCGCCCGGACTGGCTCTTCGCCGCCGGGAAGCGACCGGCCCAGGAGGACTGGGCGGTGTGGCAGCTGCGCTTCGACGGCACCGTCGCCGGGATCGACAGCCCGGTCGACATCGACGTGGCCCGGATCGAGACGCTGCGGGAGCAGTCCACCATCCCCGAGGGCGAGGGCGCGCTCGCGCATCCCCTCGAAGAGCAGTGAGCGCGGCAGGTCCCGTGCCAGCAGGGATGTGCGTGCTTCAGGGCTGCAGCCGGTGCCGCTCCCAGCCGCCGTCGGCGCGGGCCGTGTAGAGGATCCGGTCGTGGAACCGATGCGGGCGTCCCTGCCAGAACTCCAGGGTCTCCGGGCGCACCCGCAGCCCGCCCCAGAACGGCGGGCGCGGCACCGGGACGTCCATGAATCGTGCCTCGACCTCTGCGTACTGCGCCTCCAGCGCCTCGCGTGAGGCGATCGGGCGGGACTGGTGCGAGGCCCAGGCCCCCAGCTGGGAGCCGCGCGGACGCTGCGCCCAGTAGGCGTCGGACTCCGCAGCGGTGACGGGTTCCACCGTGCCCTCGATCCGCACCTGGCGCTGCAACGGATACCAGGGCAGCAGCAGGGCTGCACGTGGAGTCGTCCCGACCTCGCGGCCCTTGTCCGAGTCCAGGTTCGTGAAGACCACGAAGCCGTCCGGGTCGTGGTCCTTCAGCAGCACGGTGCGGGAGCGGGGCCGGGCCGCACCGCCGGCGTCGAGCGCGACGGTGGAGAGGACCACGGCTGACGGCTCCGGCGGGTCCGCGTGCTCGTCCCGGTGCGCGAAGGCCTCTGCCAGCCACACGTCGAACAGCGCCAGCGGATCCGTCGGGGCGTCATCGGGCAGCGACCCGGCGAGGTAATCGGTGCGCTCGCCGGCCAGCCGCCGCACGGAGGCGGCGCCGTCGCCGATCGGAGCAGGGGACATCCTCGTCATAGCGCTGATCCTAGAGCCCCTCTCGGGCCCGTGCAGCAGGTCCTGGCCGGGGTGAGGGGTCGGGTGCCGAGCAGCCGGGCCAGGGCAGCGGGAGCGTGAGCAGCGAACGGGCACCGATCTTCCCGGCAGCGATCATCCGGACAGCGTCGGATCGCCCTCCGCGATCGCGCGCAGCGCTGCCAGGTGCCCGGAGAGCGCCGTGCGCCCGGCGGCGGTGAGCGAGACCCAGGTCAGCCGCCGAGCATCGTTCCGGACCGGGGAGAACTCTTTGCGCAGCGTCACCAGGTCCGCATCAGCCAGCAGCCTGAGGTTCTTCGAGAGGTTCGCGTCCTTCAGTGCCAGGGTGTCGCGCAGCACCGCGAACTCGACCTCGTCCACCGGGCGCAGCAGACCGCAGATCCGCAGCCGGACCGGGGCGTGGATGAGCTCGTGGAAAGCCGGGGCGGGCTCAGCCCCGGGGCGGGAGGAGGAGGGTCGGCTCATCGCGGTCCGGAAGGGCGGTAGGGGTGGGCGACCTCGGAGCGCAGCACCGCGTCGTACCGGCGACCCAGCACCACAGTCACGAGGAAGCCGACGGCGGCGGGAAGCAGTACCCACCGCTGCAGGAGCGAGGCGACCTTCAGCAGCGCGACGGAGCCCATCAGCAGCGCGAGCAGCGCCAGGATCAGCAGCAGCATGCGTCGGCTGCGGGGGCCCGCGGGCCGTGTCATGGAGATGCGGTAACGGCTGGTGTAGGACTGCATCATGAACGGGATCCAGATGATCACCAGGACGATCACGGAGATCGCGGGGACGCCGGGCAGGGCCTGGGCGCCGATGGCCGCAGCCACCAGCCCACCGAGGATGAGGTGGTACCACCATGGCGAGACCAGCCGTTCGGCGAGCTGCGAGGCGTCGGCGTCCAGTGCCCCCAGCGCGGCGCGCGCCTCGTCCGAGGTGGGTGGAGGGCCGGGTGGGCCAGGCTGATCGATCTGCATGGGGCGGAGACTACAAGTCACTTCACGAACTGGCAAGCGATCTGATCGGAGAGAGGCCGTGACGCCCTCGACGGTCGGCTCCATCAGCCCGCAGCAGGGCGGAGAGGCGAGCGCGCCCGCGGGGACGCTCCGCCGGGCGCCGGTCCGGCTCCTCGGGCGGTGTCGGCAGCTGCAGCGTGCTGGGATCTTCGCCGCGCTCGGTGGCGCGGACCTTCGCGACGCGCAGGGAGTGCAGGGCCTCGCGGTCGCCGTAGGAGGCGGGCAGCGGGCGGTAGTCGATGAGGTGGTCGGAGGTGGCTCGGGTGCGGCTGGTGGAGATGGTCGCGTCTCTCATGGCCCCAGCCTCCGCCGCGGCGCACCGGCGACACAGCCCTCGGCGGGAGCGGCGCGGTCAGACCGTGGGGTGATCCGCGGGAGCCCGCTCTCCGCCCGGGGTGTCGCGCAGTCGGTAGCCGTTCACCGCACCATGCGGATATCCCGCAGGCTGCCGAGATGCTCCTCCACCCGGCCGGCGCCGTCGGGCGCGAAGCCGGCCTTCTCGTAGAAGCGACGGGCACGGGGGTTGTCCTCGGTGACCCAGACGCTCGCGGGCCCGCCCTCGAGGATCGCCTCGGTCAGCTCCCGGGCGAGGCCGGTGCCCAGCCAGTTCTCATCGAGATAGAGCAGGGACAGCTCGCGGGATCGTGCCGGCTGCGCCTCGTGCGGGGGCCAGGAGGCGGCCAGCCCGATCACGGTGCCGTCTCCGTCGCGGCCCACCCTGAACACGCCCTCGTCGGCCTCCCGGGTGCCGGGCGTCAGCCAGCTGGTCCAGTGCGCGATCCGGCGGTCGATCGCCTCCTGCCCGAACCACTGCTCCCCCTGGAGCAGATGCGAGTAGGCGATCTCCCAGCCGCGCACGTGGACCCGCGCCAGGGTCGGTACATCGGCGAGGGTGGGGACATCGATCGCGAAGGCGCGGTCGCTCGGAAGGGCGGGGTCGGGAGCGGTCACAGGCCCACCCTAGGTGCCGCCAGAGCCCAGCTCACCTCGATCAGGTCCTCCGGATCGCGCAGGTCCGCACCGGTCAGCTCCTGGAACCGCTTGAGCCGGTAGCGCAGCGTGTTCGCGTGCACGGGGATCGATGCCGCGGCCCGCGGGATGCTCAGCCCATGCGCGAGATAGGCGCGGACCGTCTCGAGCAGGAACTGGCCGAACTCGCCCTCGGCCTCCAGCGGCGCCAGGTGGCGTCGCTGCAGCAGCGCCGTGGCCTCGGGACTCGCGGTGATGCCCATCCTCCAGGAGAGCGTCTCGAGGTCGGCGATGCCGCGGTGGCCCACCGCCAGCGCGGTCTCCAGCACCCGCGTCGCGGCCGCGAAGGACTCTGGCAGGGATTCCAGGGTGCCGGCCGGTCCCAGTGCGAGGGTCATCCCCTCGGGCTCCACACCGGGTGCCGGGGCGCCGATCACCATCCCCACCTCGGCGGTGCCGTGCGGTGTGGTCAGCACCGACACGCCGGCGCGGGTCGCCCAGTCCCGGAGTCGTCGGCCGACGTCGACGCGGTGATCGGGCCGCGGCGCCTTCAGCGCCCGCGCCTCCCGGTCGGTGAGACCGTAGGCGGCCGCACCGCTGCGCAGCTCGGTGCGGGGCAGGCCGGTCAGCACCGCGTCGATGATCCAGCGGGAGCGTCGGCCGGAATCGGCGACGGCCTCGGCCAGGGACTGCTCCTGGTGGACGATCACCGCGCGGGTGGAGAAGGCGTCGCCCAGGGCCCACAGCAGGTTCGCCCCCGCGAGCACCTCCTCGGCGGGCATCCCGTGCTCCGGGGCGAGCCGCTGCAGATGCCCCAGGATCACCGTCATGCACAGCCGGAACCCCGCCAGCACGCTGCCCAGCGGCACCCCCTGCCCCCTCCGTTCCAGTGCGAGCTCCTCGGCCTCGTCGATCTGGGCGGCATCGGGGGCGGCTCCGCGACGGAGGGTGCGGATGCTGAGCCCGATGTTCCGGTGGATCGACGCCTCGAGCGAGGCGGCGGGGACCTCGTCGTAGCCGGGCAGGGTCTCGCGGATCACCCGCGTGGTCTCCGGGACCAGTGCCGCATCGCCCTCGAGGGCGTCGAGGATCCGGTGCAGGGGCTCGCCGGCGGCGATCGGCTGCGTCATCGGGCTCCTCGCTCGTCGGTGGTGAGTATCTGCGGTGGGGCGTCTGCTGTGGAGCGGTGCGGCGCGGCGTCGTCCCGCAGCTGCCGGGCCGTCACGCCGCGGCGATGGCCTCCTCGAGGGAGCCGGGGGCGGTGATGTCCCCGGTGAACTGCTCGTCGTCGATGAACACCGCGGGGGTGCCCTGCCCGGTCGCCTGCGCCGCGGGCTCCACGACCTCCCGGAGCCAGGGGAGATAGGTGCCCTCGGTGATGCACTCGTCGACGTCCAGGCCGGTGGCCTGCGAGATCCGGGTGCTCAGCTCGGCATCGCTCAGGCCGGCGGCGTCGGGCTGGTCCGTGAACAGGGCCGACTCCGCGGCGGCCCACTGCGCCGGGTCCTCGTCCTCGGCGTAGGCGCAGACGGCGGCGTTCGCGGCGCGCCCGGAGTAGCCCGCCGGTGTCGAGCTCGCATCGAGCATCGGCCGCGGGTGCATGCGCAGCGTGATCTCGCCATCCTGCGCCAGCCGGGCCAGGTCCTCGCCCTGGGCGTCGTGGAAGGTGGCGCAGTGCGGGCACAGGAAGTCGAGGTACACGTCGACGACGGGACCGTCATCGCTGGTGCTCACCTCGAGATACGGCTGGTCCGCCGCGACCCCGGGCGGGAGCACGAGCTCGCCGCTGCCGGGCGTCTGCTCGGAATGTGCCCCGGGGGTCGTGTCGGAGCTGGTGCCGGGGGCGGCGGATCTCCAGAACGTGACACCGCCGACGACGACCACCAGCACGATCACCAGCAGCGCCACCAGGCAGGTGACGCCGACGGCGATGCCGATGACGAGCGGGGTGCGAGAGCGGGGTGCGGCCATGCGCTCAGCCTATCGGCGGGCTCCGCCGACGATCCCGCTTCCCCAAAGGTACCTGCAACCCGTAGTATCAGTAACGCCGGGTGCCGCGCATCCCACCGTCCCCGGCCGGCAACCGCCCAGACACCGCCGTCGAAGGAGAACCCTCGTGCCCGAGGCCGTCATCGTCGCCACCGCCCGCTCACCCATCGGCCGTGCCCGCAAGGGATCGCTGAAGGACATCCGCCCCGACGACCTCGTCGCCCAGATGATCCGGTCGGCCCTGGACCAGGTGCCGCAGCTGGACCCCACCACGATCGACGATCTGCAGCTGGGCTGCGCGATCCCCGAGGGGCAGCAGGGTGGGAACCTCGCTCGCACCGTCGCCGTCCGCCTCGGCCTGGACACCGTGCCCGGCGCGACCGTGACCCGCTTCTGCGCCTCCTCGATCCAGACCACCCGCGCCGCCTTCCACGCGATCGCCTCCGGTGAGGCCCGTGCAGTGATCTCCGCGGGGGTCGAGTCGATCTCGGCCAGCACCGGCAAGCTCATGGAGGAGGACGCCCGCGACCCGCTGTTCCGGGAGGCCTGGGAGCGCACCGGGCAGCGCGCCACCCGCGAGATCCCCGCCCCCTGGCACGATCCGCGCGAGGACGGCGAGCTGCCGGACGCCTACATCGCCATGGGCCAGACCGCCGAGAACGTCGCCGAGCTGCGCGGCGTGAGCCGCCAGGCGCAGGACGAGTACGCGGTGCGCTCCCAGAACCGTGCCGAGGCCGCCATCGCCTCCGGCTTCTACCAGCGGGATATCACCCCCGTCACCTTGCCCGACGGCACCGTGGTCGGCGCCGACGACTCCCCCCGTGCGGGCGTCACCCTGGATGCCGTGGGCGGGCTGGACCCCGTCTTCCGGCCCGAGGGAACCATCACCGCCGGCAACTGCTGCCCGCTCAACGACGGCGCCGCAGCGCTGGTGATCATGGAGGCGGAGTACGCGAAGGAGCTCGGGATCACCCCGCTGGCCCGCGTGATCGCGACCGGCGTCTCCGGGCTCAGCCCCGAGATCATGGGGCTCGGCCCCGTCGAGGCCACCCGCAGGGCGCTCGCGCTGGCCGAGATGACGATGGCGGACATCGACCTGGTCGAGTTCAACGAGGCCTTCGCCGCCCAGGTGATCCCCGCTGCCGAGGACCTCGGCATCGACCACGAGAAGCTCAACGTCCACGGCGGGGCGATCGCGCTCGGCCACCCCTGGGGCTCCACCGGCGCCCGCATGACCACCACCCTGCTGCACGGCCTGCAGGAGCGCGAGGGCCGCTTCGGCCTGGCGACCCTGTGCGTCGGCGGCGGCCAGGGCATGGCCCTCATCATCGAAAGGATCTCCTGATGACCAGCAATGACACCAGCGGGTGGGATGCCCCCGCTCCCGGCCATATCTCGCTCGGCGGCAACCCCGGCAGCCCCGCTGGCGCGCGCCCCGACTCCGTCGTCACCGACCGCGCCGTCGTCTCCGCGCCCGACGCCGCCGCCGCGACCCCCGCGGAGCTGCTCCCCGCAGCCGCCGACCACTACTCCCTGTTCCAGGACGTCGCCGGTGAGGATCTGCGCGCCTGGGCGGACGCCCGCTCGCTGGCCACCGAGGTGCTGCCGCAGATCAACGACTGGTGGGACCGCGGCGAGTACCCGATCGAGCTGATCGCCCGGCTGGGCGAGCTGGACCTGCTCACCGACGGCCTCGACGTGCCCGGTCACCGCACCCTCACCCCGCTCGCGACCGGGCTGGTGAACATGGAGCTCTCCCGCATCGACGGGAGCGTCGGCACCATGGTGGGCGTCCAGGGCGGTCTCGCCCTGCGCTCGATCATGCTGCTGGGCTCGGCGGAGCAGAAGCAGCGCTGGGCCGAGCCGCTGGCCACCGGCGCCGAGCACGGCGCCTTCGCCCTCACCGAACCTGATCACGGCTCCGACTCCGTCTCGCTGGAGACCGTCGCCCGCCGCGACGGTGAGGACTGGGTGCTCTCGGGTCAGAAGCGCTGGATCGGCAACGGCGTCGGCTGCCACGTCTCGGTGGTGTGGGCACGGGTCGAGGACGAGTCCCAGCCCGAGCTGCACGGCCAGGTCAGCGGGTTCCTCGTGGACCAGTCGCTGCCCGGCTACGAGGGCGAGGTGATCCGCGGCAAGGTCGCCCTGCGCGCCATCAACCAGGCCCACATCACGCTGAACGACGTGCGGATCCCGCTGGATCAGCGCCTGCCCGGCGCCCGCTCCTTCAAGGACACCTCGATCATCCTCTTCGCCACCCGCGCGGGGGTCGCCTGGGGCGCGCTCGGCCACGCCCTGGCCTGCTACGAGGCTGCGCTCGAGCATGCCCAGCACCGCATCCAGTTCGGCCGCCCGCTGGCCAAGGCGCAGAACATCCAGGTGCGACTGGCATCGATGCTGCAGACCCTGACCTCGATGCAGCTGCACTGCGTGCGCCTCGCCGAGCTCGAGGCCGCCGGCACCATCCGCCCCGAGCAGGCCTCGCTGGCCAAGGTGCACAACACCCGTGCCGCCCGGGAGATCGCCACCGACGCCCGCGACATGCTCGGCGGCTCCGGAATCCTGCTGGAGAACCGCGTGGTGCGTCACCGCAGCGATATCGAGGCCCTGCACACCTACGAGGGCACCGACACCATGCAGTCGCTCATCGTGGGCCGGTCGATCACGGGGGTCAGCGCCTTCGCGTGACGAGCCGGGCATCTCCGGCCGAGGACGCCGGTCCTCGGCGGCCTCGGCCGGGAGGGGGTGCTGGAGCCGCTTCGGCGTCGATCAGCTCTCGGGATCCTCTGTGATCGTGACGTTCTGGAACCGCTCCCGGTACTCCTCCTCGGTCAGGACCAGCTCTCCGGGCTTGTGCACGTCGTCGTCCGATTGGAAGCCTCCGTCCGGGCCCCACGGGTTCTGCAGCACGACATGGCCGTCCTCCGTCACGTCGGTGACCACGTACACATGGGTGCTCACGGTGTCTCGGGGTACCGCGCCATCTCTATCGCTTCAGGACTCCGCGTCGAACAGCCCGCCCTCACCGTCGCGGGGCCCGGTGTCCGCGACCACCACATGCCCGGCGGCGAGCTCATCCCGGAGCTGGTCGATCGAGGACTCGTCGTCGTACGTTCTCGCGTCCTGGCCGGTAAGGGTGAACATCGGATCTGCCGCGTGTCCGCCATTCTCGATCTCTCCGTACCCTCCGCGGTGTGATGCGTAGGCGGTCTCGAAGATCGACATGGTCGAGATGTCGCTGTTGCTGTCACGGACTCCGTTCCCGGCGACCTCCGGGTCGGCTGTCACGATCCTCTCCTGCACGCGTCCCAGGAAGTCCTTCTCGTAGAAGCGCACGTGGTACTGGCCGTCCTCGAACCAGACGTTCTCCTCGAGGAAAGCGGGGTTCGTCCGTGCCACCGCGGCCAAGGGCGCGAGGAAGAAGCAATCGCCCATCCCACCCTGAGTGATGCCCTCGGCATCTCGCCGAATCGCTGCCGGATCGCCGACGTCGTCCTGCACGCCGGCCGGGACGGCGACGGGGCCCCCACTGTCTTCGGTCGTCTTCGGCGGCGAGCGATCGCCGCCCCCGCCCGGCCCGACGGCCGCCGAGCCGTCCGCGGCGCTCGCCGCGACCTGCTCCTCCGCGTCAGACCGTGCTCGCCGGCCCAGCGTGCCGAGGAGCTCGACTGCGTGTGCGCCGGGGTGCTCGACCTGGGCCGAGAAGGCGCTGAGGAATGCTTCGCAATCCGGACCGACCCAGCCTGCGGGCCGCACCGCACCCCGCATCGCCTGCAGGAGCGAATCGAGCTGCGACTGCATTCGCTCTGCACAGTCGGCCCAGGCTGCCAGCATGTTCGCCTCTGCACTCAGGAAAGTCATCACCACCCCCGACAGATCACCGATGAGCAGGAACGCCATCCTCGACGCGATCCGAGGTCGATGGGGAGAAGTCCCCACGGAGCTCGATTGCACTGTCCTGTCGACGGGGTGAAAGTGTTCCTGACGCTCTCGTCGGACGACAGTACGAGGAGTACACGATGCCCCGCATGGCAACGACCGTGCGTGACCGACGGACTGTGGTGCTGTCGGGAGCTCTCGCCGGTCTCATGGTTCTGACCGGTTGCTCAGGTGATGAACCGACCGATGAGGAGACCACCGTGACCACGAGCCCCATGGAGCCCGAGGAGGCCCGCGAGACGGCGGCTGCTCTGCTGGAGGACGCCCAGGCCTCCCTCGAGGGCGCCTTTGGTGACCTCAGCTGGGAGGACTCGACCCCAGCGGGGGAGAAGCCGAGCGATGCCGGTTGCCGGATCACCCTTCCCACGCGCCGATGCGATGTCTATCTGGGGCGCGAGTCCGCTGACCACGAGCGGATCGCGATCGCGCTCTCCGAGGCGCTCGAATCCCATGCCCTACCGGCCGCCCCGACCCCCACAGGGGGCACCGGCGGCTGGCTCACCACCTCGAGCACCGGCGACGGGATCACCCTGAGCTTCCGCGCCAAGGGTTTCTCCGAGCTGACGGTGCACGTCGACGTGGCCCAGGCTTGCGCGGACATCCACTGACGGTCAGGGCCGAGCAGGCCTCGCCCGCCAAGGTGCACAACTCACGCACCGCCCGTGAGATCGCCTCGGACGCCCGGGACGCGGTGAGTCCAGATCTTCAGGGGTGGTCATGAGCAGAGCGGCGATGACGACGGCGGCCTTCTGGGTCGTCGCTGCGACGTCGGTGGCCGTCGTGCTGTTCATGGCGGGGACGAGTCGGTTCCTGGCTGCGGCGTTCGTCGGGCTCTCCGCGAGCGTGTGCATGCTCGTCCTCGGGCTCTCCAGGGCCCCCGGGGCCCGAGCGGGTGGGCTCGCCTCCGTGAGTCAGCGGCGTCGTCACGGACTGGCGATCATGGTGACCGGCATGGCCACGATCCTCGTCGGCGCCGTCCTGTCGGTGGTGTGGCCGGGCCCCCTCGCGACCTTCGTCATGCTCTGGGCGACGCCAGGGATGACCGTGGGCGGGGCGATCGAGGCCGGAACCAACAGCGAGACGCCCGTGCGTGCGAGGTCGGAGTCCGTCTTCTCGCCCGTCTTCTCGTCCTGGGTGGCGTCGTTCGGCGGCGTGGTCCCGGTGGGCAGCTCCTCGGAAGGAGCGCTGCCCGTATCGGCTCCGGCGGAAGCGCTGAGCTGCCGTCGGCGCAGGATGGGCAGTTGTCCCCATCGCCGTGACGACGAGGCGCGGATAGCATCGGCGACCACCAGGGCCCGGCGGCCCCGCAGGATGCGGGCGCCCGACCATGACAGCGGCGGCACCGTGCGATCGGGCACGGTGAGGGGGAGCAGGGATGGGCTTTCTCGGGCAGGACACGGAGGCTGTGAGGACGTGCGCGGACTCGTTCTCGCGCGGGGGTTCCGCGATCGCTCAGATGGTGGCCGAGGTCACGCCGCGGGTGATGGATGAATCGATGTGGCGCGGGCAGGACGCGGACCAGCTGCGCAACGCGTGGCGGAGGGGCGTCCTGCACGACGTGGACAAGATCCTCGCCGACCTCAGGACTCTCTCGCGCGAGCTCGAGAACCATGCCGAGGAGCAGGACAGCGCCAGCTCCGCGGGTGACAGCGGCGGTCTCGGACCGGGCGCGGAGGTGGGGATGGGGCTCGGAGCCGTCGGCCTCGGCGCCGGGTTCGCACCGGGTCTCGCCGCGGGCTTCTTCTCCGGGGACCCTGACGGCGATGACGGGCTCGGGAACGACAACGGCGGGTCTTCGCCGACGGGCAAGCAGACCGACCATACCCTCACGCAGGAGGACGCGGACAGGATCTTCGAGGAGTACCAGGTCGAGGACGACGAGACCACGATGTGGAAGCTCACCGGGTACAAGCGCTGGCTCGCCGAGAAGGCAGGCGTGGATATCCCGGATCCCATGGAGGTCACGCAGACGGAGGCCGAGCTGCTGGACGACCTCAACCCGCTGGAGATGAAGCTCTTCAATGATGTCAAGGATCAGGCGCTCGACGAGGTCTCTGCGCGCTACGGCGACGAGAACGGCGACGATCCTCATCCTGGTGACGCGCCGTTCAACGACGACCAGGCCGATGCCTTCCGGCACGCGTACATCAACGCGAGGAACGCCCGGCTCTTCGGCGATGACTGGGCCACGGACTTCTGGACCGGCCACGAGCGGCTCGAGGGCAATGACCCGGCGCGTGAGGCGATGGATCTGTACAACAACGAGGTCGGGCGCCGCATCGCGCGGGAGCATCCCTTCGCGACGAATGAGAAGATCGCGGACCTCGTCGAGCAGGCCGTCGCGGATGGTGAGATGGTGGTCATCGATCAGTCCGGGAACCTGGTGCCGTCGAACTCGATCACGCCGGATCAGGCAGGTCACCCCGACCCGGACGCGGCGCCGATGCCCGGTCATCCGCAGGAGAGGCAGACGAGTTGACGAGTCCCCGGAACGGGCCGCAGGTCCTCGCGCGCCGCACTCTCCTCGCTCTTGCGGTGCTGGGCGTGGCGGCGTGCGGGACGAGGACACCTGAGGGCGAGCACGACGACGAGGAGGCAGGCCCGATGGAGCTGACATCAGGACGTGAGATCGACGACGTTGTCGTCGAGCTGTGGAAGGACGGGGGCGAGGCTGCGCTGTCCGGCATCGTCGGTGTCGAGTTCGACGACCTCCTGGTGTTTCCCGAAGGCACTCCGGCGGAGAGGGTGAACGAGGCGGCCGGGGGAGAGCTGCTGGGCGGCAAGTACTACCAGTCCTCCACCCAGCTCTTCCTGTTCCGGGCCGGTGGGAGTGCGGTGCTGGCGGCGATGATCTCCTCCGACGTGTTCGAGCACGAGATCCAGAATGCGACCTTCGGTCCCGAGGTGCGGATCGTCGCCCACGGCGATCAGCAGCTGGTCACCCTCGAGAGCTGAGGACGGGTCGGCTCGGACTCGAGCGACCTCTCGGCCTGGGATCCTGCTCGAGAACCGCGTGGTGCGCCACGGCGGCGTGCCGCTCACCGGTGGTAGGAATCCTCCCGTTCGGCCGCCTCGGCACGTTCGAGCGCGATGACGTCCCGGCCGAACGAGACGATCAGCAGTGCGAGCGCGGTGGCCACGATGCCCGCGGCCACCTCTCGGGGGATCGCCGGCACCATGGCGGTGAGCAGGGCGACGCCCTGGAACCCGCCGGTCACCCGCCGGAACTGACTGAAGTCCAGCGGGCGGCGCAGCGCAGGCCGTACGAAGGACGCCGCGACGTAGGCATAGCGCATCAGCCCGATCGCGAGCGTCCAGGGACCCACCACGGTGGCCGCGAGCACCGAGAGCACCAGGATCAGCGCGGCGTCGGCCTCCATGTCGATCCGGGCGCCGACCACACCTGCCGTGCCCGTGCGCCGCGCGACCGGGCCGTCGAGCGCGTCGGAGGCGAGCGCAGCCGCGATGAGGATCGCGAGCGGCCAGGACCGCGCGGTCAGCACCTCGCCGAGGACGAGCACGGTCGCGGCGGCGAACGCGCCGGTCGCCAGGTGTCGCAGCAGAGTCAACAGATCCGCGAGGGTCACCTCGCCGGGGGCGCGCGGCCGCAGGGTCGAGGCCGCGACCAGGGCCGGGGCCGGCGCGCACAGGAGTGCGACGGCGGCGAGCGGCACGGAGACGGGGGCGGCGAGCAGGAGGATCACGATCGCGGCGGCCAGCTGGCCGAGGACGAGCATCGCCAGCACCGGCACCACCCGTCGCAGGCGTCGCGAGGGAGTGCTATGGGGCGGCGTCGTCGTCATCGGGCGAGCGTAGTGCGAGGAGGATCGTGGCACGCCGCACCGCGTCCCCGCCGTCTGCGCGGCCACTGATCAGGATGGCGGACGACACCGTCCGGACCGTCTACGATCGACTCCGACGTGGGCGGCACGCCCTGAGTGGTCGCCGGATGCACCGGGAGAGCGTATGGAACAGGGCCGGTCTACCGCCCGTGCACGCGGCCGCACACCGAACGTGACGAGGCAGTCCTGGTGGGGTCGGCTATGGAGCCCGTTCTGGGCGATCCCCGTGGCGTGCTCAATCGCGGCCGTGGTGCTGGGAGTGGGGCTCCCCCAGCTGGAGGAGGCGCTCGATGTGAACCTCCCCTATGTGTTCCAGGGCGGTCCCGACGGCGCCCGCGGACTTCTCGGCACCATCGCCACCGGGATGATCTCGATGACCGGTCTGGTCTTCTCGATCACGATGGTGATCCTGCAGCTGGCCAGCAGCCAGTTCACCCCGCGCGTGCTGGGAGGTTTCCTGGAGAGCCGCATCACTCAGTTCACGCTGGGTGTGTTCATCGCGAGCTTCGTGTTCGCGCTGGCCGTCACGCGCTCGGTGCGCGGAGAGTACGGGAACACCGGCGAATTCGTCCCCAAGACCTCCGTGACGCTGGCGTTCCTGCTGGTGCTGGCGAGTGTGGGCTGCTTCCTCGCGTTCATCCACCACATCACCACGTCCATCCAGGTCTCCCACGTGATCTCCCGTATCGGTGACCGTTCGCTGGAGCTCGCCGAAGCGCTGTACCCGGGGACCGAGGAGGATGAGGGGACGGGCCTCGGACCCACCTGGTCGCCCGATCCGGGAACGCCCCGGGTGGCGGTCTCCACCGAGGACGTGCACGGGGTCATCACTCAGGTGGATTACGAGCGGCTGGTGGAGCTGGCCCGCGGGCTCGACGTGGTGGTGCTGATCGACCGCGAGGTGGGGCAGTTCCTCGCCGAGGGACAGCACCTGTTCCGTGTCTGGGGGACCGAGCAGCTCGAGGAGGCCGACCGCGCGAGGCTGTGGAGCACGATCACCCTCGGCCATGAGCGACAGATGCACCAGGACGTCGGATTCGGGATCCGTCAGCTGGTCGACATCGCCGAGCGGGCGCTGTCGCCCGGCATCAACGACCCCACCACGGCGGTGAAGGTCATCGACGAGCTGCACCGGGTGCTGAGGCACCTGGTGCGCCGCCAGTCTCCCAGCCCATACATCGCCGACGAGGATGGCCGGGTGCGGGTCGTGCACCGACCGCAGTCGATCGAGGGCCACCTGTCCCTCGCGGTCGACGAGATCAGCCACTACGGGGAGGGCTCCGTGCAGGTCCCCCGCCGCCTGAGAGCGATGCTGGAGGACCTCCAGGACGTGGCCCTGGACCGCTACCGACCCCGACTCGGTCAGGCTCTCGAGCGCCTGGCGGAGCCGACGGGCCACGCGGTCTCCGACTCCGACGCGGGGGCGGACCACAGGGGAGGGGAGGGCCCTGAGCAGGGTGGTGACCTTCCAGGGTCCCGAGACGTGCGGGCGAGGGCATGAACGGACTGGAGCTGCCACCGCTGACCTGGCGCTGACGATATGACTCAGAGAGCGCGCAGCGCGTCGACCAGCACCTCGGGCTCGTTCCTGGGGCAGAGGCGGACGGTCCGCACCAGCTCCGGGGTGCCGCTGCCGAGGATCCGGACCTCCCCGGCCGGGTCCTCGCAGCGCACCGGGTCCTCGTCCAGGAGCACGTCGTTGAGGGCGGTCAGCACGGTGCCCGCCCCTCCGGCGGCGAGGCTGGTCTCCTCGTCCCCGGGGCCGGGAACGAGGGTCCGCCCCCATCCGGGCGGGGTGTTCTCAGCCCGGATGGTCATCTCGTCCTGGTGGCCGGATGGACTCAGCGAGTAGCTCTCGGCCGGGACTGACTCGTCGGGACCGTCCCCCTCCCAGGGGCGGATCTCGACCGATGAGTGCTGATACGGGTGGCCCAGCTGCGCCACGTCGTCGTCCTGCAGCTCATGCGCGGCGTTCCAGAGCGCGTTCATCGGGCTCTCGGAGGTGCAGGGTGAGGCCTCGGACAGGTGGGAGACCGATCCGGAGATCTCGACCGTGCCGGCGGCTCCGTGGGGGCATTGCGGACCCCGCTGCCTGGGGGCGGTGGCCACATAGGCCTCGACGGCCCCTTCGAGGTGCTCCCGGTCTGCCGCCGAGATCGTTCTCGGGACCGAGTAGAGGACGGTGCCGTCGCGCAGGGTGTAGCTGCTCGTCAACGAGTCCTCGGTCACCACGAAAAGGATCTCGCCGTAGCTGCCACCGGGGTCCACGGCTGGAACGATCATGGTGATGACATCCGTCGTCGCGAGATCGATCTCCGCCTGCTCCGAATTCGAGAGCGCGCCGGGTGTCGAGGCCGCCGTCGGTCCCGGGGTCGTCGGGCTCGTGACGGGAACGACCTCCGCCCCGGTGCATGCACCCACCGCCAACGTGAGTGCGGCGAGCAGCGCTGCTGCGCCCGTCCGTTTCGTGCGTGGCATGGGTCCACTCCTCAGATCCGGCTCCCCCGAGCCGCGTGTGGTCAGCGTACGGAGGGTGGGGCGAGGGGGCGATGGGGAGTGGTCCCCACCGGCCGCCGTGGCATCCGCGACCGAGCGCGGTCAGCGGCTCCCCAACGGCAGCATCCGGGCGAGCGCATCCTGCCACGGGCCCAGCTCCCAGCCCTGAGCGGCGACCCAGTCGTCGTCGAAGTAGGTGTCGGAGTAGCGATCCCCGGGATCGCACAGCAGGGTCAGCACCGAGCCCGTCTCGCCGCGCTCGCGCATCTGCGTGATCAGACGGGCGACGGCGACCAGGTTCGTGCCGGTCGAGGCGCCGACGCGCCGGCCCAGGTGCTCCGAGAGGTATCGGGTCGCGGCGATCGAGGCCGCATCGGGCACCCGGATCATCCGGTCCACCACGCCGGGAACGAAGCTCGGCTCGACCTGCGGGCGGCCGATCCCCTCGATGCGCGAGCCCTGGTCGGTGGTGATCGTCGGATCCTGCTGCACCCAGCCCTCGAAGAAGGCGGAGTTCTCGACGTCGGCCACGCACAGCGAGGTGGGCAGGTTGCGGTAGCGCAGCAGCCGTCCGAAGGTCGCGCTGGTCCCGCCGGTACCGGCCCCCACCACGATCCAGCGCGGCACCGGATGCGGTTCCAGCTCCAGCTGTGTCAGCGCGCTGACGGCGATCGAGTTGTTGCCCCGCCAGTCGGTGGCCCGCTCGGCGTGGGTGAACTGGTCCATGAACAGCCCGCCCTGTTCATCGGCCAGCCGCTGCGCCTCCCGGCTCATCGACTCCGCGCCCTCGACCACATGGCAGTGCCCGCCGGCCGCCTCGATCAGCGCGATCTTGCGGGTGCTGGTGCCGCGCGGGATCACCGCGACGAAGGGGATGCCGAGCATCCTTGCCACATGCGCCTCGCTCACCGCGGTCGAGCCCGAGGACGCCTCGATCACCGGCATCCCCGGTCGCAGCTGGCCGTTGACCAGGGCGAACAGGAACAGCGAGCGGGCCAGTCGATGCTTCAGGCTGCCCGAGGCGTGCGTCGACTCGTCCTTGAGGTAGAGCTGGATGTCCCAGCTCGACGGCAGGTCCACGCGCACCAGGTGGGTGTCGGCGCTGCGCCTGCCGTCGGCCTCCAGCCGGTGGATCCGCTCGGACACCCAGGCCCGCAGCGCGTCATCGCTGCGGTCCACGTCCTCGAGCTGGTTCAGGAGCTTCGCCTCGTCGTCCATGCCATGACGGTACCGGGACTCGACGAGGCGTTCAGCCCGAGGCCGCCGCCGCGCCGTCAGTCTGCTGGTGGGGCACCCACCGCAGGACCACGCCGGCGGAGCGAGGCGGATCCCACGGATGGATCTGCACGACGTGCAGCGTGCCCGTGCTCAGGGCGATCTCGTCCGCCGACGTCACCTCCAGCAGGCGCTGCGTGCCGTCACCGTCGGTGATGTCGAGCGCGGCATGGGGTCGCCCGGTCGTCGGGTCGATCTTCGCCCCGGTGCAGCCCACCACGGCCTGCCCGAGCGGCACCCGTGCGGTCAGCCGTACCCGGCGCGTCGTCGCGTCCGCGGTGGGGAGAGCCTCGTCGTTCATCCGTTCCCTCCGAACTGCTCACTCGGGGCGCCGACCCCGGTCATCACGATGTTGTTGCCGTAGAAGACGTCCAGCGGCACCCGGACCTCGCCCGGCATGCTCGCCCCGTCGCCCCAGGGATTGGCGAGGATGACCTCACCGTTCGCGGCATCGACGCCGGTCACCTGGTAGACGTGCGCACTGGACAGGTCACCGCGGAACGGCATGAGCGGATCGGTCATCACGGTGATCGGCCGACCCTCGTCGAGGGCGGCCCCGAGCTGCTCGATCGACGGCTGCCCACCCCAGGAGAGGATGTCCGAGCTGCCGGCATCGGCGCCCGTGACGAGCTCGAGGCCGGCAGCAGGGGTGTCGGCGACCACCGATTCGTAGTCCGGTCCCAGGTGGTTGATCGCCGCCTGTTCGTAGATCGACATGAACCCGAGCTCGTCGTTGTCCCAGTCGTTCGACCCGTCGTTCTCCTCGCGGTCGCCCATCGTCTCCACCCGGGCCCCGTCACGGGCGATCTGCTCCGGCGACACATTGACCACGACGGGCTGGCCGTCCTCGTACAGCGTGACGTCCCACGTCCCGTCGTCCCGCAGCGTGATGTTGTCGGCGAGGAACTGCGGGTCCGACTGCGCGGTGGCCATCAGTGCGGCGAGCAGCCAGCAGTCGCCGAGGCTTCCCTGCCGCATGCGCTGCTCGCCGATCGCCTCCGCGGAGAGGTCGACGTCCCCGGGGACGAAACCTGCCCCTTCCGGACTGTCGATGTACCGGCCGCCGAGGTCCTCGATCGCCATCGGGTCGTCGAAGGGCGTCTTCTCCCAGACGTCCTGCGCCCAGTTGATGACGTCGGACCAGGATTCTCCGCCGAGCAGCTCGGAGTAGCGCGCGCTGTCCCCGCGGCCGTCGATGCTCGAGACCGCATCCTGCTGGGCCGCATGGCGGAACAGGTCTCGCGCACCGCTGCCCAACCGGATCGCCTCGTCGGCCAGCGACGAGACGACCCGTGGTGCCAGAGCGTCCCGGAATGCCTCGGCATCCGCACCCCTCCAGATCATGGCCCGCGCCGCGGCATCGAGACTTCCGCCGAGATCCTGCAGGCGCTCGCCGTGGCGCTCCATCGTGCGGCCGAGCGCGATGAGCTGCTCCGGATCGGCCCCGAGAAATCCGGTCATAGGTGCACCCCTCTCCGTCACCTCCCCCGGTGACCCCTATCATGCACACTACCGAGGCGGGCACCCGCGCCGCCATCGAACGGGGCCATCGAACGCCGCCGTCGAACGCGGCCATCGAACAGGGCTTGCGGGCCCGCGGGCGGCGGGCACCGGTCCGCGGGAGTACGAACTGGAGACGAGGGGGCAGAGGGCATGGGACGGAGCACCGCGCCCCGGGAGCGCGCGAGGCGCGCGTCGCACAGGACCGGACGCGTCACAGGACGCGTCACAGTGTTCACGGCGCTCGCACTGTGCGCCGTCGGCTGCACCGCGGCAGGTGAGCCGCTTCCGGCGGAGGGTGCGGTCGCCCACTACGACGCGGTGGCCGAGGATCTCACCGCCGAGCTCTCGGCACAGGAGTGGGTCCTGAACCCGACGCAGCGGACCGTCCGGGAGGAGGACGGCCGCTGCCGCTACTCGCCGGGTGTGTGGGAGGCGGAGGGGACCCTCGCGGGAGTCTCCGGCGATGGGGGCTGGGACGAGATCGCGGCACGGCTGGACCCGGTGCTGGCCGAGCACGGCTTCGAGGATCTCGGGGCGCCGTCGCGCTCCGGCGCGCTCTACAGCGTCTCCACCCACGACGGGCATGGCACCGAGCTGGTGCTCGACGAGCAGGGCCGCCTCTCGCTCCGCGGAACGCTGATCGACACGGAGACCTGCACGGAGAGCGCACTGGGTCTCTGAGCCGCAGCGGTGCTCGGCGGCGTACTCCGATAACGTGGCCTCGTGCGCCGGACCCCGGCGTGCGCGTCCCCGTGTGAAAGGACCCGGCCCTGCGTGCCGGACGCTCATGACCCAGCCTTCACAGCCCTCCGACCGGCGACGATCGCAGGATCATCAGCACCCCGCGCCGGATGCGCCGCGGAATGTTCGCAGGCCCCGACCGGCGGTCGTGGGCGTCGCACTGCTGGTGCTCGTGCTCCTGCTCGCCCTCGGTGCGTTCTTCGGGACTCGTGCATACCTGGGCGCTGATGCCGGTGCGTCCCTCGTCGAAGTCATGGGTGGCCCCACGGGCGGGGGCTTCCCTGCTGTTGCCGTACCGGGGTGAGGATCCCGGCGCGACTGCGCGCCGTATGCTCGCCCCATGACGCGGGGACGGCAGGCACCCTCCGGCTATGACTGGGAGGACAGCTCCGCCCCGTCCGAGCCGGAGCCGCTCGCATTGCCCGATCACCGCCTGCCCGACCACCGCCGCGCCGCGGCCGACGGGCCCACGGGTCGCGACGGCGATCCGACCGCCGCCGGGCCCGATCCGGGAGTGCTCGCCACGGACCGGGACGCTCGCGGGCCCGAGGCGCAGGGGTCGCCGTTCGGGGCCTTCGAGGGTGCCGGCCCGTACGGCGCCCCGGCCTTCACCTATGACCCGCAGCCGGAGCAGACCACTCCCGGCCCGCGCCGCGGTGCCCTGCCCGCCTGGGCCATCGTCGCGATCGTCATCGTGCAGGCGGCGGCGCTGGTGGCCTCGATCGCGCTCGTGCTCGGCGGGATCGAACGGATGACCTCACGAGACCCCGCGGCACCCCTCGCCGAGCCGTCCACCGAGGAGGAGAGCTCCGACGGACCGGCCTCGTCGACCTCCCCGGAGCGCGAGCCGGGAACCGTCACCGACTCCACGGGACGGGAGGTGACCGATGGGACCGGCGGCTACGACGACCCGGCGACCGTCGGCGAGCACACCGTGAGCTGGACGGCCTGGACCGAGGGGACCCTCAGCGTCACCGCGCTCGAGGTCGACCTCGAGGCGACCGTCCCGAGGGCCGACGGGCGGGATGTGGTCCAGGACGGCTACCGGCTGGTGCTGGCGACCTACGAGGTGCGCTACGACGGGCCTGGACAGCTCGCCCCCGCCGAGGAGCTGTGGCTGACCGGGGAATCCGACCTCACCTACTTCCCGGATGTCGCCGATGGCCTGGTCGCCGACCCGATGAAGGCCATCAGCCCGCTGCAGGACGGGGAGACCGCTCGCTTCCACAGCGCCTTCGTGGTCCCTGAGGGCGAGGTCGACGACTTCCGGCTGGGCGTGGAGACCTTCAGTGGCGAGATCCTCTACTTCGCGGCCGCCTGAGCCCCGGCGCCGGCACCTGCGTGGGCTAGCGTGATCGCAGGCGCGGGGGAGCCGCGCCGCAGCTTCGTCCGAGAAGGGGGGTCCGGCGCGAGGGGCCGACAGGCCGCCGCGCCGCGCACAGCCATGCACCAGACGCCGCCCACGGTCCCGCTGCCGGGGCCCGCCGTGCCGCGCCGCCCGCGCACCTCCTTCTATGCCGCCGTCGGCTGCCTCTCCGTGATCGCGGGCCTGCTGCTCGGCGTCGGTGGCTTCTTCGGCGTGCGCGCGCTGCAGGACGGCGGGAGCACCCCGGTCGTCGACGGCGAGGGCAGGGCGGAGAGCACCGACGGCACGCCTCCCGCCGAGGAGCCGACGGTCCTCGACAAGACGCCGGCGGGTGCGGATTCCGCCGTCCCCCTCGGCAGCACCTTCCCGCTCCGCTCCACCGCTCTCGGGGGCGAGGTGGAGGTGACGGTCACGGAGGTGGACTGGGACGCGACCGAGGAGATCCATGAGGCGAACTCCTTCAACGAGGAGCCGCGGGAGGGGAACAGATACCTCCTGCTCACGGTGGAGGGGGCCTACCACGGGGACGGCTTCGACGGCATCGGCGCCGGCAACTGGGCGAACGTGACGTACGTGGCGCAGGACGGCACCGAGTACGCACGGAGCTACCGCGTCACCCCGGGCCACGACGAGTTGATCGGGCAGCGGGGCGTCGCCGAGGACGGCGGCTTCCTCGCGGAGTTCTGCTTCGAGGTCCCGGCGGGCCTCGAGGCGGGAGGCCATTTCGTGTTCGATGACGTCGTGCGGGACGTCGACGCCGGCGCCTGGGTCGACGCGGTCTGAGGGCGAGGTGCGGATCTCCGCGCCCGCGCCGCGACGGCCGATCCCGAGGATGCCCGAGCCCGGTGGACACCCGAGCCCGGTCTGAGGCATGATCTATATGAAACCCGCAGTATCAGGCAACTGTGGGGCGGCGCCCACCCTCGACGAAGAGATCGCGAAAGGTCACTGATGAGCAGCTACACCGAGCACGTCACCCGAGTCCTCACCGAGGACCGCGAGCATCCGGGCCTGGGGACCGTGGCCGTGCTGACCTTCGCACCGCCGGAGGGGGAGGAGCGCCGCCCCGCGACCCTCGGGCCCCGCTCGATCGAGGCCGTCACCGGCGCGATCGCGACCGCCCTGGACCGGGCCGAGGCCGGAGAGATCCAGGCCATCGCCATGACCGGCACCGGGCGGGTCTTCCTCGCCGGTGCCGACCTGTCGATGTTCGCCGACCCCACCGCGGCAGCCCACGTCGAGGGCATGACCCGCGCCGCCCACGACCTGCAGATCCGCGTGCGCACCAGCCCCGTGCCGGTGCTCGCCCACCTCAACGGGGTCGCCCTCGGCGGCGGGCTCGAGGTCGCGCTGATGGCCGATGTCCGCACCGCCGCCCCCGACGTGCGCGGCGTCGGCGTGCCGGAGACCAGCCTCGGCATCCTGCCCGGCTGGGGCGGCACCACCCTGCTGCAGTCCGTCGTCGGTGCGGAGACCGCCGTGCGGATGATCCTCGAGGACCCGGCGCGTGACAAGCAGCTGCGCGCCGAGCAGGCCCTCGAGGAGGGCCTGGTCGACGAGCTCGCCGACGACCTCGAGGAGGCGCTGGACCAGTTCGCAGCCCTGGTCGCCGCCCATGTCGACCTCGAGGAGACCGACGCCGACGTGGTCGATCCCGCGCTCGCCGCGACCGTCGCCGGTGCCCCGGCCGACGCCCCGGGCGCCTGGGCCGGGCGCGAGGCGCCGCTGCCCGGGGTCGACACCCCCGAGGCCGAGGCACTGCTCGACGCCCTGGACGCCGCCCATGGCAGCGCGGAGACCCGCCGTACCTGGGCCTCCCGGCTCGAGGTGCAGGGAGCACCTGCCGTCGGCCGTGCGCTCGCGCTGCTGCAGGCGCTGCCCGGCTCCACCCTCTCCGAGGCCCTCGCCCGGGAGGGCGCCGCGCTGGAGGAGCTGGTGCGCAGCGATGCGGCCGCCGCCTCGATGTACTCCGCCGAGCTGCTGCGCCGCGGCAAGCCCGGCCGTGCCCCCGTCGAGGGAGCTCGTGAGATCCGGCGCGTGGGCGTGGCCGGCGCGGGCCTGATGGCCTCGCAGATCGCCGCGCAGCTGGCACTGGGCCTGCAGGTCCCCGTGGTGATGCGCGACCTCGACACGGCGACTGCTTCCAAGGGGCTGGCCGCCGCGCGCGAGGTGATCTCCCAGACCGCTGCCCGAGGGATGCTCGACGAGGCCGCGGCGACGCAGATCGCCGAGAACCTCTCGGCCACCACGGACCTGCAGGACCTCGCGGGCTGCGACCTCGTGCTCGAGGCGGTCCCCGAGGTGCTCGCGATCAAGCAGTCCGTCTTCGCCGAGCTCGAGAGCGTCCTGGCCGAGGACGCCCTGCTGGTCACCAACACCTCCTCGCTGTCGGTGGCGCGGATGGCGGAGGAGCTCGCCCACCCCGAGCGTGTCGTGGGCCTGCACTTCTTCAATCCGGTCGCCAAGATGCCGCTGGTGGAGGTGATCCACACCGCGGCCACCGACGAGGCGACCCTCGCCACCGGCCTCGAGGTGGTGCGCCGCCTGAAGAAGTTCGCCGTGCGCAGCGCGGACGCTCCCGGCTTCATCGTCAACCGCCTGCTGTTCCGGGTGCTCGGCGCGGTCCTGGCCTCCGTCGACGCCGGAGCGGATCCGGCGGAGGTCGATGCCTCCCTCGACGCCCTCGGCCTGCCGATGCGCCCCTTCGCACTGCTGGACCTGGTGGGCCTCGCCGTCGCCGATCACGTGGGCCAGGTGCTCGCCGCGGAGCTCGGCGACCGCTTCCACGCCTCTGCGGGGCTGAGCGCCATGGTCGAGAAGCAGGCCCGCTTCACCGAGCGCAGCAAGACCTCCGTGCACCCGACGGTCTCGCCTGCGGTCGCCGAGGTGTTCGGGACGGATCCCGCCGCCGCGACGGCCCCGGTCGGCGATGCGCTGCTGGAGAAGGTCCAGGACGGGCTGGCCGAGGAGATCGCGCTGATGCTCGCGTCGGGTGTGGTCGAGCGCCCCGAGCAGGTGGACCTCGCGCTGATCCTGGGTGCCGGGTTCCCCCGCCACCGCGGCGGCGTCACCCCGTACCTCGACTCCTCCGGCGCCTCGCAGCGGGCGGCCGGCCGCACCTTCCACGGCGAGATGTTCACCGGCCGCGGCTGAGGGGTCGGGCTGCTCCCGTCCCGGTCCCCGACCTCCCTCGGGTCCCGGGGCGGGATGCTTCCTGACCGGACGTGACCGGAAGGGGAGGCGAGATCCCTGAATGCCGGCTGGGTGCCCCGTACGATGTGGCGCACGGGCCCAGGGGGCTCGACCGCAGCAGGTCGTGTCAGGAGAGAGAGGGGACGGCGTCGCACTCGGCGCCGGAACAGAACATGTCGCAGCCACCGCAGAACGGATGGGGCCAGCAGCCGCCCTCCGGAGATCCCTACGGCCAGTCGTCGGCGAACGGAGGGTACGGCGCACAGGGACAGTCCCCGCACGGTTTCGGCGCGCCGGGGACCGGGCCGAGCTCCGCGAACGGCGACTACGGTCAGGGCGGAGCCTTCGCACCGAGCTTCGGCGACGGGGGAGGGCAGGGCTTCACGCCCCAGGGCGGTGCGCCGAAGAAGTCGTACAAGGTCCCGATCCTCATCTGCGCCGGCTGTGCGCTGCTCGCACTGCTGCTGATCGTCGTGGGAGGAGGGATCTTCCTGTTCGCGCGCAGCGGCGGGGAACCCACCGGCGGCGGGGAGACCACCACCACCGAGGGCGGCGAGGACCCGACCGACGAACCGACCGATGAGCCGACGGATGAGCCGAGCGACGAGCCGAGCGACGAGCCGACGGATGAGCCGAGCGACGAGCCGACGGATGAGCCGAGCGAGGAGCCGGCGGGTGATGGCTCCGGAACCGAGGACGACCCCTACGCCCTCGGCCAGGAGTTCACCATCGACGACGGCGAGGGCGGGACCCTCGACGTGACGATCGGCGAGATCGACTGGGATGCGACCGAGGTGGTCATGGACGCCAGCTCCGGCAACACCGAGGTCTCCGAGAACCAGACCTACATCCTGGTCCCGGTCACGGTCACCTACCACGGCGAGGATACGGCGGAGCCGATCCTGCTGCTCACCCTGGACTACCGCTCCGAGGCCGGGGGGACCTACACCGATGAGGGCGCCCTGACCCCGCAGAGCGTCATCTACACCGACACCCTCTACGACGGCGACAGCGCCACCTGGGATTACGGGATCATCGTGCCCTCCGCCGAGATCGAGTCCGGACACTTCACCGTGGGTGCCCTGTTCGACTTCGGCGGGGAGGAGTCCTGGGTCAGCGCCACCTGAGGCCCTCGCCCCGCCCCGCGCTCATGGCCCGCCCCCACTCCTGTCCAGGAGGAGGGCGGGCCGTGAGCGCATCCGGCGGGGAGGCGCTTGCTCAGCGCCGCGGCGTCGCCCAGGCGTCGAGCTGCTCGAGCGCCTGCTCGATGGTCGCGCGGCTCTTGCAGAACGCCATGCGCAGATAGGCGCTCGCCTCCCCGGCGTCGCCGTCGCGGTAGAAGGCGGATAGCGGGATCGCCACCACCCCGGCCTCCGTCGGCAGCCGCTCCGCCAGGGCGTCGGCGGCGGGCTCCCCGAGCGGCCCGGCATCGGCGACCGTGAAGTAGCCGGCCGCGGGCACGCTCACCCGGAAGCCGATCTCGCGCAGCCCGTCGGTGAGCAGGTCCCGGCGTTCGCGCAGATCCGCGGCCAGCTCCTGGAAGGCTGATCGCGGCATGCCCAGCCCCACCGCCACGGCGGGCTGGAAGGGTGCCCCGGAGGAGTAGGTCAGCCACTGCTTCACCCCGGTGATCGCCGTGATCAGCTCCGCCCGGGCGGTGATCCAGCCGATCTTCCAGCCGGTGACCGAGAAGGTCTTCCCGGCCGAAGAGATCGAGACGGTGCGGTCCTGCGCACCGGGCAGGGCGGCGATCGGCTGGTGGGCGGCGCCGAAGGTGAGGTGCTCGTAGACCTCGTCGGTGGCGATCAGGGCGTCGTGGCGCACCGCCTCGTCGACGATCGCCTGCAGCGATTCCGCGGGCAGCATCATCCCGGTGGGGTTGTGCGGGGTGTTCACCAGCACCAGGCGAGTGCGCTCGGAGAAGGCGCCGCGCAGCGCCTCCGGGGAGACGTCCAGCACCAGGTCCCCCGATCCGGCGTCGGTGCTGGAGGTGACCGGCACCGTGCGGTGGATCCCGCCGGCCAGGGCGATGATCGCCGCGTACTGGTCGTAGAACGGCTCGAGGGTGATCACCTCATCACCAGGTTCGACCAGGGCCAGGATCGTCGCCGCCAGCGCCTCGGTCGCGCCCGTGGTCACCAGCACCTCGTCCGCCGGATCCCAACTCAGCCCGTAGAAGCGGGACTGGTGCTCGGCGATCGCCTCCCGCAGCCCCGCCTCCCCGATGCCGGGCGGGTACTGGTTGCGGCCCTGCCGTATCGCCTCGATCGCCGCCTCGGCGACCGCGACGGGCGGGGGATCATCGGGGAAGCCCTGCCCGAGGTTCAGCGCGTCGTGCGCGAGGGCGCGCGCGGACATCTGCGCGAACACGCTGGGGCGCGCCCGCCCGCCCTTCAGCAGGCCGGCAGCGGCGGCGGCACGGGTCCAGGGGCCGGTGGTCTCCATGGCATCGAGTCTGTCAGAGACGGGCGAGGCTGGGAGGTCTACCGTGGCAGGGGGTCGTGCGGTGCGTAGCCGCACGGCGCAGAGCCGCGCAGCCGCACCCCGCGCCGCGCAGCGCGAAACTGTCAGGAAATGAACCACTTCCGGGGTGGATCCGGAACGAAATCTGACGATCGGCGGACGGGGCGGCGCGGCCCAGCGCGTCGGGTATCAGCGCTTCGGGAAGACGAGACGGCCGTAGGTGACGTACCGGAAGGAGGTCGAGACGATCTGCCCGATGAGGGTGCCGGAGATGTTGTCCGCCAGCACGGAGTCCAGGCCCAGCACGTAGCGGGAGAAGGCGAGGCAGCACAGCTGCAGTCCGGCGGCGATGAGGTTCAGCAGGATGAACAGCATGATCGAGCGGCGGGTGTCCGGTCGCGGCCGGTCGCTGAAGGTCCACAGTCGGTTGCCCAGATAGGTCAGGCAGGAGGCGACGGCGATGGTGAGCAGCTTCGCGGTCAGCGGATTGCCGTGCATCAGCCCCGCGCCCCAGCCCTGGCTCGGGCTCCAGAACACCAGCAGGTTGTACATCGCGGTATCCAGCAGGAACACGACTCCGCCGACCAGCAGGAACAGCGTCGTCGGCCGCAGATGCTCCTTCGTCATCGCGGAGGTGCGCGCGCGCAGGGAGGTGCCCTTCGGGGAGGGGGCGACAGGGGATTCCTGCTTCGTCTGGTCCGGCGTCAGCACGCCCGGCACTGTACCGGAGGCGATAGGATCGGGCCTCGGCCGCTGTGACGGATCGGTGCCTCTCGGCACCGGATCCTGGGAGCGCGCGGCCGGACCGCGGCGACGGGCAGGCGGGTCCCTCGAGGATCCCGGCCCTGGGAGCGTCCGGTCATCGCCGCTGCGACGGCCCCGACGGCACCGCCCGAGGGGACCGGGAGCGCGCGGCACCGACGACGACATCTCCACGGAAGGCCCTCATGACCCACGTCGCCCTCACCATCGCCGGCTCCGAGACCACCGGAGGCGCCGGGGCCCAGACCGATCTGAAGACGTTCCACCAGCTCGGAACCTTCGGCACCGCGGCGCTGACCTGCATCGTGTCCTTCGACCCGAAGAACGACTGGGGCCACCGCTTCGTACCCCTGGACCCGCAGGTGATCGCCGACCAGATCGAGACGACCACTGCCGTCCACGACATCGACACCGTGAAGATCGGCATGCTCGGCACCCCCGCCACCATCGACACCGTCGCCGCCTCGCTCGGTGAACGCTCGTTCACCAACGTGGTCCTCGACCCGGTGCTGATCTGCAAGGGGCAGGAGCCCGGCGCCGCGCTGGACACCGATACCGCGCTCAAGGAGAAGATCCTGCCGCTGGCCACCTTCGTCACCCCGAACCACTTCGAGGCGCTGACCCTCTCCGGGATGGAGCGGATCGACTCCGTCGAGGACCTCACCGAGGCCGCGCGGCGCATCCACGACACCTATGGCGTGATCGTGCTCGCCAAGGGCGGGGTGGTGCTGGAGGGCGAGGACGCGGTGGACGTCTTCTACGACGGTGAGCAGACCGTCGAGCTGCGCAGCCCCAAGATCGGGGAGCACCGCGTCTCCGGCGCCGGCTGCACCCTCGCCGCCGCGGTGACCGCCGAGCTCGCCAAGGGCGCCACCCCGCTGGAGGCCGCCCGGACCGCGAAGGCCGTCGTCACCAGCTCGATCGAGCACCGCCAGGAGGGTGCGACACCCTTCGACGCGGTGTACCAGGGTGCCTACCGCGCCTGACCGTGTGTGCCGGGCGGGGCGGGCAGCGAGCCATGCGCCCCGCCCGGCAGTGTGAACCCTGATCACGAAAGCGTTCCGACATGCGGTCAATGGTGCCGCGATGTGGACAGATGGCGCGTCGCACCGCATTCTCGGGGGATGACCGACACCAGTCCGCCCCGGGAGCCGCGCCCGGCCAAGAGCATCGGGGAAGCTCTCATCTCCGCCCGTGGCGTCGACAAGTTCTTCGGCGACTTCCAGGCCCTGAAGAACATCGACCTGGATATCCACCGGGGTGAGGTGGTCGCGCTGATCGGTGCCTCCGGGTCGGGCAAATCCACCCTGTGCCGGTGCCTGAACCGGCTGGAGACCATCACCTCCGGAGAGATCACCATCGACGGTGAACGGCTGCCCGAGGAGGGCCGGGACCTCACCCGCCTGCGGGCCGACGTCGGCATGGTGTTCCAGAGCTTCAACCTCTTCCCGCACCTGAAGGCGATCGACAACGTCACGCTCGGTCCGCGGCGGGTGCGCGGCATCTCCAAACCGGAGGCCGACCAGCAGGCGAGGGAGCTGCTCGAGCGGGTGGGCCTGGCCGACAAGGCGAACTCCCTGCCCACCGCGCTGTCCGGTGGCCAGCAGCAGCGCGTCGCGATCGCTCGGGCACTGGCGATGAGACCCAAGGCGATGCTCTTCGACGAACCCACCTCGGCGCTGGACCCCGAGGTGATCAACGAGGTCCTCGACGTCATGACCGAGCTCGCTGAGCAGGGGATGACGATGCTCGTGGTCACCCACGAGATGGGCTTCGCCCGGCATGTCTGCGACCGCGTGGTCTACCTGGATCAGGGGGAGATCGTGGAGCAGGGCGAGCCCGAGGAGTTCTTCACCGCTCCGCGCACCGACCGGGCCCGAGCCTTCCTGTCCAAGATCCTCGCCCACTGACGTGGCTGCTTCCGTGCACCGCCCGCTACCGACCTGCTCCGCCACCGACCTGCCCGGCACCCGCCGAACCTGATCCGCCGCCCCTCCCGGAGCGGCTCGAGAAACTGGAGAGACCCCATGACCCCCACCACCTTCCGACCCGGCCGGCGCGCCGTCGTCGCCGCCGCTGCCACCGCGCTCCCGCTGCTCGGCCTCGCCGCCTGCTCCTCCGACACCGGCGACGGCCCCGATCTCGGCGGTGGTGAGGGCGGGGACGAGGGCGACGGTGACTCGGTGCCCCAGGCCGACGCCCTCGCCTCCGGCCCCGTCGCCGCCGACGACGTGATCGCCGCGAGCGCCTGGGCCACCGCCATCAAGGAGAAGGGCCAGCTGGTCCGCGGCGGCACCGTCGCCAACCAGGTGTTCTCCCTGGCCTCGACCACCGGCGGGATGCCCACCGGCTTCGACGCCGGGATCACCCAGCTGCTGGCCAAGTACATCCTCGGCGAGGGCGGCGAGGAGAAGGTCGAGTACATCGACACCACCGTCGAGACCCGCGAGACCATGGTCCAGAACGACACCGTGGACTGCGTGATCGCGACCTACTCGATCACTGCCGAACGCCTCGAGGTCATCGACTTCGCCGGCCCGTACTACCTCTCGGGCACCTCGATCCAGGTGCGCGCCGAGGACAAGGACACCATCTCCGGCCCCGAGGACCTCACCGGGCTGAAGCTGGTCACCCAGGCGAATTCCACCGGTATCCAGGCTATCGAGGAGAACGTCACCGACCCCGCTGACGTGCAGACCCTCCCCGACAACGAGTCCTGCGTGGCCGCGCTGAAGCAGGGCCGTGCCGATGCGTACGTCCTGGACCAGGGCGTGCTGCTGGGCAACTCCGCGGCGGATCCCGACGTGGTCGTGGTCGGCGAGCCCTTCGTCGACGACCCCTACGGCATCGGTCTGTCGCAGGAGAACGAGGACGCCCTCGACTTCTGCAACACCTTCCTGCAGGAGATCATCGACTCCGGCTCCTGGGAGTCGCTGTGGACCGCCACCGTCGGCGAGGTCATCGACGGCGAGGCCCCCGAACCGCCCGTGCCCGGCGACCTGCCCGTCTGATCCCCAGCACGCGACCGACGCCGACGGGGAGCGGGCGGCTGCGCGCTCCCCGTCGGCCACCGCCGACCGCACCGAGAGGCACCTGATGGACGCCATCCGCGAGAACCTCCCCCTGCTGGCGCAGGGCATCGGGACCACGATCGCGCTGACCGTGCTCGGCTACGCGTTCGCGCTGATCCTGGGCACCGTCCTGGCGGTGGCGAGGGTGAGCCCGATTCCGCCGCTGCGCGGTGCCGCCACGGTGTACGTCGAGATCTTCCGCAACATTCCGCTGCTGAGCCTGCTGATCCTGATCGCCTTCGGCCTGCCCGACGTCGGCCTTCTGCTGCCCTACTTCTGGTGCGGGGTGCTGGGGCTGACCCTCTCTTCGGCCGCGTTCGTCTGCGAGAACGTCCGCTCGGGCATCAACACGGTCCCGGTCGGGCACGCCGAGGCCGCCCGCTCGATCGGCCTCGGCTTCTTCGGGACGCTGCGCTTCGTGGTGCTCCCGCAGGCCTTCCGCAGCATGGTCCAGCCGCTGGTGAACGTGTTCATCGGCACCGTGATCGGCTCTGCGCTGTGCTCGGCCATCGCGGTGCAGGAGGTCACCTGGGTCACCCAGACCCTCAACATCCGCTACGCCCAGGCGGTGCTGATGTTCATGATCGCCGGCGCCGTCTATCTGCTCCTCTCCCTCGGCGGGGCCGCGCTCGGCGGGGTCATCGAGCGGGCCGTCGCCCCGGGCGGCAAGGACCGCTCGAGCGGTCGCGCCGCGCTGGACGTCACGGCGGGGGCACAGGCATGAGCGCGACCGCTGGTTCGTCCACCGCCACCCAGGTCCTCTTCGACGCGCCCGGCCCCAAGGGGCGGCGCCGCATCCTGCTGCTGTCGATCCTCAGCGTGGTCCTGATCGCCGCGCTGCTGGCCGGGGCGCTGTGGCAGTTCCACGCCAACGGCCAGCTGGATCCGAACAAGTGGGTCGTCTACCTGCGCGCGGACTACCTCGCGTTCCTGGGCCACGGGCTCTGGGGGACGCTGAAGGTCACCGCGCTCGCGGCCGTCATCGCCTTCCCCTTCGGGCTGCTGCTGGCGCTGGCGCGGCTGTCGCGCTTCCTGCTGCTGCGCTCCGTCGCCGTGACCTGGATCGAGTTCTTCCGCGGCATCCCGATGCTGCTGGTCGTCTACGCCTTCCTGCTGGCGCTGCCGGCCTTCGGCGTCACCTTCCCGCGATTCTGGATGCTGGTGATCCCGATGATCCTGGTCTCCAGCGCGACCACTGCCGAGGTGTTCCGCGCCGGCATCAGGGCCGTCGACATCGGTCAGCACGAGGCCGCCGACGCGATCGGCCTCAGCCGCCGCGACTCGCTGGTGTACGTGGTGCTGCCGCAGGCGGTGCGTCTGGTGCTGCCCAGCCTGATCCTCGCCCTGGTCACCCTGTTGAAGGACTCCACCCTCGGCTATGTGGTCAGCTACAACGAGCTGCAGTTCCAGGGCAAGACGCTGGTCTCCATCACCCGTTACCTGGTGCAGACCTATCTCGTCGTCTCTGTCATCTACATCGTCATCAACCTCCTGCTCACCCGCATCGCGCTCTCGCTCGATGCGCGGATGAAGGCCCGCGCCGCGGCGAGCTGAACCGCGCCCGTCACGGCGCGTCTGCGCCCCTCCACTTCCGCTTCTCCATGAAAGCTGGTCCTGCCCATGTGCCGCCTGCTCGGCGTCGTCTCCCGTGAATCCATCTCCCTGGACCAGGCCGTGGCCGAGGAGATCGAGCCGTTCACCGCCCAGTCCGAAGTGCACGGCGACGGCTGGGGGTGGCCTGGTTCCAGACGGATGACGGCGAGCAGTCTCGGCCGGGAGCCGGCGGGTCCGTTGGGGCGCTCGGCAATCCGCGCAGTCCGCAGATCCGCCGCCGCCTGGACGTGGCCCGGGAGTCGACCGCCTATCGCGCGGCGGTGCATGCGGCGACCGGCCCGCTGATGCTGATCCACCTGCGCAAGGCGAGCCCCGGCTCGCCGCTGCAGATCGCCAACACCCACCCCTTCCGCGAGGGGGAGACAGTCTTCGCCCATAACGGCCAGTTCGACCTGCCGCCCGGGCTGCGCGAGGCCGTGCTCGCCCGGGGCGGCCGCACCCCGGAGGGCACCACCGATTCCGAGCTCTTCTTCTCCCTCATCGAGCTGCACGCCCGGGACACCGATGCGGCGACCGCCGTGCAGCGTGCCGCTGCGGAGCTCACCGCGCTGAGCCTGGAGTACGGCACCCGGGTGCCGGAGGCGCTGAACTGCCTGTACATGACCCCCGACCTGTTGGTCGCCTATCAGCAGTCCGATCCGGCACAGGCCCGCCCCCACCACACCGCCGACAACTACTCGCTGCGCTACCGGATCGACGCGGACCGGGTCATCGTCGCCTCGACCGGCATCCCGCAGACGGCATACCTCGAGGTGGGGGAGGGGCAGGCGCTGGTGGTGGGCCGCAGCGACCTGGGCGTGACGCTGCGGCCCCGGCTGGCGGAGCTCCCCGCCTGAGCCCGGCCCGGTCGGGCCGACGCCCCGCACCGGGCGCGGACCGGCTGATCCGCGGGCCGTGGCAGCGTCCATCGGGGCGGCGGTCTGGATAGGGTGGAGCCCCGGCAGTGATCGCTCGTCGGACCGACCCCGCTGGGAGGCCCCGTGATCGGATTCGAGAACGTGCGCAAGGAGTACCCGGGCGGCACGCTCGCGGTGCAGGACTTCAGCCTCGAGATCGCCTCCCACGAATCCGTGGTGCTGGTCGGCACCTCCGGCTCCGGCAAGACCACGCTGATGCGGATGATCAACCGCATGGTCGCCCCCACCTCCGGACGCGTCCACATCGACGGCGACGACGTGGCGGCGCTGGACCCGGTGCAGCTGCGCCGCAGCATCGGCTACGTCATGCAGGCCTCCGGCCTCCTCCCGCACCGCACCGTGCTGGACAACATCACCACCGTGCCCGTGCTGCGCGGCACCACCAAGCGCGAGGCCCGCGCCCGCGCCCACGAACTGATGGAGATCGTCGGCCTGGACGCCGCGCTCGCCGGGCGCTATCCCTCCCAGCTCTCCGGCGGTCAGCAGCAGCGCGTCGGGGTGGCTCGCGGCCTCGCCGCCGATCCCAACATCCTGCTGATGGACGAACCCTTCGGCGCGGTGGATCCGATCGTGCGCCGTGAGCTCCAGCAGGAGCTGCAGCACCTGCAGCGCGACCTGCGCAAGACGATCGTGTTCGTCACCCACGACATCGACGAGGCGTTCCTGCTCGGCGACCGGGTGGTGATCCTCCGACCCGGCGGGATCATCGCGCAGGTCGGCACCCCGCAGGAGATCCTCGCCGACCCGGCCGATGACTTCGTGGCCAGCTTCGTCGGTGCGGACCGCGGAGCGCGCACCCTGCACGTCGAACGGGTCGACGGCCGCGATGTGGTGGTCGACGCCGACGGGCGGCCGGCCGGCGTGCTCGCCGCGGGCGACGACCGACCTGCCGACGCAGCCGACGCTGTGACACAGCAGGGGTCCTCGTGACCTGGGTGCTCGAGAACCTCGACGTCATCGCCGGGTACACCGGCGCCCACCTGCTGCAGGCGCTGCCCCCGATCCTGGTGGCCTTCCTGCTCTCGCTCCCGCTGGCCAAGCTCGCCAACTCCCGCGGCTGGCTGCGCACCTCGGTCACCACCACCTCCTCGCTGATGTACGCGATCCCCTCGCTGCCGCTGTTCGTGCTGCTGCCGGGCCTGATCGGCACCGGCGTGCGCAGCCCGCTGAACATCGCGGTCGCGCTGTCGCTGTACGGGCTCGCGCTCATGGTCCCCGCCGCCGCCGACGCCTTCCGCTCCGTCAGCCGTGACGTGCTCGGCTCCGCCACCGCCCAGGGCTACGCGCCCCGGGCGCGCTTCTTCCAGGTCGAGCTCCCCCTGGCCGGGCCCGTGCTGCTGGCCGGGGTGCGAGTGGTCGCGGTGAGCACCATCTCGCTGGTCACCGTCGGCGGCGTGCTCGGCGTTCCCAGCCTGGGCATGCTGTTCGTGGACGGGGTGCGGCGCGGGATCCTCGCCGAGATCGCCGCCGGGATCGTCGCGACCGTGGTGCTCGCCCTGCTCACCGACACCCTGCTGGTGCTGCTGGGCCGCGCGGTGATGCCCTGGGCCCGTCGGCAGGGGGTGGGCACGCCATGACCGACAGCCCCTTCCTCGGCTCACTGCGCTGGCTCGGCGATGCCACGCACTGGACGGGCCCCGACGGCATCCCGCTGCGCACCCTCGAGCACCTCGGCTACACCGCCCTCGGCGTGCTGGTCGCGGCGCTGCTGGCCGTGCCCCTCGGCCTGTACGTCGGCCATACGGGCCGCTTCAAGACCGTCGCCGTCGCGGCGGCCGGCGCCGCCCGCGCCCTGCCGACCCTGGGCCTGGTGACCCTGTTCGCGCTGCTGGTGGGCATCGGCCTCACCGCCCCGCTGCTGTCCTTCGTGATCCTCGCGATCCCGTCCCTGCTGGCCGGCGCCTACTCCGCCGTCGAATCCGCAGATCCCGCGACCGTCGATGCCGCCCGCGCCCAGGGCATGACCGAGTGGCAGATCCTCACCCGGGTGGAGATCCCGCTGGGCATGCCGCTGCTGGTCGGCGGATTCCGCGGGGCGACCGTCCAGGTGGTGGCCACCGCCATGCTCGCCGCCTACGTCGGCAGCGGCGGACTGGGCCGATTCATCTTCCAGGGACTGGGCTCCCAGAACTACCCGCAGATGATCGCCGGCTCACTGCTGGTGATCGCACTCGCCCTGGTCCTGGACCTGACCCTGCTGCTCGCGCAGCGACTGTCCACACCGCGCGGGGCGCGAGCCTCATGACCCGCGCCCCCTCCACCCCTCGCACTTCAGGAGACCTCCTATGACCATTCACAGCACCCGCCGCCACCTGCTCGGCGTGTTCGGCGCCGGCTCCCTCGCTCTCGGCGCCGCGGCCTGCGGCAGCTCCGATCCCTTCGAGGAGGGCGGCGAGGAGGGCGGCGGTGCCTCCGACGGCGGCTCCGGTGCCGGCACCCTCGCCATCGGCTCCCAGGCCTATTACTCCAACGAGATCATCGCCGAGCTGTTCGCCCAGGCCCTCGAGGCCGAGGGATTCACCGTGGACCGGCAGTACCAGATCGGTCAGCGCGAGGTGTACATGCCCGAGCTCGAGAGCGGCTCGCTGGACCTGCTGCCCGAGTACCTCGGCAACCTCCTCCAGTACTACGACGCCGACGCCCCCTCCGCCAGCCCCGAGGAGATCCACAGCGCGCTCGACGAGGCCCTGCCCGAGGGGCTGCGGGTGCTCGACTTCGCCGAGGCCTCCGACCAGGACTCCTACACCACCACCTCCGATTTCGCCTCCACCCACTCGCTGGCCGCGATCGGGGATCTGGCCGATGTCGACGAGGCCCTGAAGATCGCCGCGAACAGCGAGTTCGATGTGCGTCCCTACGGCCCCGAGGGGGCGAAGGAGATCTACGGCGTGGACGTGACCGTGGTGCCCGTCGAGGACTCCGGCGGCCCGCTCACCGTGCAGGCCCTCCTCGACGGCGACGTGCAGCTCGCGGACATCTACACCGCCGACCCCGCCATCGCCGAGAACGATCTGGTGGTGCTCGAGGACCCGGAGTCGATGATCCTCCCGCAGAACGTCGTGCCCGTGGTCTCGGAGAAGATCGACGAGACCGCCGTCGCAGCGATCGAGGGCGTCATCGCCCAGCTCAGCGCCGACGACCTGGTCGAGCTGAACCGCCAGAGCGTCGTGGACCAGGCCAGCAGCGCGGACATCGCCGAGGGCTGGCTGACCGAGAAGGGCCTGCTGTGACCGGGACCGCCGAGCCTCGCTGACCCGGGGCGGTCGGCCCGGGCGATCCGGGCCGGCCGGCCGCTGTGACCAGCAGCGGTGACCGGTCGGTCGAGCTGCGGGTGACATCTCGCCGCTGGCGCGGCAGGGTGGGGAGCATGAACAGCAATCAGACCCACCTGACCGTCACCCGTACCGTCGACGTCCCCGCGAAGGACATCTTCGACCTGCTCACGCTGCCGGCCCGGCACCACGAGTTCGACGGCTCCGGCATGGTGCGCAACTCCGACGACACCGAGCGCATCGACAAGGTCGGCGAGAAGTTCGTGATGAACATGCATCACGAGGGCAGGGGCGACGACTACCGCACCCACAACTTCGTCACCGCCTACGACGAGAACAAGATGATCGGCTGGCAGCCGGGCAACGAGGCGGAGGACGGCACCGCGCCGACCGAGCCGCTGGGCTGGGAGTGGCTCTACGAGCTCAAGCCCCAGGGCGCGGGCTCCACCGAGGTGTCCTTGACCTACGACTGGTCCAAGGTCACCGATCCGAAGCTGCTGGAGCACGTCGGCTTCCCGATGATCCCGCAGGAGGACCTCGAGCAGTCGTTGAACCTGCTCGCCGCGGCGGTCACCAAGCCCTGATCAGATTTCCGTCCCCGGCACGGCGCTCTCGAGCGTCGGCCGGGGCCGGGGCGTCGGCCTACGGCGGGGCGCCCGCCGGACCTCAGACGTCGGCCGGGGCTGGGGCGTCGGCCGGAGCTGAGTCCCGCCGGACGTCGTAGACGGCCATGCGCACACCGTTGGAGAAGTCTGCGGAGCGCACCAGCTCCAGGCGCTGCGCCGGGGCGTCGGCCGCGAACAGCCGCTTTCCGGCGCCGAGCAGGACCGGGAACGTGAGCAGGTGATAGCGATCCACCAGATCCGCGGCGACCAGCGACTGCACGAGCCGGGCCGAGCCGTGCACCAGCAGCGGCCCGCCCGCGGACTCCTTGAGCGCGCGCACCTCGTCCAGGCTGCGCAGCAGCTGGCAGTTCTCCCAGCCCGCCCCGCGACCTGCTCGGCGGAGAGCGTCGTGGAGACGATGTGCTTGGGCATGCGGTTGTAGAGCCGGAACTCCTCGTCCATCCCCGGCCAGACCGGGGCGAACTCCTCGAAGGTCGCCCGGCCCAGCAGCAGCGCCCCCGCCTCCTGCTGCTCGGTGCCCTTGATCTCGTAGGCCTCGGGCACGAACTCGAGGCCCTGGAACGTCCATCCGGCCTGCGGGTGGTCCCCGCCGCCGGGTGCCTCCATCACGCCGTCGAGGGTGAGGAACTCGGTGACGATGAGCTGGCGGGTCATGGGGACTCCTCAGGGCAGGCCACAGTGGCGAGCCGCGCATTCGGCGCGCGTTCGCCCGGATGCCCGAAGTCTGTCAGGATTCCCTCGAGGCGGCGATGAGGCCGCAGCCCGACCCCGAGGAGCTCAGACATGGCCGATGCATCCGTTCTCCCCGCTGACCGTCCCGTCCCCGACGAGATCGTGCGCAGCGCGCTGATCCACGCCACCGCCGAGAGGGTCTTCGCGATCATCAGCGAACCGGGCTGGTTCATCAACGACGGCGAGTACCGCGAGCACACCATCACCCGGCAGGGCGCGGTCACCCAGGTGGTCGACCCGGTGCACGGCAGCTTCCAGATCGCGGTCGAGGTCCGCGAGGCGCCGTATCGGGTCCGGTTCCGCTGGCTGGGCGGAGGCCTGGGCGAGATCTCCGATGCCCCGAACAACACCGTCGAGTTCATCATCGACCCCGCCGGGACCGCGAAGCGCAACCTGGTGCGGCTCACCGTGCGGGAGCGGGGCTTCGCGAAGCTGGGGCTCGACGACGCGGTGCGCCGACGCAACTACGAGGAGAACTACCGCGGCTGGGAGCAGCAGCTCGGGGTGGCGCGCACCCTCGCCGAGGGCCGGTGACCGGCCGCGGGTGACCCTCGCGCTCTGGGCGAGCCGGGCACATGCCGGAGATGCCCGGCGGCTCCGGCCGCGTCGCAGGTGAGGAGGTTATCCTCGGGGGATGGGCAGGGTCACCGAGGCGACACGGATCCGCACCGTCCGGGTGCGTGAGGGCAGGCTGTATGCGGGGCGCAGGGGCGACCACGTCGCCGTCGAGGAACCGCTGGACATCCGCCTGAACGGGCAGCAGCTCTCGCTGACCATGCGTACCCCCGGCCACGACGTCGAGCTCATCCACGGCTTCCTGCACGGGGAGGGCCTGATCGCCCATCGCGAGGACATCCGCGAGGCCCGCTACTGCGACGGAGCCGTGATCGATGACGGGACCGGCTTCGCGCAGAACACCTACAACGTCATGGACTTCACGACCTCCCGCCCGCAGCTGCTGCCACTGGCGGGCAGGAACTTCTCCGCCGGCTCGGCCTGCGGGGTGTGCGGGGCCGAGAGCATCGACGCGGTGCGGAAGAGGTCCCGCTTCGTCCTGGAGCACGACTGGCAGGTGGACCCGCGCACGATCCTGGCCGCAGCCCGCGGTCTCGACCGGCAGCAGGCGGTGTTCGCCCGCACCGGCGGCGTGCATGCCGCAGCGCTCGTGGACCTCACGGGGGAGCTGCTGGTGGTGCGCGAGGACGTGGGGCGGCACAACGCCGTCGACAAGGTGATCGGCTGGGCCCTGCTCGAGGATCGGCTCCCGCTGCGCGACTGCTTCCTGCTGGTCTCCTCCCGCGCCAGCTTCGAGATCGCCCAGAAAGCATGCATGGCCGGAATCCCGCTGCTGGCCTGCGTCTCCGCGGCGAGCTCCCTGGCCGTGGAGACGGCCGAGGAGTTCGGGCAGACCCTCATCGGCTTCACCCGCACGGCCGAGGACGGCGACGGCCGTATGAATGTGTACACCCATCCCGAGCGGCTGGACCTGGCTGCGGCCGAGGGCTGACCGTGCCGGGCACGGGCCTCGCCGCGGGCCGCGGGTGGGCTGCGGGTGGGCCGCGCGTGGCCGGCGCGTGGGCCGCGACGCGGCGGAGGCATGGTCGGGGGGGCGCAGTGCGGCCGCGGCGTGCCTCGCAGCGGGGTCGGCGCGTCGCCGAGGCGCGGATTGTCAGGATCTGTACCGATGCGGGCATTGATGTGGCTCAGAAGCTGACAATCCTCCGTGCGGGCTGGCGGTCGGGCGGACGCCGGGAACCGTTCCTCCACAAGACCTGCTGGTCCACCGGCGCCAGAGGCGCGGCTCGCTGATCCTTGCGTGCGCCTACCGTCGGCCCATGGCTCGAGATCTCACGCGCTTCCACGGTGCGCTGCTCCATCGCTCGGAGTGGATCAGCCTCGGCCTGCACCCGAGGGACCTCGCCTCGGGCCGGTTCATCACCGCCTTCCCCGGCTACCTGACGCTCACCGACCACCCGGCATCGTTCAACGGGCTGGCGTGGGCCCTGCAGAACTCGGTACGCCCAGGATCCGTGCTCAGCCACACGACGGCCGCGCTGCTGTGGGGCATACCCCTTCCCTGGCGGCTCGAGGACGGTGTGGGGATGCTCCGCCAACCGGAGCCCGAGGGCGGAGCCGAGGACCCGCTCATCCCGTCCGTGCGGCCGGGATCCGCGCTCGGTAGCGGGGCGTCGCTGCCGCTGCTCCACTGCCGGGTCCTCCCAGGGGCGAGCTCGAGCGTCGGCCGAGGGGTGATCGTGCACAGACATCCGGAGGCAGCCACTGCGCGACGGGGCAGGCTCCTCGTCTCCTCGCAGGCGGAGACGCTGCGGGAGCTGGCGACGTTGCTCCCTCTCTGGGACGTGGTCGCCGCTGTCGAGGCGGTGATCAGCCCGGACGCCGTCCATCCCGGAGAGACCCTCGAGTCCCTGCGGGCTGAGGTCGAAGCCCGACGGGGTGCGGCCGGGACCGCGCGTATCCGGCGAGCGCTCGAGCTGGCGCGGGAGGGCGTGCGCTCCCCGGGCGAGTCCGTGATGCGCCTGATGCTGATGGACGCCGGCTTCCCGGAACCGGAACCGAACCTCCCGGTAGAGGACCCCCGCACGGGAAAGATCCGGTACGTCGACCTCGCCTGGGCATCCATCAGGTTCGGCCTCGAATACGACGGGGATGGCCACCGTACGACGAAGGAGCAATGGCGCGAGGACGAGACCCGTCGGGACGAGCTCGCCGCGCAGGGCTGGACCCTGGCGCGGTCCCACGGAGGCGACCTGCGCCAACCCCTGCGGATGCTCCTGCGACTGCAGCGATCGGCGGGGGAGCGCGGTCTCCGAGTCCCGACCGAGCGGCGCGTGCGACGTGCGGCGCGGCGACTCGCGGCGGACCAGCCCTCCCTCCGCCTGGACGGGCAGCCATCGTGAGCGGGCGCGCCTCGAGATCGGGGTGCGGCGTCACGGGGCGCCGGGGAGGACGGTCGCTTCCTTCACTGCCATCGCTGCCGTCACGGCGCCGTGCGCGATCACCCAGCGGGTAGCCTCCGATGGTGAACACTGCTGAGTGCGCCAGCTTCTGGTCCGATGTCCGCCGCGAAGTCCCCGATCTGCCGACCGCCGTCCCCGAGGCCTGGGCTTTCGGGGCTACACCTGCACATGCTGACGAGCTGCTCGCCCTGGTGCTCGCGGGAACGAAGACGGCGACCGCGTCGTCCCTCGGTGACTACGAGGAGGATGGCGATCCGCTCCCTGCCGCCGGTGATCTCTCGATCATCCTCGACGGGGCGGGCCGTCCACGGGCCGTGCTCGAGGTGACCTCGATCCAGATCGTGCCCTTCGACCAGGTCGGGGCGGATCATGCGCGTGCTGAGGGCGAGGGCGACAGGACTCTCCGGTCCTGGCGTCGCATCCATGAGCAGTTCTGGGGTGAGCATTCCGCCCGGGGCTTCGCCCCGGACATGCCGGTGGTCTGCGAGACGTTCCGGGTCGTGTTCCCGGCGGCGCACCGGAACGGCTGAGGCTGCGTGGAGCGCGGGTTGCGCAGGCCGCGCGCCCGCTCGACCGGGTCGCCCCGGGGATGCGCGTCCCGGCCGGTGCGCGACCCGTGACTTGACCGTGCGCGGCTCGGGCGGCAGGGATTGTCAGGATTCGTTCCAGATCTGGCAGCGAAATGGAACGGAACCTGACGATCCGGTGCGGCGCAGTGTGGTCGGGTCGGGCGTGATCCGGCGTGATCCGGCGTGATCCGGCGTGATCCGGTGCGGTGCGGTGCGGTGGGGTCTGGTCTGGTGTGGCGGGGTCAGCGCAGCGCGACCAGGCTCCGGGCTGTGACCTCATCGACCACCAGGTCGGTCGCCACGCCGGCCCGCAGGGCCGCTCGCAGCGGGAGTGCCTTGCGGGAGCCCGAGGCCACCAGCAGGCGTCGGGGGATCCGCAGCAGGCGGTCCGGGGCGGTGCCGGAGCCGCGCTGGTTCATCGCGATGTCGCGGTAGGTGCCGTCAGCCCGCAGGAACACCGTGCAGACGTCGCCCACCGCGCCGTCTGCCCGCAGGGAGCTCAGATCCTCACGGGTCAGGTAGTTGTGGGTGTAGACGTGGCTGGGGACCTCCGCGTCGAAGGCGCCGACGCTGAAGACGGCGACGGTGGCCTCGCGCTGCGTGGCCAGCACGCGCTGCACCGAGCGCTCGCGCCACATTGCCTCCCGGGTGGCGGGGTAGTCGAAGAAGGCCGGCACCGGGAACTGGTGCACGGTCGCGTCCCACCGGGTGGCGGCGCGGGCGAGCACCGTGGCGATGTAGGTCAGGCCCGAGCCCTCGGTGTTGATGGCGCCGTTGAGCTGCACGATCCGCAGCCCGGGCACCGGTCGGGAACGGACCGCGCCGAGCAGTGCCGCCATGGTGGTGCCCCAGGCGATGCCGAGCGTGGTGCCGGGCTCGAGCATCTCATCGAGCAGGGCGCCGCCGGCCTCGGTGACCGTCCGGAGGCGTTCGCGCTGGTCGTCTCCGGGGACGGCGGGCACCACCTGCACCTGCACCCCGTACTGCCGGGAGATGAGACGGGCCAGCTCCTCGACCCGTTGCGCCTCCGGCGGGCGCAGGGAGATCGTCACCAGCTCGGCCTCGCGGGCGTCCCGCAGCATCCGCGAGACCGTCGAGCGGGAGACGCGCAGCTCGCCGGCGATGGATTCCATCGTCCGTTCCTCGCCGTAGTACATCCGTGCAACCGCATAGAGGCCTTCGAGCCGGGATTCACGAGTCATGGCCACCAGTCTTGCACGTTCGTGCATCCGACTTGCGGCCGGATGCACGATCGTCCCACTATGGCGAACACCACGTTCGGTCGGAGAGCGGCTCCCAAGAGCTCGTGACGACGAGGACGCGAACCGAAGGTAACGATGCGAAGGAGCAGCCAGGTGTCCGATCAGCAGCGGTCTGCACTCACCCCGGCGGGTCGGGCGGAGCATCTGTCCCGTCTCCGCGCCGCCACGGCGGAGGAACCCCTGGACGTGCTCGTCGTCGGCGGCGGCGTGAACGGCGCCGGTGCCGCCTTCGACGCCACCACCCGCGGTCTCTCCGTCGGCCTCGTCGAGACCCACGACTGGGCCTCGGGGACCTCCTCGCGCTCCTCCAAGCTGATGCACGGCGGCCTGCGCTACCTGCAGATGCTCGACTTCTCGCTGGTCGCCGAGGCGCTGCGCGAGCGTGATCTGCTGCTGACCCACACCGCTCCGCACCTGGTGAAGCCGATCAAGTTCGTCTTCCCCTTCTTCAAGAAGGTGGTGGACCGCGCCTTCATCGGCTCCGGTGTGATGCTCTACGACGCGATGCAGTCCGTGGGCCGCAAACGCGCCGTGCCCATGCACCGCCACCTCCTCCACGGCAAGATGCTCGAGGTCTTCCCGGGGCTCGACGGCGAGAAGGCCGTCGGCGCCCTGGAGTACTACGACGCCCAGGTGGACGATGCCCGCTTCGTGATGATGCTGGTGCGCTCCGCTGCGGAGCGCGATGCCGCGGTCGCGAACTACACCACCGTCGTCGACTACCTCCACGAGGGCGGGCGCGTCATCGGGGCGCGGGTGCGCGACGAGGAGACCGGCGAGGAGTTCGACATCCATGCCCGCCAGACGATCCTCGCCGGCGGCGTCTGGACCCAGGACCAGCAGGAGCTGGCCGGGGCGGATGCCGGGCTCGAGGTGCTCGCCTCCAAGGGGATCCACATCACCATCGCCCGTGAGCGGATCCCGGCGGTGCCGGACACCGGCATCATCACCCAGACCGAGAAGTCGGTCCTGTTCATCATCCCCTGGGACGAGTACTGGGTGATCGGCACCACCGACACCCCCTGGACCCAGGACCCGCGCGACGTCGGCGCGACCGATGACGACATCGAGTACGTGATCGAGCACGCCAACGAGGTGCTGCAGGAGGACCTCCACCGCGAGGACGTCATCGGCGTCTACTCCGGGCTGCGCCCGCTGCTGCAGCCCGTGAAGAAGAGCGGCAAGGACGGCGGCTCGACGAAGGTCTCGCGCGAGCACACCGTGATGGAGATCGAGCCCGGCCTGACCGCGATCGCAGGCGGCAAGTACACCACCTACCGGGTGATGGCCGAGGACGTCGTCGACTTCGCGATCAAGGACTCCCAGCCCGGCCGTCCCAGCCTGACCCGCTCGATCCCGGTGATCGGCGCCCAGGGGCATCTCACCCTGGTGCGCGACAAGCAGGAGATCGGCCGTCGCTACGGCTTCGACGAGATCCGCATGGACCGCCTGCTCTACCGCTACGGAGCGCTGCTGAGCGACGTGCTCGCCCTGATCGACGAGGACCCGGATCTCGCCGCACCGCTCGAGCATGCGCCGCGCTACCTGCGCGCCGAGGTGCTGTACGCGGTGCGGGCGGAGGGCGCCCGGCATCTGTCCGACGTGCTCGAGCGCCGCACCCGCCTGGACTACGAGACCCGCGACCGCGGAGTCGCCGCGGCCGACGAGATCGCCGCGCTGCTCGCCCCGAGCTCGGCTGGGACGGGAGCACCGCCCAGCGCGAGGTCGAGACGTACCGCGCCTTCATCGAGGCGCGACTGGCCGGCGAGGCCACGACCTCGGATTCCGCGGCCGCGGCCCGGATCGCGAGCGCACCGGAGGTGCCCGCCCAGAACTGATCGAACGCCCGCCCCGGCCGTGACGCGGTCGGAGCGGGTGTCGCATCACCCTGCAGGCGACCGCCTGCGGGACGACTGCGGACGAGGTCCGCACCCATCCCCGGATGCCACCGGTCCCGCACGGATGCGGGACCGCTCGACGAGGAGGCCCCATGGCAACCATTTTCCTGTATGAGATCGCCGGCACGGCGATGCTGACCCTGCTCGGCGGCGGCGTCGTCGCCAACGTGATCCTCGGCAAGACCAAGGGCAACGGCGGCGGCTGGCTGCTGATCAACTTCGGCTGGGGCCTCGCGGTCTTCGCCGGCGTGTGGACGGCCTACAAGACCGGCGCGCACATCAACCCGGCGGTCACCATCGGCCTGCTGGCCAACGGTGCCTCGGAGTACGCCCCCGGCATCGCCGTCACCTTCGGCCACACCATCGCCTACTTCGCCGCCCAGATGATCGGTGCCTTCCTCGGCGCCGTGCTCGCCTGGCTGGCCTACAAGAACCATTACGACCAGGAGAAGGACGCCGGCACCATCCTCGGCACCTTCTCCACCGGTCCGGAGATCCGCCACCGCGGCTGGAACCTGGTCACCGAGATCATCGCGACCTTCGTGCTGGTGTTCATCATCGTCATGTTCGGCCGCACGCCCCACGAGCTCGGACCGCTGGCGGTCTCGCTCCTGGTGCTCTCGATCGGCGCCTCCCTCGGCGGGCCCACCGGCTACGCCATCAACCCCGCTCGTGACCTCGGTCCGCGCATCGCGCACGCCCTCCTGCCGATCCCGAACAAGGGCGGCAGCGACTGGGGGTACTCCTGGGTCCCGGTCGTCGGCCCGCTGATCGGCGGTGCCCTCGGCGGCCTCGTCTCCGCGGCATTCTGAGACCATCGTCACGTACCCCCGCATCCAGTTCATCATCACGAAGGAGTTCCGATGACAGACCAGCAGCAGTACATCCTCTCGATCGACCAGGGCACCACCTCCACCCGCGCGATCGTCTTCGACCACGGCGGGCAGATCGTCTCCACCGGCCAGAAGGAGCACGAGCAGATCTTCCCGAAGTCTGGATGGGTCGAGCACGACGCCCTGGAGATCTGGCGCAACACCCGCTCCGTGGTCGGTGAGGCCCTCACCGGCGCAGACATCAACCGCCACCAGCTCGCCGCCGTCGGCATCACCAACCAGCGCGAGACCACGGTGGTGTGGGACAAGAACACCGGCGAGCCGGTCCACAACGCCATCGTCTGGCAGGACACCCGCACCCAGAAGATCTGCGACGCCCTCGGGGCGACGAGGGTGCGGACAAGTACAAGGAGCGAGTGGGGCTGCCGCTGGCGACCTACTTCTCCGGCCCGAAGATCAAGTGGATCCTGGACAACGTCGACGGCGTGCGCGAGCGGGCGGAGGCCGGCGACCTGCTGTTCGGCAACACCGACTCCTGGCTGCTGTGGAACCTGACCGGCGGCACGAACGGCGGCGTCCACGTCACCGACGTCACCAACGCCTCGCGCACGATGCTCATGAACATCGACACCCTCGACTGGAACGAGGACATCGCCAAGGACATGACCGTCCCGCTGTCGATGCTGCCGGAGATCCGCTCCTCCTCCGAGGTGTACGCCAAGGGCCGCAAGAACGACCTGCTCATCGACACCCCGATCGCCGGCATCCTCGGCGACCAGCAGGCCGCCACCTTCGGCCAGGCCTGCTTCGAGATCGGCATGGGCAAGAACACCTACGGCACCGGCAACTTCATGCTGGTCAACACCGGTGAGGACCTGGTGCACAGCGAGAACGGGCTGCTCACCACCGTCGCCTACAAGATCGGTGACCAGAAGGCGGTCTACGCCCTCGAGGGCTCGGTCGCGGTGACCGGCTCGCTGGTGCAGTGGGTGCGAGACAACCTCGGGCTCATCAAGGACGCCCCGGAGATCGAGACCCTCGCCAAGGAGGTCGACGACAACGGCGGCCTGTTCATCGTCCCGGCCTTCTCGGGCCTGTTCGCCCCGCACTGGCGCGCCGACGCCCGCGGCGCGATGGTGGGCATGACCCGCTTCCACAACAAATCGCACATCGCCCGTGCGGTGCTGGAGGCCACGGCCTTCCAGTCCCGTGAGGTGCTGGACGCGGCGATCGCCGATGCCGAGAGCGAAGGCGTGAAGCTCACCGAGCTCAAGGTCGACGGCGGCATGGTCATGAACGAGACGCTCATGCAGTTCCAGGCCGACATCCTCGGCGTGCCGGTGGTGCGGCCCAAGGTCATCGAGACCACCGCCCTCGGCGCCGCCTACGCGGCCGGCATCGCGGTGGGCTTCTGGGACGGCGAGCAGGACGTCATCGACAACTGGGCGGAGGACAAGCGCTGGGAGCCCGCGATGGACGAGGAGACCCGCGACCGCTACATGCGGCTGTGGCGCAAGGCCGTCGAGCGCACCCTGGACTGGGTCGACGACGATACCGAGGCGCTGTACGGCTGATCGACGAACTGCGGGTGCGGAGCGGTCGGCGAGGGACGAGCCGGCGGCGCAGCGCCCGTGGGAGGAGATCAGCGAGGTGTGCTGGGTGTGATCGACGAACTGCGGGTGCGGAGCGGTCGGCGAAGGACGAGCCGGCGGCGCAGCGCCCGTGGGAGGAGATCAGCGAGGTGTGCTGGGTGTGATCGACGAACTGCGGGTGCGGAGCGGTCGGCGAGGGACGAGCCGGCGGCGCAGCGCCTGCGGGGGGAGGTCAGCGAGCGCTGAGACTGATTCAGCCGGTTACTCCTCAGTCATGTGCGCGTGAGAGCCAGAAATGGTTCTCACGCGCACATAACGTTGTGGTCACCATGGATCCGGCGCTGCCGCCGGGCGTCAGTGCGCGATCGCCGGACGTGCATCGGCGGCCATCCGACATCATCGGAGGTCAACCGCCATTTCGGACAAATGGGACAAGCTTCTGCGGGGCCTCGTGCGCGTCAGCGGACGGGTGCGGATCATCACGACTGATGTCACCGTCCGGCAACAAGACCGCGAAGAGCCCTGTGATCGGCGGCACTGAGGCGTAAGGTCGGACCCACCCTGGTCCCCGGGCGCCCTCGGGTGCCCCGTCGGTGACCCTCTCGGCCGCCGTCGTCCGTCCAGGGTCGTCGCGTGTCTGCTCTGCGGGGCCCTCCCGAGGTCCGGTGCCTCTCGCGCGATGTCGCGACCTCGTCCCTTCTACGTCCCTTCCTCCTGTCCCTTCCATCCCCTCACGTCTCTCTTCCCCCACTTCCCCCTGAGATCGGAGCCCCCTCATGGATCTCGTCTTCAAGGTCATCGCCTTGGTCATCTATTTCGCTGTCATGGTCGGAATCGGCATCTACGCCTTCCGCAAGACCACCGACGGCGAGGACTACATGCTCGGCGGGCGTCAGCTGCACCCGTTCACCGCCGCGCTCTCCGCCGGTGCGTCCGACATGTCGGGCTGGCTGTTGCTGGGGCTGCCCGGCGCGCTGTACATGGGCGGTCTGGTCGAGGCGTGGATCGCCGTCGGCCTCGTCATAGGCGCCGGCCTGAACTGGTACTTCGTCGCGCCGCGGCTGCGTCAGTACACGCAGATCGCCAGCAACTCGATCACCGTGCCGAGCTTCTTCGGCAACCGTCTGCATGACCGCACGAACATCCTGCGCATCGCCGCGGGTGTGATCATCCTGCTGTTCTTCACCTTCTACGTCTCCTCCGGCATGGTCGCCGGCGGCGTTTTCTTCCAGTCGATGTTCGGCGGCCCGTACGTCACCGGCATGCTCGTGGTGGGCTGTGTGACGATCCTGTACACGCTGTTCGGCGGGTTCCTCGGCGCCAGCTACACCGACGTCGTCCAGGGCCTGATCATGCTGGTCTCGCTCATCGTGGTGCCGGTCACGGCGATGTTCGTGGTCGGCGGCCCGGCCGCGATGTTCGCGTCCGTGCGCGAGGTCAACGCGGACTTCGGTTCGATGACCTCCGGCGCTACTGCCGTCGGCATCATCTCCTCGCTCGCCTGGGGCCTGGGCTACTTCGGCCAGCCCCACATCATCGTGCGCTTCATGGCCCTGCGCTCCTCGCGCGACGCGAAGTACGGCCTGGTGGTGGGCATGAGCTGGATGATCCTGTGCGTCATCGGTGCCGTGTTCACGGCGCTCGCGGGCCTGGCCTACTTCCAGCAGAACCAGGATGCGATCCTCACCGATGCCGAGAACGGGGAGTCCGTGTTCCTGGACCTCTCCCAGCTCCTGTTCCACCCGTTGATCGCCGGCGTGCTGCTGGCCGCAGTGCTCGCGGCGATCATGTCCACGATCTCCTCGCAGCTGATCGTCTCCAGCTCCGCCCTGGTCGAGGACCTGGTCGGCGGCGTCGGGATCAAGCTCAGCGCTAAGGCCGCCCTGTGGTGCGGCCGCATCGGCGTGCTCGTGGTCTCCGTGATCGCGCTGGTTCTGGCGCTGAATCCCGAGAGCTCAGTACTGGGTCTGGTGGCCTTCGCCTGGGCGGGCTTCGGTGCCGCCTTCGGACCGATCGTCATCCTGTCCCTGTTCTGGCGTCGCCTCACCACGATCGGTGCCGCCGTGGGCATGGTGGCCGGCGCCGCGGTCGCGTTCACCTGGGGAAGCTCGAGCCAGACGTGGCCTGGGGCCTGTTCGGCGGGGATCATCTCTACGAGATCGTTCCCGGCTTCCTCGTCTGCCTCGTGCTCGCCGTGGTGGTCAGCCTGATCACCCCGCAGCCGCCGGCGAAGGCGATGGAGGAGTTCGACGACATGCTCGAGTCGTTCCGCTCCGGCGAAGCCCGAGACCGTTCGGCCGAGAACGCCGCAGCGACGGGATCCGGCCCCACGGCCTGACCCGTCCCTGCTGCACGAACCCCCTGCGAGCCCGTGATCACGGTGCTCGCAGGGGGTTCGTCGGCTCTACAGGGGCCGGGAGGGCGACCGGGCCGGCCGCGGTCAGTCGCCGAACACCAGCTCGTCCTCGGGGCCGTGCACCCCGGGCCGCACCGCGAACAGCGAGCCGGCCGCCGGGTCCTCGCCCTCGGCGAGGTTCTCCCGGCTGGTGGTGATGAACAGGGTGCCGCGGTCCTCGCCGCCGAAGGTGCAGGCCGTGACCTGCCGGGCGCCGACGGAGACCCGCTCGGCGACCTTCCCGTGCTCATCCAGCCCCAGGACCTGGCCGCCGGAGTGCATCGCCACCCACACGTTCCCGGCAGCGTCGAGGCAGAGCCCGTCGGGATGGCCGTCCTCGGCGGTGAGATCGGCGAAGGGACGGCGGCCGATGAGACCGTCTGCATCCGACCAGTCGAAGATGTCCACCCGACCGGTGGGGGTGTCCACGTAGAAAGCCCGGGCGCCGTCGGCCGAGAAGGCGAGACCGTTGGAGATCGTGAGGTCGCCGAACAGCCGGGTGGTGGTGCCGTCGGGCAGCAGCCGCCACATCGCGGCGGCGCCGGGGCGCTGGTCGTACGCCATCGAGCCGCACAGAAACGAGCCGTCCGGCGCGATCGCGCCCTCGTTCATGCGCACGTCCTCCTCCCACAGCGGGGGAGCTCGGTGATCGAGCCGTCGGCGTCCTCGAGTGCGAACCCCTTCTCGAGCGCGAGCACCGCGCCGCCGCCGGCGGCGGGACGTACGCAGGCGACCACCGAACCGGGCGTGGGGATCCGGGTCACGGTGCCCTGGGGTGCCTCGGTGGCCAGGGCCCGGCCGGCGGTGGCATCAGGGCGGACGACGCCCGCCGGGTCCAGCTGCATGAGGTCGCCGGCGAGCATGTCGACCCAGCGCAGACCGCCCCAGGTATCGGACCAGTACGGACCCTCGGCGTGATGACAGAGCGAGTCGGTGATGCGATCAGCGAGCATGGGAGCCTCCGGTTCCGGCACGGGATGCGGACGGCCGACGACGAAGCGTCGGTGGGGCCACCGTACGCGGTGCGGGGCCGGGCCCGTCCAGAGCGCCGGAACCGCCGTCGGAGACGGGCGTTGCCGGACCCTCGGGCCCAGGTGGGCCGCGCGTCAGTCCTGCTGCAGCCGCGCCAGGGCGTGGGAGATGTCGCGGGTGGCGGGGTAGAGCTCTCGATAGAGCCGGTAGAGCTCGTCGTAGCGCTCGCGGTGCGCGGGGTTCGGGATGCAGCGGTGGTCGCTCGGGTTCCATCCGGAGGTGTCGGTGCCGTGAGCGAGTTCGGCGGCGAGCCGTGCCCCGCCGTAGGAGGCGCCGACGGTGCTGCGCGGGATCTGCTGCGTCAGCCCGGTGACGTCGGAGACGATCTGCGGCCACAGGTCATGCTGCGCCCCGCCTCCGACCGCTGTCACCCGACTGATCGGCAGGCCCGCGGCCTCGAGCGTCTCGAGGTGGTGGCGCACCCCGTAGGCGGCGGCCTCGAGCGCGGCGCGGTACAGGTCGCCGCGGGTGTGGGAGAGGGTCAGCCCCGCTACTACGCCGCGGGCCGACGGGTCGGCGATGGGGGAGCGCTCGCCGGAGAAGTAGGGGAGCATCACCAGGCCGTTCGCCCCCGGTTCGCTCTGCTCGGCCTCGATGACCAGGTCGGTGAACTCGACCTCGCCGGTCAGGTCGCGCAGCCAGCCGGTGATGGCACCGGAGGCCGCCATCCCGCCCGCCAGGCTGAAGGCCCCCTCCGTGAGCCCGGAGGTGGGCCACAGGGTGCGGCTCGCGACCGGCTCGTCGGTCGTGGCGACCAGGAACGTCGTGGTGCCGTACATCAGCATCAGGTCGCCCGGGCGGGTGGCGCCGGCGCTGACCGCCTCCGCCCAGGCGTCGATGGTCCCGCTGATCACCGGTATGCCGGCCGGGAGGCCCGGCACCAGGTCGGTGATCTCCGCGCTGACGGTCCCGGCGGCCTCGCCGGCCCAGCGCAGCGCGGGCAGCTCGAGCCCGGGGGCGACGTGCTCGGCCCAGTCGGTGTGCCAGTCCTGCCGACGCAGGCAGTACAGCGGCGGGGACTGGCTGGCGCTGATGTGGTCCATCACGTACTCGCCGGTGAGGCGGAAGGCCAGGTAGGAGGCGGGCATGAACACCCGGCGGGCCCGGGCGTAGGCCGCGGGCTCGTTCTGTGCGACCCAGCTGATCTTCGGCCCGGCGGACTGCGAGGTCAGCAGGGCGCCGCAGTGGGCGAGGACCTCCTCGCGCCCGAGCACATTGGTGAGCTGATGGATCTGCTCCTCGGCCCGGGTGTCGACGCCGTACAGGATCGCGGGCCGCACGGGGGCGCCATCGGCATCCGTCAGCGCGACGCAGGGCCCCATCCCCGAGACCCCGACGGCGGTGACCGTCGCGTCCCCGGGCGCAGTGAGCTCCTGGGCGATCGAGACGAACTCGGACCACCAGATCTCGGGATCCATCTCCACGTGCCCCGGTGCCGGCCGCTGGACGGAGTGCTCCCGGACGGTGCTGCGCAGGATCGTCCCGTCCAGGGCGACCAGCACCCCCTTGGTGCTCGCGGTGCCCACATCGACGCCGAGCACCGCGCTCGCAGTCTCCGCCATGGTGTGCCTCGTCTCCTGTTGTCGCCGTCCGCTCCGGCCGCCTCTCCGCGTCCGGGCGTGCGCCGCATGCCGGGTCGCCCGGGATGATGCGCGCCGAGCCATCCTGCCATCGACCGGCGGGGTCGTCGGGGAACTGCGGACCGGGCGCGCGAACCGGGTGCAGGGTTCGCGGGTCCCTCTCCCGAGGGGAGCTCGAATCTTGCAATGGGAACAGAAGTGCGGAACGATTCTTCCCTGCAGCGACGCCGCCGCCTCGGGGCCCCGGGGTCGGGCTCGTGCGTCGCGCGCCATCCCCGCACAGCGGCCGGCCCCGATGAAGAGGAGGAGCGACGTGCTCGAGACCTCGATGGACATGCATCTGCTGCATCGCGCCGCCACCGCGTACTACCTCGACGGGCTCCGCCAGGCAGAGGTCGCCGATCGGGTCGGCGTCTCCCGACCCTCCGTCAGCAAGCTGCTGGCCGAGGCGCGGCGGATCGGGATGGTCCGCTTCGAGGTGCTCGACGTCCCCACGGTCGACCTCGTCGAGCTCGCTTCTCTGCTGCGAGAGGTGCTGGGCATCGCCTCCGTGCGCATCGCTCCGGGGGACCAGGTCCAGCGCGGCTTCCGGGGGATCGGGGACCTGTTGGCGGCCGAGCTGGGTGAGCTCGAGGTCGGCGCGGGGGAGGTCGTCCTGATCTCCTCGGGCGAGACGATCTATGCAGTCACGGGGATGGGTGGGATGCCGCAGATGCCCGGTGCCTTCATCGTGCCGACCGTCGGCGGGCAGCAGGAGCCGGATCCCTCCTTCCAGACCAACGAGACCGTGCGACGCCTGGCCGAGCGCACCGGCGCGCAGCCGCGCTTCCTCTTCGCCCCGGCGCTGACCAGCCCCAGCCTGTGGGCCTCACTGCAGGCCGACCCCGGGTTCCGCTCCGTGGTGGACCTGTGGGACGGCGCTCGCGCCGCGGTGGTCGGCATCGGCGCCCCCTACCGCGATCGCACCAGCCTCACCTCGGTGGTGCCGCGTCATGAGCCGACTCTGGAGAACGCCGCGGGCGATATCTGCCTGCATTTCTTCGACGCCGACGGTGTCACCCTCACCTTCCCCGGCTCCGAGTTCCTGGTCAGACCCCCGCTGGAGACACTGCGCGCGATCCCCTCCACGATCGCCCTGGCCGCGGGGCGCGAGAAGGCTCCGTCGATCCGCGCCGGCGCCAAGACGGGACTGTTCACCTCGCTGGTCACGGATGTGCCGACGGCGGAGGCGGTGCTCCTCGAGGCCGGGGTCGACCTGCCCTCCTGACGCCTGCCGCGGGCCTCGCCCGCTCCCTGCCGGGGGCTTCGACGAACGCCCCTTTCCGCGATCCACAGGGCCGGGAGTGGCTCCCCGCCGCCTCGAGTAACCGCGACGTGAGGCAGCTCACAGAGCCGTTTCGAGTCGACGCCGCCTGCGCCGATGCGTTCGCCGCAGGCGAGTCGCGCCGCCTGTTCACGGATGGAACATTTGTGCTTGACGAATGTTCGCCACCTCCCCTAGGGTCGTTCCCGACGGGCGCCCCGCAGTGGTTCCGACACGGCCCTCGGTGCTCGCCCGCCGGCCCCGCCCCCGGCGAGCTGCCGGCTCGCAGCCGGGAGGATCCCGGAACGTATCGAAGGAGATGTGCCGCGATGACCGATATCCCGACCACCATGCAGGCAGTCGTCATGCACGGCCCGGAGGACTACCGCCTCGAGGAGCGCCCCGTGCCGACGCCGGCGGCCGATGAGCTGCTGATCGAGGTGGCGGCCGTCGGCGTCTGCGCGAGCGACCTCAAGGCCTATGCCGGCGCCGCCAAGTTCTGGGGTGACGAGAACCGGGAGCGCTGGGTCGAGCCCGGCATCATCCCCGGCCATGAGATCACCGGGGAGGTCGTCTCCGGCTCGCAGGAGGCGCTCGCGCGGCACGGCGTCGCCCTCGGCGACCGCATCGTCGTCGAGCAGATCGTCCCCTGCGAGGAGTGCATGTACTGCCGGCGCGGCTGGTACTGGATGTGCGCGCCGCACGACATGTTCGGCTTCAAGCAGTACGACGGCGGCATGGCCGAGTACATGATCGTGCCCCCGCTGGCCCGCGCCCACCGGGTCTCCAAGGACATCGCTCCGCAGCACGCCGCGTATGCCGAGCCGCTGTCCTGCTCGATGCATGCCGTCGAGCGGGCCGAGCTGCAGTTCGACGATGTCGCGGTCATCGCCGGTGCCGGGCCGATCGGCCTCGGCGCGATCATCGGCGCCGCGCACAAGAACCCCAAGCTGGTCATCGCCCTCGACTTCGACGACGACAAGCTGGCGCTCGCGAAGAAGTGCGGCGCGGACCTCACCCTGAACCCCTCGAAGGTCGACATCTACGAAGAGATCCGCAACCTCACCGGCGGCTACGGCGCGGATGTCTACATCGAGTGCACCGGCCACCCGAGCGCGGTCCCGCAGGGCCTGAACCTGCTGCGCAAGCTCGGCCGTTTCGTCGAGTACTCCGTGTTCAAGGAGAACGTCTCGGTGGACTGGTCGATCATCTCCGATGACAAGGAGCTCGACGTGCGCGGCGCCCACCTGGGCCCCCACACCTGGCCCGGCGCCATCAAGATCATCGAGAAGGGCGACCTCCCGCTCGAGGAGATCTGCACCCACCAGTTCGGACTGGCCGACTTCCAGAAGGCGCTCGACGCCGTCGCGGATTCCGCCGGCTCCTCGGTCAAGGTCTCCATCCTCCCCGGCCTCTGACCTCTCGGGACGGGGTCGTGCCGCCGGGCCTCCGGCCGCGGGGCCGGCCACGGCCGCCCCTGCCACGGCCGCCCCTGCAACGGCTGCCTCGACACCCCGGCATGACCTCGTCCCGCCCCCTCACCTGCACAAAGGAGTGTCATGAGCACCGCACCCTCCACCACCTCGGACGGCTCGGCCGTCCCCACCGCCGGCTCGGCGCAGGAGACCTTCCTGGACCGGCTGGGCATCCCCCACCCCCTGCGCTGGGGATTCATCGGGGTCCTCGTCTTCATGACCGGCAACGGGGTCGAGACCAACTTCGTCTCTCCGCATATGGCGAACGTGTTCGGCGGCGGCGACGAGATGATCAACCTCGCCGCGACCGTCATCACCTTCTACGCCCTGTCCACCCTGATCGGCTCCTACCTCGCCGGAGCGCTGTCCGATCTCTGGGGCCCGCGCCGGGTGATGCTGCTGGGCGTGCTGATCTGGGTGGTGTTCCAGGCGGCCTTCGTCGGCGCGCTGTCCACCGAGTCCGTGCCGCTGATCTTCGCCGCCTACATGGTGCGCGGCTTCGGCTTCCCGCTGTTCGCGTTCTCGTTCCTGGTGTGGATCAACGCGGTCGTGCACAAGGAGCGCAACGGTGCCGCCGTGGGCTGGTTCTACGTGATGTTCACCGGCGGCATGCCCACCATCGGCTCGCTGGTCGCGATCGGGATGATCCCCGCCTTCGGCGGCGGCCTGTTCGGTGAACGCTGGGCCATGGTCGCCTCCACGGCGATCGTGGTCGCCGGCTTCCTCATCGCCTGGTTCGGCGTGCGCGAGGAGCACGGCAGCCGCCGCCTCGCCCCCGCCGGGGAGTCCGCCTCGCAGGTCATCCTGTCCGGTGTGGTGCTCTCCCTGAAGAACAAGCGCGTCATGTACGGCTTCCTCACCCGCCTGATCAACACCGCACCGCAGTTCGGCATGTTCATCATCCTGCCCACCGTGATCGCCGAGACCCTCGGCTGGGGCCAGTCCCGCTGGCTGCTGATGACTTCGGTCATCTTCGCCGGGAACATCCTGTTCAACGCCGCCTTCGGTGCCCTGGGCGATCGCATCGGCTGGACCACCACCGTGCGCTGGTTCGGCATCGTCGGCTCCGCGATCGGTCTGCTGCTGTGGTGGTACGTGCCGCACTGGGTGCCGGCCGGATCCGACTGGGGATTCGTCGTCTCCGTCATCGCGGGCACCGTGTTCGGGATCCTGCTGGCCGGCTTCGTGCCGCTCGGCGCGATCATGCCGGCGCTGGCACCCAGCCACAAGGGTGCGGCGATGGCGATGTACACCACCGCTGCGGGCGGCGCGACCTTCCTCGGCTCCGCCGTGGTCGCCGTGGTCCGCCCGTGGGGCGGCAACGTCGGCGTGGTCTGGGCTTTCGTCGTCCTCTATGCCCTGGCCTTCCTGATGACCTTCGCGCTGAAGGTCGAGCAGCCCCGCGTCGGGAAGAAGGCGCTCGCTGCCGCCGAGGCCTGACCGGGCACCGCCGGGGCCCGGGCCCGCCGGCTCGGTCCCCGGGGACGCCCCACCCCACCCACCTGCACCGCCCCCGAACCACGAAGGACACCACCCATGGCTTCCCGCATCTCCCCCCTCTTCGATCTCGCCGGCCGCACCGCCCTGGTCACCGGCGGCGCCAAGGGCCTCGGCCTGGCGATGGCGCGCGGCCTGGCCGAGCACGGCGCCCCGATCGTGCTGGCCGACATCGACGACGAGACTGGCCGCCGAGCGGCCGAGGAGCTCGCGTCCGCGACCGGGGTGGCCGTCTCCTACCGCCACCTGGACGTCACCGACCAGGCGATGGTCGAGGAGGTCGTCGCCGAGATCGACGCCGAGACCGGCGGGATCGAGATCCTGCTGAACAACGCCGGGCGCACGATCCACCACCCCCTCGAGGACGGCGATGGCGAGAGGTGGCGTGCGGTGATGAGCCTGAACCTCGATGGCGTCTACCATGTGCTCTCGGCCGTCGGCCGGGGGATGCTCGAGCGCGGCCGCGGCAGCATCATCAACACCGGTTCGATGAGCGGGATCATCGCCAACGTCCCCCAGACCCAGGCCTCCTACAACGCCTCCAAGGCGGCGGTCCACAACCTCACCCGCAGCGCCGCGCTCGAATGGGCCGAGCGGGGTGTGCGCGTCAACGCGATCGCTCCCGGCTATATGCGCACCGAGCTGACCCGTGGCTTCTATGAGGCCGGCGGCCCTCAGATCGACCAGTGGAACCTGATGACCCCGATGGGCAGGCCGGGGGAGCCGGAGGAGCTCGCCGGTGCCGCGGTGTACCTCGCCGCCGACGCCAGCAGCTTCGTCACCGGCTCGATCCTGTCGATCGATGGCGGCTACACCGCCGCCTGAGCCGGCCGGCTCTGCCGCCCGACCCGCCTCGACCCTCCCCGCCTCCAGAGAGATGTGAGCGCTGTGACCTACCTGTTCGACGATCCGAAGACCTTCCCGCCGATGCCGTCGAAGGGCTCGTGGCGGCTCACCCCGAGGAGCTGCTGCGGGTGCACGGCGGGGTGGTGCGCGCCCGAGCGACCCCCGCCGGGCAGCCGGCCCTGGTCGTCGGCGGCGGCTCCGGCCACTACCCGGCCTTCGCCGGCTGGGTGGGCCCGGGCTTCGCCCACGGCGCGCCCTGCGGGAACATCTTCTCCTCCCCGTCGGCCGACCAGGTGCACTCGGTCGCCCGCAACGCCGACAACGGCGGCGGCGTGATCCTCGGGTTCGGCCACTACGCCGGGGACGTGCTGCACTTCGGTGCGGCCGCCGAGAAGCTGCGGGCGGAGGGCATCGACGTTCGCATCGTCGCTGTCAGCGATGACATCGCCTCCGGGCGGACGGGCGAGCACCGCGACCGACGCGGCATCGCCGGAGACCTGCCCGTGTTCAAGATCGCCGGGGCCGCGATCCGGGCCGGCGCCGATCTCGACGAGGCCGAGCGGGTGGCCTGGAAGGCGAACGACGCCACGCGCACCCTCGGGGTCGCCTTCGACGGCTGCACGCTGCCTGGCGCCGAGGAGGCCCTCTTCCACGTCCCCGAGGGGACGATGGCGATCGGCCTGGGGATCCACGGGGAGCCGGGCATCGAGGAGCAGCCGATGCCGAGCGCGCGAGAGCTCGCGAAGATCCTGGTCGACGGCGTCCTCGCCGAGACCCCGGAGCTGCACTCCGAGCGTGTCGCAGTCGTGCTCAACGGCCTGGGCACCGTGAAGCACGAGGAGATGTTCGTGGTGTGGAAGCACGTCTCGGCGCTCCTGGCCGAGGCGGGCCTGACAATCGTCCGGCCGGAGGTCGGCGAGCATGTCACCAGCCTCGACATGGCGGGTCTGTCCCTGACGGTGATGCACCTGGACGAGGAGCTGGAGCGGCATTGGTTGGCCCCGGCCGACGCCCCCGCCTTCCGCCGCGGCGGCAACGTGCCCGGCGAGCCCGGGCCGGAGCGCGGTGAGATCTACGCCCCCGGCGAGGACCCGATCCCCGCCGCGGTCGAGGAGTCCCGGGCCTCCGCCGCCCGCATCGTCGACCTCCTCGGGCAGGTCGAGGAGCTGCTGGTCGAGCTCGAGCCGGAGCTGGGCCGGATGGACCAGGTCGCCGGAGACGGCGACCACGGCCAGGGCATGGTGCTGGGCATCCGTGCCGCCCGTGCGGCGGCCGAGCGGACCGCCCAGGGCGGCGGCGGCGCGCGCACCGTGCTCGTGCAGGCCGGCGCGGCCTGGTCCGCCGAGGCCGGCGGCACCTCCGGTGCCCTCTGGGGCGCGGCGCTGACCAGCCTCGGCAGCGCCCTGACGGACACCACCGCGGTGACCGGGGAGCAGCTGGTCACCGCACTGGTGCAGGCGGTCGAAGCCATCGAGCGCCTCGGCGGCGCGACCCCCGGCGACAAGACCATGGTCGATGCTGCGGTGCCCTTCCGAGAGGCGCTCAGCCTTGCGCAGACCGGTCGCGGCGGAAGCGCGGATGCTCCGGCGGAGTCGGCCTCCCGGTCGATCGTGACGGCCGCCGCCCGGGCGGTCGAGGCCGCCGAGGCCACCGCCGACTTCTCCGCGAGCATGGGCCGCGCCCGCAACCACGGCGAGAAATCCGTCGGCACCCCCGACCCGGGTGCGATCTCGTTCTCGCGGATCGTCACCCTGCTGGGCCGGCAGCTGGCCGGCTGAGCCCGTGACCACCGGGCCCGGCACCCATCACCGAGACGGTCGCCCGCACGGTCACCGCCACCATCATCGACACGAAGGAGCATCATCATGGGCTGGAAGATCATCACCGGATCTGACAACGCCGGCGTCGGCCACAAGAGCGCGCTGAAGGAGCTGCTGGAGAGCGATCCCCGCGTCGAGTCGGTTCTCGATGTCGGGGTGACCGGGCGCGGGGACGGCACCTACTACCCGGACGTCGCGGTCGCGGCGGCAGAGCAGGTCGCCGCCGGCGAGGCGGATCGGGCCCTGCTGATCTGCGGCACCGGCCTGGGTGTCGCGATCGCGGCGAACAAGGTCCCCGGCATCCGTGCCGTGACCGCCCACGACCTGTACTCCGTCCAGCGCTCCGTGCTCTCGAACAACGCGCAGGTCCTCTGCATGGGTGAGCGGGTGATCGGGCTCGAACTCGCCCAGGAACTGGTCAAAGTGTGGCTGGACCTCGAGTTCGACCCGGCCTCCTCCTCCGCCGCGAAGGTCGAGGCGATCTGCGCCTACGAGGGTGCCCGCGAACAGGGCTGAGGCCGCGAGGCTGGCCCTGGCCCGGCCCTGGGCCGGGCCGGGCGGGCGCCGGCCCGCCGGGGCTACTCCGCGAGCGCCTTGCCGCGCTGCTCGGGCAGGGTGAAGGCGGCGGCCGCGGCCAGCAGGAAGAACACCGAGAAGGCGGCGAAGACGAACACCTGCCCGCCGGCGACCAGGAACACCGGCACCAGGAACGGGGCGAGCATCGAGGCGATGCGACCGAAGGCGGCGGCCGCACCGGTGCCGGTGCCGCGAACCCGGGTGGGATAGAGCTCGGGCCCGATCGCGTAGAGCGCGCCCCAGGCACCGAGGTTGAAGAAGCTCAGCGCGCAGCCGGCCGCGAGGATCGTCCATTCCGCATCTGCGAGGCCGTAGAAGGAGGCGGCCACGGCTGAGCCCGTGAGGAAGACGGTCAGCGTCCAGCGTCGCCCGAACACCTCGATCAGCCAGGCCGCCACCGCGTAGCCGGGGATCTGGGCGAGGGTGATGATGAGGGTGAAGGTGAAGGAGCGAGTGAGGTCGAAACCGCGATCCACCAGCAGTGTCGGGATCCAGATGAAGGCGCCGTAGTAGGACAGGTTGATGCAGAACCACACCGCCCACAGCCCGGCGGTGCGGGCGCGCAGCGGCTTCGACCAGATCCCGCCGGTGGTCTCGATCGGGTCCGCAGCAGGGATCGCGGCGGCCAGGTCGGCGGGGACCGGGGAGGCGGTAGGGGCGTCGGCGGCGAGGTCGGTCGTGGGTGTTGCGCCGGCAGGGGCATCGATCCCGGCGGAGGCCTCGAAGCTGCGCACCACGCGCTCCGCCTCCCCGGTGCGTCCCTGCTTCTCCAGGAAGCGCACCGATTCGGGCGTCCCCAGCCGGATCACGAGTGAATAGATCGCGGGCACGAGGCCGACGGCGAGCGCCCAGCGCCAGCCCGTCGGCCCGGAGGCGGCCACGAAGGTGCCGATCACGGCGGCGAGTATCCAGCCCAGCGCCCAGAAGGCCTCGAGCCAGACGATCACCCGGCCGCGGATCCGGGCCGGGGCGAACTCGCTCATCAGGGTGGAGGCGACCGGCAGCTCGGCGCCGAGGCCGAGTCCCACCACGAAGCGCAGCACGATCAGGACCCCCACCCCCATCGCGAGCGCGGAGGCGCCGGTGGCCAGCCCGTAGATCAGCAGCGTCATGGCGAAGACGGAGCGACGGCCGAGGCGGTCGGCGAGCAGGCCGCCCACGCTGGCACCGATCGCCATGCCGGCGAACCCGGCCGAGGCGATCAGCGAGCCGTCGGACTTGCTCAGCTCCCAGTGGATGCTGAGCGCGGCGATCACGAAGGAGATCAGGCCGACATCCATCGCGTCCAGCGCCCAGCCGATGCCGGAGGCGCCCAGCAGCTTGCCGTGCTTGCGGGTGAAGGGCAGCCGGTCCAGGCGCTGCGACCTGGTCAGTGGGCCTCGGGTCGCGCTCGGGGCCTGGGGAGAGGTGGTCGAAGAGCTCATTCTCATCTCCGTCGACGGGGATCGGGATGGGGCACATCATGGCCCATTCCGGCCTCGCAACCCGAGGCCCGGATCACATCTTCCCGTGGCCCGGGATGTGCTGCGCCGCTCCACTCCTGGTCAGTGTGAGAAAAAGCGGAAGGTCTCGGATGCATCTCGTTTCGTGGGGGAGGCCCGCGAAGGCGCTCAGAGCCGCGGCGGTGTCGCCAGGTCCACCTCGGACTCGCCGCGCAGCACGGCCAGGGCGCGCTGGACCCGGTCGGCGCCCCAGGGGGAGAGCAGATGCGCCTCGGACTCGGGGATCAGCGCCCAGTCGTCGAGCTCGGCTTCCTCGGGCACCACCGTGGCCTCGAGCTGTGCCCGCGGGATCACGCCGGCGTCGAAGAGGAAGTGCACCCCCATCGGGGCGCTGCGCAGCGCGTTCGAGGGCAGCCAGTCGACGGTCAGCAGCCGTCCCACCTCGAGATCCAGGCCGAGCTCCTCGCGGACCTCCCGTCGGGCGCACTGCCGGGCGTCCTCGCCCGCGTCGACACCGCCGCCGGGCAGCAGCCAGTGGTCGCGGTAGTTCGGCTTCTCGATCACCAGGTGGTCGTGCTCGTCCCGCAGGATCACGGCTCCGGAGGTGATGACCTTGGGCAGGGTGGCGAAGTAGGCGGGGTCGGGCAGCAGGCGCGGCATGACGCCATCGTGTCACTTCGCGAGCAGGAATCGCAGCGTCGTCCCGGCGCGGGCCTGGGACAGCTGATCCAGGCCGACCCGGGTCGCCACCGCGATCACCGGGTAGCCGCCGGTGGTGGGATGGTCCGGGCCGAACACCACGGGCAGCCCGGAGGGAGGCACCTGGATCGCGCCGGGCATCATCGGCTCGCTAGCTCGGGACCCGGAGTCCGCCGGCGGGGTGAGCGGATCCCCGTCCAGCCGCACCCCGACCCGGTCCGAGTCCGGGCGCACGGTCCAGGTGGTGCTCAGCAGCTGGTCGAGGGCGGGTGCGCCGAGCAGGGCGTCCCGCGGCCCGGCATGCACCGGGATCTCGAGGGACGGTGCGGCGTCGTCGACCGCGATGACCGCGGAGCCTCGCGCGGCCGCCGGGTCCGGGGCCGGCGCCGGGGTGGGGACGGCGTCCAACCCCTGCTGGGGGCCGACGGTCAGCAGGTCCCCGGCCGCGAGCGGTGCCGGTCCGAGCGTGGAGAGCGTGTCGTGGGACAGGGAACCGAGCACGGCACCCGTCGTGCCCACCCCGCGCAGCCCGCCGCGGACGGCGAGGACCAGGCGCAGCCCCTCCGTCACCGCACCCAGTTCGAGCCGATCCCCGGCATCGAGTGCGAGCGGCTGCTCGTGGCTCTGCTCCGGGTCGAGCTCGAGGTCGGCGCTGTCCGCGTCCGCTCGATGCAGTCCCACGATCGCCCGCGCGCCGGAGAGGGCGACCACGACGGCGGCTCTGGCCCGCAGCTGCAGCGGACCGGCCATGATCTCGAGCACGGCGGCCGAGGCGGGATTCCCGACGGCGAGGTTCGCCCGCAGCATCGCCCCGCGGTCGAAGGCGCCGCTGCTGCTCACCCCGCTCGCCGCGCGCCCGGGGCGACCGGTGTCCTCGAGCAGGCTCCGCGGCCCGGGCAGGAGGACCTCCAGGACCGGGAGCGCGGGATCGGACGGCATCGCTGCCGAGCGTCGTCTGCCCAGGCGCCCGGGGACGGCGACCGCCTCACGGGCGACCTGGGCGAACGTGGAGGCGGGCAGGGAGGTGCGGGCCGTCGCCCGCTGCGGCGCGAAATGCACCCGGGTGCCCGGGGTCAGCAGCGCGGGCGGCTCCCGCTCCGGGTCGAACAGCGCGGCGTCGCTGCGCCCGATCAGCTGCCAGCCGCCGGGGGAGGGGCGCGGGTAGATCCCGCAGTAGCGTGCGGCGAGGCCGACGGCACCGGCCGGCACCGCAGTGCGCGGCTCGACCCGGCGCGGCACCTCCCAGGGCGGGCCGGCGGGCTGAGCGGTGTCGATGGGCTGGGCGGTGTCGGCGGGCCGAGCCGGTTCGGCGGGGGTATCCGGCAGCAGGTAGGAGAACCCGGGGGCGAAGCCGCCGAAGGCTGCGGTCCAGGTGGTCGCGCTGTGTGCGGCGATCAGCGCCGCGGGGCTCATGCCGAGCAGCTCCGCGACCTCGGCGAGATCCTCGCCGTCGTAGATGACGCCCACCGTGACCTCGGCAGCTGCGCCATCCTGCGAGGTGGCCGGGGGGAGGTCGTGCAGCAGGGCGGCGAGCGCCGACAGGTCCCGGGCCGCGGCACCGACCAGCAGCAGCGTGCGCTCGGCCGGGACCAGGTCGAGCAGATGCGGCGGGGCCAGCTCGCTCACCGCAGCCGCCGCCACGAGCACATCACGGGTGTCGGGGTACTCGGCCAGCAGCGCGGCCTCCCCGGCCCGATGCACCGCCAGCGGCGGGTCGACCCGGCCGGTGCGGTCGAGCCGGAGGGGGCGTGGGGCGGGGTCTCGGCTCACAGCGGGGCCCCGAGGCTCACGCCGGCCGCCTCCAGCCGGGCGCGCACGGTGCGGGCGAGCTGCACCGCGCCGGGCGTGTCCCCGTGCAGGCAGAGGGAGCGGACGGGGAGGTCCACCCAGCCGCCGTCGGCCGTGCGCACTCCGTGCGCGGTCGCGATCGACAGCGCCTGTGCCGCCACGACCGCCGGATCCGTGAGCACGGCGCCGGGGCTGCTGCGGGGGGCGAGGGTGCCGTCGGGGAGGTAGGCACGATCGGCGAAGCCCTCGAGCACCACCTCGATCCCGGCCTCGTGCGCAGCCCGCACGATCACGGCGCCGGGCGCGGCGACCAAGGACAGATCGCCGAGCTCGCGCAGAGCCCGCACCACCGCTGCGGCCTGCGTCTCGTGATGGGCCAGTGCGTTGTACAGCGCGCCATGCGGCTTCACCCCCGCACCCGGCCGCCTTCGGCCCGGGCCATCGCCTGCAGCGCTCCGACCTGCACGATCACCTGGTCCGTGAGGTCGCCGGGGGCGATGTCGAGGAAGCGCCGACCGAACCCGCCCGGATCCGGATAGGCCACGTGCGCGGTGATCCCCACGCCGTGAGCAGCTGCGGCACGGGTGGCGGTGCGCATCGTCCCGGCATCACCGGCGTGCCCGCCGCAGGCGATGTTCGCGGTGGTCACCACCTCGAGCATCGCGGCGTCATCACCCATCGACCAGTCGCCGTACCCCTCCCCGAGGTCGGCGTTGAGATCGAGCAGCGGCAGCGGGGCGGTCATCTCTGGATCGGCTCCTTCGCACGGTCGTCGTGGAGTTCCATTGTCGACCCTGCCGCGTCCGGCCGGGCCGCTTCCGACCGGTCGGCGGGCGCCGCGCAGCGCTCACCGCCTGCGCGGGTTCACCGCGCCCAGTCCTCCAGCACCTCCTCGAGCCGGCCGTGCAGGCGCACAGCGGCGTCCGGATCGGCGCGGGTGGGGCCGTCGTTGAGGATCACCACGGGCTTGCCCTGCCGCCCGGCAGCCCGCACGAACCGCAGCCCGGACTGCACGGTCAGGCTCGAGCCGAGCACCAGCAGCGCCTCGGCCGCCTCGAGCGCCGCGAAGGCTGCGGCCACGACCTCTCGTCGGGCGGATTCCCCGAAGAACACCACATCGGGCTTGAGGATCCCGCCGCACAGCGCACAGGGCGGATAGCGGAACGAGCTGGTGCGATCGACCTCGGCGTCCCCGTCGGGCGCCCGGGCGGCATCGGCGGCGAGGTCAGGCAGGCGCTCTGCGAGCTCGGGGTTCATCATCAGCATCCGCTGGTGCAGCGCTGCCCGGGCCGATGTTGCCCCGCACTGCTGGCAGCGCACCCGATCCAGCCGGCCGTGCAGGTCGATCACCGGATCCGAGCCTGCGGCGGCATGCAGCCCGTCCACGTTCTGCGTGATCACCGCCGTGATCGGGAAGGGGTCGGGGGAGAGGGCCGCGAGCAGGCGGTGGGCGTGTCCGGGCCGGGCGCTGCGGAACTGCTCCCAGCCCGCCGTCGAGCGCGCCCAGTAGCGGCGCCGGGCGAGGTCGTGGCCGATGAACTCCTGAAAGGTCATGGGGGAGCGGGGCACCGCATCACGGCCGCGATAGTCCGGCAGCCCGGAGCCGGTGGACATCCCGGCTCCGGTGAGCACCGCGACCGGCCGATCCCGCAGCAGGTCGAGGGCGGCGCGGATCTCCTGCGGGGAGCTGCGGCGGCCGTAGTGCGCGCCCTCCATCGGCCCCCAGGCCGGCAGTCGGGGACCGCCGCGGGTGGGGCCGGGCCCGTCCAGCGGGCGGGAGGTGGCGGTGGAGAACCAGCGGCCGACATCCGCCGCGGGGCCGGCGCGACCGGTCCCGGAGGGGGAGGAGGGGTGGGAGCTCACCCTTCGAGGGTAGGCGGTGCGGCGCCGCCGGTGCCGTCGGCGCGGTCGGTGCCGACGAGGGGGAGACCGGTGGGTATCCTCTGCGGGGATGAGGAGACCCGCGGCGGACCGCGCGAGCCGTCTCCGCGTCGCCCCGATCCGGGGACGACACCGATTCGAGGACGAAGGACGTGCACTGGGATGACGACGCTGTACAGCTCCCCGCTGTCCGCCCCGAGGACCTCGCCGACTGGATCATCGAGGGCCCGCTGGTGGCGAGCTTCCCCGCCGGTCGCCTGCGGCTGGAGAGCGCGGCGGACCCGGCCTCGGGACAGGCCGCGAACTTCGTGGCCTGGCTGCCGGTGGAGCACGACGGGGACGTGCGCGTCAGCTGGAGCTTCCGCCCGCTGCGCGAACCGGGCCTGGCCATGATCTTCTGGGCCGCCCAGGCCCGCGGCGGTGGCTCACTCCACGCCCCCGAGCTGCCGGCCCGCACCGGGCAGTACGAGCAGTACCACTCCGGGGCGATCGACGCCTACCACCTCTCCTACTTCCACCGCCGGTGGCCGGCCGAGCGCAGCCTGCACACCTGCAATGTGCGCAAGAGCCACGGCGCCCATCTCGTCGCCCAGGGCGCGGACCCGCTGCCCGCCGTGCTCGACGCGGACCGCGACTACCGCCTCTCCCTCACCTGGCAGGGCAGCACCGTCGACCTCACGATCGACGGCATCCCCTGCGTCACCTGGTGCGATGACGGCACCGTGGGTGGTCCTGCGCATCGCGGCGGAGCGATCGGTCTGCGACAGATGGCGCCGCTGATCGCCGAGTACTCGGACCTGAGGGTCGAGGCGCTCTGAGCGGACGAGCCGCACAGGCGCTGTCCAGCGGGCTGACTCACGTCCGGAAGGAACCGACGACCGACCGACAGCCCCTCCGCTCCCCTCAGACCGGTGGCTGCGCGGTGCCGACGGGGGTGGCCTCGTAGCGTCGGGCCCGGTCGCGGATGCCGGCGAAGCGGAAGGCACCCTCGGTCACCGAAGGAGCCTCCCAGTCGGTGTCGCTGGGGTGCTCGGCACCGTGCAGCTCACGGTAGGCGGGCAGTCCCAGGCGGACGCGCCCGGCGATCTGGGCCTCGGTGCTCTCGCGCCGACGCAGCTGCTGATACCCGGGCCGGACGAGGCCGGTGAAGAACTCGCCGACCGCCCCGGAGCCGTAGCTGAACAGGCCGATGCGCCTGCCGGCCAGGTCGTCGTCGTGGTCCAGGAGCGAGGCGAGACCCGCGTAGAGCGAGGCGGTGTAGGTGTTGCCGAGCTCGCGGTTGTAGGCGAAGGTCGCCTCCTGCAGCTCGTCGGTGAGGGTGGCCCCGGTGTGCTGGGCGAGCCCCGTGAGCGCCTTGCGGGCCATCTTCGTGAAGGGCTGGTGGAAGCAGAAGCGGTCGATCTGCTCGATCCCGACCCCGCCGGCCGCGGTGAAGTCGTCCCACGCCGTGGTCAGCGCGCCGAGGTAGGCGGTCAGCGACAGGCGACCGTCCACGACCGCGGTGGTGGAGTCGTTGGGGCGCCAGAAGTCGTCGACGTCGCGGGCGGCCACGCCGGAGACCGGCTCGATCTCGAGCAGGGCGGGATCAGCGGCGACCAGCATCGCCACTGCACCGGCGCCCTGGGTGGGCTCCCCGGCTGATCCCAGCTCGTAGCGGGCCACGTCGCTGGAGATCACCAGCACCCGCTCCTGCGGATTGCGGGCCACGAAGCCGAGGGCGGACTGCAGTGCGGCGGTGGCTCCGTAGCAGGCCTGCTTGAACTCGACCACCCGCATGGTGCGGGGCAGTCCCAGCAGTTCGTGCACGAACAGTCCGGCCGACTTCGACTGGTCCACCCCGGACTCGGTGGCGAACAGGAGCGTGCGGATCCCGTCGGTGCCGTGGCGCTGCAGCAGCGGCAGCGCGGCCTCGGCCCCCATGGTGACGATGTCCTCGTCGGCCGTCGGGACGCTCATGCGGTCCTGGCCGAGCCCGATGTGGTACTTCGCCGGGTCGACGCCGGCGTCCTCGGCGAGTTCGGCGAGGTCGACGACGTGGTGCGTCGTCGCCAGTGCGAGGTCATGGATGCCGATCGACGTCATGCGTCACCCCTTGCGGCTCGTCGTTCCAGGGCGACGTGCGCCGCCATCAGCTCTCCGGGATTGGTCTGCGCCGCGAGCAGTGACAGCTCCCCGCACAGGACGGTCGCGGCGGTGATCGCCGCGAGCCGGTTCGCATTCCCGCCCTCGGCGCGCTCCTCGCGGCAGCCCAGGCGCTCCAGCGCCTCCTCCACCTCGGGGAGGTCCTTCCCGTTGCCCACGGTGCCCACGATCAGATGGGGCAGCGAGCAGGAGAAGTACAGCCCCTCCGCGCGCTCCTCGGCGAAGGTGATGCCCTGGGAGCCCTCGACGATGTTCGCCGCATCCTGGCCGGTGGCCAGGTAGATCCCCAGCAGCATGTTCGCGTAGTGGGCGTTGGCGGAGCGCAGCGAGCCGGCGACGGTCCCGCCCACCAGGTTCTTGCGCACCACCAGGTCGACCATGCGCTTCGCGCTCGTGCGCAGGGTCGTCTCGAGCACCTCGTGGGGGATGAGGATGTCGGCGACGACGCGGCGGCCCCGGCCCAGATCGCCGTTGACGGCGCTGGGCTTCTTGTCGGTGCAGCAGTTGCCCGAGATCGAGCCGTACTCGAGCCCCAGGTCCCAGGACAGCACGGTCTCCATCAGCGCCTCGGCCGCCTTGGTGACCATGTTGTGGCCCGAGGCGTCGCCGGTGGTCAGGGCGAAGCGCACGAACAGCAGATTCCCGACGATCTCGGAGTGCAGGTCGATCAGCCGGGCGAAGCGACTGGTCGCCTCCACGGTCGCCTGCAGGTCGTGCAGCCGTGCGTGCAGGACCTGGTCGGCGGCGTGCGCGCCGGCGGCATCCGCGGCGACGAACAGGCTCGAGCGCGCCATCCGGGCGTCGAGGAGGGTGGCGGTGATGCCGCCCTCGACCAGGCGGGAGACCTTGGCGCCGCGGCCGACGGAGGGCCACAGCGGACTCTCGTAGGTGGCCAGCGGCACCTCGACCTCGCCGGTGGCGGCGTTGCCGGACAGGCGGATCGGGCCCACCCACTGGGTGGGCACCGGCGTGGAGTGCGGGGCGGGGCGTGCGCTCATGTGGTGGTCCTGGATCGCGGCGGGGTCGCCGTGGTGGGGAGGGGGTCGGGGGCGGGACTGAGGTCACCGCGGCGGGCGAAGGAGGTGGGATCGAGCCCGCTGAGTTCGCAGAACTCGCGCACCCGGCCCCGCAGCAGCAGGTCGGTGCGGCTCAGCGCGGCGGGCGAGTCGGCGCCGAACAGGGCCAGCAGCTCGGTGAGCTGGGACAGCCACCCCCGGATCACGGTGGTGGCATGTTCGGGATCGCCGTCGTAGGCGGCCCGGAGGAAGACACCGGCCACGCCCGCGGCCCGCGCGCCGAGGGCCAGGGACTTCACCACGTCCAGCGGGGTGCGGACCCCGCCGCTGGCCAGCAGCAGCGGTGCGGGGTCGGGGGCGTCCAGCAGGCTGCACACGGCGGACTGGCCGTGCCCGGCCAGGAAGGAGTAGTCCTCGCCGGGACGGCGCGCGTTCTCGATCCGCGCGAAATCGGTGCCGCCGACGCCGCTGACGTCGGCGATCTGCACGCCCATGTCGTGCAGGCGGCTCAGGGTGCGGCGGCTGAGGCCGAAGCCGACTTCCTTGACCAGCACCGGGACCGGGGACGCGGCGACCACCTCCTCGAGCGCGTGCGGCCAGCGGGAGAAGTCGCGGGTGCCCTCGGGCATCACCGTCTCCTGGACGGAGTTGAGGTGGATCTGCAGGGCGTCGGCCCCGAGCAGCTCCACGGCGCGCCGTGCCTCGTCGCCGCTGCGGCCGATGCCGAGATTGGCCATCACGAAGCCGTCGGGGTTCTCCTCGCGGATCACCCGGAAGCCGGGTGCTGCCGAGGGATCGTCCAGGGCGATGCTCACGGAGCCCGACGCCATCGCGATGCCGGTCTCGCGGGCCGCGATCGCCAGCGCCCGGTTCACGCGGGCGGTCCGCTCGGTGCCACCGGTCATGCCGTTGATATAGAGCGGGGCGCTCCAGGCGTGTCCGAGGACCTCCACGTCCAGGTGCACCCGATCGGCGTCGAGGCCCGCGAGCGCGTGATGGACGAGCTGCACCTCGTCGAAGTCGTTGCGGACGGGCGGGGCCGTCTGCTGCTCCTGGGCGAGGCGCAGATGATCATCCTTGCGCTGCCCGCTGGGGCTCATCGGCTCGCTCATCGCCGCACCTCCTCGCCTGCTCGGAGACCGGCGGCCTCGTCGAGCTCCGCGGTCGCGTCCTCGGGATCCTGCACCGACATGTCCAGCCGGCGGATGCCGTGGCTCTCCCAGGCCGACAGCAGCGCCCCCAGCGGGGCGTCGGCGGGAGCCAGCACGATGCCGCAGTCGCCGCCGCCGGCCCCGGAGGGCTTGCCGGCGGTGCTGTGCTGCTCGGCGAGGTCGCACAGCAGGCGCAGCTCGTCCGTCTCGATGCGGATCCCGCGGGTCTCGCCGAGGTGCTGCAGCAGCCGGCGGGCGCGGGAGATCACCTCGAGGGCGCGGGGCCCGTCGTCGGCCCGCAGGCTCTCGACCAGGGCGTCGACGCACTCCCGGCTCTCCTCGATGAAGCTCTCGTAGGGGCTGGCGGAGCGCCCTTTGGAAGGCCGGACCCCGCCCACCAGACGCTCGGTGGAGGCGGGGGAGCCGGTCCAGCCCACCAGCAGCTCGAGCGAGGAGGGATCGGGCAGGCGGTCCACTCGGTGCGGGGACCAGCCGGGGGAGGTCAGGGCCCTCGTCACGCCGTGGCGCTCGAGGCTGTCGCGCAGCGTGACCCGGTCGGGCGCGGTGTAGCGGATCCAGCCGCCGAAGGTGGAGGCGGCCACGTCCCCGCCGGAGGCGTCGGGGGCGACCATGATCGTGGACAGCAGGGCGAGGCGGAACCGCTCGCTCTGCGTCAGCCCCATGTCGTAGAACCGGTCGAGGGCGGAGACCACGGCGACGGTCACCGCGGCCGAGGAGCCCAGGCCGAACTTGCGGCCCGAGGAGTCGTCGAGGTCGGACTCGATGTGCAGGTCGAAGTAGTGGCCGGGCAGGCCCCGCTCATCGCGCAGGCGCTCCATCAGCGTCATCGCGCTGACCACATAGTCGTAGGGATGGCGCTCGAGCACGATGCTCACCGGGTTCGTCGAACCCTCCGCGCGGGTCCAGACCACCGGGGCCAGCCCGTACTCGCGCGAGTGCACCCGACCCGCATCGTCGCTGGGGGTGAGACGGACGGTGAGGAAGCGGTCGACGGCGATGAGCACGGCCGGCTCCCCGGGCTCGACGACGGCGTACTCCCCGGCGATGAAGAGCTTGCCCGGCGCGCGGGTGACGATCATGCGCAGTCCTCCTCGGGGATCAGTCGGGCCCCGGGCCCGGCGCCGACGACGCGCACGGCGCCGAGGCCGCCGAGCCGCTCCGCGACGGCCGCGGAATCCGCGGGCCGGGAGATCACCACGACGTTGGGTCCGGCATCGGCGGTCGCGAAGGCCTCGATGCCGTCGGCGCGCAGCTGCTCGACCGCATCGAACACGGCGACGGAGCCGGCGCGCAGGTAGCGGATCGGCGGCTCGCAGGCCTCGATCGCGGCATGCATGCGCAGGGCGTTGAGCTCGGTGATCTCGCCGACGCGGGTGAAGTCGCCGGCGCGGCAGGCCGCGGTCATCTCGCGCAGGCTGTGCGCAGTGGAGTCGACCCAGCCCGCGTAGTAGGGGGATGTGGCCGCGGTGCGGCGCATCGCCTCGCGGCTGGAGACGGCCTTCTCCGCAGCATCGATCGTCACGATGATCATGTGCATCGCCGGGCCGTCGATCGGCTCGGCGAAGGAGGAGGCGTCGTCATCCCCGGCGTGCCAGATCGACAGCCCGTCCACCAGGGAGCGGGTCGCCGAGCCGGAGCCGCGGCGCGCGAGGCGGCTGAGCTCCGCGCGGTCGAGGTCGAGCCCGTAGGCGGTGGCGGCGGCGACCGCGAGGGCGGCGAAGCCCGAGGCGGAGGAGGCCAGCCCCGCGCCGGTGGGTGCCTCGTTGCGGGAGCGGACGACGGCGGGGGAGGAGGAGCCGGCGCGCGAACGGACCAGATCCAGGAAACGCGTGACGCGCTCGGACTGCGCGGGGGAGGCCTCGGCGCCGTTCAGGCTGAAGAGGTCCCCGGCGGCCGACGGATCGAGCGAGACCGTCGTGGTGGTCGCGAAGCCGTCGAGGGTGAGCGAGAGGCTGCCGGCGGCGGGCAGGATGAGCTCCTCGTCGCGCTTGCCCCAGTACTTCACGAGCGCGATGTTGGGATGCGCGCGCGCAGTCGCTGTCCTCATGCCGTCCCTCCGATGATCGTCGTCCATACCTGCGCCGCTCCGGCCTCCTCGAGCTCGCGCGCGAGCGGCCCGGCCTCGGCGACGGACGGGGCGAGGGCGATGATGCACCCGCCCTGACCGCCGCCGGTGAGCTTGGCACCGGGGGAGCCGGCGGCATGTGCCGCCTGCACCAGGGTATCCAGTTCAGGGCTGCTCACGCCGAGCCCGACGAGCAGTTCATGGGCCGCGCGCAGTCGGAGGCCCAGCTCCGCGTGGTCCCCGGTGGCCAGATCCGTGACGCATCCGTCGGCCAGGTCCCCCAGACGCGCGATCGCGGAGTCGGTCGCGGCGGGCTCCCGCTCGCGCAGCGAGCGCACCGAGGCGATGGCCGCGGCGGTCGCACCGGGCCGGCCGGTGTCCGCGATCACGAGCGCGAAAGGTGTCGCGACGGGCAGGGGCTGCAGGGTGCCCCTCTCGAAGCGGATCGGCGTCTCGGCCACCACCGTGCGGGCGTCGATCCCGCTGGGGGTGACGTGGGCGGCCCGCTCGGCCTCCTGGATGAGCTCGTGCTCCGCGGACACATCGAGCACGGCGCCCGCGGCGTCGGCCACCGCGCGCACGATCGCGGCGGCGATCGCGGCACTGGATCCCATCCCTCGTGCGATGGGCAGCGCGGACTCGACGGCGAGCTCGAGACCCTCGGTGCCGAGGCCGACGTGGGCCGCGGCGGCGCGCCAGGCCGCATGCACGGGGGCGAGACGGGAGGGCGCGGCCGAGGAGGGTCCCTCGTAGAGGGCGCAGGAGATCAGCGAGCTGATCGCCGGGCGCAGCGTCGCCGTCGTCGTGAGGCTGCTGACCGGCACCGCGACGGCGGGCGCGCCGTAGACCACCGCATGCTCCCCCAGCAGGATCGCCTTCGCGTGAGCGCGCCCCGTGCCGAGAACGGCAGGGACGTGCATCGAGGCGGGGGTATGTGTGGTCAAGAGCCCTCGTGAACCTGTCTCGGGAGTGCGTCACGTGCAGAACGTCGGCGTCCATGCTCTCAACGCCATGGCCAGCATGGAGCATGAATGTGCGCGACGCGATGTCTCCTGGGCGATTCTCACGGGACCCTCACGAAACGTGCATGGGAGTGACCGTGCCGGAGACCGCGGGGAGCGCCTGATGGCCCCGGTCTGGTCCCCACGCTCCGGCGGCGCTCTACCATTCAGCCATGGGAACCCTGCAGAGCGCTCGTGACGGCGCGGAGAACGTCGAGGACGCGGCCGAGGACGTCGCCGAGCATCCGGCCTTCCAGGCCGTCGCTCGTGCCGGCTTCGTGATGAGCGGTCTGGTGCACGTGCTGATCGGGGTGATCACGCTGCGCATGGCGTTCGGCGGCTCTTCGCAGGAGGCCGACCAGTCCGGTGCCCTGCAGGCGGTCGCCTCCGCGCCGGGCGGGAACATCGTGCTGTGGATCGGCGGGGTCGCGATGGCGGCACTGGCGATCTGGCACCTGGCCGAGGCCTGGTTCGGAGCCCGCTGGAAGCGAGGCGCCATGAAGCGGATCCGCTATGTCATCGCGACCCTCGGCAAGGCCGTGGTCTACGGGGTGCTCGCGGTGACCGCCCTGCGCTTCGCCGCCGGTTCCGGCACCGACTCCGGCGAGCAGACCTCCCAGCTCACCGCAGGGCTGATGGACAGCGTGGCCGGCCGGATCGCGGTGCTGGTGGTGGCTGCGGTGGTCTTCGGCATCGGCTGCTTCCACGTGTACACGGGAGCCGGCCGTGGCTTCGAGGATCGCCTGCGCGTGCCCGAGGGGCAGCAGATCGCGCGCGCGATCGTCGTCACCGGGGTGCTGGGCTTTATCGCCAAGGGCATCGCGCTCGTGGGGGTGGGCATGATGTTCGGCTGGGCCGCTCTCGGGGCGGATCCGGAGAAGGCGACCGGGCTCGACGGCGCCCTGCAGGCGATGGCGGCGCTGCCCGCGGGCGGGGTCGCGCTCGCCGTGGTCGGTGCCGGCCTCATCCTCTACGGCCTCTTCGCGGTGCTGCGTTCGCGCTACGCGCCGGTCATGTGAGCGGCGCGGCGCGACACCGTCGCTCCCGTGCTCCCCGGCCCGGTGCCGCGGCGCTCGTGGCCTGCGGCAGCTGAATCGGCCGCACCGGACCTTCAGGACCCCAGCAGTCGGTCGACGTAGGCGTTGGTGAAGACACGCTCCGGATCGAGCCGCTCGCGCAGGGCGAGGAAGTCGTCGAGCCGGGGGTACTGGGCACGCACCTGCTCGGGCGCGGTGGCGAAGACCTTGCCCCAGTGCGGGCGGGGCGCGAAGGGGGCCAGCCGCTCCTCGATCTCGGGCAGCAGCGTCGCGACCTGCTCGGGCAGTTGCTTCCAGGTGAAGTGCACGCAGGCGCTGTCGCGCCGGTGCGCGGGGAGAGCCACAGCTCGTCGGCCGCGACGGTGCGCACCTCCGAGGCATGCAGCAGCGGGCGGATCCTCTCCCCGAGCGGCATCACCGCGGCGAGAGCCAGTGCGATGTCCTCGCGGGCCACGAAGTACTCCGACTGGATCTCCTCGCCGCTGCTCGGGGTGAACTCGAGCCGGAAGTGCGGCAGACGCTCATGCGCAGGACCGGGATCGCCGCTCTGGTCGGTGCAGAAATCCGGCGGCATCCCGGGCAGGGGATGCACCGGACCCTCCGCCCGGTGCCCGCCCAGCCAGACCTCGGGCAGCTCCTCGTCGACGCCCACCACTTGCTTCACCCAGGCCTGGGCGATGCGTCCGTCCCAGTGGTGGAACAGGCTCACGCTGGAGCCGCCGGCGAGCATCGTCAGCAGATCCGTCTCGCCCATGCGCTCGGCCGGGAAGTCCAGGTGGACGCTCTGCCGCATCGGCGCGGCGGGGACCAGGTCGAGCGTCAGATGGGTGACCACCCCGAGGGTGCCCAGGGCCAGCACCGCGCCGTCGAAGATCTCCGGGTCCCCCTCGCGGGAGAGCGTGAGCTGGTCCCCGTCGGCGGTGACCAGCTCGATCGCTCGCACCGCGGAGGACAGCGAGCGCCGGCGATCACCGGAGCCATGGGTGCCGGTGGCGCTGGCCCCGGCCACCGAGATGTGCGGCAGCGAGCCCATGTTCGACAGTGCGAGGCCGCGGGCATGCGCGGCCAGGGCCAGCTCGCCGTAGCGGATCCCCGCGGCGACCCGCACCGTGCGGGAGGCGGTGTCGATCTCGAGGTCCGCGGGCAGCTGCGCGAGGGTCACCAGGTCCGCGTCGCTCGCCGCGACCTCCGAGAAGGAGTGCCGGGTGCCGAGCGCCCGGAGCCGGGCGCTGCGCCCCACCAGCGCCCGCAGCTCCTCGACGGAGGTCGGGGCGTGCAGCGGGCCGGGCCCGTAGTCCACGGTCCCCGACCAGCTGCGGCCGGGGGCCTCGAGGGAATGGTCGGGGGAGGTCTCGGTGGGCTTCATGGCTCCAGCTCCTCAAGGCGGTCAGGGCGCGTGGCGGGGGAGGCGGCGGACGAGGAATGTCCCGGGGCGACCGATGCGGGGCGCCGGATGAGTCGCCCCGGGACATTTCCTGTCGAGTGAGCTCAGGAGCTCAGGAGCTCAGGGTGTCGGGGAGCTCAGGAGCTCAGGGCGCCTGGGCTCAGAAACCCTGGGCGAGGCGGTGGAAGACCTGGTTGGTGCGCAGGTCCTGGGTGAAGGAGCGCACCGTGGTGTCCTGGTCGATGACCGCGAGCTCGAGATCGCCGATGGTCGCCAGGTCCTCCCAGACCTCCAGGCCCACGGCGGTGGTCATCACCGTGTGATGGGCCGCGCCGGCGGTCAGCCAGCACTCGGCGGAGGTCGCGAAGTCCGGGGCGGGCTCCCACACGGCGCAGGCCACCGGCAGCTTCGGCAGCTCCTGCGCGGGCTCGACCACCTCGACCACGTTGGCGACCAGGCGGAAGCGCTCACGCATGTCGCTCAGGGCCACCACCACGGCGGGGCCGGCGTCGGCCGTGAACTTCAGCCGCACCGGGTCCTCGCGGTCACCGATGCCCAGCGGGTGGATCTCCAGAGAGGGCTTCGCGGTGGTCAGCGAGGGGGAGACCTCGAGCATGTGGGCGCCGAGGATCTGTTCGTGGCCGGGGGTGAGCTCGTAGGTGTAGTCCTCCATCAGGGAGGCGCCGCCGGGCAGGCCGTGGCCCATCACCGCGGCGACCCGCACCAGGATCGCGGTCTTCCAGTCGCCCTCGGCGCCGAAGCCGTAGCCGTCGGCCATCAGACGCTGCACGGCGAGGCCGGGCAGCTGGCGCAGCCCGCCGAGGTCCTCGAAGTTCGTGGTGAAGGCACCGAATCCGCCCTCCTCGAGGAAGGTGCGCAGGCCGAGCTCCTGGCGGGCTCCGTAGCGGAGCGACTGGTGGCGCTCGCCGCCCTTCCTCAGCTCGGGGACGACCTCGTACAGCTCCTCGTACTCGGCGACCAGGGCGTCGATGGCGCTGTCCTCGACGGCATCGACCACGGCGACCAGGTCGTTGACGCCCCAGGTGTTCACGGAGACGCCGAGGCGCAGCTCGGCCTCGGTCTTGTCGCCCTCGGTGACGGCGACGCCCCGCATGTTGTCGCCGAAGCGGGCCAGCTTCAGGGAATGCATCTCCGCCCAGCCGGTCGCGGCGCGGGCCCAGCGGCCGATCTTCGCCTGCACTCCGGCATCGCTCGCATGGCCCACGACGGTCTTGCGGTTCACGCCCAGGCGGGTGGCGATGTACCCGAACTCGCGGTCGCCGTGCGCGGCCTGGTTCAGGTTCATGAAGTCCATGTCGATGCTCGCCCAGGGCAGCTCGATGTTCGCCTGCGTGTGCAGGTGCAGCAATGGGGTGCGCAGCGCATCCAGGCCCTGGATCCACATCTTCGCCGGGGAGAAGGTGTGCATCCACGCGATGACGCCCACGCAGGCGGGATCGGAATTCGCGGCCAGGGCCGTCTCACGGATCGCGTCGCGGTCGGTGAGCACCGGCTTCCAGATGATCTTCACCGGGATGCCGTCGGCGCCGTCGAGGGTCTCGGCGATCATGCGGGACTGCGCGGCGACCTGGTCGAGCGTCTCGGGGCCGTACAGGCCCTGGCTGCCGGTCAGGAACCAGATCTCGCGGGCTTCGAAGGGGTTCTGCATGGGGTGTTCTCGTCCTTCGGGGGTGGGGCCGACGCGTCTGCGGGGTCGACAGGGCTGGTGGGTCGGGGGCCGGCGGGCCGGTGGATCGGTGGTGGCGGGCCCGCGTCAGCGCTGGCCGTACACGTTCTGGTAGCGGTCGTAGAGCGCATCGACCAGGTGCTGCTCGATGGGCAGCGGCTCCCCGAGCTGGCGGGAGAGGTGCACGGTGCGGGCGACCTCCTCGACCATCACCGCGGCCTTCACCGCGGCGCGGCCGTCCTTGCCGATCGTGAAGGGGCCGTGGTTCTGCATCAGCACGGCGGGGCTGCGATGCCCGGTCAGGGTCTCCACGATGCCGCGGCCGATCGAGTCGTCGCCGATGATCGCGAACGGGCCGACAGGGACCGGGCCCCCGAACTCATCGCCCATCATCGTCAGCACGCAGGGGATCTCCTCCCCGCGTGCGGCCCAGGCGGTGGCGTAGGTCGAGTGGGTGTGGACCACGCCCCCACCTCCTCCAGGTGCGCGTAGACGTAGGCGTGGGCGGCGGTGTCCGAGGAGGGGGTCAGTTCATCGGCGGTACCGTCGTTGATCTTCGCGCCGTCCAGGGTGCACACCACCATGGTCTCCGCGGAGAGCTCGTCGTAGGAGACGCCGGAGGGCTTGATGACCAGCAGGCCCGGCACCTCGGGCGCCGTGGCGGGCACCCGCTCGGAGACGTTGCCGGCGGTCCACACCACGAGCCCGTTGCGGGGCAGCTCGGCGTGCAGGGCGGCGACGCGCTGGCGGGTCGCGGCGACCGCCTCTTGGGTGGAGGGGGGCAGCTCGGACAGGACGAGGGTCATGAGGACCTCCTGGATCGGAACGGGTCGGGCGCGGCCGGCGGTCGAGACGCGCTGGGCGGGGTTCAGCAGTGCGGCGTTCAGCGGTGCGGGGTTCAGCTGGGCGGGGCCCCGGGGCGCAGGGTTCAGTCGAGCAGCTCGCCGGCCAGGCGCTCGACGGGCAGCGCAGCGCGGTAGCCGGCCAGCCATCGGGCGTGGCCCGCCGTCCCGGCCTCGTCGGGTCGGCGGGTCGAGAGCTGCTGGGCGGTGAAGATCTGCTCGGCCAGGAAGGTGTGCAGCGAGGTGGCGGGGTCGCCGGTGGGACGGTGGACGTGCGCGGTGAACGCCGCCAGCAGGGCCATGCCCCAGGCCCCGCCCTCGCCGGCGGAGTCCCCGACGGCGACCGGGGTGGCGAGCGCATCGGCCAGCACCTGCTGGGCGACGCCCGCGGTGCGGAAGATCCCGCCATGGGCATACATGACGTCCAGCTGCACGTCCTCGTCCTGTCGCAGCGTCTCCATCCCCACGGCGAGCGCCCCGAAGGCACCGTAGAGCTGGGCACGCATGAAGTTCTCCAGCGTGAAGCGGGACTCCTGCTCCCGCACCAGCAGCGGGCGGCCCGAGGGCACAGCGGTCTGGTGCTCGCCGGAGAGGTAGTTGAAGCTCAGCACGCCGCCGGCATCCGCCTCGCCCTCGGCCCCCGCGCCGAACAGCAGGCTGTACAGCTCCTCGGGCTCCAGCGGGCTGCCCAGCAGCTCGGCGAAGCGGCCGAACAGACCCAGCCAGGCGTCGAGGTCCCCGGCGCAGTTGTTGGTGTGGATCATCGCCACCGGATCGCCCGAGGGCGTGGTGACCATGTCGATCTCCTCGCGCGGGCCGGACAGCGGCGCCTCGAGCACCACCATCGCGAAGGCGCTGGTGCCGGCGGAGACGTTGCCGGTGCGGGGCGCGATGGCCTGGGTGGCGACCATGCCGGTGCCCGCGTCGCCCTCCGGGGCGGCGGTGATCGCCCCTGGCTGCAGTGCTCCGGAGGGGTCCAGCAGGGCTGCCCCCTCGGTCGTGAGAGTGCCGGCATCCTGCCCGGCGACCAGCACCTCGGGCAGTACGTCGACGAGCGACCAGGGCAGAGCGGCCACCCCCTCGAGCGCCCCGAAGCGCTCCAGCAGCTCCGGGTCGTAGCCGTCGCCGGAGGCGGAGATCGGGAACATGCCGCTGGCATCGCCCACCCCGAGCACGGAGCGCCCGGTGAGCTCGCGGTGCACATAGCCGGAGAGCGTGGTGAGGTGGGCGAGGTCCTGCACATGCTCCTCGCCCCCGCGAAGGGCGTGCAGCAGGTGCGCGACGCTCCAGCGCAGCGGGATGTTCACGCCCAGCGCCTCGCTGAGCTCAGCGGCGGCCTCGGTGGTGTAGGTGTTGCGCCAGGTGCGGAAGGGCGTCAGCTGCGTCCCCTCGGCGTCGAAGGCGAGGTAGCCGTGCATCATCGCGGAGATCCCCAGGCTCGCCAGTCGCGTGAGCTCGACCCCGTGGCGCTCCCGCACATCGCGCATCAGAGCGGCGTAGCAGCCCTGGATGCCGGTGCGGATCTCGTCGAGGGAGTAGGTCCAGCTGTCGTCGACCAGCTGGTTCTCCCAGGCGTGCGAACCGGTGGCGAGCACCGTGCCGAGATCATCGATCAGGGCGGCCTTGATGCGGGTCGATCCGAGCTCGAGCCCCAGGTGGGCGCGGCCCTCGGCGAGCAGGGAGGCCGTCTCGGAGCGGCCTGCGGAGGTCACGGCGGCGTGCGTCATGACACCACTGAATCACCCGCCCCCAGGAATGTCAACGTTCACATTTGGGTGTGAGGTGGCGCTTGCTGCCGTGCTCGCGGTGGCGCAGGACGCTGAGCCGGCTGCGCGGCCCGCGGCTGCGCATGCTCCGAGCCGGAGGTGTGCGGGGCGCTCGTCAGTGCGTGCGCTCGGGGCGGGTGGAGCGGCGCACCACCAGTCGCGGCTCCAGTGCGCGCGGCGCCTCCACCGACGAGGAGGCCCCGTCCAGCAGGGACACCAGGTGGCGCAGCGCTTCCCGCCCCACCTCGGCGAAGGGCTGCGCCACCGTGGTCAGCGAGGGGATCAGGAACTCGGCCCCCAGGGTGTTGTCGAAGCCCACCACGGCGACGTCCTCGGGGACCCGCAGCCCGTGCTGGTGCAGGGCATGCAGGGCCCCGATGGCGATCATGTCGTTCGCGGCGAAGAGCGCATCGGGCAGGCCGGAGGCGATCAGGCCCGTCGTGAGCTCATAGCCGGCGCGCGGGGTCCATTCGCCGGGGCCCACGACCTCCCCGTCGAGGCCGAACTCCTCGAGCGCCGCAGTGAAGCCGCCGCGCCGGGCCCGGGCGTCGAACCAGTCCGTCGGCCCGGCGAGATGGGCGATCGAACCGGCGCCGGTGCGCTGCAGGTGCTCGACCACGGCCCGTGCCCCGTGGGCCTGATCGATGCCGACCACCTCGACCCCGGCCTCGCGGGCCGGCTGCGCGGAGACCACGACCACCGGAGCGGTGCCCGCCACCGCGGAGACCGCGGGAGTCATCCCCTCGTGCGCGGCGATCACCAGGATCCCCTCGACCCCGGATCCCAGCAGCTCCGCCCCCACCTGGCGGGCGCCGTGCGGATCCGAGGTCATCGAGGTCAGCACCACCGAGTAGCCGGCCTCCCGGGCGGCGGTCTCGACGGCGGTGGTGGTCTCGGCCGGGCCGAACAGCGAGAGGTTGTCGGTGAGCACGCCGATCAGCGAGGAGCGGGCGGTCTTCAGCGCGCGCGCCGCCCGATTGCGGGTGTAGCCGAGCTCCGAGATCGCCTCGAGCACGCGATCGCGGGTGCTGGGGCGGACGATCTCCGGCTCGTTGAGCACCCGGGAGACGGTCTGGTAGGAGACGCCGGCGCGAGAGGCGACATCGCCCATCGAGGGGCGGCGCAGGGAGGGGTTCATGCCTGTCGTCTCCTGTCGGGGCGGGCCGCAGCCGGTCGGGCGGTGCTCGTGAAAGCTGCAGGGTGGGGCGCAGATCCTGGTGGGGGACGGCCCCGTTGCCGAGTTGTGACCCGCCCAGGGTGGAACATTATTGACATCTGCGCCAATGTGAACGTTACCATTCGAGCAGTCCCCGCCGTCCCCGGCGGTGCCGCGCCACCGCTGGCGTGCGGACCACCCTGACGGACCCGCCCGGGTCCCGCAGTTCGGCCGACGCCCCGTCGGCACCGTCCACGGCGAAGCAGCCGGCGGTGCCGCCCGGAGCTCGGGAGGACACCACTGCTGCACGCAGCAGACGGCGATTTCGACGAGGAGAAGCCCATGCACAACCGGAGAACCTTCATGCTGGGAGCGACGGCCGCCGCGGCCGCGCTCGGACTGGCCGCCTGCGGCGGCGAGGGCGCCGGATCCGGCGGCCCGGACACGGACGCCGCTCCCAGCGAGCAGACGGTCGGTGTCGCGATGCCGACCCAGACCTACGAGCGCTGGGTCGCCGACGGCAACAACATCAAGCAGGGCCTGGAGGACAAGGGCTTCACTGTCGACATGCAGTACGCCGGTGACGACATCCCCACCCAGCAGCAGCAGATCGACCAGATGATCAACTCGGGCGTGAGCGCCCTGCTCATCGCCTCGATCGACGGTGCCTCGCTCTCCTCCCAGCTCGATGCCGCCGAAGCGGCGGGCATCCCCGTCATCGCCTACGACCGCCTGCTCACGGACAACGCGAACGTCGACTTCTACGTCACCTTCGACAATTACAAGGTGGGTGTGAACCAGGCCAATGCCCTGATGTTCGGCCTGGGTCTGCTCGACGAGAGCTTCGAGCCGGCGGAGGATGCCCCCGAGGGTCCGCTGAACGTGGAGCTGTTCGCCGGCTCGCTCGACGACAACAACGCCCACCTGTTCTGGCAGGGCGCGATCGACACCCTCCAGCCCTACTTCGACGACGGCACGCTCGAGGTGCCCTCCGGCCAGATGGACATCGACCAGGCCGCCACCCAGCGCTGGGAGCAGGAGACGGCGCAGAAGCGCATGGAGACCCTGCTGACCACGCACTACAACAGCGGCGAGGAGCTCGCCGGCGTGCTGGCCCCGGCCGATCCGCTCTCGCGCGGCATCATCAACGCCCTGCAGAACCGGGGCATGGGGCCGACCATCGAGGAGGGCCTGCCGATCGTCACCGGGCAGGACGCCGAGATCGCCTCGATCAAGCTGATCGCCGACGGCGTCCAGTCCTCGACCATCTTCAAGGACACCCGCAACCTCGCTGACCAGGCGATCGTCGCCGCGGAGTCGATCCTGAACGGCGAGGAGCCCGAGGCCAACGACACCGAGACCTACGACAACGGCGTGACCGTCGTGCCCTCGTACCTGCTCGAGGTCCAGATGGTGCTGCAGGACAACTACGAGGAGATCCTGGTCGACTCGGGCTACTACACCCCGGAGCAGGTCGAGTCCGGCCAGCTCTGAGCAGGCCGTCCCCGCAGAATCCCGGTGGGGTCCCGGCGCGCGCTCGTCGCGCCGGGGCCCCCAGCCCGAAGGAGGGCCCCATGACCGATCACATCCTCGAGATGCGGTCCATCACCAAGAGATTCCCCGGCGTGGTCGCGCTCAAGGACGTGTCCCTGACGGTCGACGAACACGAGATCCACGCGATCTGCGGAGAGAACGGCGCGGGCAAGTCGACGCTCATGAAGGTGCTCTCGGGCGTGGAGCCGGCTGGCAGCTACGAGGGCGAGATCCACTACCGCGGCCGCCCCGTGACGTTCGCGGACATCAACGATTCCGAGGCCGAGGGCATCGTGATCATCCACCAGGAGCTCGCCCTGGTGCCCCACCTGTCGATCGCCGAGAACATCTTCCTGGGCAACGAACGGGCCCACGGGCCCGTCATCAGCTGGCACGAGACCAACGCCCGAGCCGCCGAGCTGCTCGCCCGCGTGGGTCTGAAGGAGAAGCCGGTCACGCCCGTCGGCCAGCTGGGCGTGGGCAAGCAGCAGCTGGTCGAGATCGCCAAGGCGCTCTCGAAGAATGTCAGCCTGCTGATCCTCGACGAGCCCACCGCGGCGCTGAACGACAACGACTCCGCGCATCTGCTCTCCCTCATCCGCGGCCTGCGGGACGAGGGTGTCACCAGCATCATCATCTCCCACAAGCTGGGTGAGATCGCGGCGGTCGCCGATGCCACCACCGTCATCCGCGACGGCTCGACCATCGAGACGATCGACATGCGCGTCGAGGAGGATCGCCGGCACACGCTGATCCCCCGCATCATCAAGGGCATGGTGGGCCGGGACATGGAGAGCCTCTATCCCGAGCGCACCGCCGAGATCGGCGAGGAGGTCTTCCGGATCGAGGACTGGCACGTCGGCCACCCCACCCAGGCCGGCCGCACCGTCGTGGACGGGGCCTCGCTGAACGTGCGGGCCGGCGAGGTGGTGGGCATCGCCGGGCTGATGGGCGCGGGCCGCACCGAGCTCGCGATGAGCGTGTTCGGCCAGTCCTACGGCCGCGACATCTCCGGCACCGCCTACGTGCACGGCCGTCCGGTGCGGATGCGCACCGTCTCCGAGGCGATCGATGCGGGCATCGCCTACGTCTCCGAGGACCGCAAGCAGTACGGGCTGAACCTGATCCAGGATCTGCGCACCAACGTCACCGCCGCCGCGCTGAAGAAGATCACCAGCGGCGGCTGGATCAACGGCAACGAGGAGATCGCGGTTGCGGAGAAGTACCGGTCCTCGCTGAACATCAAGACGCCGACGGTGATGGCGACGGTCGGGAAGCTCTCCGGCGGCAATCAGCAGAAGGTGGTGCTCAGCAAGTGGCTGTACACCGAGCCGGAGCTGCTGATCCTCGATGAGCCGACCCGCGGCGTCGACGTCGGCGCGAAGTACGAGATCTACTCGATCATCAACGAGCTCGCCGAGGCGGGCAAGGCCATCATCGTCATCTCCTCCGAGCTGCCGGAGGTGATGGGCGTGGCCGATCGCATCTACACACTGTCCGCGGGTCGGATCACCGGCGAGGTCATCACCCAGGACGCCACCCAGGAGCACCTCATGGAGCTCATGACCATGGAGAGGGAGTGAGCGCGCCTCATGGCCGGAACTTCTGACATCAAAGAGCTGCTCACGCGCAACCTGCGCCAGAGCGGCATCTACATCGCCTTCGTGTTCATCATCGTGCTGTTCGCGATCCTCACCGATGGCGCCCTCCTCAGCCCGGGCAACCTCACCAACCTGGTGCTGCAGTACTCCTACATCCTGATCCTCGCGATCGGCATGGTGCTGATCATCGTGGCCGGGCACATCGACCTCTCGGTGGGTTCGGTGGTCGCCCTGACCGGCGCCGTCGCGGGGGTGGTGATCATCGGCCACGGCCTGCCCTGGTGGGTGGGGGTGCTGGCCGCCCTCGGCACCGGTGTGCTGGTGGGACTGTGGCAGGGCTTCTGGGTCGCGTATGTGGGGATCCCCGCCTTCATCGTCACCCTGGCCGGGATGCTCATCTTCCGCGGCCTGGCCATGCAGGTCCTGGGCAGCGTCTCGCTCTCGCCCTTCCCGCAGCAGTACCAGTACATCTCCGGCGGCTTCCTCAACGGCCTGCTGGGCGGCAACGGCTACGACGCCTTCACCCTGATCCTCGCCGCAGCGCTGATCGTGGTCTTCGCGGTCCAGCAGTACCGCGGGCGCCTGGCGAAGCTGAAGTACAAGCAGCCCGTCGAGGCCCTGTACCTGTTCTGCCTGAAGGTCGCGCTCATCGGCGCCGTGGTGATGGCCTTCGCCTGGCAGCTGGCGCATTCCCGCGGCCTGCCCGTGGTGCTGATCCTGCTGGCCGCGCTGGTGCTCATCTACGGCTTCGTCAGCCAGCGCACGATCTTCGGCCGCCACATCTACGCCATGGGCGGCAACCTCCAGGCCGCGCAGCTCTCCGGGGTGAAGACCCGCCGGGTGAACATGTGGCTGTTCGTGAACATGGGTCTGCTCTCGGCGATCGCGGGCATCGTCTACTCGGCGCGGTCCAACAGCGCCCAGCCGGGTGCGGGAAACATGTTCGAGCTGGACGCGATCGCCGCCGCCTTCATCGGCGGCGCGGCGGTCACCGGCGGCGTGGGCAAGGTCCAGGGCGCGATCATCGGCGGCCTGATCATGGCGGTGATGTCCAACGGGATGTCGATCATGGGCATCTCCCAGCCCACCCAGTCCGTGGTGCGCGGTGTGGTGCTGCTGGTCGCCGTGGCCTTCGACGTCTGGAACAAGAAGCGCTCGCAGTCCGGCGCCTGAGCCGGCGCGGCCGCTCGGCCGCTGGCTCCGCGCTCATCCCGGGCACCCTCCGCACGAGGGGCCCGGGATGTTGTGTTGCCCAGTTGATGCGCAGGTCAGCGCGGGTCTGACCCTCCGCGCAGATTGGTGTGCCGGAAGCATTGCGCTCATCTTTGCAACGATGTAATCTCGGAGTGTGAGGCAGCGCACTCCTGCGGTGACCGCCAGCCGGACAGGTGCGGCTCATCGCAGATCCGCCTCGACGGGCCGCGCGCACCGCAGCGCACGGAGCCGTGAACCGCCCTGGTCCAGCTCGAGCCGCCACCACCCCGGCCGGCCCGGCAGTCCGATCCCGATGGAGTGATGAGATGAGCAATCGTCCACCCCGCTCAGCCCCGGCCCACCCCGCGGAGAACGCGCGGATCAGCCGACGACGGCTGCTGGGCGCCGGAGCACTGGCCGCCGCAGCGATGCCGCTGGCCGGATGCTCCTCCCCGCTCGGAGCCGGATTCCTCGGCGCCGAGCTGAACCCCGAGACGCTGATCTACTGGAACCTGTTCGGCGGTGGGGACGGCGTGCGCATGCAGGACATGGAGCAGGGCTACCGCGACCTCCACGGTCAGGACTCCCTGCAGGCCACCACCCTCACCTGGGGCAACCCGTACTACTCGAAACTGACTCTGGCGACCGTCGGCAATCAGCCGCCGGATGTCGCCGTCGCCCACCTCACCCGTGCGAAGCCGCTGTGGAACGGCGGGCTGCTGGAAGCGATCACCGCGGAGGACCTCGCCGGCGTCGGCCTGAGCACCGAGGACTTCAACGCCCAGGCCTGGGCCACCCAGCGCACCGATGACCAGAACATCGCCATCCCGCTGGACACCCACCCGTTCACCCTGTTCTACAACAAGGACGTATGCGAGAAGGCCGGACTGCTGGACAGCGACGGGCTGCTCCTGGACCTCACCGGCATGGACGCCTTCGAAGCGGCCCTGAAGGAACTCAGCGCGGTCACCGGCGGCACCGCGATCACCGTCGCGAACGTGGCCGAGACCGCCACCCCCTGGCGATTCTTCTGGACGCTGTACAACCAGCTCGACGGCGCCACCCCCTTCCTCTCCGACGACGGCGCGACCATCAGCGTGGACGAGGAGCTGTTCGTCGAGGTGACGACGAAGATCCAGGAATGGGTGGAACAGGGATGGCTCAACAGCGCCCTGGACTATGCCACCTCCCAGACGCAGATGTTCACCGGGAAGGCCGGCTTCTACCTGCAGGGCGAGTGGGAGATCGCCACCGCCCAGTCGATCGAGGGGCTCGACTTCGGGATGGCCCCGATCCCGCAGCTGTTCGACAAGCCGGCCGTCCAGGCCGACTCCCACACCTTCATCCTGCCGCGCAAGGACCGCTCCCCGGCACAGCGCAGGCAGGCGATGGGATTCATCAAGGCGATGCTCGACCAGAGCATGACCTGGGCCGAGGGCGGTCACATCCCGGCCTACCTGCCGACCGCCGAGAGCGAGGAGTACCTCGCCCTGGAGCCGCAGCGCTACTACGCCGGCTCCGCCGACTACGCGGTCTACGACGACCCGGCCTGGTACGGCGGGTCCGGCTCGACCTTCGAGGCCACGGTCGGCGCCCAGCTCGGACTCGTCCAGCAGGGAGCGCTCACCCCGGAGCAGGCGCTGGCCGCGATCCGCAGCCAGCTCGCGATCTATACCTCGACCCCCAGCCCGCTCTGACCCGGAAGGCAGACCTCATGACCACGATGTCTCCCACCGCACCCCCGGCCCCCGGGGCGCGGGTCGCGCGACCCCCGAAGGGTGGCAAGGTCCAGCGCCGCACCCCACAGGCCTGGCTGTTCCTCGCACCCTTCGCCGTGATCTACCTGGCCTTCATGGTCGGCCCCATGATCTGGATGGTCGTCGCGAGCTTCTTCAACACCTCGACCGTCCACTCCGGGCTCGGATCCTTCGCGGGCCTGGACAACTACCTGGAGATGTTCCGCCGCGACGACTTCTGGTCCTCGCTGTGGCACACCCTCCAGTTCACGCTCTACACGGTGCCGCCCCTGGTGGTGCTCTCCTTCGTGCTGGCGGTGCTCACCAACCGCATGGCGCGCGGCCAGTGGTTCTTCCGCCTGGCGTTCTTCCTGCCGTTCATCCTGCCCTCGGCGACGATCTCCCTGATCTGGGTCTTCATCTTCACCCCGTCCAACGGGCTGTGGTCCCTGCCCTCGACGCTGCTGGGCCTGGACCCCGGCTCCGGCATCCTGTCCGATCCGGGCACCGCGATGATCGGCATCGCCATCGCGACGGTCTGGTGGACCATCGGATTCAACTTCGTGCTCTACCTGGCGGGCCTGCAGGAGATCCCGCGCGAGCTGTACGAGGCCGCCGCGGTCGACGGGGCCTCGCCCTGGCAGCAGATCCGCCGGCTCACCGTCCCGCTGCTGAACCGGACCACCGGCCTGGTGATCCTCCTGCAGATCATCGCCAGCCTGAAGATCTTCGACCAGGTGTACCTGATGACCTCGGGTGGACCGGGCATCTCGACGCAGGTCTCCCTCGGCCTGATCACCAACACGGCATTCACGGACAACCGGGTCGGAGCGGCATCCGCCGCCTCGGTGCTGCTGTTCCTGATCATCCTGGTGATCGCCATCCTCCAGCAGATCCTCAGCCGTCTCGGCACCAAGCGTGAGGAGGCCTCCTGACATGGCCACGATCGAGACCCGACCCACCGCTCGCGCCGGCCTCTCCGGCGCCGCCCCGGCCCCGCGCATGAAGGCCAGCGGCCAGACCTTCACCAGGGTCAGCGGCATCTTCCTGATCATCGCTGCGATCATCTGGCTGATCCCCAGCCTGTTCGCGATCAAGACCTCGCTGACCGACAACGGCGTGGCCGCCCTGGGCGCCCAGGAGATCCTCACTGATCTCAGCCCAACGATGCAGTCCTATGTCGGGCTGCTGCAGCAGGGGGACATCTGGAACTGGTACCTCTCCAGTTTCCTGACCTCGGTGATCACCGCCGGGCTGACGCTGCTGTTCGCGTCCATGGCCGCCTTCGCCCTCTCGCGCCTGCAGTTCCGGGGGCGCGCCCTGATCTACCTGCTGATCATCATGGGCCTGATGATCCCGAGTCAGGTGCTGATCGTGCCGCTGTTCCAGGAGCTGCGCGTGATGCAGCTGCTGAACACCTACTGGGCCGTGATACTCCCGCAGGTCCCCTCGGTCATCGCCGTGTTCATCTTCAAGCAGTTCTTCGACGGAATCCCCAAGGAGCTCGAGGAGGCCGCCCGCGTCGACGGCGCCGGCCTGTGGCGCATCTACTGGAGAGTGATCATGCCGCTGTCACGCCCGGTGATCGCAGCCGTGGCGATCCTGACCTTCGTGTGGACCTGGAACAACCTGCTGCTGCCGCTGTTCGTGCTGTCCAACCCGAACCTGATGACCATCCCGGTGGGCCTGGCGACGGTCCAGGGCAGCTTCGGACTGCGCTACGCCGACATCCAGGCCGGCGCACTCCTCGCCGCGCTCCCGCTGGTCGTGCTGTACATGTTCTTCCAGCGCCAGATCGTCGAGGGCGTGACCGGCTCGGGCCTGAAGGGCTGAGCACCGCCACCCCGCGGCGAGCACGGGCGGCCGGCGCCCGGTGCCGGATGATGCGCGCCGTGCCCGGAACGCTAGAGATCGGGCGAAGGGAGTGGCGCATACGGTGCGGGGCTCGATCGGCAGGGCCGGTCAGCGCCGGTAGCGGAGGATCCGATATCGCAGGCCGGTGCGCGAGCCGCACCAGGCGGGATCCGGGTCCTCGGGAGAGAAGCCGTCGGGGATGGCGGGGGCCGTGGTGTCCCCCTCGACCGCGAGGTCGATCTCCGTGACCACCAGCAGATCCGCCCGGTCCATCGCCTCCCGGTACACGCGGCCGCCGCCGACCACCCAGATCATCGCGTCGCGGGCGGGCCTATCGGCCGGGCCGGCCCCGGCGTCGCCGGCAGGCCCACCGGCCGGGCTGTCGTCGGCGCCGACCGCGGGTCCGTCAGGCAGGCGGTGCGCGGCGGCGGTGAGTGCTGCGCGGGCCAGTCCCAGGGCGTCCTCCAGGTCACGGGCCCGCACCGCTCCGTCGGCCGCGAAGGCGTCGTCACGGGTGATGACGACGTTGGTGCGCCCGGGCAGCGGTCGGAACTTCGGCGGGAAGGACTCCCAGGTGCGCCGACCCATCACCACGGGGGAGCCCGTCGTGGTGCGGGAGAAGTGCCTGAGGTCCTCGGGCAGGCGCCAGGGCATCGTGCCGTCGGCGCCGATCACGCCTCCGCGGGCCTGGGCCCAGATCAGGCCGATCCGCGGCGTCGAGGACGCTGCCGGTGTGGATGCCGCAGGTGTGGATGCAAGCGGGGTGGGTGCTGCGGGAGCGGTGCCGTCGGTGCCGCTCATATCGCGACCGGGGCCTTGATGCCCTGGTGGTGCTGGTAGCCCGTGATCTCGATGTCCTCGAGCTCGTAGCCGAGGATCGAGTCCGGGCGGCGGTTCAGCGACAGCGTGGGGTAGGGGAAGGGGTCGCGTGAGAGCTGCCGGGTGACCTGCTCGACGTGGTTGTCGTAGATGTGGCAGTCCCCGCCGGTCCACACGAAGTCCCCGACCTCGAGATCGGTCTGCTGGGCGACCAGATGGGTCAGCAGTGCGTAGCTGGCGATGTTGAAGGGCACCCCGAGGAAGAGATCGGCGCTGCGCTGGTAGAGCTGGCAGGAGAGCTTCCCGTCATGCACCTCGAACTGGAACAGGGCATGGCAGGGGGCCAGCGCCATGACGGGGATGTCCGCCGGGTTCCAGGCCGAGACGATCAGCCGGCGCGAATCCGGGTTCGTGCGGATCTGCTCGACGACGTCCGTGATCTGGTCGATCACGCCGCCATCGGGGTGGGCCAGGAGCGCCATTGCGCGCCGTAGATCGGGCCGAGCTCGCCGTCCGCGTCGGCCCACTCGTCCCAGATACTCACGCCCCGCTCCTGCAACCAGCGCGCATTGGTGTCCCCGCGCAGGAACCACAGCAGCTCGAGGATGATCGAGCGGGTGTGCACCCGCTTGGTGGTGATCAGCGGGAAGCCCTGGGAGAGGTCGTAGCGCAGCTGCGCGCCGAACAGGCTGCGGGTGCCGGTCCCGGTGCGGTCGCCCTTGGCGTGGCCGGTCTCCAGGACCTGGCGCAGGAGGTCCTCGTAGGGGGTGGGGATGCTCATCGCGTCATCCTTCCTCGGTGGCGGTGGCGGTGGCGGTGGCGGTGGCGGTGGCGGTGGCGGACGCGAGGGAGGCGGCACCGGTGGATTCGCGCACGACCACCCGATACGGGACCTCCTGCACGCGGGGCGGCCCGTCGTAGCCCTGGATCCGCTCGCTGAGCAGGTCCAGCGCGGTGCGGGCGATCGCCGCTTTGTCCGGGGCGATGGTGCTCAGCGGCGGCGAGGCGAAGGGTGCGTCGGGGGTGTCGTCGTAGCCGATCACGGCGACGTCCTCGGGCACCCGCCGATCGCGGCGACGCAGCGCCGCGAGCACGCCGATGGCCAGGTCGTCATTGCCGCAGACGATGCCGTCGACCTCGGGGAAGCGGTCGAGCAGGGCGTTCGCCCCGGCGAAGCCGTCCGGGCGGTGCCAGTCGTCCACGGACTGCACGGTGCGGTCGTCGGCTCGCAGTCCGTGCTCGTGCAGTGCGGCGAGGAAGCCGTCACGGCGCAGGATGCCGGAGCTGTGCGGCTGCTGGCCCTGCGCGGAGCGGAGGGCGCCGATGAAGGCCGGTCGGCGTCGGCCGGTGGCGAGCAGATGGGAGGTCGCATCGAAGGAGGCGGCGCGGTTGTCGATCCGCACGTAGTCGCTGCCCTCGGGGAGGGTCTCGCGCAGGTGCTCGCCGATGAACACCGTCGGCTGCGTGGTGCGCTGCATCCGGGCGTACTGCTCCTCCTCGAGGAACAGCGGGTTGAAGATCACACCGTCGCCGAAGACGCGCTGGAACCCCTCGAGCACGGTGCGCTCGGCCTCTGGCCCGGCAGAGGTCGAGTGCAGCACGACCGTCTGGCCGCGGCGCTGGGCCTCGTCGATGAAGTGCTGGGAGAGGTCGGAGAAGTAGGTGAAGGCCAGTGAGGGGACGGCCAGGGTGACGATCCCGCTGGCGCCGGTGCGCAGCTGCCGGGCGGCGACCTGGGGGCGATAGCCGACGTGCAGGATCGCCTCGCGCACCTTCTCGCGGGTGGAGTCGCGGACGTGCGGATAGTCGTTGACCACGTTGGAGACCGTCTTGATCGAGACCCCTGCGATCTCGGCGACATCGCGCAGGGACGGCGGGCGCCGCGGACCGGAGGAGGAACGAGGTGGCATGGAGACGATTCTCGCATTGACCGGGGCTCGGCACGGGCGGCGTGACCGACCTCGCGCCAGTCGGCGCCGTCGATGTCGTCGGCGCTGCTGCCGGGGCTGTGCGAGCGGGCGGCTGGGGTGCGCGGATCCGGTATCGGCGCCGGGAATCGCGTTGACGTCGAGGATCCTCTGTGGAAAGCTGTTTGCAACGTTGAAGAACTGGTTGTCGCACAGCCGAGCACTCCGGTGCCCCCACCTCCGAGAAGGATCCCGACACCGATGTCATCCCAGGTCACCCTCACCCTGAACTCCGCCTTCCGCATCGCCCCGGTGCGCCGTCGCACCTTCGGCGCGTTCGTCGAGCACCTCGGCCGCTGCGTCTACACCGGCATCTTCGAACCGGACCACCCCGAGGCCGACGCCGACGGCTTCCGCACCGACGTCCTGGCCCTGACCCGCGAGCTCGGCGTCAGCTCCGTGCGCTACCCCGGCGGCAACTTCGTCTCCGGCTACCGCTGGGAGGACGGCGTCGGCCCGGTGGAGGAGCGGCCAGTGCGCCACGACCTGGCCTGGCACTCCTCGGATCCGAACACCGTGGGCCTGGACGAGTTCATGGCCTGGGCGAAGAAAGCCGAGGTCGAACCGATGTACGCCGTGAACCTCGGCACCCGCGGGGTGCAGGAGGCGCTGGACGTGCTCGAGTACGCCAACGCCCCGGCCGGCACCTGCCTCTCCGACCAGCGCGTGGCCAACACCGGCTCCGAGGAGTCCCACGACATCCGGATGTGGTGCCTGGGCAACGAGATGGACGGCCCCTGGCAGATCGGGCACAAGAACGCCGAGGAGTACGCACGGGTGGCGACCGAGACCGCCCGCGCGATGCGGATGGAGGACCCGGACCTCGAGCTGATCGTGTGCGGCTCCTCGAACTCCCAGATGCCCACCTTCGGGGCCTGGGAGAACACTGTGCTCACCGAGGCGTACGACCACGTCGACATGGTCTCCGCCCACGTCTACTACTCGGAGAAGGACGGCGACCAGGCCTCCTTCCTCGCCTCCGCCGACGACATGGACCACTTCATCGACTCCGTCGTCGCCACCGCCGACCACGTGCGCGCCAAGCTCAAGCGCGACAAGCGCATCATGATCAGCTTCGACGAATGGAACGTCTGGTACCAGCACCGCGCCGAGTCCCGCCCGCCGAGCGGGAAGGACTGGCCCGTCGCGCCGGTGCTGCTCGAGGACATCTATTCCGCGATGGACGCGGTGGTGTTCGGCAATCTGCTGATCTCGCTGCTGCGCCACAGCGACCGGGTCGCCTCCGCCTCGCTCGCGCAGCTGGTCAACGTGATCGCGCCGATCATGACCGAGCCCGGCGGCCGCGCCTGGAAGCAGACCACCTTCCACCCCTTCGCGCTCACCTCCCGGTATGCGAAGGGTGATGTGCTGCAGGTGAACATCGAGGTCCCGAGCTTCGAGAACCAGCGCTTCGGCACCAGCGCCTCGGCCGACGCGGTCGCCACTTGGGACGAGGACTCCGGTGACCTCACCGTGTTCGTGGTGAACCGCGATGCCTCCGGTGCCCTCGACCTCGGGGTGGACCTGAGCTCGGCCGGCTTCGGCGAGCTCGTCCTGGTGGAAGCGGTCACGCTGCATCACGAGGATCCCTATGCGGCGAACTCGGCCGACGCGCCGGAGACCGTCACCCCGCAGCCGAACTCCTCGGTCGCGCTCCAGGGGGGCAGGCTCTCCGGCGAGCTGCCCGCGATCTCCTGGACCATGGTCCGCCTCGCCCGCACCGCCTGAGGTCGCCCGCCGACACCGGGCCCTCGGCCGCCTCCACCGACGGCCCGCCCGCGTGCTGGGCGACCTTGACCTGCCCGGAAGCTGCTTCTTCGCCGACCGTGGAGCCGGACCTCGGGGAGTGACGCGGCGGGTGAGGGGCGCCGCTCAGATCAGCGCCGGCTCCTCGGAGGTCTCCCGCGCCTGCGAGTCCTCGGCCGCGCTCCCGGCGGCGGGCGCTTCGGCCTGCGCCTGGTCCTCGTCCGTCTCGTCGGTCCCCGGCCGGCCGCGCTTGATGAACAGCGTGGTCGCCGCCGCGCCGAGCCCGGCGACCGCAGCGAGCAGGAAGCAGATCTTGAAGGCGGTCACGGTGGGCAGCGACTCGCCGCCCACGGTCGTGGTGACGGCTGTCAGCACGATCGCCATCACCGCGCCGGCGCTGGTGGTGCCCATCGAGCGCATCAGGGCGTTGACCCCCACCCCGGACCCGGCCTCCGAGGCCGGGGAGTTCTCCATGATCAGCGTGGGCATCGCGGCATAGGCGATCCCCACCCCGGCCGAGGAGATGCAGGAGGCGAGCATCAGCTGCCACGGCGCAGCGGACAGGAAGAACGCGACCAGGTACCCGCTGGAGAGGACGACCATGCCGGTGGCCAGCGTGGCCCGCCCGCCGAAACGGGTGAGCATCCCGCTGGAGATCGGGGTGAAGGCCAGCATCATCAGGCCGCCAGGGGCCATCCACAGGCCCGTCTGGAGCATGGTCTGGCCGAGTCCGTATCCGGTGGCGTCGGGCGCCTGCAGCAGCTGCGGGATCACGATCGCCTGCGCCATCATGCCGAAGCCCGCCATCAGGGCGGCGAGGTTGGTCAGCAGGATCGGACGACGGGCCATGGTGCGCAGATCCACCAGCGGGCTGTCCTGGCGCAGCTCGAACCAGGCCCACAGCAGCAGCGCCGCGACGCCGCCGATGATCACGCCGAGTGTGGCGGCGGAGGCCCAGCCCCAGTCGTTGCCCTTGGAGACGCCGACGAGCACCGCGACCACGCCGATGGCCATGCCGATCGCCCCGATCACGTCGAGCTTCCCGGAGCCGGCCGGGGCACGATGGGGCAGCGCGACGGCGGTGGAGACCACCATGATCACGGCGAGCGCCGAGGCCATCCAGAACAGGGCGTGCCAGTCGTAGGCCTGCGCGATCCAGGCGGCGAGCGGCAGTCCGAGCGCGCCGCCCACCCCGAGGGTGGCGCTGATGCCGGCCACCGCCGTATTGCGCAGCCGCGGCGGCATCACCTCGCGCACGAAGCTGATCGCGACCGGGATGTACCCCATCGCCAGGCCCTGCAGCACGCGGCCGACCAGGACGGGCGCCAGCGAATCCCCGAGGGCGCAGATCAGCGAGCCCGCCAGCATGAGCGCGGCCGATCCGATCAGGACGGGCTTGCACCCCTTGAGGTCGGCGAGCCTGCCGGCGACCGGCATCGCGACACCGCCGGCCAGCAGGGTGGCGGTGACCACCCAGGCCGCGTTCGAGGCCGAGGTGCCGAGCATGGAGGGCAGCTCGGGCTGGATCGGGATCACGAGCGACTGCATGAGCGAGGCGCACAGGCTGGAGAAGCCGATGACGAGCAGGATCAAGGCGGGGTGGCGGACGCTGCCCTTGGCCGGGCTCGCTGTCTGGGGGGATTCGTTCACGGGCACCTTCGGTTCGGGCATGGGCAGGGGCGAGCTATGTAATCTACATATCAAGGTTGGATGTGTAAAATGCATACCGGGCAGGGCCCGAGCATTGTGACGACATCGAAGGGACGGAGGGGAGATGGCCGAGCGCACCGGGGGCGAATGCGCCCCGGCCGAGGATGGCGCGGAGCGGGAGCCGCGGCGCGAGGTGGCACGCCTCCTCAGCCTCCTGGACCGCCACCGCCGGCTCCACCGCCAGCAGCGCGCTCTCGGGGATGCCGACCTGCGCATCCTCTGGCTCTTCGCCGACGGGCGCGCCAGGACGCTGCGGGGAATCGCCGACGCCCTCCACCTCGAGCAGTCCACGGTGAACCGTCAGGTCAACGCCGCTGTCACGGAAGCTCTCCTCGAGCGGTCCCGCGACCACGGCGGTCAGGCCTACCTCTTCCAGCGCACAGCGAAGGGGTACCGACTCTTCGAGGCGGATGTGGCCGCGAGCCTGGCCGGCTACGACGAGGCGCTGACCGCTCTCGGCGCGGTGGACGCCGCGGCATTCGTCGATCTGCTGGATCGCTTCACCGAGTCCTACCGAGCGGTGGCGGAGCGCTCGGGCGAGGAGCTGCGGCGGGAGTAGGTGGGGCCCGGACTCAGCCCGGTCCGCAGCCTCGCCCTGGCGCGCCTCCGGGGCAGGCGTCCTCAGCTGTCGCTTCGCGATGCTCGTGGCGACACCTCAGGCCGGATACCGGTGAGTAACTCGCCCGGATTCGACAATCTGAACGTGGCCAATTCGGCATGGATGCGGAAATGACGCGTGACTGACGTACGTTTGAGTGTAGGCGTCGCTGCGACCTCTGAGACGCGCGCGCCATTCGAGACTTGAGACCCTGACCCTTCGACGATGGAGAAACCCCTCATGCCCTCCCCCCGCACCAAGCTCACCGCACCCCCGCGCCTGGCCAAGAACGGCCTGCGCATCACCGCGCTCGGCGGCCTCGGCGAGGTCGGCCGCAACATGACCGTGTTCGAGCACGCCGGCAAGCTGCTGATCGTCGACTGCGGCGTGCTCTTCCCCGAGGAGCACCAGCCCGGCATCGACGTGATCCTGCCGGACTTCACGTCCATCCGGGACCGCCTGGACGACATCGAGGCGATCGTGCTCACGCACGGCCACGAGGACCACATCGGCGGTGTCCCGTACCTGCTCAAGGAGCGGGCGGACATCCCGGTCATCGGCTCCGAGCTGACACTGGCCTTCATCACCGCGAAGCTCAAGGAGCATCGCATCACCCCCAAGACCATCCAGGTCGAGGCGGGCCAGAAGCACAAGGCGGGCTCGTTCGACCTCGAATTCGTCGCGGTCAACCACTCCATCCCCGATGCGCTCGCCATCATGATCCGCACCAAGGCCGGCTCGGTGCTGCACACCGGTGACTTCAAGATGGACCAGTTTCCGCTGGACGGTCGCATCACCGACCTGCGCTCCTTCGCCCGCCTCGGCGAGGAAGGCGTGGATCTGTTCCTCACCGACTCCACGAACGCCGAGGTCCCCGGCTTCACCATGTCCGAGCGGGATCTGAACCCGGCGATCGACCAGGTGTTCACTTCCTCGCCCCGGCGGATCATCGTCTCCAGCTTCGCCAGCCACGTGCACCGCATCCAGCAGGTGCTCAACGCCGCCCACGCCAACGGCCGCAAGGTCGCGTTCGTCGGCCGCTCGATGGTGCGCAACATGGCGATCGCCCGCGATCTCGGCTACCTGAACATCCCCAAGGGTCTCGTCGTCGACTTCCGCAAGATCCAGTCGATGCCCGATCACAAGATCACCCTGATCTGCACCGGTTCGCAGGGCGAGCCGATGGCGGCGCTGGCCCGCATGTCCAACGGCGACCACCAGATCCAGGTCGGCGAGGGCGATACGGTGCTGATGGCCTCCTCGCTGATCCCCGGCAACGAGAACGCCATCTACGGGATCATCAACAAGCTCACCGATCTCGGCGCGAACATCGTCCACAAGGGCAATGCGAAGGTGCACGTCTCCGGCCACGCCAGCGCGGGCGAGCTCGTGTACTGCTACAACATCGTGCGTCCGAAGAACGTGATGCCGGTGCACGGCGAGTCCAAGCACATGCATGCCAACGCCGAGCTGGCCCGCCGCACCGGTGTGCCGGAGAAGAACATCGTCATCGCACAGGACGGCGTGACCGTCGACCTCGTGGCCGGCCAGGCGAAGATCTCCGGGAAGGTCGAGGCCGGTCTGGTGTACGTGGACGGCCAGACCATCGGCACCGCCACCGAGGACACCCTCGCCGAGCGCCGCATGCTCTCCGGCGGCGGTGTGGTCACCGTGGTCGCGCTGATCGATCCGAAGACCAATCAGCCGGTCGAGCCGCTGGAGTTCATCACCAAGGGCTTCGTGCACGATGACAAGACCTTCAAGGGCGCCGAGACCCAGGTCAACAAGGCGCTCGCCCGCGCCCGCCAGGACAAGATCGACGACATCGGCGAGCTCGAGGAGATCATCGTCGAGGCCGTCGGCAGCTACCTGCGCCGCACCTACCGTCGCGAGCCCGCCGTCATGGCCGTGGTGGTCGACGCGTGAGCGCCCGGTGAGCGCAGTCTGATCGGCGCTCGACCTTGAAGACCCCTCCCTCCCGTGCTCCCGGACGGAGGGGTCTTCGTCGTCGGGGCGGGCCGTCTCGAGCGGTCCCGCCTCGGCTCGACCGAGTGGTAGACGGGGCGTGCCCGCGTGGCGCGACGTCGTGCGCACTTGGCAGAAGCCCTGGTGGACGGGGGTGTGGGCGCGGTTCCGGGCGCCACCGTTAGTGGTGGGAGCGGTGAGGCGACGGGGTCGATGGATCGGATCGCCCACCCGGACCGGCATCGGTGTCGAACCATGGAAGGTCCATGTCCTCTCGCCGGAAAGCTCGCCCGTGCTCGCCCATCTCCCAGGAGACCCCATGCGCACCATCGAGCTGAGTGATCCTGACGGGGATGCTCTCACTGTCACGACGGACACCGAGGGCATCTGGATCACCTGTACGGCCGGGTACGCAGAGGTGACCGTCGGCCCGCTCGCCGCAGCGACTCTTCGCGACAGCCTGGCCCGCCTCGGCGACCGCGAACGCAGCATCCGGTCCTGACCGGACTCCTCTCGCGACCCCGGCCCGCCCGTGCTCCGCGTCGACAGGAACGGAGCGCGACGGGTCGCACAGCCGCCGCACCCCGGTCGCGATCGTGTCCGACCCCACGGGACGAGACCGGGACCGCCCTCCTCAGCCGCGTCCCCGGCGCGCAAGAATGGAGGTTATGGCCCCTCCCCTCGACGCATCCGCGACGGCCGCAGCATCCTCCCGCGATATATTCGCCTTCCGCGCACTGGCGGGCCTCTGGATCATCACCGGTGGCCTGGTCGCGGCGGTGACCGCTCCGCTGAGTCTCGAGCACGGTTCGTGGTCTGCCGCGTTCCAGGTGCTGGTCGGCGGCGTGCTGCAGGCGGGCCTGGGCATTGCGCAGTACGCGCTCGCCGGTCCGCGGGTGTCCCGCGGGACGCTGCTGGCCGAGATCCTCACCTGGAATCTGGGCTGTCTCGCGGTGATCGGCGGGACGGTGCTCACGGCGCCTCTGCTGGTCGATCTCGGCGGTCTGCTGCTGGTGGCCACCATGGTGCTGATGATCCGCGCCGTGGGCCGGGGCACGCAGGGGCCGGCCTGGGCGGTGTGGACCTACCGGGCGGTGCTGCTGCTGACCATGGTGAGCATCCCGATCGGCCTGGTCCTGGCACATCTCCGCGCCGGCTGACATCGCAGCACCTGCCGAGGCGCCGGTACTGCCCAGCACACCGACTCCGCATGGGACTCCAGCGCGGGCCGTCGTCCCAGCGCCGCCCGACGGCTCCGATCTGCCGTCAGCGGGGCTCCCAGCGCAGCACCGCGGCGACCAGTTCGTCGACGCCCTGCGCGCTGTCCAGGCGCAGCACCGGCACCTCGAGGGTCCCCAGCCATGCCTCGTGGGAGGCGCGGCTGCGACCGGAGAATCCCGGGTCGTCATAGCCGCGGGCCCAGCTCAGGAACTCGTCCCGGGCGTCGGTGTCGAACGACTGCCACGGATCACGGATCTGCTCGCGGGCCTCGAGCCGGCGCAGCCGTTCCCTCGGCTCCAGGCTCAGGAACACGACCGCCTCGCAGCGGGCGAGGATCTCGTCCCCCCAGCCGATCATCGACCCGGACAGCACCCAGGCCTCGCGCGGGGCGAACATCGTGTTCATCAGGGCGACCCGCTCTTCGGGCGGGCGGGGGCGGGTGTACGGGGGATCTGTGGGGATCCAGAAGTAGTCATCGGAATCGGCGTGGGGCACGGACCACCGGTCGGCCAGGGCGCGGGCGAGCGTCGTCGCACCGGAGCCGCTGGCCCCCGTGAGGTGGAGGCGGGAGCGCTGCATGGAGCTATTGTCCGCAACCGCGACACGGTGCGCACGCGGGGCGACGGCCGACGTCGGGCCCGAGAAGGGATACTGACCGCATGACTGCTGCCGACTTCCCCCTGACGGTCGGCGGCTCCTCCCGCCGGATGCTGCGGGAGCAGCTGGTTGCGGCGGGCGTCGAGCTCAACGCCTTCGCCGAGACGCTGCTGGAGCACCCCTGCTTCGCGCCCGGCTCCGCCCGGAGACTGACCCTCACCCAGCGCACCGTCGCCGAGCTCGACCTGCCCCAGGGAGGCACGCTGGGGCAGGTCATCGCTGCTGCGCAGCAGCAGGGGTTCGAGCTCTGCCCGCCCGAGACGGGTCCGTATCTGCGCCTGGCGGTGAGCTCTCAGCCCTCGGCGCCGGACTCGGTGCTCTCCGCCGGGCGGATCCCCAGCGGTGCGCTGCACATCCCTTCCGTGCCGCTCAGCGAGGACGACGACTACCCCAAGGGGTTCTACCTGCGGGTGGTCGACGGGGTGTCATGGCTGCGGGGATTCCGCTGCGATGACGAGTACCGCTGGCCCCCGGAGGCCACGGTGGTGCTCCAGGTCTGTCAGGAGGGATGAGCAGAGCCGGCGGCGGCCAGGTGCTCGCGCAGCTCCGTCGCGCTCGGGTTGCGCAGCACCTGCGTACCCAGGAACGCCGTCGGTGTGAGCTCGTCACCGCCGTTGACGGCACGGACCTGTGCGTTCGCCCCCTCGTCCCGCCATACGTTCACCCAGGTCACACGGGGATCCGTCCCGAGCTGCAGCAGCAGCCGCTCGCAGTAGAGACAGCCCGGCTTCCACAGCACCACGGCGTGATCGGGCGCGATCCGGGCCTCGGCGCGTGCCCAGGCGGTGTGCCGGCCGCGACGGCCGGACCACATGGCGACGGCGGCCAGCACCAGGGCACCCACCACCGCGGAGATGATCCCCCGGCGCAGATCGTCGATCCCCGTCACCACGGCCATCGCGAGGATCGCGACGGCTACGACGACGAGCGACCAGCGCAGGGAACGGGGCATGGCACCACCGTACGTGCCCGTCACTGGTAGGACACGAACCAGGGCCTCGGCTCGACCTCGTAGGTCTGCTCCGGGTCGAAGGTCGGAGTGTCCTCGTCGTAGAAGTTCTTCCAGGCCATGAACACCCCCTCCGGCAGACCTCGCTGCAGGGCGTTCCAGGTCCCCAGCTTGTCCTCGGGCGTGCCGTGGCCGTCGGCGTGCACCGTGATCGCGAGCTCCGGGTGGGAGGTGTCCAGATCCTGCCGATCGGTGATCATCGAGAGGCTGAACTGGTGGAGGATGAGCACCTTCGGCGGCAGGTCGTTGTCCGCGGTGAGGTCCGCGAGCCACTGCGCCGTCTCATTGACCTCCGCAGCCGTGACCGATCCGATCTGCGCGAGGTGCTTCTGGCCGGGCTTCAGCCGCCACTCGGCATCGAGCGCCAGGCCCACATGCGGTTCCTTGAGGAGGTCCTCGTAGAGCTTCGCCTGGGTGAGGAAGTCGGTGGTCCCGGGCTGCAGATCCAGCACGACGTAGACCCCTGCCTCACCGGCCGCATCGACCCACTCGCGCAGCATCTCGGGGTCACGCTCGGTGGAGTAGTCCCCGTCGGATCCCGGCTCGCTGCTGGCGATGGTCGTGATGATCTCGAAGGCCGGCACCACCGGCTCCTCGGTGAGGCCCGCATACTCGTCGGCAAGGCCCTGCGCCCGCGTGATCGAGTCCTCGAGATCCTGCTCGCCGAGGATGCCGAGCGAGGGGATGCCGGGGGAGCCGTAGGCGGCGATCATGCGCCGCCCGGGGAACAGCGTCTGCCCGCCACCGGGCAGCTCGGGGACGGTGACGGTGCGCTGCAGGGAGGAGGCCCAGTCCTCGGCCGCACCGAAGGTGTCTCCGAGGGCGAGGACCCCGGTCGACGGATCGTCCCCGGCGGCGGTCCTGGTCGCCTCGACGCTGGCGCTGCTGAGCCCCGGATCGCCCCCGGGCACCTCGACGACGGTGCCGCCGGCGGCGCCGATCTCTGCGCGGGCGATGGTCTGTGCCGGCCCCTCCTGCGCCGGGTCGACGAACAGGGTGATGGCGGGGACGTGCTCGTCCGCCGTGATCTCGGGCAGCTCGTCGGCGGAGTCCTCGGCATCGGGGTCGATCTTCATCACCGTGAGATCCTCGCCGAGCGGCGAGACGTCGGTGCCCTCGGCGGTCACCACGGTGCTCGTGCCGAGGCGACCGAGCTCGTCGGCGACCGCCCGGTCGGTGCCGAGCAGCAGGGGGAGGCCGGCATCGGCGGCCACGGGGGCGAGGCCATCGACGGTGTCCTCGGTGGCGATCACCGCCCCGTCGGCGGCGGCGAACAGGCTGGCGCTGAGCGCGAGGGCGGTCTGTGAGGCGTCTTGATCGCCCAGCACCGTCGAGGTGGGGGCCGTGGCCACCAGGTCCACGCGGAGCTCGTCCTCCTGGGTGAGGCAGGCGCCGAGGGTCGCGACCAGGGCGGTCGCCGCGGACACGGCGGCGATCTTCCGCAGGATCCCGGAGCTGCCGCCGCGCCGGGAGGGGTGTTCACCGCCGGCGGCATCCGGTGCGGCCGCGATGCGGTGTCGAGCGTGGGGGACCGGGGTCCCGGCGATGTCCTGATGCGTGGTCACGGACCCAGACTCCTCTGCCGGAGCGGATCGGTCGAACCGACACGGCCATCGCTGGACATGCGGGGGACGGATCCCGTCGGACTCGGGCACGCCACTGAGGAGATCCCGTCCCCGGTGCCTAGTCCGTCACTCGCGCCGATGCGGTGGCCAGTGCGGTCCCCCGGATCCGCTCCTCGTCGACCCTCACCCCGAGACCGGGACCCCGGGGCACGGTCGCGACGGCACCGGTGATCTCCAGGCCCTCCACGTAGAGCTCGGCGAGCAGCTCCGGGCCGTTGAGCTCGGCGGGCAGCGCCAGATCCATCGCGCTGAACAGGTGCAGCGCAGCGGCGAAGCCGATGCCGCAGTCCGTCAGCCCGCTGGCCAGGATCTCGATCCCATGCGCCTGGGCGACCGCCGCGGTGCGCTGCGCCGCGCGCAGCCCCCCGGACTTGCAGACCTTGATCACGACCATGTCGGCGGCCTCGAGCTGCGCCGAGCGGGCGAGGTCGGTGGCGGTGAAGCTGCCCTCGTCGATGGCGAGGGGCAGTGTGAGATCCCGCCGCAGCCGCCGCATCCCGGCCCAGTCCGTGGACGGGACCGGCTGCTCGATGCACTGGACGGACGGGATGTCCTCGAGGGTGCGGGCCAGGCGCAGCAGCTGGGAGGGCCGGTAGGACTGATTGGCGTCCAGCCAGATCGGCTTGCCGCCCACCTCGTCCACAACGGCCAGGATCGAGGCGTGATCGGCCTCGAGATCGCCCGAGACCTTCACCTTGAAGGCGTGGTACTCGCTGCTGTCCCGGGCGTGCTCGGCGACCACCTCCGTCGGTCCCACGCCGATCGCACTGCACAGCGGGATGCTCTCGGTGATCCGGCCGCCCAGCAGCTGATGGACGGGGAGGCCTGCGAGATGCCCGGCCGCGTCGTGGAGGGCGACGTCGAGCGCGGCGCGGGCAAAGGGGAAGCCCTGGGAGACCGACGGGCTCAGCGCCTTCGCCGCACGGCGATGGAACAGCTCGACGTCGAAGGGGGTCAGCCCGTGCAGCAGGGGGGCCAGATCGTGGTGGATCACGTCCATGATCGTGCGAGCGGTCTCGTAGCTCCAGCTGGGCAGCGCACGCTGCTCGCCCCAGCCGACCGTCCCGTCGGTGGTCTCGATCCGTACGAAGATGACATCGCCGTGGGCCCCGGCACCGCCCACCCGGCCGGATCCCAGCACGAAGTCCCGCCGGAAGGGGACCGGGACGTGGAACGCCTGGACGGACTCGATGAGCGCTCCGCGCCCCGTCGTCGCTGCGATGCTCGGATCTGTCGTGCTCATCTCTGCGGTGCTCGTTTCTGCAGTGCTCGTCCCGGCGCTGCGCGCTCTGGGCTGGTCATCGCTCTCACGCCAGGATCGAGAGCGCGGTCGGGTCCACCCAGGACGGCCCGCGGCGCCCGGAGGCGAGGTAGTCGCTGACATCGGCCAGGACATATCCGGTCAGGGCGCGGTGGCCGTCCGACGTGTCCCCGGCGATATGAGGGGTCAGCAGCAGCCCGGGGACCTGGGCGAGGGACTCCGCCAGCTGCGGCGGCTCCACGTCGTACACGTCCAGCCCGACCAGGAGCCGTCCGGAGACCGCGGCCTCCAGCAGCGCGGTGGTGTCCACCGCGGCGGCGCGGGAGGAGTTCAGGACGATGGCGCCGTCCGGGATCGCCGCGATCAGCTCGGCGGTGATCATCCCTTCGGTCGCGGGCGTCGCCGGGACGTGCACGGAGACGATCTCGTTGTCCATCACCTCCTCGAGCGATGCCAGGCGCACCCCGAGCTGCTCGGCTCGCGCGGGGGAGAGGAACGGGTCGTGGACGGTGATCTCGGTGCGGAAGGGCGCCAGCAGGCGGATGAACTCTCGCGCCGTCGAGGAGGCGCCGACGATGCCGACGCGTCGGCCGGTGAGCTCGCCGCCGCTGGGCCGATCTGACTTCCACCGCCCGTGGACCACGTCGTCATTGGATTCGATCAGGTGCCGCGTCAGGGTGAGAACGGCTGAGAGGCAGTACTCGCCCACGGAGGTCGCGATCCTGGGAGCGGCCGAGAACACGGTGACGTCCTCGAGGCTCTCCGGCGGGACCAGGTTCTTGATGGTCCCTGCGGCGTGGGCGATGATGCTCGGCCCGCCCCGGTCCGTCCCGAGCAGATCAGTGGGCAAGCGCGGCGTGCCCCAGCTGGTCACGACGATGTCCTGGCCCGGGAGCAGGGTCCGGAGCTCGCTCTCGTCGAGACCGGCCGAGGCCCAGGTCGTCGCGAACTCCTCCTCGATCAGCGCCCGGGTCGCGGGGTGGCAGACGTCCAGCGCCCGCTCGGGGGTCATCGCCATCAGCAGACGCCTCATCCCTGGACCCCCTGGAGGTTGCTGCGGTGTGCCGGTCCGGGCGGGTTCCCGCCGAGAGCGGAGGCGTCGAGCTCCACCGGGTGCTCATCAGGCAGCTCGACCAGGAGCTGATGCTCCCCGCACCGCACCCGGTGGGTCCCCACCGCCCCCGGGCCGACGGCTCGCAGGCGCACGGCGGTGGGCCTGCCGTCATGCCAGCTCAGATCCAGCTCGATCCCGGGGCGGGCCCGCAGGCCGTGCACGGTCCCGTCGGCCAGGATCGGGGCAGGGGCCGGGAGCAGCTCGATCTCGCCGCGATGGCTCTGGACGAGGCATTCAGCGATCGCGGCGACGATGCCGATGTTCCCGTCGATCTGGAACGGGGGATGGGCGGAGAAGAGGTTCGGGTACAGCCCGCTGCGCTCGCCGTCCGCGGTCTCTGCGGGGCGCAGGAAGAGCTCCAGCAGATCCTGGACCTTGTCCGGGCGGTGCAGGCGCGCCCACAGGGAGGTCTTCCAGGCGATCGACCAGCCCGTGGCCTCATCGCCGCGGGCCTCCATCGAGGTGACCACCGCAGCGGACACCTCCGGGGGCAGGTGCTGCCCGCCGGGGTATTCGACCCCCAGGTGGGAGACGTGCCGATGGGTCGGCTCGATCTCGCCCACCCCGTCGAGGTGCCACTCCAGCAGGCGGCCGTCCGCCCCGATCCGCGGGCCGGGGATCCTCTCCAGAGCATCGGCTGCCCGACGCACCATCGCATCGTCGCCGCGGCCCAGCAGCTCCGCCTTCGCGATCAGGGATTCGAACACCTCCCGCAGCAGCCAGCGATCCATCCCGGTGCTCTCGCTGAGGGCGACCGTCTCGCCCTCGGCGGTGATCCACTCGTTCTCGGGCGAGGTCGAGGGGAAGCTGACCAGGGTGCCGCCCGGGCCCTCGTGCAGGAGATCCAGTGCGAAGGCCGCGACCTCGCGCAGCGCGGGCAGCCGACGGGCGGCGATCTCGGTGGGCTCCTCGCCGCTGAACGCGGCGATCGAATCGAGCTCCCGCTCCAGCCACAGACCGCCCATCGGCCAGGTCGCGAACTTCGGCAGCCCGCGCACCGGATCGGTGTACCCCCAGGGGTCGGAGTTGTGGTGCATGGTCCAGCCGTCGGCGCCGTAGAGCCGGCGGGCCGTCTCCCGGCCCGATTCCCGCAGCATCCCGACGAAGCCCTCGAGGGCCGCGGCGGCGCCCGGCAGGTGGGCGACCCCAGCGGCCCAGTGGTTCATCTCCAGGTTGATGTTGACCGTGTAGTTCGAGCCCCAGGGGGCGAGCACCTTCTCGTTCCAGATGCCCTGCAGGTTCGCGGGCGGCAGGCCGGCCCGCGAGGAGGCGGCGAGCAGGTACCGACCGTAGGCGAACATCGTGGACAGCAGCTCCGCCTCCGCGGAGCCCCTCAGCTCGAGGCCGACGGCGTCCGCTCCGGGCAGCGGGGTCTCCCGGTGCCGGCGGCGCAGCTCCTGCTCGCCGCGGGCGAGTGCGCCCTCCGCCTGTTCGGTCGCCTCGGCGAGGGCCTCGGCGACGGGCCGGTCCGGCTGCTTCCCCAGTCCCTGCCAGGTGGTGACGATCGCGCAGGCGAGGAGGAGGCGCTCGCCCTCGACGCGGGTGCGCACCACGACGGCGACCCGGCTGGCTCCCTCTTCGTCCCAGGCGAGCTCCCCCCTGGCGTGATGCCGTGGGGGTGGTGCGTCGGACGGTGCGCGCAGCACCACGCTCAGCCCCTGCTCGTCCTCGCTGCGCTGCTCCTCGACCAGCGGCGAGGTCAGCTCGAGCCCTACCCGGGTGCCGGGCGGGCAGGGGGCGGAATGGACGAGCACCTCGTCGGCTGCGCTCACCAGGGTGAGGTGCTCACCGCCGGGTGCGCGCACCACATGCTCGGCCTGGGCGAGGTCGAGGAGGCGCTCGTAGTCGCCGTCCGGTGCGGGTGGGACGGAGGAGCCGGGGCCCTCGCGGGTCACGACGAGCTCCCCGACCGGCTGGTACGCCTGCGACCAGGCGGTGCCGAGCTGCTCGAGCAGGTCCTGCGCGGCGGTGATCTCTCCGGCCAGGAACAGCTCGCGCGTCCGCTCCCGGAGGCGGGTCGCCTCCTCGGCGGAGGTGCGCCACCGCTGGGTGGACTGCGGGGATCCGGACCACAGGGTGGAGTCGTTCAGGCTGAAGCGGGCCCGGTGCGGATCGCCCCACGCCATCACACCGATCCGACCATTGCCGAGGGGCAGCGCCTCGAGCCAGCGCTCGGCCGGGCAGCTGCGCGAAAGGGTGGTGCTCGGTGACATGCGATGTCCTCCGGGGAGTCGAGTAGGGAGTCCTGTGGTCACGGGCAGGTTCGCCGCTTTGTGTCAAAAATCATCCTATGTGTGCTCCGGGGCGGTGTCGAGGGCGCGATCACATCGACAAGCGCTTGCCCACTGTGCGGGAACATGTTTGACTGGAGGCATGGAAAGCGGTTGCCGTCCTGAGGGCGGCAGCGGTCGCCACCAGGCGCCCGGACCGCCCGTCGGCCGCCCGGCATTCGGGCATCACAGGAAGCGCAGGAGACAGACATGGCAGAACGCAGGATCGGGATCATCGTCAACGGGGCCACCGGCCGCATGGGCTACCGCCAGCACCTGGTGCGCTCGCTGCTCGCGATCCAGGAGCAGGGCGGCGTCGAGCTCGCCGACGGCGATCGTCTGGTGCCGGATCTGCTGCTGGTGGGCCGCAACGAGGAGAAGCTCGCCGCGGTCGCCGCGCGCCACGGGCTGACGAACTGGACCACCGACGTCGACGAGGCCCTCGCCGACGACGACTACGAGGTCTACTTCGACGCCCTGGTGACCAACCTGCGCGTCGCGAACCTCAAGAAGGCCATCGCCGCCGGCAAGGCCATCTACACCGAGAAGCCCACCGCCGAGACCTTCGAGGACGCGCTCGAGCTCGCGAAGCTGGCGAAGCAGCACGGCACCGTCAACGGCGTCGTGCACGACAAGCTCTACCTGCCCGGGCTGCTCAAGCTGCGCCGCCTGATCGACTCCGGCTTCTTCGGCGAGATCCTCTCGGTGCGCGGCGAGTTCGGCTACTGGGTCTACGAGGGCGATTGGCAGACCGCTCAGCGTCCCTCCTGGAACTACCGCTCCGAGGACGGCGGCGGCATCGTCGCCGACATGTTCCCGCACTGGAACTACGTCATCGAGGAGCTGTTCGGCCGGATCGAGGACGTCTACGCCCAGACCGCCACCCACATCGGGCAGCGCTGGGACGAGAAGGGCCAGGAGTACACCGCGACCGCGGATGACGCGGCCTACGGCGTCTTCCGCCTCGAGGGCGGCACCGTGGTGCAGATGAACTCCAGCTGGGACGTCCGCGTCCACCGCGACGAGCTGGTCGAGTTCCAGGTCGACGGCACCAAGGGCAGCGCCGTCGTGGGCCTGCACGGCGCCCGCGTCCAGCCGCGCGAGGCCACCCCGAAGCCGGTGTGGAACCCCGACGTCAAGGACTCGCACAACTACTACGAGGACTGGATCGAGGTGCCCGACAACGCCGGGCCCGACGGCTTCGACAACGGCTTCAAGGTGCAGTGGGAGGACTTCCTGCGCCACTACATCGAAGGCAGGGAATACCCCTTCGACTTCCTCTCCGGCGCGCGCGGCGTGCGCCTGGCCGAGGCCGGCCTGACCAGCTCCGCCGAGGGCCGCCGCATCGCCCTCGACCCGCTGACGGAGGTGTGAGCATGGCGGACGCTCTGCAGCTGACCCTGCTGGACGAGGACGGCTCCCTGCGCACCCTCCCGCTCGCCCAGGCCCCCGCCTTCGCCCGCCCCACCGCGCCTCTGCGCTCCCGCGTCGTCTACGCGGCGGTGCACGTGGTGCCGCAGGTGCAGGGGGACAACACCCCCGGCGCCCCGGCCGACATCGACTGGGACGCCACCCTCGCCTTCCGCCGCACCATGTGGTCCCGCGGGCTCGGGGTGGCCGACGCGATGGACACCGCCCAGCGCAACATGGGCCTGGATCCCGCCGCCACCCGGGAGCTGATCACCCGCTCGGCCGACGCCGCCCGCGAGGCGCTCGCCGACCCGGAGATCGCCGCCGTGTTCCCGGCCGACGCGACGGTGAGCGACCTGATGGTCGCCGGGGTGAACACCGACCAGCGCAGCGAGCACTCGCTGAGCCTGGACGAGATCGCCGAGGCCTACATCGAGCAGCTGGAGGCCACCGAGGCCACCGGCGCCGGTGCGGTGCTGATGGCCAGCCGCCACCTCGCCCGCACGGCGACCACGGCCGCCGAGTACGAGGAGGTCTACCGCCGGGTGCTCGACGCCGCGAGCGGGCCGGTGGTCCTGCACTGGCTGGGCACCGTCTTCGACCCGCAGCTGGGAGGCTATTTCGGATCGGACGATCCCGCTGTCGGGGCGGACACCCTGCTCCGGATCATCGAGGCGGACCCCTCGAAGATCCGCGGCGTGAAGATGAGCCTGCTGGACGACGCGGCGGAGGTCGCCGTGCGCGAGCGGCTCCCCGAAGGGGTCCGCATGCTCACCGGCGACGACTTCCACTTCTCCCACCTCATCGTGGGTGACGGCACCTGCACCACCGAGGCCGGGGGAGAGCAGGTGGTCGGGGAGTACTCCGACGCCCTGCTCGGGGCCTTCGCCGCCACCGCGCCAGCGGCCTCCGCCGCAGTGCAGGCGCTCGACGCCGGGGACCCGGCCGAGGCCACCCGGATCCTCGATGCCTCCGAGGAGCTGGGACGGCACATCTTCTCCGCCCCCACCTTCCATTACAAGACCGGGGTGGCGTTCCTGGCCTGGCTGAACGGCCACCAGCAGGCGTTCGCCATGGTGGGCGGCATGCACAGCGCCCGCAGCCTTCCCCACCTCTCGCGCACCATCGAGCTCGCCGCCACCACCGGCAACCTCGAACAACCGGCGCTGGCCGCCGAGCGCTGGCACGCGATGCTGGCCCTGGCCGGATACGACCTCGATGCGGCGGCACGGACCGCCGGGGCAGGAGATGCCGCATGACGACCTCACATTCCCGCACCGCCGCGCCCTCGGAGCGTCTCGGGACCGGCACGCAGCGCCTGTCGCTGAACCGCTGGACGTTCCGCACCACGCCGCTCCAGGAGTTCCTCGAGGCCACCACGGCGCAGGGCATCGACGCCGTGGGGCTGTGGCGCCAGGACGTCGCCGAGGTGGGCCTGGACGCCCTGCGCCGCCGGGTCGACGACGCCGGACTGCGGGTGAGCTCGCTGTGTCGCGGAGGGTTCCTCACCGCCTCGGCCGAGGCCGACCGCGCTGCGGCGCTGGAGGACAACCGCCGCGCGATCGACGAGACCGCAGCGCTCGGCGCCCCCACCCTGGTGCTCGTCGTCGGCGGCGTGGACCGGGCGGACAAGGACCTCATCGGCGCCCGCTCCCGGGTCACCGAGGGCGTCGCGACGCTCGCTCCCTACGCCGAGGAGCGCGGGGTGACGCTGTCCATCGAACCGCTGCACCCGATGTTCGCCGCGGACCGCGCCGTGGTCTCCACCCTCGACCAGGCCCTCGACATCGCCGAGGCCTCGGGCAGCCCCGCGGCCGGCGTCGTCGTGGACACCTACCACGTGTGGTGGGACCCGTACCTCGAGCGCGCCATCCAGCGCGCCGCGGCGACGGACCGCCTGCTGAGCTACCAGGTGTGCGACTGGAACCTCCCGCTCGCGGCGGAGCCTCTGCACTCCCGCGGCTACATGGGCGACGGCTTCATCGACTTCCCCTCGATCACCCGCATGGTCAAGGACGCCGGATACACCGGCGACATCGAGGTCGAGATCTTCAACGAGGACGTGTGGGCCACCCCGGCCGACGAGGCCGCGCGGATCATCGCCGAGCGCTTCGAGCAGCTGGTGCTGCCGCACGCCTGAAGGAGGTCGCATTCGGAGCGCATCACCCCAGCGAACAGTGGGGCCTGCTGGCCGACAGGTCGCTGCCCGCCTCACTGTCCCGAGTGCTCGACGATGCGCGGGACCGGCGCCAACGACGGCGCAGTATGTCATCAGGGTCGGGCGTCGTGTGCACCCGCCTCTGAGCCCGCATCGTTCGTGCTCGGGGATTCTGGCCGAGCAGCGTCCGCAGGAGAGGCCTTTTCAGCGCGTAAGCGCCACTTCATGACTGCGACTATCGCGTACCCAAGCGTGAAGGTCACGATCAGTGCCCACAGGCGTGGGACACCGAGTGTCGCAACGGCGAGTTCGGCGGATCCGACAAGGAGCAGTGAGAGTGCGAGGTAGCCCGCTAGCTCTCGAATTTCATGAGCCACTTAGATCAGCAACTTCTTGAGATACTTGCCCACGTATGGGACCAATGAGAATGCGATGCCGCAGTAGAAGCCGTTGTTGTCGCACCACACCTTGAGGTCGACTTCCGTCCCCGGGGTGAGGGAGGCGTCGTACGCCTTCAATTTGATCATGTTAACTTTCGAAATGCGCTTGCCATCCAAATACTCGTAGTACCAGCCATAGCAGTATTTAGGAGAGTTGTTCGTCCATGGCATGAGCCCACTGTTACCCTCTTCGCAGAAGGAGTAGTACCGCCCAGTTGCCATCGGAGTGGGGGTGGATGCCTCATGCTGAGCGATGGCTCGCTCGATATCTTTCTTCGTTGAACCGGGCGGGGCAAGTTGCTCCGCAGTGATTCCAGCCTCGCTGGTCACTGTGATGGGAGCGAGTGGCGCAGTTTCGGCTTGTGCCACATTTGACATGCTGGCGAAAGCCGCCACTGCGACAAGGGTAGTAAAAAATCTCCGGAATCGGCGTCCCATTACTCGGCCTTCATCATCGATGGCAGTGTGGTTAAGCCACGATAACAGTCTTAGGGGCGTTCTCGTCAAGAAGGTGCGGTGGCCGTTTGCGTCTGCGCTGGTATGCGTAGGTTGGGGGTATCCCTATGTTTCGAGTCAAGCCGCGAGGGCGGCCGGCTCGGTGGTAGGGGCGGTGGTGGGTCGCTGGTAGTAGGTGCCGTCGCGGAGCATCGCGAAGATGACGTTGCAGCGGCGGCGGGCCAGGCAGATCACGGCGGCGTTGTGGCGCTTGCCCTCGGCGCGTTTGCGATCGTAGTAGGCCTTGGAGACCGGGTCGTGGTTCGAGGCGACCCAGGCAGAGTAGAACAGTGCGTTCTTCAACCGCTTGTTGCCCGAGCGAGCCGGGAACTCTCCACGGATCGAGGTCCCGGATCTTCGCGTGACCGGTGCGATCCCGGCATAGGCGGCGAGGTGGCCGGGGGTCTCGAATCCCGTTCCGTCGCCCACGGCCATGAGGATCTGGGCGGCGGTCTTGATGCCGATCCCCGGCATGCTCATCAAGACCCCGGCGAGAGGGAAGTCCTCCAGCATGGCCTCGACCTCCCTCGCCACGGTCGCTCGCTGCTCCTTGAGCTCCTTGACCTGACCAGCGACTCTGGGGATCACCAGCTCCACCGCCGCGGTCGCGGGGACGACCACGGTCTGCTCGCCCAGCGCCTTGAAGATCTGATCGATCAGCGTTTCTGGGTCCCGGCGTGAATGGGCGCGGGCGAATCGAAGAACCTTGGCTCGGCCTGCAGTCTTAAGCCCGGTGGGGCCGCCGAACTTCTCCAGTAGGTCCAGGACGAGCCCGGTGGCCAGGCTGCCGCCGAGAAAGACGCGCTCGAGCGCGGGATGGATCTGCGTGAGCAGGGATCGGATCCGGTTCAGTGCCCTGGTGGTCTCGTGGGCGAGGTCCTCGTCGAAGCCGGCGAGGACCTTGAGCGTCGAGAGGACATCGTTGTCGCGGTCGACCTGCCGCAGCGTGTGCGGCATGGTGCGGGCGGTGTCGGCGATGATGAACGCGTCTCGTGCATCTGTCTTTGACCTGCCCGGATAGAGGTCTGCGTCCTTCCTCATCGCCAGGCCTGGGAGGTAGGCGACGGAGCAGCCCGAGTCTCTGGCGACCGCGATCGGTAGCGCTCCGATGGTGTTGGGTTGGTCGACGACCATCAGTACTTCGCCGTGGTTCTGCAGCTGGGTGAACAGCTCGCGGAGCTTGGTCTCATCCTGCGGGAGGGGCTCGTCGAACAGCTTGTTCCCGGAGGGGTCGAGTGCGCAGGCGTGGTGGGCGGTCTTTCCAACATCCAGGCCGATGACGACCGCGAATCGTGTGTCCATGATGCTGTCCTTCCTTGGAGCATCATTGCTGGTCGCAGTCTTGACACCCGGTGCCGGCACCCACGTTACCAAGAGACCTCAGCAGTGCTGGGCCGTGTCCCTATCAGCGGTCAACGCGTGTCTCTCGACCGGGCGGCAACACCCCCGGACCATTGAAGGCAGGGCAACAAAGCCATACCCGGCCGAGCGACCAGACCCCCGGCGATCGGGGGTGCTCACAAGGTAACGGGGCGGTGTGTCGGCTGAGCCGGGTGGGCAAAGGCAGCGCGGTCACGACCGTGACGGTGCGGCACATCGACGGGCGGTGAGCCGCTCCCAGCTCGGAAGCCTGCCGGGGCCGCGCGTCAGCCGACGTCGCCCAGCGCCGTGGAGCCGCGCAGCAGCACGTCCCCGCGCACATGGATCTCCGACGGACCGGCCTCGGCGAGCTCCTCGGCGCTCGAGGAGCCGTCGACCGGGACGCCCTCGCCCTTCGGGGGCTGCTCGAGCACCCATTCCACGGCCTGGCGGGCCATGTCCTGCAGCGGCAGCGCGATCGTGGTGAGGATCGGGTTCGCATCGGCCGCGTCGGGCACCCCGCCGAAGCCGGCGACTGCGACTTGCCCGGGGACCTCGATCCCGTGGCGGCGCAGCTCGCCGAGAGCGCCGAGCGCCATGACGTCTGCGGGGGCGAACACGCACAGCGGGAGGTCCTCGGCGGCCGGAGCACCGGCGAGGTGCTCCTGGATCCGGGTGGCCAGCCGGTAGCCGCCGGCACGGGTCAGGTCCGCCTCCACGCTGAGCTCGGGCTCGATGCCCGCCTCGGTCAGGGCGGCGATGTAGCCGCCGGTGCGATCCGCGGCCGAGGGGATCCCGGCGATGCCCTGGACCACGGCGAAGCGGCGGTGGCCCTCCACGATCAGGGCCGTGGCGAGCTCATGGGCGGCCGCTGCGTTGTCCGGCACGATCGTGCGACCCACGCCGAGCGACTGGCCCACGCCCACCACGCGACCGCCGTGACGGGCGAAACCCTCGAGCAGGGTGCGCAGGGCGGCGTCGGAGTCGTTGCCGTAGCGGTGCGAGCCCACCAGCACCAGGGCGTCGACCTGCTGGGCGATCAGGGAGCGCAGCGCCCGGATCTCGGTGTCGATCTCGCGATCGGTCTGCGTGAGCAGCACCTGCGACTGCGAGGCGAACACCTGCTGCTGGATCTCGCGGGCGATGGTCGCGAAGTAGGGGTCGGCGATGTCGTGGACCACCAGGCCGATCAGGCCCGAACGGGAGCGGGCCAGGGCCTGGGCCTGGGCGTTCGGGACGTAGCCGAGCTTCGCCGCGGAGGCCTTCACCTTCTCGGCGACCGCCTTCCCGGGCACCCGGGAGGAGCCGTTGAGCACGCGCGAGGCGGTGGCCAGGGAGACCCCGGCGTCCTTGGCGACGTCACTGAGTCGGACGGCGGGCATCAGCGTTCCTCCTGAGCGGTGGCGGGTCTGCCGGATCGGGGCGGCGATGCCCACGGCCCGGTCAGCATAGCGAGGAGGCCGCACGGAAGATCCCCGAGGTCGCTGGGCGTCGCATTGTCCTCAGGCCTCCAGCTCGCGGCGGGAGGGGTCGACGGGGTGGAGCGGCGGCTCCCCGGCGGCGAGGCGTCGCACCTCCTCCAGGGCCTGCTCGCCCATGCGGCGCAGCTCATTGCCCTGGGAGCCGGCGATGTGCGGGGTGATCGACACCGTGGGCACGTTCCACAGGGGGTCGTCGGCGGCGAGATCGTCGTGCACGTCGAGCACGGCGCTGAGGCGCCCGGAGACCAGCTCCTCGCGCAGCGCATCGATGTCGACGAGGGCGGGTCGGGCGGTGTTGAGGAACGTGGTCCCGTCGCGCATCAGCGCGAGCAGCTCGCGGCTGACCAGTCCCTGCGTCGAGGGGACGTCGGGTGCGTGCAGGCTCACCACGTCGCTGCGGGCGTAGAGCTCCTCGGGCTCCACCTTCGTCGCGCCGAGGGCCGCGACCTCTTCCGCCCCGAGGAAGGGGTCGGTGACCAGCACCTCCACGTCGAAGCGCTGCAGGTGCTCCGCCACCAGGGTGCCGATCCGGGACGCGCCGATGAGGCCCACCACGTTGCCGTAGTTGCCGATCTCCGCCCCGGCGCCGGCAGCCGGCACCACCTGGTGGTCGTGGCGATAGGCCGTCTCCTGGGCGAGGGAGCGCTTGCCGGCCAGCAGGATGTGGGCGAGGGTGAACTCGGCGACCGGCACCGCGTTCGCCTCGGTCGCGGAGGTCACCACGATGTCGCCGCGGTCCCACACCGCTTCGGAGACCACGAAGCGCACGGTCCCGGCGGTGTGGACGATCGCCCGCAGGCGCGGCATCCGCGCGAGCGTCGCAGCATCGACGCGCGGGGAGCCCCAGCCGGTCAGGAGCACCTCTATATCGGCGAGTGACTCGTTCTGCGCGGAGGTGAGGTCGGGGAGGGTGCGGCTGGTGTCGATGTCGGCGATCGCGGCCAGCCGGGCGAGCTGGGTATCGTCGAACATGCGGCCGGGCAGGCTCGGGGGCATCGCGAGCAGCGCCCTCATAGTGCGCTCTCCTCGCCGGCGGCGATCAGCTCGCGCAGGGATTCCGCCTCGCGCGCGAGCATTCCGGGGTCGTCCTGCGGGACGAACTCGAGCAGCGCGTCGCGATCCGAGCCCTCAGCGGCGAGGATCCCGAAGGCCTCGCGCCACAGCGGCGCCCGTTCGGCGAGCGGGAGGCGCTCGTGCATCGGCCACCACGAGAAGACATGGATCGTCGAGGTGCGGGGCAGCACCTGCCGCAGGGTCTCCAGCGCGTCGCCATCCGACATGCCCTGGTGCGGTTGCCAGTAGCTGAGCACGCGGTCGTGATCGATCTCCTGGAGCAGGCGCAGGGTCGAGGTGATCTCGTCGGTGAGCGTGCGGCCGTGGAACTCCAGGCCGAGGTCGATGCCGTGCGCGGCGGTGTCGTCGGCGAACCGGCGGATCCGCGCGATGATCTGTGCCCGCTCGGCGGCGGAGGCCTCGGCCGAGCCGGTGCGCCCGGCCCAGACCCGGATCCGTGGTGCGCCGAGCGCCCGGGCTGCGGTCAGCACGCCCGCCGCCTGCGCGGCGAACTCCTCGTCGGAGCCCTCGAAGCGGAGGTAGGAGCCGTAGGAGGCGACGGCGAGACCCGCACCTTCGGTGAGGGTGCGCGCGTGCTCGGCGGCGGCGACGTCGCCCGGCGGGACATGGGCGTCGCCCGCCCATTCCACGCAGGCCAGGCCGGCGTCGGCGGAGAGCTCGACGATGCGCGCGACGTCGAGCTCACGGAAGGTCACGGAACAGAGCCCGGGACGGATCATGGCAACTCCTGGGAACGGGGGACGCCGCATGGAGGGCAAGCGTTTACCACAGGGTATCGTGAGAACCCGTACGCGTGCGGGCCTTCGATCCGCCTGCCGACGGGTCCGTGCCCGAGCCGCGCCGGCATAGTTCGGCGAAGAGACCCCTCAGCGCGCAAGCTCACACCCGCCGCAGCACCCAGGAGGCCATCGTGTCCACGCCGAGCCCGACCCCCGCACAGCGCCGACCCAATGTGCTGCTGCTGGTCACGGACGATCAGGGAGCCTGGGCGCTCGGCTCGAAGATGCCCGAGCTGCACACCCCGACCCTCGACCGCCTGCAGCGGGAGGGGACCACCCTGGAGCGCTTCTTCTGCGCCTCCCCGGTCTGCTCCCCGGCGCGGGCCAGCCTCACCACCGGGCGGATGCCCTCCGCCCACGGGGTGCACGACTGGATCCGTCCCGAGGCGCTGGCCCGCACGGGCACGCCGGAGCGGCCCTTCGACCCCGACTTCCTCGAGCGGGCCGTCGGCGCGGACTCGATCGCCCAGATGCTCTCGCGGGACGGGTATCGCTGCGGGATGGTCGGCAAATGGCATATCGGCTCCTCCGACACCCCCGCACCGGGCTTCGACTACTGGTGGGCCCATCAGCTCGGCGGCGGCCCCTACTACGGAGCGCCGACCTGGGCGCACGACGAGGTCAGCGGCCGACCCGCGGTTCCGGCGGAGCCGACGACGGAACCGGAGTACCTGACCGACGCGATCACGCGCCAGAGCCTCGACTTCCTGGACCGCGTGGGCGCCGACGATGCGGACAGCCCGTTCTTCCTCCAGGTCAATTGGACCGCGCCGCACGATCCCTGGTTCGACGGGAACCATCCGGAGGACCTCCTGGCCCTCTACGACGACACCGACTTCCCCTCCGTGCCCGATCCCGAGCTCCACCCGTGGTTCAAGGCCGAGGCCTTCGCGCGGTCCGTGGCCGATCGGCACAGCGGCCTGGCCGGCTACTGCGCGGCGATCAGCGGCGTGGATCGCAGCATCTCCGCCCTGCTGGAGGACCTCGAGCGCCGCGGGCTGCTCGAGGACACGATCGTGGTCTTCACCGCGGACAACGGCTTCTCCTGCGGCCACCACGGCATCTGGGGCAAGGGCAACGGGACCTTCCCGCTGAACTTCTGGGAGCCGTCGATCACCGTCCCGTTCATCGTGCGCTGGCCCGAGCGGATCGCCGCCGCAGCGGTGGACGAGCGCCCCGCCTCTGCCGTCGACCTCTTCGAGACGATCGCCGAGCTCACCGGGGCGACGCCGCTCGAGGATCCCCTGCGGGCCGGCCGCTCGCTGGCGCCCCGGCTGCTCGGCGGTGCACCGGCGACCCCGGAGGAGTCGCCGGAGGCCGCGGGGGCGGCCGACGCGCCGGAGGACGCCGTCGTGATCCACGACGAGTACGGCGCGAACCGGATGCTGCGCACCGAGCGATGGAAGCTCGTCCTGCGGCGCGAGGGGCCGACGGAGCTCTACGACCTGCAGGAGGACCCCGGTGAGGAGCGCGACCTCTCGGCGGATCCGGCGCATGCCGCCGTCCTCGACGAGCTCAGCGGCGCGCTGGAGGACTGGTTCGCGCGGCGCAGCACCCCGGCGCTGAGCGGCTGGGACTCCACGGTCGACGGCAACGGGCAGACCGCTCCCGTCGGCTGAGGCGGCTCAGTAGGGCGGGGTGAAGATCTGCTCGCGGATCTCCGCCGGCAGGTCCGGCGGCAGCGGGATGCGCCGGGCGAAGGGGTCCCCGTCGCGCAGGCAGCGCTCGAGCAGGCGGCTCCGCAGGGCGGCGAGCATCTCGCCGTGGCGGCTCTGAACCGCCAGGTTCCGCATCTCCAGCGGGTCCTCGCCCAGGTGGTGCAGCTGCTCCCGGTTCCGCCCCCACGAGTAGACCGTGTACTTCCAGTCCCCGTGCAGCAGGGAGCGACCCACCGTCGTCGAGGCGGGATGGTCGATCCGGGTCTCCACGACCACGTCTTCGGCAGGGGCGTCCTCGAGCAGGTTCCCGGGCCGCACCCCCGGCGGCGGGGCGATGCCGAGCTCGGCGCACAGGGTCGGCACCAGCTCGGCGGTGGTGACCGGCGTGGAGACGGTGCGGCCGGCCGGCTTGCCCGGGGCCCGCAGCAGCAGCGGCACCCGGATGCACTCCTCGTACAGCGCGCTCTTCTGCGACCACTGGTGGGCGCCGTCCCCGTCCCCGTGGTCGGAGGTGAAGACCACCAGGGTGTCCTCCGCCGCTCCGGAGCGCTCGAGCGCCGCGAGCACGGTCCCGATCTGGTGATCCACCCGTTCCACCAGGCGTGCATAGGTCCAGCGGTACTGCCGCCACTCGTCCGGGCCCCAGGTGCCGGTGCCGTGGACGTTCTGTCCCACCGCCCGCTCATGCGCGAGCGCCTCGGGCTCGTAGGGAAGCGGCCCATGGTTCAGCGGCAGCGGGGGCGTCTTCGCGATGGGCGCCGGCTCGACATCGCCGTACGGCATCGGCTGGCCGCGGGCGTACTCGCAGATCGTGTGCGGGTCGTCGAAGGAGACGAAGAGGGCGAAGGGCTGCTCGGCGGCGCTCAACTCGTCCAGCCGCTCCGCGGCCCAGTCCGCGAGCCCCGCGTCACCGAACGGGCGGGTCAGCGCGAAGCCGTCGGCCTCGGAGACCTCGACCCGCGGGGCATGCCATTTCCCGCCCCACTCGGTGCGGAAGCCGTGCTCCTGCAATGTCCGCGGCAGCGTCGGGCCGGCACGGAACTCCTCGACGACCTCCTCCGACGGACGGTTGCGGTCGATGCCTATCTCGTGCGGGGCCCTGCCCGAGATCAGGGAGCTGCGACCCGGGACGCACAGCGGGAACGGGGTGTAGGCGCGGGTGAAGGCGGCGCCCTCCTCGCGCAGCCGGGCCAGGTGCGGGGCGGCGAGGAACTCCTGGGACTCGCCGTCCAGCGCATGCGCCCCGAGCTGGTCGGCCATCAGGAACAGCAGGTTCTTGGCCACGTCTCAGACCTCCACGGGGGACGGGGAATAGTTGTCCAGCACCGGCCACGGCATCTCCAGCCGTGAGAAGAGCTCACGAGCCCGGGCGGTCAGCGCGCGATCCAGCGCGGGATCCTTGAGCGGATGCAGCTGGAACGGGTCGGCGACGAGGTCGTGGCAGGTGGACCACACCTCGCCGCGCCGCGCCGAGAGCACCCACAGATGGGTGGGCGTGCGCAGACCGCGCTGCTGCAGCCCGTCCGGTGCGGCCTCGTCATGGAAGAACGGGACCACGGAGCCCGGATCAGCCGCGGCGTGGGAGAGGATCTCCGGGCTGAGGTCCTCGCCCACCATCCGGGCGGGGATCGACTCCGCCAGGCCCACCAGGCCCAGCAGGGTCGGGGCCATATCGAGGGAGCCGATCAGCGCCGAGCACCGGCCCGGGGCGAGGTGCGAGGGTCCGCCGATGATCAGCGGGATGCGCATGGACTCCTCGAACGGCACGTTCTTGTCGAGCCGGCCGTGGCTGCCCAGCTGGGTGCCGTGGTCGGAGGTGAACACGACCAGGGTGTTCTCAGTGAGGCCCCGCTGCGAGAGCGCCTCGACGATCCGCCCCACCTGCTGATCGATCTCGTGGACTGCGGTGAAGTACTGCGGTGCGACCTGTGCGGCCTCGGCGCGGATCTCCTCGGTGACGTTCGGGCGCACCAGGAGCTCCTCGCCGCGGCCCGCGAACTGCTCGTGGATGCCGTGGGGGAGCTGCTCGAACGGGGGGTGGGGCGGGTTCCAGGAGACCGCGAGCGCGAAGGGTCCCTCTCCGTGCTCGTCGAGGAACTCGATCGCCCGGTCCGTCTCGTGCTCTGCGGACCACTGCTCCACGTCGATCCGGTCCTCGCGGCCGCTGTCGGTCGCCCAGTAGTGCGGGCGCAGATGGTCGTCGCAGCAGCCGTAGGAGTACCAGCTGGAGAAGCCGAAGCGACGCTCCGGCGGGGAGAACGCATCCCACACCTTGCCGTCGTCCCGTCGGCCCTCGCCCCAGATCTCGTCCTCCGCGGTGGGCGGCTCGAGATGCCACTTGCCGATCCATCCGGTGGCCATGCCGTGCGCGGCCATCACCGCGGCCCAGCTCTCGGCGTCCGAGCGCAGGCCGACGCCGGAAGCGGCAGTGGCGGAGTTGACGTTGAGGTGCACGCCGTTCTCCTGCGGGGTCTGCCCGGAGATGAGCATCGCGCGGTGCGGGCTGCACACCGGATAGGAGCTCAGCGCCGACTCGCACCGCACCCCGCGGGAGGCGAGCGCATCGAGGTGCGGCGTCGGCACGGGATCGCCGTCCGGCTCCACGCACTGCGCCCGGAACTGGTCCGCGATCAGCAGCACCAGGTTCGTCATTTGCCCATCCCGACCGTGAGCCCCTCGGTGAGGCGGCGGCTGACGAACAGGAACATGATCAGCATCGGCAGCACCACGATGCAGATGCCGGCGAAGAGACCGCCCCAGTCCGCCCCGGAATAGGTCTGCTGCTGCACGAAGCCGATCAGCGCGACCGGCAGCGTGTACTTGTCCGTCGAGCTGAGCAGCGTCATCGCCATCAGCGTCTCGTTCCAGTGCGAGATCACCTGCAGGATGAACGCGGTCATGATGCCGCCCTTGGCCAGCGGCATGATGATGCGCATCATCGTGCCCAGCGGCGAGGTGCCGTCGATCGCGGCCGCCTCTTCGAGCTCCACCGGCAGGGTGCGGAAGAAGGAGATCAGCAGGAACACCGTGAACGGCATCGAGATCCCGATGTACACCAGGTTTAGCCCGATCAGGCTGTTGGTGAGGTACAGGCGGGAGAGCATCACGAACAGCGGGATCATGATGACCTGCGCAGGGATGCCGAGCCCGAGCACGAAGTAGTTGCTGAGGAATCGGGTCACGGGAGTGTCGACCCGGCCGAGATAGTACGCCGCCGGGGCGGCGACGACGACCGTGAGCCCGGAGCTCACCAGGGTCACCCAGGCGCTGTTCCAGGCGGCTCGACCGAAGTCGCCGACGGTCCAGGCGCGCGACCAGTTCTCGAACTCGAGCGAGGTCGGCATCCCGAAGGGTTCGGCGAGGATCTCGCGGGTGTCCCGGAGGGACTGCACGATGATCCAGAAGAGCAGCGCGATCCCGAGCGCGACGGCCAGCCACAGCACGCCCACCAGGACCATGCGCAGCGGGTTGCGCTCCGCGCGGGAGGCGGGGCTGCCGCGACTGCGGCGTCGGCGGGGCGGGCGCGGGCTCTGCAGGACGGTGCCCGGTTCGGCAGCGGCCAGGGCGGGGATCGGAGAAGTCACGTCGTTGTCCTTGTCGTTCAGTACTGGATGGCGTCGCGACGCATGACCCGCCGCATGAGCAGGACGATGATCGACACCGCGACCAGCGAGATGATCGCGGAGGCGGTGGCCGCCCCGTAGGCCGGGACTGACTGCCCGGAGAACGCCGTGACGTAGGTGTACACGGCGGCGGTCCAGCTGGAGGTGGGCGGGATGCCGACACCGCTGGACCCGCCGAAGACCCAGATGAGCTCGAAGATCTTCACCGAGCTGATCGTCCACAGCACCGCACAGGTCGCGAACACCTCCCAGGTCAGCGGGATGATCACGTACCGCAGGCGCTGGATCGCATTGCATCCGGCCAGCGATGCCACTTCGAAGTAGTCCGGCGGGATCCGGTCCACGCCCGCCATCAGGATCGTGGTGAAGTACCCGGTGTGCGTCAGCACCAGCGTGACCATGATGAGCACGAAGATGTTGTCCTGGGCCAACCAGGCCGGGGGCTCGGTGACCCCGAACGGACGCAGCAGTGTGTTCACCAGGCCGCCCGGGTTGAAGATGAACCCTGCCAACGCGCCGAAGACGAGCGCATTGACCAGGTGGGGGAAGAAGATCACCGCGCGGACGGTGCCCTTGCCCCACATGTTGCGCAGCACCAGGCTCATCGCGAAGGCGAGGATGAAGATCGTCACGCCCACGACCACCAGGATCAGCATGGTGTTGAGGAACGCCTGCTGGAACAGCGGGTCCTTGGCCACCCGGGGATAGTTGCGCAGCCCGACGAACTCCATCGGCCCGGCTCCGGGCCAGCGATGGAAGCTGATCCAGAGGGCGGCGGCCGTGGGGACCACCACCAGCAGCGTGTAGAACAGGAAGGCGGGGCCGACCAGGGGGAGGAAGAGCTTCCGCTTCTGGGCCTCGATGAGGCTGACTCCCTTGGAGTGGCGCACGGGGCGCTGAGCGGTCTGGGCCGTCATCTCAGAGCTGCGCTTCCCAGTAGGAGATCTGTGCTTCCTTCGCCGACGAGATGAACTCCTCGGCGCTGATCTTGCCGAGGAACAGCTCGTCGTTGATCGGCTGCATCACCGTCTCCATATATCCCGAGTGGGTGATGCCGTCCGCGGCCAGGTAGGTGCTGTCCGCCGCGTCGATCGCGGCAGAGATGTCTGCCAGCTCGGGGATGGTCTCGATGCCCTCTCGGATCGGGATCTGACCGGCCTCGGAGGCGATCTTCTCCTGGAAGTCCATACGCAGCAGGAACTTCGCGAACTCGGCTGCGGCCTCGGGGTTCTTCGCCTGCAACGGGATGACGAAGCCGGTGGGCTCCGCCCGCATGATCGTCTCCCCCGACGGGTCCGGTGAGGGCATCGGGAAGGAAGCGTACTCGAAGTCCTTGGTGGCGTACGGGGCGGTCTCCGTCGGGATCCACGAGCCGTTCAGCAGCAGGGCGGCGTCGTTCGTGGCCCAGGCCTGCTGCTGGGCAGGCCACTTGGAGGCGTCATAGCCGGGGATGAGATAGCCGCCCTGGACGATCTGCTCCACGCAGCGGGCCGCCTCGAGCGCTGCATCGCCGTCCCAGAGAGCCCCGCTCTTGTCGGAGACCAGCTCGTTCAGGCCGCCGACACCGGTCAGGCGCAGGTAGAGCGACTGGAACCAGAGGACGTTGTAGCCACCGACGTCGCCGTCCGCGGCGAGGGGGGTCTTGCCCTGGCTCTTCAGGTCGTCGAGCAGGGCGATGAACTCCTCCCAGTCCGCCGGCGGAGCCTCGCTGATCTCGGGGTGCTCTCCCGCGTCGTACCAGATCGCCTCGGAGGTGAGGAAGGTCGGCAGCAGCCACGGGCTGCCGTCGATCATCGTCGACTCGTTGCGGAACTTCTCGGGGATGATGTCCGTGATCGCCTCACCCTCCACCTCGGAGGCGAACAGGTCATCGAGCGGAAGGACCTGCCCGGTCGCGGCGAGGACCGGAGCGAGCTTGGCGAAGGCGCCGTCGATGATGTCCGGGACCTGCGGTGTGTTCAGCGCCGGGACGATCTTCTGCGTGACCTGGCGGCCCTGCCATTCCACGTTGACCGTGATGCCGCTCTCCTCCTCGAAGGCAGCGACGGCCTCCTTCATGACGGCCTGCTGGGATTCTCCCTCCTTCCAGTTCGACCAGTACGTGATCGAATCACCGGAGCCCGAGCCGGAGGAGGAGCCGCCACAGGCGGCGAGGGAAACCGCGGCGGCACCGCCGGCGCCCAGTGCGAAGAGTTGACGTCGTGTCGGAGTTGCAGAATGCAGCACGCGACTCACCTGGCCTTTCAGAGTAAGTGCAACTATCGGACCAGCGGGACAAGGTAGTAATCAATGAGTGCTCGGGACCTTTATCCCGGACGCCCTACCTCGAGGCGACGAAATATGGGGGTGACGGCGCTCTCATTGTCCGTTTGGCCTGCGGTGACGTCGGCCCGTCGGGCGGATGGTGGGTCACCTGGTAATCTTCCGCGAAGATAGTGCTAGGACAGTAATGGTGACTCACCTGGAGGCGATGCGGCGATGGAGACCCCGACGGAATCGGTGTGGAGCCGCAGCGGGCGCCGCAGCCTGAAGTTCGAGGAGCTCGCCTCGCAGCTGCGCAGTCGGATCCGCTCCGGTGCCTGGACCCCGGGGACGAAGCTGCCCACGGAGAACGAGCTGATCCAGGAATCGGGGTTCTCCCTCACGACCGTGCGACGCGCCTATGAGTCGCTCGTGGACGAGGGGCTGGTGACCCGGCGGCGGGGAGCGGGCACCTTCGTCAGCGACCGCAGGCCGCAGCGCGAGACTAGGCAGGGGCGGGTCGGGATTCTGATCCCCGAGACCGCGCTGTACTACGCGAAGGTGCTCCAGGGGCTGGAGACCACGCTCGCCGCCCGACGTGTCTCCCTCACCCTCGCGACCAGCAACTACAAGGTCGAGCAGGAGAGGGAAGCGCTGCAGTCGATCCTTGCCGATGGGGTGCGGGGGATCATCGTGGTGCCGACCTTCAGTGCCGGGCGGGCGCAGGAGAACCTGCGGAGGATCGAGGCGCTGCAGAATCTCAAGATCCCCGTCGTGCTGTTGGAGCGCTCACTGCCCGAGCTCGGCGCCGCAGACCCGTCGGAGCACGTGGTCTCCGATCATGCGGGAGGTGGGTTCGACGCCATGCAGCACCTTCTCGGTCTCGGGCACGAGCGCATCGGCCTGGTGCTTCGCCGCGTTCCGTACACGGCTCCCGGCATACGTGCCGGATACCGTACCGCCTGCGAAGTCGATGGCCTCCAGGAGGTCGTGATCGCGGACGAGATGGGGGCGTGGAACGCCGAACGTGCCGACCGTGCTCTCGCCGAGCTGCTCGAGCACGGCTGCACCGCCGCGCTGGTGTTCGGGGACCGGGAGGCGGCGCTCCTGGAGGGTGCGGCCTCGCGCCGGGGCATCGTCGTCCCCCGCGACCTCGCCCTGGTCTCGTACGACGATGAGCTCACCGAGCTGGCCGAGGTGCCGCTGACCGCGATGTCCCCGGCGAAGTACCACCTCGGCTCGACGGCGGCGGAGGTGATGCTGCGCCGGATCGAGAACGGTCCCAGCTCACCGGTGCTCCAGGTCAGGCTGCGCCCTCATCTCGTCATCCGCGAGTCCTGCGGCGCCTCGAGCATCGGCGGGCCCGCCGGGGCCTGAGATCCGGCCCCTCAGGCGATGATCGCCAGGGCGCCGGGGTCCACGGGGGCGAAGGCGGGCCGTCCTGCGCACAGCCGCCGGATCTCCTCGAGGGCGCTCTCGCCGAGCCGGTGCAGCTCGTTCCCCAGGGAGCCGGCGATGTGCGGGGTGATCGAGACCGACGGCGCCTCCCACAGGGGATCGTCGGGGGCGAGGTCGTCGTTCACGTCGAGGACTGCGCTGAGGCGCCCGGAGACCACCTGCTCCCGCAGGGCGTCGAGGTCGACGAGGGCCGGGCGCGCGGTGTTGATGAAGGTGGTGCCCTCGCGCATCGAGGCCAGCAGCGCCCCGGTCACCATCCCCTGCGTGGACGGGACATCCGGGGCGTGCAGGCTGACGACGTCGCTACGGCGGAACAGCTCCTCCAGGGTCACGAGCTCCGTTCCCAGGGCTCGCGCCTCCTCCTCGCTCACGTACGGGTCGCTGAGCAGGATCGTCAGGTCGAAGCTCTGCAGCAGCTCCATGACCGCGCGCCCGACCCTGGAGGCCCCGATGAGGCCCACCACTGCTCCGAAGTTGCCTCCGTGGGCGAGCGCCGAGGTGTGCTCCTGCCCCGGCAGCGTCGATGTGCGGCCTCTCGGCTCAGGCTCTGCTTCCCGGCCAGGAGGATCTGGGCCACGCTGAACTCGGCGACCGGCACCGCGTTGGCCTCGGCGGCGGTGGTGACCAGGATGTCGTCCCGCTCCCACAGGGCGGGTGACGCGATGTGGCGCAAGGTCCCCGCGGTGTGCACCACCGCGCGCAGGGCGGGCAGGCGCTGCAGCGTCGCGGCATCGAGGTGCGGTGATCCCCAGCCCGTGATCAGCACCTCGACGTCCGCCAGCTGCTCGTCGGCCGCCGCCTGCAGTTCCGGGACGGTCCGGTCCACGTCGATCTCGACGAGGTCGCTCAGCTCCTGCAGCTGGCCGGGTCCGAACATCAGGTGCTGCTGGTCCTGCGGCATGGCGAGGATCGTCTTCATCGGATGCTGTCCTTCACTGGGGCGATGCTTGTCATCGGGAGTCGCCCCCGGATGCGCGGTCGGTGGGGCGAGATGGCTTGTTCCGGAGCCAATCAGCACGCGAGCGAAGCAATCAATGAGTTACGGGGCGCTGCACCTCGAAAAGACCCTTAATGAGTACCCGTGATCCATGGGGCCCTCGCTACGCTGGTCGCGACCGCCACCGCAGGAGGAGACCCCGCCATGCCCACCCCGACCCCAGATCAACCGAACATCCTGCTGATCATCTCGGATGATCACGGGTATGCCGACCGCTCCTCGCGCGGCAGCGCCGACGCCCGCACCCCGCAGCTGGACCGCCTCGCAGCCGAGGGGACGGTCTTCGATCAGGGCTACGTCACCGCCCCGATCTGCTCCCCCTCCCGGGCCGGTCTCATCGCCGGCGCCCATCAGCAGCGCTGGGGTGCCCGCTGGTTCGACACCTCCGCCTTCCCGCCCGCCCCGCGGCAGGTCATGCCCGAGGTGCTGGGGGAGGCCGGGTACCGCACCGGCTACTTCGGGAAGGTCCACTACGGACCCGAGCGCCCAGGGGACCGGGCGTGCCCCGAGAACCACGGCTTCGACCAGAGCCTCTACGGCCTGGCCGGGCTCAGCATGGGCCGCCTGCACTACCTCCACCACTCCCGCGAGGCGGCCCGGGACTACGGGGAGGCCGCCGACGCGCACGGGGTCAGCCCGCTGTACGAGAACGGCCGCGAGGTGGACTGCGAGGAGCACCTGACGGTCGAGTTCACCGATCGCGCGATCGATTTCATGGGTACGGGTGCGAGCGGGGACACCGACGAGACCGCGAGCGGAGACGCCGACGAGGCGCAGGACCCGTTCTTCTGCATGGTCGCCTTCAACGCGGTGCACAACTTCGCCTGGCAGCTGCCGGAGGACGAGCTCGAGGCCCGCGCCCTGCCCCGACATGACGACTTCGATCCCGCTGCCATGGACTACGTCGACTGGTACGACGGTGCGATCTCGCCGCGGCTCGAGAACGGGCGCGCGTACTACCTCGCCCAGCTCGAGATCATGGATCGGGAGATCGGTCGGATGCTCGACCATCTCGAGGCCACCGGGCGCAGGGAGCGCACCCTGGTCGTCTACCTCACCGATAACGGTGGCTCCACCTGCAATTATGGGAACAATGCACCGCTGGACGGCACCAAGTACAGCCTCTTCGAGGGCGGGGTGCGCGTGCCGATGATCCTCTCGCAGCCCGGCACGGTCCCGAGCGGCGCGCGGTCCGCGGCGCTGGTGACGGCGATGGACCTGCTGCCCACCTTCGCCGCGGCCGCCGGAGCGGAGGTGCCGCCGTCGAACCCGATCGACGGCACGGATCTGCGGCCGGTCTGGGAGGGACGCAGCGCCGGCCACGAAGCGCTGCACTTCGACACCGGATTCCAGTGGGCCGTGCGCACCCCGGAGTGGAAGCTGCGCGGCGTGGACCCCACCACCGGGCACCGCGACCACCTGCTCGCCGTCGAGCACACCGATATCGGCCAGGGCCTCACCCTGGTGCCGATGGGCTCGGATCCGGCGCCGGGCAGCGAATCCGCGGCGGCTGACGTCTCCGCGCAGCATCCGGAGGTCGTCGCCGAGCTGACCGCGCTGCACGAGCAGTGGCGGGAGAGCCTCCAGGCCGTCTGAGCAGGGGCAGTGGCCCGGGGCCGTGGGTCCCGGGCCGTCGTGCCTCTGCGGCGGGGCGGGCGGAGACCGCGCGGCTCCCTCAGCCGTGGCCCAGCAGCGTCCCCATCGGCACGAAATCCGCGAACTCCGGATCCAGGCCCGCTGTGGGAGCGGGCGTGGTGCCGGATTCCCCGGAGCTCTCCGCGGCGGCCCCGGTCTCCGGGGCGTCGACGAGCCCGGCCCGGAGCATCACCGCCAGCTCCGTGGCCGCCCGGCGCACCCTCGCGATCAGCGGTGTCCCGTCGGCCTGACCCTCGGTGTCGGCCCCGAGATCGGAGGAGGCTGCGAAGACCGCGGTGGGCACCACCTCCGACTTGAGGTAGCCGAACATCGGGCGGATCGCGTAGTCGATCGCGAGCGAGTGCCGTGCCGTGCCGGCGGTCGCGCCCAGCAGCAGCGGCTTGTTCCGCCACAGCTCCATGTCCACCGCGTCGAAGAACATCGTGAACAGGCCCGAGGGGCCGACGTTGAAGACCGGGGTGACCGCGATGACCGCATCCGCGGCGCGGATCTGCTCGAGGACCAGCGCCAGGCGCTCGCCGGGGAAGCGGGTCAGCAGAGCGTCGGTGATGTCGTGGGCGTACTCGCGCAGCTCCACCGTGGTCACCTCGACCCCGGCGCCGTCCTTCCCGAGCGCTGCCGCGGATTCGCGGGCGAGCTGATCGGTGAGCATCCGGGTGGAGCTGGGAGTGGAGAGCCCGGCGGTGAGGGCCAGGAGGCGGTAGCTGGTCATGAGGTGATCCTCTCGAAAGCGAAAAGGGGAGGGGGCTGGGACGGGTATAAGTTCCGGGCGTCCTCGGCGCGCAGGCCGGTCCAGTTGTCGCCGGTCTCGAACTTGTAGGCGTCGTCGAAGGCCCCGTCCTTCGCCGCGGCGGCGGCGACCCGGGCGGTGTGGGTGGGGCCTGCGGGGACGTCGGCCGGACGGCGGGCATCGAGCTCGCGACGCAGGACGGGGACCACCTCGGTGCCCAGCAGCTCGATCTGCTCGAGCACCGTCTTCTGCGGGAGGCCCGCGTGGTCCATGAGGAACATCTGGCGCTGGTAGTCGCCGACGCTGTCCGCCATGGACAGGTAGCGCTCGATGACCTGCTCGGGGGAGCCGACGGTCAGCGGGGTCTGAGCGGTGAAGTCCTCCATCGAGGGGCCGCCGCCGTAGACCGGGGCGTGGTCGAAGTAGGGCCTGAACTCGCCCACGGCATCCTGGGAGTTCTTGCGCATGAACGCCTGGCCGCCGAGGCCCACGTAGGCCTGGGCGGCCGTGCCATGGCCGTAGTGCGCGTAGCGCTCGCGATACAGCTGGACCATCTGCCTGGTGTGGCTCATGGGCCAGAAGATGTTGTTGTGCAGGAAGCCGTCGCCGTAGTACGCGGCCTGCTCGGCGATCTGCGGGGAGCGGATCGAGCCGTGCCACACGAAGGGTGCCACGCCGTCCAGCGGGCGCGGGGTGGAGGTGAACTGCTGCAGCGGGGTGCGGAACCGACCCTCCCAGTCCACGACGTCCTCGCTCCACAGCCGCCGCAGCAGATCGTAGTTCTCGATCGCGATCTCGACGCCCTTGCGGATGTCCTGGCCGAACCAGGGGTAGACCGGGCCGGTGTTGCCGCGGCCCAGGACCAGATCGACACGACCCCCGGTGAGGTGCTGCAGCATCGCGTAGTCCTCGGCGATCTTCACCGGGTCGTTGGTGGTGATCAGCGTGGTCGCGGTGGAGAGGATGATCCGCTCCGTCTGCGCACCGAGGTAGGCCAGCGTGGTGGTGGGGGAGGAGGTGACGAAGGGCGGGTTGTGGTGCTCGCCGATCGCGAACACGTCCAGGCCCACCTCCTCGGCGAGCCGGCCCTGCTCGACCACGGACCGCAGACGCTCGTTCTCGGTCGGGATCCTGCCGGTGGTGGGGTCCGGGGTGATGTCGGCGATGGTGAAGATTCCGAACTGCATGGCGGTGCTCCTGACCTCGTGGGCGGGTCTCCGGGAGGGGCGCGGCGGCGGTCGTCACGGCCATCGGTGAGCCGCTCTTGAAGATGCTACAACTTTAAACTAACGCTGGATGGGAGGCAACCCGGGGTGAGCGGCATCGCCCCGCGGGCGACGGCGCGTCCGAAGGTCGAGACGCGAGCGGGGAGGTCGATGACCTCTCGGAACTGGTCGCCCGCCGCAGGAACCGATGGCAGGATGGCGTGCCATGACCTCACAGAGCATCGAGACCCTGCTGGACGCGACCCGATTGGCGGGGCTGGAGACCACCGAGGGCGGCAGGATCCTCGCCAAGGTCTCCCGCCCCGACGAGAAGGGCACCGCCTACCGCACCGCCCTCATCGAGATCGACGGCGATCGCCTGCTCCCGCTCACCCGCGGCAGCTCCTCCATCGGTGCGGTCGCGGCCGCCGAGGACGGCACCATCTTCTTCACCGCCAAGCGCGTGGGTGAGGACGGCGAGGAGAGCGAGGACGCCCAGCTGTGGGCGCTGCCCGTTCGCGGCGAGGCCCGCGAGCTCGCCTCTCGCCTCGGCGGCTTCGGCGGCCTCGCGATGGCCGGTCGGCACCTGCTCGTCGAGCTCGAGGTGCACTCCCAGGCGGCCGACGAGGCCGAGCACCGCGAGCTGAGCACGACGCGCAAGGACGCGAAGGTCACCGCCGCGCTGCATGCCGGGTTCCCCACCCGCTACTGGGATCAGGACCTCGGACCCACCCGACCCGTGCTCGCGATCGCCGCCCTGCCCGACGACCTCGCCTCCGCCGAGCGCACGCGCGTCCCCGCGACGGAGGGCGCTGCCGCCTCCGCCTCTGCTGCCGCCTCCGCTCCCTCCTCCGCGTCATCCGCCTCCACCGATGCCACAGACGACGAGGATCGACCCACCCAGGTGCTCCATTTCCGGCACCTGCCGATGCCGGCCGGCCGCCTGCTGGAGTGGACGGTGGATCGCAGTGGTGAGCGCGCCCTGGTCGCGATGCAGGACTCCCGCGACGACCTGCTCGGCGTGCCTCATCTCCACCTCCTCGACCTCGTCGGGGGTCAGCCCCCGCGCCTGCTGCGCGAGGCGACCGCGGAGATCGAGTACGGGCCGGGCGAGTTCAGCCCAGAGGGCACGCGCGCCCTGATCGGGCGCTTCCAGACCTGGACCGAGACCGCCTCCATGGACACCGCCGTCGAGGTGCTCGATCTCGTCACGGGTGAGTCCCGTCCGCTCTGGCCCGAGCTGGACCACTGGATCGATCCGCTCTGGCTGGACGAGACCACCCTGGTAGCGACCAGCGACGACCAGGGCCGCGGCTCCGTATGGATCGGCGGGGTCGACGATCCCGCACCGCGTCGCCTGGCCGGCGGTCCCGAGCAGGAGCTCGCCTTCTCCTCGGCCTCCATCGCCGGCGGGGCGATCATCGCCTCCGCCTCCGGCATCGCTGTCGCCCCGCACCCGGTGCGCATCGACCCCGCCACCGGCGTCGTGGAGGCCCTGCCGAACCCGGCCGACGCCGTCACCCTGCCCGGCACCCTCACCGAGGTCACCGCCACCGCCGAGGACGGCACCGACCTGCGCGCCTGGCTGCGCCTGCCCGAGGGGGAGGGCCCGCATCCGCTGGTGGTCTTCGCCCACGGCGGCCCCTGGGGATCCTGGAACGCCTGGACCTACCGCTGGAACCCGGGCCCCTTCGTGGCCGCCGGCTACGCGGTGCTGCTGCCGGACCCGGCGATCTCCACCGGCTACGGCCAGTCGATGATCGAACGCGGCCAGCACCAGCTGGGCGGCGCCCCGTACACCGACATCATGGCGCTGACCGACGTCACCGTCGGGCGGGCCGATATCGATGCCGAGCGCACCGCCTTCGCGGGCGGCTCCTACGGCGGCTACATGGCCAACTGGGTGGCCGGCCACACCGGTGACCGCTTCCGCTGCATCGTCACCCACGCCTCCCTGTGGGATACCGACACGATGGGCCACACCACCGACAACGCCGGCTGGGAGCGCCCCATGCGGGAGCAGAACACCCGATACAACCCCAAGAGCTTCGTGGGCGAGATCGTCGCCCCGATGCTGGTGATCCACGGCGACAAGGACTACCGGGTGCCGATCGCGCAGGGCCACGCCCTCTGGTACGACCTGCACGAGTTCTCGGCCACCCCGCGCGACGCCGAGGGCCGCACACAGCACCGCTACCTGTACTTCCCCGACGAGGGCCACTGGATCCAGGGTCGCGGCAATGCGCAGGTCTGGTACGAGACCTTCCTCGGCTTCCTCGACGAGCACGTGCGCGGTCAGGCCTGGGAGCGCCCGGCGACCCTGGGCTGAGCCCCGCGCCCGCTGCGCAGGGCTGAGCCCCGCGCCCGCTGCGCTGGGCTGAGCCTCGCGCCCGCTGCGCCGGGCTGAGCCTCGCGCCCGCTGCGCTGGGCTGAGCCTCGCGCCCGCCCCGTCAGTTACTTGGGGGTAGCCAGTCTGAGCTGTCGCTATGGTCGACGCTTGGCGACAGCTCAGACTGGCTACTGAGAAGTAAGCAGCAATTCGAGTGGAGAAGAGCGCGCCGCTCGCGCCTGCGGGAGAACGCTGGAGCTGGACTCCGGAGCCGGCGGCTCAGAAGGCGGGCAGCAGGGTGGCGCTGTGCTCGTCCTCGAGGAAGTCGCGCACGGCGTCGCTGGTCATCGCCCGGCGCAGCACCTGGATCTTCTCGGAGTCCTGGTTGTCCTCCCGCGCCACCAACGAGATCGTGAAGCGCTTGTCCACGAGCTCCTCGAGGAAGAGCGCGTCGGCCGGGGTCTGGCCCACCTTCGCGATGTAGGAGGGATAGCTGTAGACCAGCGCCATACCCTCCTCGTCGTAGGCGGAGGGCAGGTTCAGCAGGTCGATCTGCACGAACTCGAGGGAGAGCGGGTTGTCGACGATCTCGTCCACGTGCCCTTCGAAACCGGCCTCCTCGGGCAGGGTGATCAGGCCCTGCCCGTGCAGGATCGCGAGGGCCCGACCCTCATTGGTGAGGTCGTTCGGGATCGCGACCTTCGCGCCGTCGGGGAGCTGCTCGATGTCGTCGTAGGCCTTGGAGTAGAAGCCGACCTTCGCGTCGTAGATGCCGTCCAGCAGCGCCAGATGCTCGTCGTGCGCCTCGTTGAACGCCTCCATGTACGGCCCGTGCTGGGCGAAGTTCGCGTCGACCTCGCCATCGGCCAGCAGCCGGTTGTACTGCACGTTGTCGCTGACCTGCACCAGCTCCACCGTGAATCCCTCCTCGGCGGCGACGTCGCCGGCGAGCGTGACCACGTCGGTCATCGGCGGCAGATGGGAGGCGACCTTGATGACCGTGTCCGCCTCCTCGTTGCCCGCGGCCCCGCCGGCACCGCAGCCGGCGAGGGCGAGCGTGGTGGTCCCGGCGAGGGCGGTCAGGGCGAAGGTGCGTCGCTTCATGGGGTCTCGTTCCTGGTCAGGGGCGCTCAGCGCGCCCGCTTGTCGATGATGCGGGCAAGCAGGGTGCCCGCTCCCTGGATGGCCATCACGGCCAGGATCATGAGGAGGATGGTGGTGTACATGAGGTCGTACTCGTAGGTCTGGTAGCCGTACCGGATCGCGAAGTCACCCACCCCGCCGCCGCCGACGACGCCCATGATCGTGGAGTAGCTGACCATCGAGATCGTCACCGTGGTCAGGCTCAGCACCAGGCCGGAGCGGGCCTCGGGGTACAGGAACAGGCTGATCAGCTGCAGCGGCCCCGCACCCAGGGAACGGGCCAGCTCGACGGTCTGCTCGGGCACGTCCAGCAGGGTCTGCTCGGAGAAGCGGGCGTACAGCGCGGCGGCCACGAAGGCCAGCGGCACGGAGGCGGCGGTGGTGCCGAAAGAGGTGCCCACCAGCCAGCGCGTGAAGGGGATCAGCGCCACCACGAACAGCAGGAAGGGCACCGAGCGCACCACGTTCACGTACACGTTCAGCACCCGGTGCAGCCACGGCCGCGGGTACGGTCCCGCAGGTCGGGCGAGGTAAAGCAGGGTCCCGATCGGCAGGCCCACGAGCAGAGCGGCGATCAGGGAGTTGCCGATCATGATCCCGGTCTCGAGGATCGAGGTGATGATCTCGCCGCGGTATTCGCCCAAGCGGGCCAGCAGGACGTTCATGCCAGGAACTCCGTGGCGCGCTCGGCGTAGGAGCCGGCACCCCGCCGCAGCGGGGGAGGGGTCACCTCGGTGAGGGCGGCGAGGTGGCCGCCGGCGAGCACGGCGGCCCGGTCGCAGGAGGACTTGATGACGTCCAGCTCGTGGCTGACCAGCACGATGGTGGTGCCGAAGCGCTCGCGCACATCGCGCAGGATCGCCATCACCTCCTCCGTGGTGCCGGCGTCCAGCGCCGAGGTCGGCTCGTCGCACAGCAGGATCTGCGGCCGGGTGGACAGGGCGCGTGCGATCGCCACCCGCTGCTTCTCCCCGCCGGAGAGCTGGCTGGGGTGCTTGTGGCGGTGGCCTGCCATCTTCACGAAGTCGAGCATCTGCATCACGGTGTCCGGCTCGCGACGGCGTTGCAGCCGCAGGGGCCGGGCGACGTTGTCGAAGACGGTCGAGTTCGCGAGCAGGTTGAACTGCTGGAACACCATGCCGATGCCGCGCCGCCGCACGCGCAGCTCACGCGGGGACAGGGCGCCGAGATCCTGGCCGTCCACCAGCACGGTCCCCGAGGTCGGGGCCTCGAGGTGGTTGATCAGCCGCAGCAGCGTGGACTTGCCCGAACCGGATTCGCCCACGATGCCGAACAGCTCGTGGTCCTGGATCTGCAGGCTGACGTCCTGAAGAGCGGTCACTGCGGAGCGCCCCTGCGGGAAGCTCTTGGTGACGTGGCTCAGTGCGATCATCGTCGGAACAGCCTAACGACGGTGCAGGTCAGGCAGGTATGCCCTGCGTCACCTTCAGGGCCGGATCCCCAGCTCCACGTCAGCCGCGCCCTGCCCCCGCAGCAGCTTGGAGACGGGGCAGCGCGCGTGTGCGGCCTCGGCCAGCTCTAGCGCCCGATCCGGGGCCAGGGAGTCGATGTGCACCAGAGCCCGGGGGACGAAGCGGAAACCACCCGCCGGGTCCCGGTGCAGCCCCATCTCGACGCTCACCGAGCTCTCCAGGTCCAGGCCGTGCTCGGTGAGCACCACCCGCAGCGTCTCCCCGAGGCAGGTGCTCCAGGCCATCGCCAGGAACTGCTCGGGGTTGAAACCGCTCGCGGAGGGCTGGGGCCCACCCGTCGGCAGAGTGATCTCCTCGCCCTCCTCCAGCTGCGCGGTCCCCAGCTCGACGGCGTGGGCATCGTGCACCAGCACCCGGCCTGAGGTGCCGCCGGTGTTCTCGACGCGAGCGGTGTACAGCGCGGGATCGGCATCTCGCGGAGCGGGATCGGGAGCGGGGTCGGTCAGCACCGCTCCAGGCTACGGCGCCGGCCCTCCCCAGCACTGCACCCCGCGCTGGGAGGGAGATCGGTGAGTCCGCCACGGCAGCGCCTCCGTAGCGCCGCGGTCACGTCACCTCGTCGAGATCCGCCGTCCAGGTGTTGCAGGCGGAGAGGTCGCCTTTGGACTCGAAACCGCGCTTGATCCAGTCCACCCGGACCTCGGAGCTGAGGGTATCCGGAGGCTCGCCCTCCGACCAGCGGGACGGGTCGAGCAGGCCCTCCCGCAGCGTCGGCGACGGCTCTGCGGCGGTCGGAACCTGCATGGACATCGCCGCGGCCAGGCACTGGTCCTGCAGACTGTCACGACGCCCGGCCTCGAAGTAGCGCTCTTCGTCGGTGGTCTCGAGCTGCTCGCGCATCGTGAGGTAGTAGAAGGCCACCGAGCTGTTCCAGCCCACGGCGTTGGTGTAGATGTACGCGAGGTCCCAGAGGTAGGCGCCGGGGACATCCGCCGGGTCGCTGAGATCCGTTCCGATCCCGTAGCCCACCGGCCAGTAGATCGTCGAGTCGAGGTTGCACATCCGCGGGAAATCCGCTGCGAAGTGTGAATCGCAGCTGGCACCCGCGGGCACGTCGGGATGGGTGTAGACCACGACGGTCGGGCTGACCCATGGCAGGCCGCGGTCCGAGCTCGCTGTCGCCCATATCTGGTTCAGGCAGCCCGAGGCGGCATCGAGCACCGCCTGGAGCTCCTCGACGCTCGGCTCGATCGGCGTCTCCGGCAGGTCGCACTCCGCCAGCGTGGGCAGTGAGCCCTGGGTGAGGGGATTGTCCTCGAGCACCGCCCACAGCTCATCGACGGAGCCGGTCGGAGGATCGATCGGGGAGACCACCTGGAAGGTGTCGTCCTTCTCGGGTGTCGTCTCCTCCGGCGGGGTCGTCTCCGACTCGCTCGGGGACTCCGGATCCGTGGGGGCTGTGGCGCTGGTGGAGGGAGTGTCCGTGGCGATCGGGGTGTCCTCTCCCTGACGGAGGACGAGATACGTGATCCCGCCGCCGACCACCAGGAGCAGGGCCAGCACGCAGGTCAGCGCGACACCGATGAGGATCCACGGGCGTTTGCGCTGTGGCTGCTGCCCGAAGCCCCCGGGTCCCTGCGGGCCGCCGGGCCCCTGCGGAGATCCTGGGCCGCCGGGTCCCTGCGGACTTCCGGGACCCCAGGCGTTCTGCGGGCTGCCCGGCCCCCAGCCGGAGCCCTGCGGCTGACCCGGTCCGCCGGGTCCCTGGGGGCTGCTGGGATCCCAGGCACCTTGCGGGGTGCGCGGGCCGGGGCCCGTGGCCGGGCCATAGCCGGGATTCGAGGGAACGCCATAGTGCGGTCCCGTCGGGCCGCCCGGCTGGGGCTGCCCGCTCTGCTGGGGCTGCCCGCTCTGCTGGGGCTGTCCGGGCTGTTCGCTGTTCGGGGCCCCGTTCTGCCATGGCTCACCCAGCGGACCCGTGCCGGGCCCGCCCCATCCTGAGCTCGACATCAGCTCTCCCTCGCTTTTGTCAGTCCTCTGCTGCGGGCAGGATATCCGTGCAGGCCGCGCCGGTGGAGGCGGTTCGGGCCGGTCGCCGCGGGGAACGGCCTCAGGGCTCGCAGCGACAGATGCTCCGCACTGCGCTGACGTGCACGGATGCCGTCGGCGCGAGCGGAGGTCCCGATGCGGTCACGAGTCCTCGCGCGGCGAGTGGGCCGGGCATGCGAATGGCCCCTGGCGTGCGATTGTTATCGCAGGTCAGGGGCCATTTTCGGGGCGGAGGATGGGGGATTTGAACCCCCGAGGGCGTTAACCCAACACGCGTTCCAGGCGTGCGCCATAGGCCGCTAGGCGAATCCTCCAGCGCTCGTAAGAGCAGGCATCAGCGTACCCGACGCCCCGGAGTGGTGCGAACCAGGCGGGCGCAGGTCACACTTCGCGTTGATTCACGTCCCCAGCTCCTCGAGCTCGACGAGTCGCAAGTCGTACTGGCCCGCCCCGAGGGCGGTGCGCAGCGGCATCTCATGGGCAGCGCCGACGATCAGCACCATGCGGCCGCCCGGGACCGCGGCGGACGCCGCCCGCAGTCGCGCCGCCATGGCCAGGTTCCGGGCACGCCAGAGCGCGAGGATCACCCGGTGCGCACGGGGGGTCTCCGCCTCGGCAGCGACCCACTCGGCACTCTCCAGACGTTCGAAGAGCTGCCGTGCCCGAGGTGTGGCGTGGAATCGCCACTGGGCCCACAGATCCTGTGGTGCGGCGTCCGGAACTTCCAGCTCATCGAGAAGTTCACTGATCCGGGGCTTCTGGGCGGCGAAGACCCGTTCCATGTCGCTCGGACTGATCTCGGAGCCCTCGGTCTCGGGGTGGTCATCCACGTGGACGAGGCTGGAGTGCCCCAGTGTGCGGCCGAGCTGCGCCCCGATCCGCACCGCCTCCCAGGCTCCGCTGGCGAGCTCCTCGAGGAAGTCGGCCACGTCGGCAGGGAGGTCTGCCCGCTCGTACGGGAGCAGCAGGGCGTTCAACGGTTCCCGCGCTCCCAACCAGGCGAGAACCCGGTCTCGGACCGCGACGGAGACGTCCAGAGCGCGATAGCGAGAGGACCAGATCACCTCCGGACCAGCACCTACGAGCTCTGCGCCGCGACGGGCGTGGGGAGCCCCGCCCACGGAGAAGTCGGCGAAGCCGCCGCTGCGCTGCTCGTACTGCACGACCAGCTCACCGGGCAGGGCCTCGACTGCGATCAGATCCGGCCGCCACGCCAGCAGGCGATCTCGGGCGTGGGACACCACGGAGTCCGGGGTGCTTGCGGTGAGGTGTGCGGTGGGGACGATCAGAAGCTCCGTGCTCCTGGACGAGGCGCCAGCGGTCATCGGTTCCTCTTCCTCCGGGGCTGCCCAGTCTTCCACCGCGCTGCGGCGCGGGCGGCGCATGGCCTCAGCAAGCTCTCCGGCCACCCGCGTGGCCGCGTCTCAGAAGCGCTCCTCGGGGGTGGCCCCCTCGAGCCGGAACCAGCGACGTCTCCCTGCCCGCAGGACCTGCGTCTCTACGGGTGTGAGGACTTCCTCGGGGTGAGTGAGGCGGCGTCCATCCAACTCGACCCCGCCACCGGCCAGGAGACGTCGTGCCTGGCTGCGGGAGAGCTCGGGGCGAGCCGTCGTCACCATCTCGAGCGCCGTCATCGCCTTCCCGCCCAGCGCCAGCGGCGCCATCTCCTGCGGCTGCTCCTTCAGGGAGAAGATGCGGAGGAACTCCTCGCGGCTGCGTCGTGCCGCGGATGCCCCGTCGTGGCGGCGGACGATCGCCTCGGCGAGATCGAGCTTCGCGTCGCGCGCTGCGATGCCACCGGCCAGAGCACGTCCGCCCAGCTCCTCGGTGACGGCGAGCGGCAGATCCGAGTAGACGCGCGCCCACAGACCCACGAGCTCGTCCTGCAGTGTCATCAACCGCCCGAACTTCTCGTCCGGTGCGGCGCACAGCCCCACGTAGTTGTTCATCGACTTGGACTGCTTGGGCCCGCCGTCGAGGCCGGGGGTGACGGTGCTGGTGATGATCGTCTGCGGCGCCTGGCCGTGCTTGACCTGCAGCTCACGGGCCATCGCCTCGTTGAACAGCTGGTCGGAGCCCACGATCGTCAGGTCGGACTCCAGAGCCACGGAGTCGAAGCCCTGCAGCACGGGGTAGATCAGCTCATGCATCGCGATCTCGGTGCCGTCACTGATCCGCGCACGGAACATGTCCCGGGAGACGAGGTGTGCGTGCGTGACCAGGCTCAGCTCGGAGAGCAGACCTGCGACGCCGATCTCGTCGAACCACTCGGAGTTCCGGCGGATCTCCAGCAGCTCCGGTTCGGAGCGCAGCACCCGGGTGACCTGTGTCAGGAACGAGTCGGCGTTCTCGCGGAGCTGCTGCTCGGTGAGGACCGGGCGAGCGACGCTGCGGCCGGTGCTGACTGCCGATTGCTGCTCTCGGGCGTCGGGGCCGTCCGGGGTGGGCGTCAGCCCGATAAGTGGGCGCGGGGTCTCAGTCGTCGGCCTCGGGGTGGCGGGAGAGGTTGATGATGGCGGCGGTGAGGCCGCCCCAGACGGTCACGATCGCAACGATCATCATGATGATGGCGGAGATGGACATTGCTGCTCCTGTTGGCTGAGGGGAAACGGGTACTGCGGGGGCTCGGGAGCCGGGGCCCGGACGGGGCCGACCAACGTGCAGGACGCGGCCGGCCCCGTCAGGCGGTCAGGGCGCCGAGCGCAACTCGTGCGGGGTGGTGGCGGAGGGGTCCGCCACCAGGCCCTTGCCGGGGACGGCCTCCGGGGCGATCGGGTCGCCGTCGGAATCCGCCTTGTACAGGTTGGAGCTCCTCGACCACGGGATCAGCGACAGGAGGATCGCGATGACCACGAGGCTGATCGCCATCAGCCATCCGAACACGAGGTTGAACCAGCCGGGGTACTCGCTGTACGTGGTCTCGGAGGTGACCAGGTCGTAGGTGCTGAGGACCAGCGAGACACCGAGCACCAGCGGGGCGATCACCGCCACGCACAGCATCCAGATCTTCCCGATCGGGAAGGTGCCGTACCGGTTGAGGTGGTCGCGCAGCGTGGGCAGGCCCCGCACCAGGTAGGAGACGACGATCGTGGACACGGCCGCGGCCGCGACGATGCCGTACTCGTTGACCCACTTGTCCATCACGTCCAGCAGCGGCAGACCCATCGTGGTGGAGAACAGGATGATGGAGACCACGGCCATCGGGATGCTGACCGCCAGGGTCGCGGGAATGCGCGCCATGCCGAACTTGTCCTGGACGGCGGAGATGACCACCTCGACGATCGAGATCATCGAGGTGAAGCCGGCCAGCACCAGGGAGCCGAAGAACAGCACCCCGATGATGGCGCCCGCCGGGGCCTCGCTGATGATGGTCGGGAAGGCGATGAACGCCAGGCCCACGCCGTCGGTGACGACCTCGTCGATGGCGACGCCCTGGGCCTGGGCCATGAAGCCCAGTGCCGAGAACACACCGATGCCGGCGAGGAGCTCGAAGCCCGAGTTCGCGAAGCCGACCACCAGGCCGGAGCCGGTGAGGTCGGTCTTCTTCTTCAGGTACGAGGAGTAGGTGAGCATGATGCCGAACGCCACGGACAGCGAGAAGAAGATCTGCCCGTAGGCGGCGATCCACACCTTGGCGTCCGTCAGGGCGCCCCAGTTGGGCTGGAAGAACGCGTCCAGGCCGTCGATCGCGCCGGGCAGGAACAGCGAGCGCACCACCAGGATGATGAACATGATGATCAGCAGCGGGATGAAGATGACCGAGGCGGCGGCGATGCCTCGCTGCACGCCCAGGGCCATCACCACGATCACCGCGAGCCACACCACGATCATCGAGATCAGCACGGCCGGCACGAAGTCGAAGGCGACCGTGGCGTCGGCCCCACCGAGCGCCTGGGTGTACTCGCCGAAGAAGGCTCCGGCGTCATCGCCCCAGCGCTGGTCGATGGAGAAGATCGTGTAGTTCGTGGCCCAGGCCAGGATCAGTGCGTAGTACAGCGCGATGACCAGGGCGATCAGCACCTGCCACCAGCCGATGAACTCGGTCCAGCGGGTGAAGCGGCGCCAGGCGGCGGGGGCGGAGCCGCGCCAGCGGTGCCCGATCGCGTAGTCGAGGAAGAGCAGCGGGATGCCCGCGGTCAGCAGGGCGACCAGGTACGGCAGGATGAACGCGCCGCCGCCGTTCTCGTAGGCGACTGCGGGGAAACGCCAGATGTTGCCGAGCCCGACGGCCGAGCCGATGGCCGCGAAGATGAAGGTCGTCCGGCCGGCGAACGCGCCGCGATCCGCGCGTCTGTCGGTGGTGCCGGCCGAGGGGGACGTTGCACTCATGGAGAGCCTCCGGGGAACTGCGCCGCAGGGACGGCGCGGAAGAGGGCCGACGACGGTGACGGCCTGGGGAAGGGGCGCCGTGAGGACGGCGTCCATGGCGGTCGCCGGGGCGACCGGGAACCGCAGGGGTCAGCGGTCCTCGCAGAGCGCGCCGCTGCGGGATCGCCGCAGAGCACTGTGGGAGGGATGGTACCGGTCCGGTCCTCTCACCGCAGGCTGTGCTCACGGTGCGAGCCGGAGACGGGCGGAGTTCGGCGAGCGCCCGAAAGGCCGTGGGCCGTCGGGACGATTCGTGGTCATCGCGCTCGGGGAGTCCAGCAGTGCCATACCGTGGCCAGCATGTCCACAGAGTCGACGGCGTCTCTCGGCGCTCAGCATTCCGAGGTGTCCACCGCCTATCTCACGCAGCTCGACGAGGAGCGTGAGGCGGCGATGCGCAGCTCCTCCCATCCCGGCTCCTCCTTCGCAGGCGCCGCCGAAGCGCTCCACGCGCAGCTCGAGCGGCAGATCACTGCCGATGCCGGGGAGATGGTCGAGCTGATGCTCGACCTCGCGGAGCATCCTGAGGTCGCCTTCGAGGAGCACCGCTCCGCCCGCGCCATCGCCGATCATCTCGCCGCCCGCGGCATCGAGGCGCAGGTGGGGGTGCACGGCCTGGCGACCGCGGTCCGTGCGGAGATCCGTGGCGCCGGAGGCGAGGAGCCCGACGCGCCCACCCTCGCGATCCTCTCCGAGTACGACGCGCTGCCCGGCATCGGCCACGGCTGCGGCCACAACGTCATCGCCGTGATGGGGCTGGGTGCCTTCCTAGCCCTGGCGGCGCTCGCGGAGGCCGACCCGTCGGCCGTGCCCGGGCGGGTGGTGTTCCTCGGGACCCCTGCCGAGGAGGGGCATACCGGGAAGGAGTACATGGCCAGCGAGGGGGCGTTCGAGGGGCTGGACGCCGTGGTGATGGCTCATCCCTACGGCTACGACCTGGCCGATCAGACCTGGCTGGGCCGGCGGACCCTCACCGTCGAGTACCACGGGCACACCGCTCACGCCTCCGCCCAGCCATACATGGGCCGCAACGCCCTGGACGCGGCGAGCCTGATGTACCAGGGCGTCGGCCTGATGCGTCAGCAGACCCCGCCCACCGATCGCATCCACGCGGTGATCCGTGAGGGCGGAGAGCGGGCGAGCGTCATCCCCGACCACGCCAGGCTCGACCTGTATGTGCGCTCCCAGCGCCCCGAGACCCTCCGGGACCTCTCGCAGCGGGTGGAGGACGTGGCCCGCGGCGCCGCGCTGATGGCCGGGGTCGGGGTGTGCGTGCGCTGGGACGAGCATCCGCCGTCGCTGCCGGTGCGCACCAATGAGGCGCTCACCGGGCGCTGGGTCCAGGCGCAGCGCCGACGCGGCCGCGACCCGCTGCCGCACGGCGTGGTCTCTCCCTCGCTCGCGGCCTCCACCGACTTCGGCAACGTCAGCTACCGCGTACCGGGCATGCATCCGGTGATCCGGATCGCCCCCTCGCAGACCGCGCTCCACACCCGGGAGTTCGCGGCCTGCGCGGTCTCCGATCAGGCGCGCGCCGCCGCGGCCGACGGGGCCTACGGCCTCGCCGCGACCGTGCTCGATGTCCTGCACGATCCGGAGCTGGCCCGTGAGGTCACCGAGGAGTTCGCGGCGGCGGGCGGCGCGATCGACGTCCCCGGCTTCTTCGACTGAGCCCTCCGCCGTCCTGTACTGATCCCCCGATCCGGGGGAAGTCCCCTTGAGCGCCCCCAGCACATCGCAGACGAAGGCCGGCCTGGCCGGCAGGATCCTGAACGAGGTCGAATGGGCGGGCAACAAGCTGCCCGAGCCGTTCATGCTGTTCCTGATCCTCTTCGCGATCACCGGCGTGGTCTCCACTGCGATGGCCTGGGTGGACGTCTCCGTCACAGTGCCCGGAACAGACGAGCCCACGGTCATCCAGGCCGGTTCACCGGTGAGGGCATGACCTGGCTGACGGCCGATCTCGGCGAGAACTACGTCGGTCTCCCGCCGCTGGTCACTGTGCTGCCGATCCTGCTCGCGAGCGGCATCGCCCAGCACTCCGGGCTGCTCGGCGCCGCGATCCGCTAGCTGTTCGGCACCTCCCCGGCGTGGGCGCTGCCGTACGTGATCGGCTTCGTGGGCGTGCTCCCCTCGATCATGGCTGGGATGTTCATGGCCTGAGCAGCGGCGGGGCTGTCCAACGCCGTTCCTCCAGTGTAGAATGCGGTAGAATAACAGTGGAAAAGGAGGTGGTTTCCATGCCTGTCAGTGCAGTGGCAGACGTCTTCGCCAGTACGATGCGGATGGACATCCATGAGGTGGTGCGCCGTATGAACAGTCATCTGGGCGCCACGCTCGTGGCGGCGCTCGCCGGTAGTCGCGACAGCAAGCTTCCGTACCGCTGGGCGAAGGACACGACACCCAATGCTCAGGCGGAGGCTCGACTTCGAATGGCGCATCGAGTCTGGTCGCTGATCGCTGACGCAGAATCGGACCACGTCGCACGCTCCTGGTTCATCGGCGCGAACCCCCTGCTCGAGGAGCTCTCCCCGGTCCTGGCCCTGCGTGAGGACAAATTGCGCCAGGTCTCGCTGGCGGCCCAGGCGTTTGTCGAGGATTCCTGGGGCGCCTGACGTGAAGGTTCCCGCGCTGGTCTCGTTCCCCGATGGGCTGTGGCGGGTCCACAAGTTCGAGTACGGTCCGCTGAATCCTCCGCAGCGCTCCGGGACACCTGACCTGGCTTGGAGCAGGTTCGATATACCTGGCTGGGCCGTCGTCTATGGGGCCACCTCGCGGCAGGGAGCCTTTCTGGAGGCTCTCTCGTATGCGGAAACCTCACCCCTGGAACTCGATGAGCTCTTCGACGATGACGACGCGGAATCGGTCTCGACTCAGTGGGAGGACCTCGGGCACATGGCTCCGGGACGAATCGCCCGTCAGTGGCGAGACGTCCGGCGCATCACGAGAATCTCACCGCGACAGCCGTCGACGGGCGTGGTGATCGATCTGTTGGATTCCGCGACGATCAGTTTTCTGAGGGCAACCGCAGAATCCTGGGCGCCTGGGCAGTTCCGTGAGAATCCTCGGAGCATCGATGTCTCATCGTTGACAGGAAATGACCGAGTCTTCACCACTCAGGTTGCCTGGTGGCTGAGTCGCACCACGCTTCCGTCCGGCGAGTTGCCGATCGGACTCAGGTACTCCTCTCGTCATGGACAGGAGGTGGGGTGCTATGCGCTGTGGGTTGATCTGGATCGGTTCGGCCCGGCCGAAGACGTCGTGGACGCCGTCGCGACGGAGTACGAAGCCGGTCGGGACACAGTGATCGATGCGAATGATCGGGACCTGCGAGCGGCTGCTTCGCTCCTCGACCTCAAGGTGTTCTGAGAGATCGGAACCACGGAGTGGACGGTTGGCCCGCTCGAGGCCGGGGGCTGAGCACCCGGGGGTGTGGCCCGGCCTGCGCGGCGGTGGGCCCACGGGAGCGGGGGAGGGCACTCAGCTGACGATCGTGGCATCGCCCAGCCGGGCCTGCAGCAGGTGCTCGCGCGAGTATCCGGTGATGCCGATCTGCTGGGCCCGCCCCGGATCGGAGACCAGGATGTTCCCGTCGGCGTCCTTGCCCTGGGCGACGACGAAGTGGCCGTAGTCCGCGTCCTCTCCGAGCAGCCTGCCGTGGTGGACGTGCAGGATCACGACAGAGCCGTGGGCGGCGGTCTCGAGCCCTTCCTTGAACCGGGAGTGCGTGGCCGTACCGTCGGTGTCGCGGATCCCCGCTTCGAGGTCCTCGAGGTAGGCGCCGGTGTAGTCGACGGTCTTGACCGCTGGGTCCTCCCACGGCGACAGGCCGCAGCGCGCGCGCATCTCCTGGACGGCGCGGGAGTTCCCGCCCTTCGCGGAGCCTTCTGTTCCCGAGACGTAGTGCTCGACCTGCCGGCCGGCGGCGACCAGGGCGATGACGGCCGAGGCCGGGCCGCAGTTCTCTCCTCCCCAGCGGCCGGTCCCGTGCTGGTCGACGACCACGAGGTCGCTGGCGGCGTGGGCCTGCGAGGTGGCGAACAGGCCGGCCGCGGCGGTGAGGCCGACGGCGCCGAGCCCGCGCAGTGCGGTGCGTCGGCTGAGGGTGGTGTGCAGGGGACTGGTCATCCCGGAGACCTCCGAGGAGTACGTGCGGGGCGACGCAGGGACGCCTCGAGTGCCGGTCATCAGCGGCGCGCCCCGCGCTGCGAGGAGGCCCCACGCTGTCGGGAGCAGGCCTGTCGCGGCAAGCCCGGCGTGATCCTCCGCTCCTGCGGGACAGGCCACATTCGGCTCGGAAGCGCGCGGAGTCTCAGAATCGCTGCTGGTCACGGCCGCGTTCTGGGAGGATGGTCTGCGGGTGGTGTCAGCCGTGGTCAACGCGGATCTCGTGATGCCTCCCGGGCTATCCTGACCGGGATGTCACGCGCCGCCCTCCTGCCTCCCGTGCTGCTCGGCCTCGTGGTCCTGCTGCTCGCGCAGATGGTGGGCCTGGCCGCGTCGGCGCTGTGGGGCATCCCTGTACCCGGGGTGGTCCTCGGGATCCTGCTGCTCGTGCTGCTCGGGATCCTCCGGCCCACCCGCGCGGTGGTCCGGGCGGCCGAGCCGGCCGCCACCCCGCTGCTCGCCCACCTGCAGCTGCTGTTCGTCCCGCCCTGTGTCGGGATCATCCTGGAGCTGCGGACCCTCGCCGAGAACGCGCTGCCGCTCGCGCTCGCCGTCGGCGGCTCCTTCCTGGTGCCGCTGATCGTCTCCGGGATGGTGCTGCAGGCTCTGCTGCGCCGCCAGGACCGCCGACGGGGCGCGGAGGCACCGGCATGAGCACCCTCATCCACCTGCCCGTCTTCGGGCTCGTCCTCACCCTCGGCGCCTACCTGGTCGCGTACTGGCTCTACCACCGGCTGGGCCGGCCCGGCGTGCTCTCCCCGGTGCTGGTCACCGTCGCGATCGTCGCGACGGTGCTGGAGCTGACCGGCCTGCCGTACGCGGTCTATCTCGAGCAGGTGAGCCTGCTGACGATGCTCCTCGGCCCCGCCACGGTCGCCCTCGCCCTGCCGCTTTTGCGCAACGGTCGGGCGCTGGCCGGCTCGGCGCCGGCGGTGATCGCCGCCCTGGTGGCCGGCGGGGTGTTCAGCATCGCGATCACCGTCGGCGTCCTGCAGCTCTTCGGTGTCGGGGACGACGTGCTGCTCGCGGCGCTGCCCCGCTCGGTGACCTCACCCGTCGGGCTGTCGATCGCCGAGGCGCTGCATGCCTCGGTGCCGCTCGCGATCGTGCTCACCATGGTCTCCGGGGTGCTGGGCGCGGCCTTCGGGCCCGCGCTGCTGTCGCTCGCGCGAGTGCGGGACGAGCGGGCGCGCGGCTTCGCCGTCGGCCTCACGTCCCACGGCATCGGCACCTCGCGGGTGCTCGCCGAATCCACTGTGGCCGGTGGCTGGTCCAGCGCCGCCATGGTGATGAACGCACTGGTCATGACGATCGTGCTGCCGATCGTGGCGGCGCTGGTCGCGGGCTGACCGGGCGCGGCCGCGCGGTGGGATCCGGTTCAGCCGAGGTCGAGGAAGGCGCGCAGCTCCGCGAAGGCCGACGGGACCACCGAGTAGTGCGCCCAGCGCCCCTTCTGCTCGCGGGTCAGCAGACCGGCCTCGACCAGCTTCTTCATGTGGTGGCTGACGGTGGGCTGAGAGATCCCGAGCGGCGCGGTGAGATCGCAGGCGCACACGTCCCCGCAGCCGCGCGCGGCCACATGGGACAGCAGCTGGAGCCGGGTCGGGTCCGAGAGCGCCTTCAGCCGCAGGGCCAGATGCTCCGCCTCCGCGGCGCCGATCGGGCCGGCGCCGAGCGCACAGCAGTCTAGTGCGGCCGACGCGCCCGGCTCGCAGGACGAGGCGCCCGAACCGGGCTTCGCACCGTGCTCCGGGGTTCCCGGTCCGACGCTCGGCGTCGGGATGCTCTCCGGGCGGGTGGGCGTGGTGGGGGACATGGACCCACCATACATTGACGGTCTTCTATGCGACGGGCTAGCGTTCGCATCGATATCCGTCGATAGGAAGAGGCAGGCCCCGTCATGACGACGACCACCGCACCCAGCGCACCGACCGGTGTCGCCGGGGAGATGTCGTTCCTGGACCGGTTCCTGCCGGTCTGGATCATCGCCGCCATGGTCCTGGGCCTGGCACTGGGGCGCCTCGTGCCCGGCCTGAACCAGGCCCTGGAGAGCATGTCCGTCGCGGGCATCTCGGTCCCCATCGCGATCGGCCTGCTGGTGATGATGTACCCGGTCCTGGCCAAGGTCCGCTACGACGAGGCCCGCCGCATCACCGCCGACCGCAGGCTGATGGTCCTGTCGCTCGTGCTGAACTGGATCGTGGGCCCGGCACTCATGTTCGCCCTGGCCTGGCTGCTGCTCGCCGATCTCCCCGAATATCGCACCGGACTGATCGTCGTCGGGCTGGCCCGCTGCATCGCGATGGTGTTCATCTGGAACGACCTCGCCTGCGGTGACCGGGAGGCCGCCGCCGTGCTGGTCGCCATCAACTCCGTCTTCCAGGTCCTCGCCTTCGGGGCGCTCGGCTGGTTCTACCTGCAGGTGCTGCCGGCCTGGCTGGGGCTGCCCGTGACCTCCGCCGAGTTCTCCGTCGGCGCGATCGTGCTCTCCGTGCTGGTGTTCCTCGGGATGCCGCTGCTCGCCGGCTTCCTCACCCGGACCTTCGGGGAGCGCGCCAAGGGCCGCGACTGGTACGAGAACCGCTTCCTGCCCCGGATCGGCCCCTTCGCCATGTACGGACTGCTGTTCACGATCGTGCTGCTGTTCGCCCTGCAGGGGGAGGCGATCACCTCCAGCCCCTGGGACGTCGCCCGCATCGCCCTGCCGCTGCTGGGCTACTTCGTGGGCATGTTCCTCCTCTCGCTGTTCGCCGCGCGCGCCGTGGGCCTGAACTACGCGAAGTCCACCACCGTCGCCTTCACCGCCTCCGGCAACAACTTCGAGCTCGCGATCGCGGTGGCGATCGGCACCTTCGGCGTCACCTCCGGGCAGGCGCTCGCGGGCGTCGTCGGGCCGCTCATCGAGGTCCCCGTGCTGGTCGGGCTGGTCTACGTCTCGCTGTGGCTGGGCCGCCGGCTGTTCCCCGGCGATCCCACCGTCCCCGCCCGCCCCGAGCAGAAGGTCTCCGCATGAGCATCTGAGCGCCGCCGTACGCGGGAGGCGCCCCTCGCGAACCGGCTGAGGAGATCGCCGCCGCCGCGGCGCCCGGTCCCGCGGTGCTCGCGAGGGCCTGGAGATGAACGCTCTCCGCATCGGTGAGGCGCAGCGCCGTGGTGAGGGCGCCGGCCGCCTGGAGCGGGCGTAGCATTCCGCGCGTGCCACCATTCGGGCTCCGCCGCCCTTCCGCCACCGATCGGCGACCGCGTCCCACGCGGACCGTCTTTCTGGGCTTCGCCCTCAGCACCGTCCTGGGGACCCTCCTGCTGATGCACCCCGCCGCCTCCGCCGGACCCGGCGGCGCCGAGACGATGGAGGCGCTGTTCACCGCGGTCTCCTCGCTGTGCGTCACGGGGCTGATCGTGGTCGACACCCCCGTCTTCTGGACCACCTTCGGGCAGGTCGTGATCCTCGCGCTGATCCAGGTCGGCGGTTTCGGCGTGATGACCTTCGCCTCCGTGGTGGGGATCGCCGTGGTCCGCAAGCTGTCCCTGCGCGCGAAACTCACCGCCGCCGCGGAGGTCAAGAGCTTCGGCATCGAGGACGTGCGCACCCTCGTGATGAGCGTCGTGCGGATCTCGCTCCTCATCGAGGCGATCGCGGCGGTGATCCTCACGCTGCGCTTCGCCCTCGCCTACGGCGAGACGTGGCCTCAGGCGCTGTGGCTCGGCGTCTTCCACGCCGTCTCCTCGTTCAACAACGCCGGGTTCGCGCTCTACAGCGACAGCCTCATGTCCTTCTCCGACGACCCGGTGGTGCTCCTGACCACCAGCGGCGCGACGGTGCTGGCCGGGCTCGGGTTCCCCGTGCTCGTGCAGATCATCAAGCACCTGGGCACCGTGCGGCTGTGGACCATGAACACCCGGATCGTGCTCGCGGCGACGCCGCTGCTGCTCGTGCTCGGCACCGTCTTCATCACGGCCCTCGAGTGGACGAACCCGGCGACCCTCGGCGGGATGCCTCCTCATCTGCGGATCCTCAACGGCTTCGCGATGTCCGCCTACACCCGCACGGCAGGCTTCAACTCGATCGACACCGCGGCGATGGATCCCGCGTCCTGGCTGGGCATGGATCTGCTGATGTTCATCGGCGGCGGCCCTGCAGGCACTGCGGGCGGCATCAAGGTCACCACCTTCGCCGTGCTGTTCTTCCTCATGCTCGGTGAGCTGCGCGGTGCCGGAGCCGTCACGGTCTTCGGCAAGCGGCTCTCCCGGGCGGTGCATCGACAGGCGATCACCGTCATCGTGATGGCCGTCGGCCTCGTCGCCGTCTCCACCATCGCGATCATGCTCATGACCGACTTCTCCCTCGACCAGATCCTGTTCGAGGTGGTCTCTGCCTTCGCGACCGTGGGCCTGTCCACGGGGATCACCGCGGGCCTTCCCGTCGGCGGGCAGCTGATCATCGTGGCGCTCATGTTCATCGGACGCCTGGGCCCGATCACCGTCGCCACCGGCCTCGCCCTGCGCCGGCGCGCACTCCTCTACGACCTCCCCAAGGAAAGGTCGATCATTGGCTAAGCACAGACTCTTCCGCAGCGGTCTCTCCTCCGGCCCGACCTCCGACAGCTCGGTCGCGGTCATCGGACTGGGCCGCTTCGGCCAGTCCCTCGCCCTCGAGCTCATGGACGAGGGCGCCGAGGTGCTCGGCATCGATGTGCGCGAGGACACCGTCCAGGCACTCAACGGCCGGCTCACCCACGCAGTCGTCGCCGACGCCACCCGCGAGGAGGTGCTGCGCCAGCTCTCGATCCCCGAGTTCGACCGCGTCGTCATCGCGATCGGCAGCGACATCCAGGCCAGCATCCTGGTCACCTCGCTGCTGCTGCGCTTCAGCATCCGCACGATCTGGGCGAAGGCCGTGAGCGACCCGCACGGGCTGATCCTCGAACAGCTGGGCGTCCCGCACGTGATCTACCCGGAGAAGGACATGGGTCGACGGGTGGCTCACATCGTGCTGGGCACCATGCAGGACTTCATCGAGATCGACACCGACTTCGCGATGGTCAAGACCGCTCTGAGCCCCGAGCACGCCGGGCTGCAGCTCGGCGACAGCGGCATCCGCCGCCGCTACGGCGTCACCGTCACCTCGGTGAAGCCGGCGGGCGGCAGCTGGCAGCCCGCCACCCAGGACACGGTGCTGCAGGAGGGGGACACGATCCTGGTCACCGGCCCCACGAAGCAGGCTGAGAGGTTCAGCCGCGCCATGTCCTGAGCGGCCCGCCCCTCGTCTCGTAGGGTCGAGGCCCGCCGTCGTCCCCCGGAGAGGAAGCCCGATGAGCAGCACCCCGCTCAGCCACCGACTCGCCACCTACGGCACGCTCGCCCCGGGCCGGTCGAACCACCATCACGTCGCGGAACTGCGCGGGCGGTGGAGCCTCGGGTACGTGCGGGGCCACCTGAGCCAGGACGGATGGGGGAGGACCCACGGCCACGGCTACCCGGCGTTCGTCCCCGATCCAGGCGGCGAGCAGGTGGAGGTGCACGTCCTCGACTCGGCGGATCTCCCCGCGAACTGGGACCGGCTCGACGACTTCGAGGGCGAGGGGTATGCGCGCATCCCGATCTCCGTGCACACCCCGGACGGCCAGGTCGAGGCGTTCATCTACCGCCACCTCGAGGACAGCTCGCAGCAGACGGAGTCCTAGCGACGCTCCCGGTGGAGTTCCCGCGCAAGTTGGTGGAGCCGGTTCAGCGGAGCCGTTTCTTCAGCGTCTCGGCCAACGGGAGGAGCTCGTGATCGACGATGTGAAGCGCTGGTCCGACGTTCTGCTCACAGACTGACCGCATCGGCGAGAGCGGTGCGCGAGACGGGATCTCTGAGCAATGACGCGGTCACCACGTCGACCCTGACGCCCATCAGCAGACTGAGCTCCTCACCGATGCCGGCGACGCGCATCAGTTCATTGCCTCGGTGCGGCTCGAGGTCGACCAACAGGTCGATGTCGCTGGAGGCCATGGCATCGCCGCGAGCGACAGAGCCGAAGACGCGAGGATTGTGCGCTCCGTAGCGCAGAAGAACCTCGACGATCTCACCGCGGCGCGCGCTGAGCGTTTCGCGCAGTGACTGGGAAGCCTCTGTCGTAGGAGCCATGGGTATCTCCTATGTCAAGCGGCTTGCGGTACGCAAGTCGTTGAGGTGGGGTTCAGTGGGATCGGGGTGGTGGCGAGGGCTTCGGCGTGGGCACGGGTGAGAGCGCGCCAGATGCGGCGGGCGATCGCGCTCTTCAAGCAGCGGAGGGCTTCCATCACGGTCTTGCCCTGTTCGCGGAGCCGGTCGTAGTACTCCTTACCGGGTCCTTCGAGACGGACTTGAGTGAGGGCGATGCGGTGGATCGCGCAATTCAACTGACGATTTCCGCCCCTGTTCAGACGGACTCTCCCCTCGGTCTTGCCTGACCAGACCGGGATCGGAGCGCAGCCGGCGAACATCGCGTACTTCCCCTCGTTCGCGAACCGTTCGATCCCGGCGGTCTCGGCGAGGATCTTCGCGGCCGACAGCTCCGCGCAGCCGGGGATCTCCAACAGCACCGGCTCCACCTCCCGGACCATGACACGCAGCCGCGCATCCAGCTCGCTGATCGAGGAGCAGAGCCGTTCGAGGTCGGCCAGGACCATGCCCGCGATCTCCGCGACGATCCCCTCGCTCGCCTCGACCAGCTCCCGCACTCGTTCCTGAGCCGGTCGATGGGTCAGCGCGCGTGGTGCCGGGTCGACTTCGGGGTCGAGCTCGTGCAGGTGCCAGCGCAGGCGGTTGATCACCCGGGTCCGCTCCGCGACCAGGTCCTCACGACGCGCCAGGACCAGCTTGATCTCCCTGGCCTGCTCATCGGTGAACGCGACCGGCAGATCGTCCTCGCGGGCCATCGCCCGCGCGACGGCGAGAGCATCGATCGGGTCGGACTTCCCGCGAGTGCGCGCTGTGGCGCGTTGGCGGGCCATCAGCTTCGCCGGCACCCTGACCACGGGCTCTCCATGGGCAAGGAGATCGCGTTCGAGAAGACCGGTGAGGTGGCGACAGTCCTCCACCCCCCACTGGCGGTCCTGCTCGATGAAGGACTTCCTGGCCCATCGGTAGGCCTTCTCGTGACCGCTATGAGTCGCGCGGACAGTGATCTGCCCGATCTGCTTGCCCGCCGCGTCGACCGCGACGAAGGTGTGTGAGTTCTTGTGGACGTCAGCGCCGATCAGGACCACCATGGTCACTGCCTCCCTTGTATTCGAGTGGGGGTCGAACGGTCGGGCCGGTCGGCGGACAAACCTCAGTGGGGCAGCTGCACGCTCCTATCAAGTCACGCCGGCCGGTCCTTCCCACCCGGCGACGGCAATACCCATGAAGGCCAGTTCAACGAAGAACGGCAGCCAGCGTAAGAGCCAATCACCGGATGGAAAGGATCCAACCACCGCGACATCCGCGGCACCAGCAAGCCTCACACTGAGTCCATCGTACCGATGCCGGGATCGGACCCCGCGGTCACCGCCGAAAGTCGGTCGCGACCTCCGGACGGCTCGGCGAGAATGGGACGCCGCGGGCGATCCTCGCCCGCCCGGCTTCACGGACAGCGGCTGTCCGCCACTCGCACTACGCTTCGAGTCGACCCCCGGCCCGCCCACCCCGTCGGCCGGGCCGCACCGCCATGTTTCTGGGAGACCCCATGCTCTGGACCCTCCTCCGACACCATCTGCGGCCGTACCTCCCGCACGTGGCCGCCGTGATCGTCCTCCAGCTCGCGACCATCCTCGCGACCCTCTACCTGCCCAGCCTCAACGCCGACATCATCGACAACGGCGTGGCCACGGGCGATACCGCCTACATCTGGCGCGTCGGCGGCGTCATGCTGATCGTCGCGATGGTGCAGGTGATCACCGCGATCGCCTCGGTCTGGTTCGGCGCGCGGGTCTCCATGGGGATCGGCCGGGACATCCGCCGCTCGATCTATACCCGGGTGGGCCGCTTCTCCACCGAGGAGATGGGCCGCTACGGCGCACCCACCCTCATCACCCGCGCCACCAACGACGTCCAGCAGGTGCAGATGCTGGTGCTGATGACGCTGAACTTCATGGTCATGGTGCCGATCATGTCCATCGGCGGGATCATCATGGCGATCCGGGAGGATCCGGGGCTGTCCTGGCTGGTGTGGGTGGCGGTGCCGCTGCTGGTGGTGATCGTCGGTCTGCTGGTCACGCGCCTGATGCCGCTGTTCCAGCGGATGCAGGACAACATCGACTCCATCAACTCCGTGATGCGCGAGCAGATCATGGGGATCCGCGTGGTGCGCGCCTTCGTGCGGGAGAAGCACGAGACCGCCCGCTTCGAATCGGCCAACGCCACCCTCACCGACACCTCGGTGCGGATCGGGCGGCTGTTCGTGATCATGGGTCCGGCCATCATGGTGGTGCTGCACCTGGCCACCGCCGCGGTGCTCTGGTTCGGCGGCCATCGGGTCGACGCGGGCCTGGTTCAGGTGGGGGCGCTGACCGCGTTCATGCAGTATCTGCTGCAGATCCTGATGGCCGTCATGATGGGCACCTTCATGATGATGATGTTCCCGCGCGCGATCATCAGCGGCCGCCGTATCCAGGGCGTACTGCAGACCCGCCCGACCCTCGCCGAGCCCGCGCAGCCCCGCGCCGTCGAAGCGACCGCCGGCGGCGCCACGATCGAGTTCCGCGACGTCACCTTCGCCTACCCCGGCGCCGAGGCCCCGGTGCTGGACGGCGTCTCCTTCACCGCCGAGGCCGGGAGGACCACCGCGATCATCGGCTCCACCGGCGCGGGCAAGACCACCCTGGTCAACCTCATCCCGCGCCTGCACGACGCGAGCAGCGGCCAGGTGCTGATCGACGGCGTCCCGGTCACGGACCTCGCCCGGGCGAGCATCTCTGCCGCCGTGGGCCTGGTGCCGCAGAAGCCCTACCTGTTCTCCGGCACCATCGCCCACAACCTCCGCTTCGGCGATCCGACGGCCGACGAGACACAGCTGTGGCAGGCGCTGGACGTCGCCCAGGGCACCGAGTTCGTCGCCGACCGCGCCACCGGCGAGGGGGACAGCGCCGCCACCGGCCTCGAGTCGACCGTCTCCCAGGGCGGCACCAACGTCTCCGGAGGGCAGCGCCAGCGCCTGTGCATCGCCCGCACCCTGGTCGCCGCCCCACGGGTGTACGTCTTCGACGACTCCTTCTCCGCACTGGACGTCACCACCGATGCGCTGGTCCGCGAGGGACTGGCCCGTCACACCGAAGGCGCGACCACGATCATCGTCGCCCAGCGCATCTCCACCATCACCGGCGCCGATCAGATCCTGGTGCTCGAGGAGGGGAGGATCGTCGGGCGCGGCACCCACGAGCAGCTGCTGGAGAGTTCACAGACCTACCGGGAGATCGTCGACTCCCAGATCACCGTGGGGGAACCGGCATGAGCGCGAAGAAGAACTCCACGAGCGGGAGAAGTCCCGCCACGGAGCTGACTGAAGCCGAGATCCTCGAGATGCAGGACTCGATGAGCAACGAGTGGGGCGAGTCCGCGCCCCGCAAGGCGAAGGCCTTCTGGCCCTCTGCGCTGCGCCTGGCACGCACCTTCGGCGATCACAAACTGGGCCTTACAGTGGTGCTGGCCTTCGGGCTGATCTCCACGGCGCTCTCGGTATGGGCGCCGCTGATCCTCGGCGACGCGATGGACGTCATCTTCGACGGCTTCCTCAGCGGCGAGGGCATCGCCTTCGACGCCCTCGGCCGCCTGCTGCTGATCGTGCTGGGCATGTACGTGATCGCCGCCGTGTTCGACTGGCTGCAGGGCCGGTTGCTGAACGACGTGGTCATGCGCATCGTCTACGTGCTGCGCGAGCGGATCGAGGCGAAGGTCAACCGCCTTCCGCTGAGCTATTTCGACACCCGCCAGCGCGGTGACCTGCTCTCCCGCACCACCAACGACGTCGACAACGTCCAGACCGCCCTCCAGCAGGCCTTCGCCTCCCTGGTCTACGCGGTGCTGACCCTCGTGGGCATCACCGTGATGATGTTCTGGCTGTCCTGGCAGCTGGCGCTGATCGCTCTGATCGCGCTGCCGATCTCCGCCGTGGCCATCGCCCTGATCGGCTCGAAGTCCCAGAAGCTGTTCACCGCCCAGTGGCGGCACACCGGGCGCCTGAACGGGCACGTCGAGGAGTCCTTCACCGGCCACGACCTGGTGACCGTCTTCGACCGCCAGGACTCGATGCGCGAGCAGTTCGACGAGCGCAACGAGGAGCTGTGGGAAGCGAGCTTCAAGGCGCAGTTCTACTCCGGGATGATCATGCCGATCATGCAGTGGGTGACCTACCTCGGCTACGTCGGCATCGCGGTGGTGGGCGGTCTGCGGATCGCGAGCGGGCAGATGAGCCTCGGCCAGGTCACCGCGTTCATCCAGTACTCCCGCGAGTTCAACGCCCCGCTGGGAGAGGTGGCCGGGATGGCGAACATGCTCATCTCCGGCGTCGCCTCGGCCGAACGGATCTTCGAACTGCTGGACGCAGAGGAGCAGGAGGCCGACGGGGAGATCACCGAGCCGTCCGGCGCGGGCGGTGCGGGCATTGCCGCGGCCGACGCCGACTCGTCGGCCGACGGGACGGTCACCACCCGCCGCCGCATCGCACGCGAAGAGCTCACTGGCCCCACCCGCGGCCGGATCGAGTTCGACCACGTCGGCTTCTCCTACACCCCGGCGAAACCGCTGATCACAGACCTGTCGCTGACCGCCGAGCCGGGGCAGACCATCGCGATCGTGGGCCCCACCGGTGCCGGCAAGACCACCTTGGTCAACCTCATCATGCGGTTCTACGAGATCGACGGCGGGCAGATCCGCCTGGACGGCGTGGACATCCGCGCCCTGGATCGCGGGGCCGTGCGGTCAAGGGTGGGCATGGTGCTGCAGGATGCGGTGCTGTTCGGCGGCACCATCCGGGAGAACATCCGCTACGGCCGGCTCGACGCGAGCGACGAGGAGGTGGTCGCCGCCGCGAGGGCGACCTTCGTGGACCGCTTCGTGCACACCCTGCCCGAGGGCTACGACACCGTCATCGAGGACGAGGGCGCGAACGTCTCCGCCGGCGAGCGGCAGCTGATCACCATCGCCCGCGCCTTCCTCGCCGACCCGGCGCTGCTGATCCTGGACGAGGCCACCTCCTCCGTGGACACCCGCACCGAGGTGCTGGTGCAGGAGGCGATGGCCGCGCTGCGCACCGACCGCACCAGCTTCGTCATCGCCCACCGCCTCTCCACCATCCGCGATGCGGACGTGATCTTGGTGATGGAGCACGGCGACATCGTCGAGCAGGGCTCCCATGACCAGTTGCTCGCCGCTGAGGGTGCCTACCACCGGCTGTACTGGTCGCAGTTCGCCGCGGGCACCGACCCCGACGAGGACGAGGCAGTGCTCGAGGGCTCGCTGAGCGTCACCGGTGAGGTCGCGGCCGTGCCCTGGCAGACTCCCTCGATCGGAGAGGCTGCGGCGGTGACCGGGGAGACCCCGGCGACCGAGGCGTAGGGAGCCCGCTGCGGGCGAGCTTCTCAGGAACCCCCATGGGCGGCTCCACGCTTTCCCGGTAGCGTCGAGGCATGGACATCACGATCATCGGCGGCGGCATCGCCGGCCTCGCCCTCGCCCACGAGCTCGCCCCCGACCATGCCGTCACCGTGCTGGAGTCCTCCCCGGGTCCGCACGGCGGCGGCTTCATGATCGACTTCTTCGGCCCCGGCTTCGTCGCCGCAGAGCGGATGGGGATCATCGAGGAGCTGCGTTCGCGCGGGCACGCCTTCGAGGGGGTGCGCTACGGGACCCCCGACGGGGCGGAGACCGGACGTCTCGACGTCGGTCCGCTGGTCGAGGCGGCCGGCGGCCGCTACTTCTCGATCCTGCGCCCCGAGGTGGAGCTGGGGCTGCTGGCGGTGCTGCCGCCCTCCGTGGACCTGCGGTACTCGGCGCGCGTGACGGCGGTGCACGACCCCGCCTTCGCCGGGACCGCCGGTTCCGGCCGGGCCACGGTCGAGCTGGCCGACGGCACCACCCTCGACTCCGATCTGATCGTCGCCTGCGACGGCGTGCGCTCCGTGGCGCGGGAGCTGGTCTCTCCGGGGCATGGACCGATCGTGCCGATGGGGTACCGCGCGGCGAGCTACCTGTTCGACGATCCGGAGCTCGCCGCCGAGCTGGGGGAGCGGATGCTGATGACCGACACCGTCGGCCGCGTGGGCTGGGCGTACGCGGCCGACGACTCCCGGGTCGGCGTCATGCTCGCCGAGCGCGTGCGCGCGGCGGGCACCGCACGCCCCGTTCCGGACCGGGAGCGGTTGCAGCGGGACTTCGCCGGGCTGCACCCGCAGGTGGACCGGGCCCTGAACCATGCCCCGGAGAGCTTCTACGACGACCTGGTCGCCCAGGCGGTCGCACCGCGCTGGAGCCGCGGCCGGGTGGTGCTGGCCGGGGACGCCGCCCATGCCCCTTCGTTGCTGGCCGGGCAGGGCACCTCGGTCGCGATCGCGGGCGCCGAGGCACTGGCCAGGAGCCTGCGCGCGACCGGCCCGTACCTCGAGGCGGGGCTCGCCGAGTACGAGCGCCGCTGGCGGCCGACTGCCGAGAAGGTGCAGCGTTCCGGCCGGCGCAGCGCCGCGTTCTTCACCCCGTCCTGCCCTGCGCAGCTGCGCCTGCAGCAGATCGGCCGTCGCGCGATCGGGTTGCCGGGGGTGAGTCGACTGGTGACGCGCAGCTTCATCGCCGCGTGAGCCCGGGGCGCGCCGGCCCGGCCCCGGGCGCCGTCCCCGGGTCTCAGGCGGCCGAGGTGCGACGCAGCCGGGTGTTGACGAATTCGCTCATGCCCCAACGGCCGAGCTCGCGGCCGAAACCGGAGCGCTTCACGCCGCCGAAGGGCAGGCCGGGCAGCGTCGTCCCGTGCTCGTTGACGTAGGCCATCCCGACGTCGAGGCGATCGGCGACGTCCTTCGCGTGCTCGAGGTCGGTGCCCCAGACGGAGCCGCTCAGACCGAACGGGACGTCGTTGGCCAGCTCGACGGCCTCCTCCTCCGAGTCGACCCCGTAGATCACGGCGACGGGACCGAAGATCTCCTCCGTGTAGGCGTCCATCTCCGGCGTGATGCCGGTGAGCACCGCAGGCTGCATGAAGGCGCCGTCGCGATCCAGTGCCTGCCCGCCCGTATGGAGCGTCGCGCCCTGGCGCACGGCGGTCTCGACCTGCTCGACGACCGTGTCCCGGGCACCGACCGAGGAGAGGGGACCCACGTCGACGCTCTCGTCCAACGGGTCGCCGACGGTCGCGGCCTCGAAGGCCGCGACGACGGTCCCGACGAACGCCTCGAGCTTCGCCGCGGGCACGAAGATCCGCTTCGGCGAGTTGCAGGCCTGCCCCGCGTTCGACAGCCGCGCGGTGGCGACGGTCGACGCGACCTGCTCGAGGTCCGCTCCGTCGAGCACGATGAGCGGATCGGAGCCGCCGAGCTCCAGCACCGACTTCTTCAGGTGCTTGCCGGCGTTCTCGGCGACCGCCGCACCGGCCCTCTCGCTGCCGGTGAGGGACACCCCACGCACCCGGGGATCGGCGACCATGTCGGCGATCTGGTCGTGGGAGGCGAAGACGTTGGCGTAGGCGTCCTGCGGGACTCCCGCCTCATGGAGGATCTCCGCCATGACCTCCGAGGACCCGGCGCAGATCTCCGCGTGCTTGAGGATGATCGTGTTGCCCGCCATCAGGTTCGGGGCGACGAAGCGTGCCACCTGGTAGTACGGGAAGTTCCAGGGCATCACCCCGACGAGAGGGCCGATCGGCTCGGTCTGCACCAGCGACTCCTGCGCGCCCTGCGGATCCAGCTGTTCGGGCTCCAGCAGCTCCGGTCCGTGGGTGGCGTACCAGCGGTAGATCGAGCCGGCCAGCTTCACCTCGCCGAGGGCCTGTGCCAGCGGCTTGCCCATCTCGACGGCGATCAGCTTTGCCAGCTCCTGCGAGCGAGCGTCGTAGGCGTCGGCGACCCGTTCCAGGATCGCGGCACGCTCCTGCGCCGCGGTGGCGCGCCACCGGGCGAAGGCGGCGTGGGACTGCGCGAGCACGCGCTCCACCTCCGTGCTGTCAAGGATCGTGAATTCCTTGTCGGTCCGTCCCGTGGTCGGGTTGGTCGTCGTGTATTCCGCCATCGGCCCACCTTGGTCCGACCCTCCGGATCTGTAAAGACGGGCCGTCCGGTCGGTCGTCGGGGGCGTCGGGCCACGTCGGAGCACACGGGGCTATGGCGAATCGGCCCCTGTCGGAGTACCGCGAGCCATCGCGGGCCACGTCGGCGCGCCACGGCCCACGAGCGCCGGGCGGTAGGCCGCTCAGATGGGTGTCGTGGGTGGAGCGTCCGGCGGCGGCTCCGGCGGTGAGGGCTGCTCGGGCTGGGTCGGAGGGTCCGGCGGGGGCTCAGGTGAGGGTGCGGGCGGCTGTCCTGGGATCGGCATCGGTGGCCCGGTGGGCGGCGCGTCGGGAGGGGGCCCCGGCGGGTCGGTGGGCGGATCCGTGGGTGGCTGCCCCGGCGGAGTCATCGGCGGCTCGCTCGGGGGCGGCAGCGTCGCTTCCGGCGACAGGCCGGATGGTTCCGGGGGCGGTGCGGGATGGTCGGTCATGGCGTTCCCTTCGTCGGGCGGCCGGGACGCTCAGTCCGTGAGCATCCGTGACCTGGTGAGGAATCGCTTCCCGTCGGGCGATTCGAGACTGAAGCCGCCGCCGCGCCCCTCGACCAGGTCGATCGTGAGGTGGGTGTGGCGCCAATAGGCGAACTGCTCGCGGCTCATCCAGAAGTCCAGCGGGGAGGTGCCACCGTCCGGCAGCGGGACCTCGACGTGGCCCATCTTCACGTCCGCGTCCCCGGTGAGGAAGTCCCCCTCGGGGAAGCACATGGGGGAGGAGCCGTCGCAGCAGCCACCGGACTGGTGGAACATCAGCGGACCGTTGCGGTCGATCAGGCGCTGGATCTGGGTGAGCGCGGCCCGGGTGAACGCGACGCGGGAGAAGTCCTCGCCCTCGACCGTCGGCTCCATCTCCAGGATGTCGTCGCCCGCAGTGGGTTCCGGCAGGCCAGGGGCCGGGGGCTGTCCGGGCTGAGGGCCGGGACCGGTGCGGCCTCGGGCCGGGGCGGTGGAGGGCTCGGTCATCTCTCGCTCCTTCCAGGAGGGTCGCCAACAGCGGTCACGGGCCGACCGTCCAGTCGCCGTGACGCACATCACCACCATACGCCTCTGTCGCTGACGCGCACGGCGGGCCGGTCCTAGGCTGAGCGGATGGAACATCGTCACCTCGGCCGCTCCGGCCTCAAGATCAGCGAGATCATCTACGGCAACTGGCTCACCCACGCCTCCCAGGTCGAGGACGAGCGCGCGCAGGCCTGCGTGCGCGCCGCCCTCGATGCCGGCATCTCGACTTTCGACACCGCCGACACCTATGCCAACACCGCCGCCGAGGTCGTCCTCGGCGAGGCGCTGAAGGGGGAGCGGCGCGAGTCGCTCGAGATCTTCACCAAGGTCTACTTCCCCACCGGCCCCAAGGGGCACAACGACACCGGCCTGTCCCGCAAGCACATCCGCGAGTCGATCGACGCCTCGCTCACGCGCCTGCAGACCGACTATGTCGACCTCTACCAGGCCCACCGCTACGACTACGCGACCCCGCTGGAGGAGACGATGCAGGCGTTCGCCGACGTCGTCCACTCCGGCAAGGCGCTGTACATCGGGGTCTCCGAGTGGAACGCCGACCAGCTGCGCGCCGGCCATCAGCTGGCCCGGGAGCACGGCATCCAGCTCATCTCCAACCAGCCCCAGTACTCGATGCTGTGGCGCGTGATCGAGGAGCGCGTGGTCCCCACCTCCCGCGAGCTGGGCATCTCCCAGATCGTGTGGTCCCCGGTTGCGCAGGGCATCCTCACCGGCAAGTACAAGCCCGGCGCCGAGGCGCCCGAGGGCTCCCGCGCCCGCGACGAGAAGGGCGGCGCGGACATGATCAAGCGCTTCCTGAACGACGAGGTGCTCACCGCCGTGCAGGGCCTGCTCCCGATCGCCGAGGAGCTCGACCTCACCCCGGCGCAGCTCGCCGTGGCCTGGGTGCTCAGCAACGACAACGTGGCCGGCGCGATCATCGGCGCCTCCCGCCCCGAGCAGGTCACCGAGAACGTCAAGGCCGCCGGCGTGACGCTCGAGGCCGACGTGAAGGCCCGCATCGACGAGGTCCTCGGCGAGATCCCCGAGACGGACCCCGCCCGGACCGTCTCCCCGGCGCAGCGCCTGGCCTGAGCCGGCGCGGCCCGGCGCGCATCTCCCGAGCATGGCAGAGGGGCCGGACCATCGCGATGATGGTCCGGCCCCTCGGCGGTGTGAGGTGCGGGTCGAGAAGGGGGGATCCTCAGGGGATCACCCCTTCTCGGCGGTCACTTGACGACGCCCTCGTCCTCCAGCTCGCCGCCGCTGCGGCCCTGGAGCTGGTGGCCGTCGGCCCGTCGCTCCCAGAACTCCGCATTCTCAATGCCGAGCTTGCGCGGATCGAACTGCGGATCCAGTCCGGCCTTCTTCTGCTCGCGGTAGTCCTTCAGCGCCTTCAGCGCGGGCACCTGCAGGGCCACGATGCCGATGACGTTCAGCCAGGCCATCGAGCCCACGCCGATGTCGCCGAGGCCCCAGGCGGCGCCTGCGGAGGTCACCGCGCCGTAGGCCACCGAGACCAGCACCAGCGCCTGCAGGAGGCGGAACAGCGCACGGGCGAGCGTGCGGTTCTTCATCTTGCGGGTGAGGTAGGTCAGGTTGACCTCTGCCATGTAGTAGTACGCCACGATCGTGGTGAACACGAAGAACGCGAGCGTGATGGCGATGAACGTCGGGCCCAGGCCGGGGAAGGCCGCGTCCAGGCCGCCCTGGACGTAGCCCGGGCCGGGCTCCACCTGCAGGCTGAGGTCACCGATGCCGCGGCCGACGGTATCGGCCTCGGAGGCGGCGTCAGCGCCCGGGTAGGTCTCGTTCGTGAACGTGTTGAACATGCCGGTGGAGATGATGATGAACGCGGTGGCGCTGCACACCAGCAGGGTGTCGACGTAGACGGAGAACGACTGGGCGAAGCCCTGCTTGGCCGGGTGGGAGACCTCGGCGGCCGCGGCCGCGTGCGGGCCCGTGCCCTGACCGGCCTCATTGGAGTAGATGCCGCGCTGGACACCCCACTTGATGGCCAGGCCGATGATCGCGCCGAACACCGGCTGGACGCCGAAGGCGCTGGCGAAGATCAGGCCGAACACCCGCGGGATCTCCTCGAAGTTCATGAAGAACACGATGATCGCGACGATGATGTACGCGATCGCCATCACCGGCACGGCGACGACGGCGAAGTGGGCGATGCGCTTCACGCCGCCGATGACGATGAAGCCGAGCAGGATCACCAGACCGAGCGCGGTGACCCAGGTGGGGATGCCCCAGGCGTTGTCGATCGCAGAGGCCATGCCGTTGGCCTGCACGCCCGGAAGGAAGAAGCTCATCGCCACGATGGTGACGATCGAGAAGAGGATCCCGTAGAACAGCGACAGGCGGGGAGCCTTGTGCTTGTAGGCCCGCTCGAAGTAGAAGGCCGGGCCGCCGCGGTACTCGCCGGTGTCCGGATCCTTCTCCTTGTAGATCTGTCCGAGGGTGCACTCGATGAACGAGGTGGAGGCGCCGAGGAAGCCGGAGACCCACATCCAGAACACGGCACCGGGACCGCCGAAGGCGATCGCGGTGGCGACGCCGCCGATGTTGCCCATGCCGACACGGCCGGCCAGCGACATCATCAGCGACTGGAAGGACGAGGTTCCGTCCGGGGAGACCTCGCCCTTCTTCAGCTGGTCGAGCATGTCGGGGAGGTTGCGGATCTGGAGCAGCCCGGTGCGGATGGTGAAGTACAGGCCGACGATGAGCAGGCCACCGATGAGCGGGATGGACCAGATCAGGTTGTTGGCGCCGTCGATGAGTTCGGCGATCATGTGTGCTCCTGGGATAGGGGAAGCGACGACACCCTAGGCGTCGCGGGCAGGGGTGAGCGGGGTCACCACCTGGTGCTGAATGGAACCTACCGGACAAGCCGGGCTTTGCGGGTTCTTTCAGGCTCCCGTTGCCCTGTCGTGACCTTCTGCGTGGCGTGGTGGCTCTGAAGTCCCAGGTCGGGTCGATAAGGCGGGGCCCGTTCCGGCGGGTGCGGGCGTGTCGTGAGCAGAGTCGCGTCCGCGAGTTCGAAGTCGGGGCCGGGGAGCCGGTACACTCGTTCGCGACCCCTCGTGCGGTGTCATCTTGCTGAACTCCCCCAGGGCTTGACGGCAGCAAGGGCAGGTGAGCTCTGGCAGGTGCACGAGGGGTCGCTCCATGCCCGATGCGTCCGCTGGCCAGCGCTGCGCCGGATGCGTACCGTAGGAGGACCACACCGCTCCGGCCTCCAGGGGGACCCATGAGGATCCGCTCGACGACCCACCTCCCCCACGCGCCGGAGACGGTCCTGGACTGGCACGACCGGGCCGGCGCCCTGGTGCGCCTCACCCCGCCGGGCCTCGCCTCCGCGGATGACCCCGCCGAGGGCGGTATGGAGGCCGGCCGCCTGGTCACGGCGCATCTCGGCCCGCCGATGCTGCCCACGGCCCTGCGGCCGCAGTGGACCCTGCGGCACCTCGAGCACGACCCGCAGGGCCGTTTCGTCGATCAGCAGGTCCGGGGCCCCTTCCGCTCCTGGCGCCACGAGCACCGCATCGAGGCCGACGGCACGGGCACCGCGATCCACGACACCATCGACCTGGAGCTGCCGCGCGGGCTGACGCCCCTGGGGGCGACGGTCGAGTCGCAGGTGCGCCGCCTGCTCGGGTTCCGGGAGCGGCAGCTGCGCGATGATCTCGCCTTCCATGCCCGCTGGGCCGACCTGCCCCGCCGCACCATCGCCATCACGGGTTCCTCCGGACTGATCGGCACCCAGCTCGCGGCGCTGCTCGAGACCGGCGGGCACACGGTGCGCCGGATGGTCCGCGAGGACCAGGTGGGTCCCGGCGAGATCTCCTGGGACCCGAAGGCCGGGCACCTGGACCCGGCCGATCTCGACGGTGTGGACGTCGTCGTGAACCTCGCGGGCCGCTCGATCGCGACCCGCTGGACCCCGACCGCCCGACGCGAGATCCGCGATTCGCGCGTCAACGGCACCGCGCTCATCTCCCGCACCCTCGCCGGTATGCGCGACGGTCCCGCGGCCCTCGTCCAGGCCTCCGCGATCGGCGTGTACGGTCCGCGCCGCCCCGGGGAGCTGCTCACCGAGGCGGATCCCGGAGGGGAGGGTTTCCTCGCCGACCTGGTCCGTGACTGGGAGGGGGCGACCCGTGCCGCCGCCGAGGCCGGCGTGCGGGTCGCGCAGGTGCGCACCGGGATGGCGCTGAGCGATGGCGGCGGACCGCTGCCGCCCCAGCTGCCGCTGTTCCTGGCCGGGGCGGGCGGCCGGCTCACCGATGCCGACGCCATGACGTCGTGGATCTCGCTCGACGACATCGTGCGCACCTTCGCCCACGCCGCCCTCAGCGCCGAGCTGGCCGGACCGGTCAACGGGGTCGGGCCGGAGCCGGTCAGCGCCCGGGACTTCGCCCGCACCCTGGGGCGCGTGCTGCGTCGGCCCTCCCTGCTGCCGGTGCCGCCGCTCGGCCCGCGCCTGGTCCTGGGCGGCGCGGCCGCGGATGAGCTGATCCGCACCGATCAGGACGTCTCCGATGCGCGGCTGCGCGCCAGCGGCTTCGAGCCGGCTCACCGCACCCTGGAGGCGGCGCTGCGCCATGTGCTGCGGCGGTAGGCGGGGCCGTCCGGCTCAGAGGTGCTCGGCGGGGAGCTCCGAGAGCGTCCGCGCCTCGGCCGGGACCTCCTCGTCGCTGAGCTCCTGGGAACGCTCCGGGGCACCGGCCGGCTCCCTGCATGCGAGTGCATTGACCACGGCGGCGAGCAGCACCAGCGCGGCCGCGCCGACGGGCAGCCACATCGCGACCTGGGAGCCGGAGCTCTCGGCGACCGCCCCGGTCAGGGCCGACGCGGCGGACTGGCCGACGATCGTGGCCGAGCCGAGCATCGTCATCACGGTCGCCGAGCGGCCCAGCGGGGAGCGCTCCGCGGCCAGGCTGAACAGGGTCACGATCGTCGGGCCGATGCCGATGCCGGCGATCGCCATCGCCCAGATCAGTCCGGTGAGCCCGCCGGCGAGCCCGAAGCCGATCATGGCCGCGAGCATCAGGGAGGAGAACACCAGCCAGCGCGCGGAGAGGCGGAACCGCGCCGGGAACAGGGTGATGCTGAGGGCGAGGATCGTGGAGCCGATGCCCATCACGCCGTAGACCAGCCCGGCGGAGTCGCCGCGGCCCGAGTCGGCGAGGAAGGCCGTCAGCGAGGTCAGCACGGTGCCGAAGAACAGGCCGACACCGAGGGCGCCCGCGACCACCACCAGCACCGGGAGGGTGCGCAGCTCCCGGGCCGGGGCCTGGGCGACGGGCTCCTCGGAGGTGGGCGCCGCGACCTGCGCGGTGGGGTGCAGCGCGAACGCGGTGACGAACACCAGCGTCAGCACCGCGGCGCCGATCATGGGGGCGGCCGGGTTCAGGGTGGTCGCCAGCAGGCCCACCACCAGGGGGCCGAACACGAAGGCGGTCTCGTCGGCCGCGGATTCGTAGCCCATGGTGCCGTTCAGGCTGTGCGCCCGACGGGCCGAGGGCAGACGGGTGAGGATCAGCTGCACCAAGCGGGTGCGGGAGAACGGGCCGATCTGCGGGGAGGAGGCACCGATCAGGAAGCCGACGGCGAGCACGGCCGCATCGGGCAGCGAGCTGAAGGCGATCGCCGCCATCGCGAGCAGGGCCAGGGAGTTCACGATCCCCGAGACGAGGATGACCCGGCGCTGTCCGATCCTGTCGGCGGCGGCACCGAGCAGCGGGCCGATGAGGGCGGAGCCGAGGCCGACGACCGCGGAGTTCAGCCCGCCCAGCGCGATCGACTCGCGCGCCGAGACGACCAGGGTGAGGGTGCCGACCACCATCATCGCGAAGGGGAACCGGGCGATGAAGGCGATGGGGAAGTAGGCGGGGCCGGCCGCGCGGAACAGGGTGGTGGTGCCCTGCTGCGGCTCGCGGGAGGTCTGCTGAGTGGTCATCGATGCTCCGGACGGTGGGTGCCGCCTTGGACGATCCACACCGTGGACCCGAGGTAGATGCACTGCGATGGCCCGTGGAGCCGGGCCGGTCTGACGCTCCCAGTCTAGGAGATGCGGGATCGAGCGGCCAGGGACCGAGGCCTGGTGGTGCGCGGGTTCACGGCGCCGCCGCGCCTGCCTCGCCGCCGTGCCGGCCTCGTCCACGGGGGCGCATGCTCTCCCGGCTCGCCGATGGGAGGCCGCGCGGGGCGGGGTCGGCCGCGCGTCGGGTCCTCTGCAGACCCGGAGACCCGGCAGACGTGACACACCGCGGCGGGATGACGCGGATCCCCCGATCCGCACCAGTGATGATGCAGATCGGGGGATCCGATGCGCGCGCCGGGTTGGCGCCGGCTGGGTCAGACGTTCGCGGGCTGGGTGATGCGCTCGCCGTCGGCGGATTCGCCCTGAGGGGCCGTGGCGGGATCCGCGGTCTCCGCGTCGGCGGGGTCCTGGGCGACCTGCGCCTCCTCGGCCTGGATGGCCTGGAAGGAGGTCCGACGGGCGGCGTCGTACCGCGGACGGTCCAGGATCTGCTCGCGCTTGGAGACGATCACGGGCACCAGCGCCTGGCCGGTGACGTTCAGGGCGGTGCGGCCCATGTCCAGGATCGGGTCGATCGCCAGCAGTAGGCCGACGCCCTCCAGGGGCAGGCCCAGGGTCGACAGCGTCAGGGTGAGCATCACGGTCGCGCCGGTCATCCCGGCGGTCGCGGCGGAGCCGAGCACCGAGACCAGCACGATCAGCAGGTAGTCGGTGATGCCCAGCGGCACGCCGTAGAAGTTCGCCACGAAGATCGCGGCCAGGGCCGGGTAGATCGCGGCGCAGCCGTCCATCTTGGTGGTCGCGCCCAGCGGGACCGCGAAGGAGGCGTAGTGGCTGGGCACGCCCATCCGCTCGGTGACGGACTTGGTCATGGGCATCGTGCCGAGCGAGGAGCGGGAGACGAAGCCCAGCGAGGTCGCGGGCCACACGCCGCGGAAGAACGAGCCGATGGAGAGGCCGTTGAGCTTCAGCAGCACCGGGTAGACCACCAGCAGCACGATGGCCATACCGATGTAGACATCGGCCACGAAGACGCCGAGCTGCCCGAGCGCGTTCCAGCCGTAGCTGGCCACGGCGTTGCCGAGCAGGCCCACGGTGCCGATCGGGGCGAGACGGATGACCCACCACAGCAGCTTCTGGACGATCTCCAGGGCAGAGCCGGTGAACTTCAGGAACGGCTCGGCCTTCGCGCCGACGGAGAGCACCGCGATGCCCACGGCGATCGAGATCACCAGGATCTGCAGGGCGTTGAAGCTGATCGAGACGGAGCCGTCATCGCCCGCGGAGCCAGTGATGCCCAGGAAGTTCGAGGGCACCAGGCCGTTCAGGAAATCCATCCAGCCGCCCTGGGTGTCCGAGGCCTTGGCGGCGTCGGCCGTGACGCCGGAGTTCGCCCCGGGCGTGGTCAGGGCGCCGAGGGTGATGCCGATCGAGACCGCGATCAGGGCGGTGATCGCGAACCAGAGCAGGGTCTTCCAGGCCAGGCGGGCGGCGTTGGTGACGTTGCGGAGGTTGGCGATCGAGGTGACGATCGCGAGGAAGATCAGCGGCGGGACCAGCGCCTTCAGCAGGGTCACGAAGATCGAGCCGATGGTCTGCAAGGTGGTGGTCAGCCAGTTCGCGCCGTCACCGCCGTCTTCGCCGGCACCGGGGACCGGGCCCATCTGGGCGGCGACGAGGCCGAGGATCACCCCCAGGATCAGGCCGATCAGGACCTGCCAGCCGAAGGGGATGCCGACGATGGCGCGCAGCGGGTTGCGCCGGGTCGGGGTGGCCGTGGGGGAGGGGGTGGAGATGCTCACGGGAAAGGACGCTACGCGGCTGGCGGGCCGACATCAAGGATTTTGTGAGGGGTCACAGTAGATGAACTTATGGGTCGCGGGGTTGCGCCAATCAGCGCGAGGGTCAGTGCTGCGCCGCGAGGTCCGCGCGCTTCCTGCTGCCGCTGCTCGGCCTCGGTGCGCTGTTCAGCGGCCTGCTCGACCCGCTGGTCGAGTGGATCGAGGCCCGGCTGCGGCCTCTGCTCGAGGCGATCGCGCGAGCGACGGCACCGCCGCGGGAATGGATCGCGCAGCTGCTGCAACCGGTGCAGGACTTCCTCGCTGCGCTGCTGCGGCCGGTGCGAGATCTGGTGGAGTGGCTTCTCGGGCTGCTGCCGGAGATCGCACTGCCCTTCGGCGTGCCCGGCTGGGTGGTGGACGTGCTGGTGGCGGTGATCGTGGTGGTGGCGGTGTTCTCAGCCACCCATCGGGGTCTGAAGGAGCGCAGGGAGAAGCTCGCGGCGACGAGGGAGGCCGGTGGCGGCGATCCGGACGAGGCCCGTTCCAGCCGTTCGTGACCTGCGCACCTGCTTCCCGCGATCTGCGCTGTACAGGGAGCCGGGATGCCGCGATTCGGTCAGAGGTCCTGGATGAAGCGCATCACCTCGTCCATGACCTCCTCCTGGGTGCTCCGCGGGGGTGCGGCGTACGGCGCGTCGCCGAGGGCGGCGGATGCCCGGTCGAAGAAGTCGGCGGAGACGAGGACGGCCCGGCGTCGAACCCCTCTGCTCGTGACGATGACGGGCTCGCGCTGCGCTCGCTCGAGATGCTCACTCAGATGGGCGCGGAAGTGCGCCGAGGACACGGTTGTCATGCGAGAAACCCTTACATCATGTACATGATGTCGCGACTGCCGGGGAAGGAATGTGGATCCCGGCGGCGCGGCAGATCCGCACCACGGACGCGTCGGACCACATCACGAACGTGCGGGATCACACCGCGGGCCGGGGGCGCGCGGAACCGCGCTAAGGGGTGCGGGGGCGCGCGGGATCACCTCGTGGGAGCGCCCGGGACCAGGCAGTGGGGCCGTTCGGGATCGGGCCGTGGGTCGACGGGCAGAGTTCGGGACCGGCGACGGCGACGAGGACCCGTCTCGCCCCGGGGATCTCGCACCGTTCCTCCACAGCGGGACTTCTCCCCAGCGGCGGGGAACGTGGGCGGCCTCGACTAGCCTGTCGGGGTGGCCATCGCTCTGTACCGTCGTTACCGCCCGGAGTCCTTCGCCGAAGTGATCGGCCAGGACCATGTCACCACGCCCCTGCGGCGTGCGCTGCGCGCGGGACGGATCGGTCATGCCTACCTGTTCTCGGGGCCTCGCGGCTGTGGCAAGACCACCTCGGCGCGCATCCTCGCTCGCTGCCTGAACTGCGCCCAGGGGCCGACGGACGAGCCGTGCGGCCAGTGCGATTCCTGCCGCGACCTCGCCACCGGTGGCTCCGGCAGCCTCGACGTGGTGGAGATCGATGCCGCCAGTCACGGCGGTGTGGACGATGCCCGCGAACTGCGCGAACGAGCCTCCTTCGCACCGGTCCGCGACCGCTACAAGGTGTTCATCATCGACGAGGCCCACATGGTCACCTCCGCCGGGTTCAACGCCCTGTTGAAGCTGGTCGAGGAGCCGCCCGAGCACGTGAAGTTCGTCTTCGCGACCACGGAGCCGGACAAGGTCATCGGCACCATCCGCTCGCGCACCCACCACTACCCCTTCCGGCTGATCCCGCCGCAGGTGCTGGGCCCCTACCTCGAGGAGGTCTGCGCCGCCGAGGGCGTTGAGGTCGGGGAGGGCGTGATGCCGCTGGTGGTGCGCGCCGGCGGCGGTTCCGCACGTGACTCGATGTCGGTGCTGGACCAGCTGATGGCCGGCGCCGGTGACGACGGACTGGATTTCTCGACCGCGATCGCGCTGCTGGGCTTCACCGACACCGCGCTGCTGGACAGCGCCATCACCGCCGTCGCCGAGCGCGATGCGGCCGCGCTGTACTCGGCGGTCGAGCACGTGCTGGCCACCGGCCATGAACCGCGCCGCTTCGTCGAGGACCTGCTGGAGCGGATGCGCGACCTGATCGTGCTCGCCGCGGTGCCGGACCGCGGCGCCGACCTCCTGCCGCAGGTTCCGGCCGACGAGCTCGAGAGCATGCGCGGCCAGGCCGCGCTGTTCGCCCCGGCGGATCTCTCGCAGTGCGGTGACCTGGTCCACGAGACCCTGTCGACGATGAGCGGAGCGACCTCGCCCCGGCTGCATCTCGAACTGCTCGCGGCGCGGCTGGTGCTGCGCGACGAGCGGGCCGCGCTGGCGGCAGCCGGCGCCCCGGCCCCGACCAACGATCAGCGTGGCGGTGCGCCTGCCGGCGGCGGGCCGTCCGGTGCTGCGCCGCCTCCTGATGCGTCGTCGGGGGCGTCGGGAGCTCGTGATCAGGCGCGGCGTATCGCCCAGGAGAAGGTCGAGGCCGCCCGGCAGGCCCGCGGCGGTCGCGGCGGCGCGGCGGCAGCGCCCGCGAGCGCTCCCGCCTCCGCGCAGCCTCGCGCCCCCGAGCAGCCTCCCGCCCCGGAGCGGCAGAGTGCAGCGCCCGCCGCGCAGGGCACAGCGCCCCGACCGCAGGCCACTGCACCCGCGTCGAGTGCTCCGGCGGCCCCGGCGGAGCCCTCCGCCGCGCCTCCGGCGCAGGCGCCGTGGGGAGACTCTGCACCGCAGGCCTCGCAGCAGGCCCCGCACCAAGCCCCTCCGCAGTCCACGGGGCGCGACGCCGGGCCTCAGCGGCCGCCGGCAGGGAACGCGGCAGCGACAGAGCCGCCGACACCGAACGCGGCAGCGCCGCAGACTCCACCCTCGGTGCAGCCTGCAGCGGGCGGCGGGATCGATGCGGATCAGGTGCGGGGCAACTGGTCCGCGATCCTCGACGAGCTGCAGCAGATCCGTCGTCCCAGCTGGGCGCTGATCTCCCAGAACGGTCATGTCAACGGCGCACACGGCGGCACGCTGGTGATCGGCTTCCGCACGGACGGTCTGGTCAACGCCTTCCACCGCGGCACCGCCGCGCAGAACCTGGCCGATGCCGTGCGCCGCATCATGCACGTCGAGGTCACCATCGAGGCCGTGGTCGGTGACGATCCCGGTCCCGGCCCCGGCAATGCCCCGAGCCCAGGATCGCCCGGACCCGGCAGCGCCGCCGGTGGTGGCGGGCCTGAGAGCAGTGGCCCGGAGTCATCGGGTGGAGCGGGCGGTCCGGGTCGCCCCGTCGGAGACAGCACGAACGGCGGTGCTGCTGCTGGCCAGGTGCAGCACGGACCGAGCCCCGACGTCCAGGCGGCAGCTCCGCAGCCGACGGGGGCCTCCGGTCAGTCCGAGGAGCAGACCCCTGTCCGCTGGGGAGATGCCGTCACTGCGACGGCCCCGCGCGAGCCCGCGCCCGCGCCCGCCGCCAGTCCCGAGGAGCCTCCGACGGCATCGGCGGGCCAGCGTGCCTCCGAGCGGGCGATGCGGGCTGCGGAGCGGGCCGCACGCACCAGCCGTCCCGGCTCGACGGCCGAGCGGATCGAGGACTTCCCGCCGGAGCCCGACGATCCCTTCCCGCCGGATCCTCAGGACAGCTACCAGCCCCGGCACCCACAGGACGACTATCAGCCTCAGAACCCGCAGCCGACCGGCGCTGCGACTGCGGAGGCCGCAGCGGCCGCAGCCGGCTCGGCTCCGCACGGGGAGATCGCCGAGGTGGAGGACGAGGGCCGCGACAGCCTCCCGCCCGAGGAATCCCGCACCTACGGACAGCGGGCATTGCGCCGCGCGATCGCTGAAGGTCGCGTCGTCCGCTCCCGCCCCACGCAGGGCCACGGCGCGGGCGCTGGTGCCTCCGATGCCGGTGACACCCGGGCAGAGCCCCCCGGCGCTTCGGCGGGAGATGCCCCGCTAACGGACGGGCCGGGGAGCGGCACCGGGCGTCCGGCGCTGCAGACGGCTGCTCCCGCGGAGCCGGGCTCCGCCGGCGGTGCGGCATCGGCCGACGCCGCACCAGCGTCTCCCGGCCCAGGAGCCTCCGCGTCCGCCCGTGCCGCCGCGTCGTGGGGGACCGCCGCCACCGTCCCCGCCGCCACGAACTCTGCCGCGACCAGCCCCGCCGCGACCAGCCCTGCCGCGACCGGCCCTGCCTCGCAGTTACCGCCCCGAGCCCTGCAGGCGGCTCTCCTGCGGCGGCCCCGCGCAGCGGTGCCGCTTTGGTGCGCGAGGCGGCGCAGGCCTCCCGCGATGCCGGCCAGCGCGTCGGGGGGCTGCGTGGCGTCACACGTGCGGAACCGGCCGCGGACATCGACCCCACCGGTGGCGCGACGCGCGACGACGAGGACGCGGTGGTCGCCACCCGCAACGGCCGCGAGGTCGTCGAGAAGCTGCTCGGCGGCAAGGTCCTCGAGATCATCGACGAGAACCGGAACTACTAGCCGCGGAAGCGCGCGCGGCCACGCAGCCTAACTCAGGCCTCGCGCGGCTCGAGCAGGCTGAACAGGTCGGTGCGCAGCGTCGCCGGGTTCACCTGCGGTGACGGCTGGGTCACGTAGAACTCCCAGAACGGGTAGATCATCTGCTCCTCCGACTCGCCGATGCCCTCGGTGAAGGCGCCCCACTTCTCGGCCAGCCCTCCGTACCCGCCGATGTGCGAGGTCCAGGCCACGCGGCCGGCCGGCAGCACCGACCCGGTCACCTCGAAACCGCTGGGCAGGGTCAGGGGCTCGGTCAGCGGCCGGTCGAGCGGGAAGCCCACCTCCAGGTCGGCGGTGGAGACCGGGGCGCGGTGATGCAGCGCGAACGCCGGACCGATCGGGCTGAGCCCGACCCCCTCCAGCGCCGCGGCCAGGTACGAGAAGGTCCCGTCCATCAGGGACGGCATCTCATGCATCGGGAAGCTCCGCTGCGCGACGACAGCCGTGGGCACCTCGGGCGCCTGGGCCACCCGGCAGTCGGTGGCCGGCTCTGCGGCGTCATACGGAGACGGCATCGACGACATCGGTCCACGTCCTGTTCAGAGTCGACAACGGGCCGTGCCGGAGAGCTACGACCCGCACTGACGGTACCGCGCCCACCCGGGCGCCGCCACCGCTCAGGCGGCGGGTGGGTAGTGAGGGTCGCGGCCCACGCCGGCGAGGTCCAGGGCCAGCTCGCAGAACATCGAGTTCGACCAGGAGAACCACTCCCGGGTGAACGTCGTCGGCTCATCGATGTGGACGCCCTCGTGCATCATCCCGGTGCCGCCATCGGTGCGGATCAGCTGGGCCAGGATCCGCAGCTGCTCCTCGCGGTCCGCGGTGGTGAGCCCTTCGATGGACTTCGCGATCGGCCAGACATGGTCCTTCGGCGTGTGCGGGGAGCCGACCCCCTCCAGGAACAGCCCCGCGTAGTAGTACGGGTTCTCCCGCGACAGCACGGCGGCGCGGGTCGCGATCTGCACCGGATCCTCGACGTCGACGCAGCCCAGGTACGGCAGGGACAGCAGGCTGGGCACGTTCGCGTCGTCGAGGAAGCGATGCTCGCCGCGGCCGTCGATCTCGTACGCCCAGATCGGTTGCCCCTCGGGCCCGTCGATCAGCGCATGCTCCCTCAGCGCCGCCCGGATCTCGCCGGCCCGCAGCCGGGCCTCGGCCGCCTCCGCAGGCGCGCCCGCGACCTGCTCGAGCAGCTCAGCCAGGCGTTCCAGGGCCAGGGCCAGGAAATGGTTGCCCGGGATGTTAAAGCCCAGCTCGCAAGCATCGTCCGAGGGGCGGAAACCCGCCCACACCAGCCCGTTCGGGGTGGTCAGGCAGCCGCGACCCTCGCGGGCGAGGGTGTCCTGGGAGGGGGCTCCGGTGCGGCGGAAGACGTACTGCGAGCGCTCCTCGTGATGCTGCTCGGTGGCGACGGTGGCGAGGATCGCCCGGGCTGCGGGCAGGAAGCGCTCATCCGCCCAGGAGGTGTCGCCGGTCGCCTGCCACAGCCGCCAGGCCAGGTCCGGTCCGTAGGAGAGCGAGTCGAGCTCGAACTTGCGCTCCCACGCCCAGGGGTTCTCGAACTCCGTCTCGTCCTCATCCCAGTGCGCGGAGTCCGGCAGCCGGTTGAAGGCGTTGGCGTAGGGGTCGATCTCCAGGTACTGCCAGTGGCGTCGCAGCAGTCCGCTGAGCAGGCTGACCAGCACGGAGCGGTCCTCGTCGGCGCCGATGCCCGCCGCCACCAGGCGCAGCAGCGGTGAGAGCTGCGCGGCGGAGTCCCGCAGCCACATCGCCGGGATGTCCCCGGTGATCACGAAGGTGGTGCCGTCCTCCTCGACGCTCACGGTGGTCTCGGCCGTGTTGCGCAGGTACGCGACCACCCGGCGGGCGATCTCTTGGTCAAGGGCGCGGTCGGTGCCGTCCAGTTCGGTGCCGTCGAGGTCGGCGAGACCGCTCAGGACCCGGTCATGGACCGCGTCGAGCAGGGGGGAGGGCAGGGTGGCCACGTCACTCCTCAGCGAGGTCGGTCTGCCGGGCGCTCTCGGGCGGGAGCCGGCATCGTCGAGGTTCACTGTATCGGGGCCGGGCCGGGAGCTGCACATCCGGGATCCGCTCACAGTCCCGGGCCTGCAGACCTCGCCGGTCGGCCCGGACAACTACAGTTGGGGCCGTGTACGAAGGCATCGTCCAGGACCTCATCGACGAGCTCGGCAAGCTGCCGGGCATCGGCCCCAAGTCGGCGCAGCGGATCGCATTCCATCTGCTGGACGCCGACGACGCCGCTGTGCGCCGACTCGCGGAGGTGCTGGTCCAGGTCAAGGACACGGTGCGCTTCTGCGAGATCTGCGGGAACGTCTCGGCAGACGAGCGCTGCCGCATCTGCACCGACACGCGCCGCACCGACGAGGTGATCTGCGTGGTCGAGGAGTCCAAGGACATCGTCGCGATCGAGAAGATCCGTGAGTTCAAGGGCCGGTACCACGTGCTCGGCGGCGCGATCGACCCGATCGGCGGGGTGGGACCGAACGACCTGCGCATCACCCAGCTGATGAGCCGCCTGGGCTCGGGCGAGACCCAGGAGGTGATCCTGGCGCTGGATCCGAACATCGAGGGCGAGGCCACCTCGGCCTACCTCTCGCGCCTGCTGGGACCGCTCGAGCTCACCGTCACCCGGCTCGCCTCCGGCCTGCCGGTCGGCGGCGACCTGGATTACGCCGATGAGATGACCCTGGGCCGCGCGTTCCTGGGCCGCCGTTCCGTCTGAGCTCAGCGCCCGTCCATGACCTCTCCCCATGCCCGCCTGCTGCCGCCGCTGAGAGATCTGCCCGCGCCGCCGGAGCTGCCCTTGGACTCCCCCTCCCTGGTGCCGCCGGGAGAGATCATCGCCGAGTCCCAGGCCGCGCTGCGGCGGCGTCTGCTGCGGATGCTGTGGGCACCCGCCCTGGTGCTGCTGGGCCTGTGGTACCTGCTGCTGGTGCTGTACGTCTCCGGTGCCTCGCCCACCTTCTGGTTCGTCGCGCTGCTGGGCGCGCTGGCGGATCCGAGCTTCCTGGAGACCGCGATCCGCAGCCTGGGCTTCACCAGGGCCGGCCTGGGGACCGCCTTCCTCGTGCTCCCGGCCGCCGCGACGCTGCTGAGCGTGCCCACCGCGCTGCTGGCACCCTCGCTCCTGGCCGGGGTCCTCCCGCGCCGCTTCCTCAGCGAGCACGCGTTCCAGCGAGCAGTGGCCACCCGGATCACGGCGATGCTGATGCTCCCGCCGGTCCTGGTCGTGCTGCTGCTGCCGCTGTCCGTGCTGCTCGAGGTGCCGCAGCCCTGGTCCGGGTTCGGGGCCGGGCCGCTGTCCTCCTGGTGCCTGGCGCTCGGGGCGCTCCAGGTCGCCTGGCTGCTGGTGCGCCGGTGCGTCCCCGCCTCGAAGCTGCTGGGGATCACCGATGCCGAGGTGCTGGCCACCACCTCCCGGATCGACCGTGACCTCGGCAGGCGTGCCGCAGCGGCGGCGCAGGTGCGGGCGCAGGACCGCCGCCACCTGCCCCCGAACCTCGGCACTGCGGTGCTGGGCGGTGCCGGCACGCCCCGCGGCGCCCTGCGCGCGCTGGGCCTCATCGCCCGCTCGAGCCTGAAGTGGGTGGTGCCGGCCGCGGTCGGCACCGGGTGGGTGATCTTCGGGATCACCGACATGGTCACCGTGTTCTCCCGGTTCGCCAGCACCGACCTGACGCAGATGTCCTCCCCGCTGCACTGGCCGCAGCTGGTGGTCGCCGCCCCGATCGCCGGGCTCGTGCTGCTCGGCCTGGCCCTGTCCCCGGCGCTCGCGGTCATCCTGTCCGCCACCCAGCGCGATCAGGTCAGGGATCAGCGCACCCATGAGGACTGGGCGCATCGCGCCCGGGTCAATCCGTGGGAGGCCCGCGCCGTCGCCTTGACCGGCTGGTTCGCTGCGGGCTGGATGCTGCTGGGGGCGATGCTGGCAGCGCTGGCGCTGCAGCTGCTGCAGATCGCGACCGCCCTGAGCTGGGTCTGGATCGTGATGATCGTGCTGGTGCTGGCACCGTTGCAGGGCCTGGCCGCCGCAGCCGCGATGCGCTCCGGACTGCGGGACGTGCTGTACGGCCCGGCCGGTCGCTACATGCGGCGCGAGAGCCCGTATGCGCTGGTTGTCCCCGATATCGGGACCCGCACCGACCGCGCCGGGGACCCGGCGGTGCGGGCCGCGCTGCGCCGACGGCTCCAGGCCGGGGCGGGTGACCATGCCCTGGAGCTCCTCGACCTCGACGCCGCCGGCGAACAGCTCTGGGTGGATGCCAGCATGCCGGGGGCGGCCGACACCGCCGTGCGCGAGGCCGACCTCGCCCGCGGCACCCTGCCGGACTTCGGTGGCGAGGGCTCGGCCTTCACCGGCGGCGGGCAGGTGCCCGCGGAGATCGCTGCCCCGCAGGAGGGCATCCCGGACTCGCTCGCCGAGCTGCGGGACCGCCGCGGCTGAGACCCGGGACGAGAGCGGACGCGCTGCCGGACGCGCTGCCCGCGCCTCCGTCCGGGCGCGGTGGGCCCGTCCTCAGGCGATGCGGGTGCCCGTGCCCAGGCGCCGGATCGGCACCGCGAGCCTCCGGACCGCCACCGCCAGCGACACGCCCCCGGCGAGCATCCACAGCCCCAGCCCCATCGGCCAGATCGGCCGGTTCGGGGGCTCGCCGAGGTTTTCGGGATATCCGCTCTCACTCGGGTCGCAGAAGTTGTGGTGTGCAGGATGAGTGATCGTGGCGGCGGTGCGCACACCCGTCTTCAGCATGCGCAGCGCGTCCAGGTTCTCGTCCTCATCGTCCCAGGTGGGTATAGGCAACGGCGGGGCGGTCTCGGCCAGGAGGACCACCGGGTTGCCCCACAGCAGCGGCATGGTCAGATCGATCCGCGGGACAGTGCTGCTCTCGGTCTGCGACTCGCACCGGCCCGGTCCGGACACCACGTCAGTCTCGAAGGACGAGTAGTAGTTCGTCACCTCCCGGTCCTGCTGGAGGAAGATCGCCGAGCTGCCCCAGGCGACCGGCAGCACCACTGTCACCCCGAACACGATCACATAGGCCAGGACCACGGAGCCGAGCTGCCGCTGGGTCACCGCGGAGAGGCCCAGCCCGACGGCGGTCACGCACAGCGTGAGCAGCACGATCACCAGCAGGATGCGCAGGAGGTACCACGGGCTGATGTGGCCCAGCAGTGCGATCGGCACCACCGACGGCAGGGCGAGCACCAGAAAGGCGAGCCCGGTGAGGAAGCCGGCCAGCAGCTTGCCGAGCACGATCTCCAGCGGGCTGAGCAGGCTCGCCTGCAGCGTCGCGAGCGTGCCCGCAGTGCGGTCGCCGTTGATGGAACCGGCCGAGAGCGCCGGCACCACCAGCAGCATCGCGAACAGCACCAGGATGATCTGGAGGCTGAACACCATGGCGGCGATCGGCTCCAGAGCGTCCCACTGCGCCGTGTACAGCGTCGGGGCCAGTGCCAGCGCCCCGATGCCCAGCATCACCAGGGTCCAGGCCGCGAGCGCTATGTACCAGCGCGCGGTCCGTACCCGCTGCCGCAGCTCGAGCGAGGTCACCAGCCACAGCCCTCGGGGCCGCAGCGCGAGGGCGCCGTTCAGGGCGCGGCCGCGGCCGACGGGGGGCGAAGCGGTGGGCATGCTCATCACGGGGCTCCTTCACGGTGGGCGGCGTCCGAGGCGAGATAGGCGGCCTCGAGCCGCCCGGTCGCCGGGCCGAAGCCGATGATCCGTGCATCGGCGGTGGTGAGATCCGTCAGCAGGCGGGCGGCGGTCGCCTCGTCGGGCAGCTGCACGAGCGCCTCGGCGTGGCCGGAGGTGGTGTGCTCGGGAGCGAGCACCTCGCCGTGCCGCGCCCCGAGCCTGTCCAGCGCCTTGACCAGCCGCTGCCGGTCCAGCGACGCGATCCGCCAGGACCGGGGGCGAGCGGCCAGCTCGCGCACGCTCGAAGCGTCCACCACCCGCCCGTCGTCCATGAACACGACGTGGTCGGCCATCTCCTCGAGCTCGCTGAGGATGTGGCTGGAGATCAGCACGGTGGTCCCGGCGGCGGCGAGCGAGCGCACCACCTGCAGCAGCCGGCGGCGCGAGGCGGGGTCGAGCCCGGAGGCGGGCTCATCGAGGATCAGCACCGAAGGGGCGTGGATCAGGGCGCGCGCCAGGCCCAGCCGCTGCTTCTGGCCCCGGGAGAGCACATGTGCGGGCTGCTGGGCGAGGGAGCCCAGGTCCATCAGCTGCAGCAGCTCGTCGACCCGCTGGCGCCGCTGTGCGCTGGGCAGGAAGTAGGCCCGGCCCATCACCTCGAGCACCTCGGCGACCCGCAGCGATTCCCAGGCCCCGAACTGGTCCGGCATCCAGCCGACGCTCGCCCGCACGGTCGGGGAGTCGATCGACGGATCCACCCCGTCGATCAGCACCCGGCCGGAGTCGGGGGACAGCAGGGAGGCGAGCATCAGCATCAGGGTCGACTTGCCGCAGCCGTTGGGCCCCACCAGCGCCGTCACCGCGCCGCGCGGTGCGGTGAAGCTCAGGTCCAGCACCGCCTGCACGCTGCCGAAGGCACGGGAGACGTGCTCGGCGACGATGCCGGCAGCGGGCTCCGCGATGCCGCTGGCCTCAGACCGCGGCGACGCGGGCCCCGATCCCGGGGGATCCTCCGGCCCGTAGGCGTAGTCGCCTGCGTCCTGCGGTGCCCGCGGCCCCTGTTCCCGGCCCCGGCCCCGGTCCGGTGATGTGCTCTGCGTCATGGGCACACGATTGCATGTGATCAGGGGAAAAGGGAGGGACGACCGGGTACATCCGGGGAAGGCATCGTGAGGGAGCGGTGGAGGGGCTCGGTCAAGCGCCCGCGCGGGGCGACCTCACCCGGCCATGGCGGCGTTGCCCTCCTCCTGGGCCTGCGGGATGCCCTCCTCGGCGGAGAGGCGGCCGATGAAGACCTCCTGGAAGATCGGGATCGCAGCGGTGAGACCGGCGTTCGCGCGCGCACCGGTATCGGCCTCGGCGGCGTTCTTCGCGGCCTCCACGAAGATGCTGACGTCCACGCCCTTCTCGTCCCAGAAGTCGAGGAACGCGTCCTGCGCGTCCACGTGTCCGGGGAAGGAGACCCCCTTCTCGGCCAGGGGCAGCTGCCCCTCCTTGGAGCCCAGCCAGGTCAGCAGCTCGGTGATGCCGTCCTGCTGGGCCTCGTCGGCCTTCGCATTGCCCACGGCGACCACGCCGTGGACCAGGGACTTCGCCCCGGCCGGTCCGGCCACGGGCGCTGCCAGGGCCCATTCGAAGGAGTCGTCCACGCCCTCGGCGATCGGCAGCAGGTTGTACGGACCGGACTGGAACAGGCCGAGCTTGCCCTGGGTGAACAGGTCGCGGCTGAAGTCGCCGTTCTCGTTGGTGTCGGCGGCGCTGGGGGCGATCTGGTCGACGTTGACGAGGTCGGCCATGTACCCGAACGCCTCGATGCCCTCGGGGGAGGCGAAGACGTACTTGTCGTCCTCCTGCCACTGGGTGCCGTTGGAGGCCAGCATCGGGCCGATGATCGCCTGCCGGTCGGCCTGCGAGTTGAAGCCGAACTGCTCCCGGGAATCGGCATCGAAGCCGTCCTCGCCCGGGTGCTTACCGGCGCCGTCGACCGTCAGCTCGGTGCCGGCCTCCCGCAGCGAATCGCTCTCCGCGGTGGGGTCGAAGGCCAGGGCCGACGGGTCCACGCCCGCCTCCTCGACCAGGGCCTTGTTGTAGAACAGGGCGATCGAGTCCCAGATCTGGGGGACGCCCCAGAGACCGCCGTCGCGGGTGTAGAGCTCCACCACCGACTGCTCCCACTGGGCTGCCCCGTCGGGAATCACCTGGTTGATGTCCAGCAGCGCCTCGGAGTCCTTGTACTGGACGAAGTTGGCGGAGTTCATCCAGTAGACGTCGGCCGCGTCCCCGCTGGCCACGTCCAGCGGCAGTCGCGTCCAGTAGTCACCCCACGGCACCACGTCGATATCCACGTTCCAGCCGCTGGACTCGGTGAAGGCGGTGAACGACTCCTCGTAGGCGGGCACCGCGTTCTGGTCCCAGAGCCGGAAGGTGAGCGTGCCCTTGTCCCCGCCGGTGCTGCCGCCGGCGTCGCTGCCGCCGCTGCCGGCGCCGCCGGAGCCGCTGTCGCTGGAGGGGGAGCAGGCCGCGGCGGTGCCGAGCAGGCCGGCGGCGGCGAAGGACGAGAGGAGAGTACGATGCTTGAGCATGGGAGCCCCTTCCGGGAAGACGTGTGATCCCATCATCAACCATCTGCCCCGGCAATGGGGGATCGGGAGTCCCCGGAAGTCCCCGGAAGTCCCCGGAGGTCCGCAGATGACGCTGATCAGCGCAGCGTGGTGTCGCCGACGGAGCTGGTGATCTGCTTCTGGAACACGATCATCAGCAGCACCAGCGGCAGCATCGCCAGGGTCGTCCCCGCCATCACCAGGGTCCAGTTGTTGTTGTACTGGGATTGCAGGGCGGAGGTCGCCACCGTGATCACCCGCCACTCCGGGCCCGAGGTGATGACCATCGGCCACATGAAGTTGTTCCAGTGCGTGACCACGGTGATCAGCACCAGGGTCACGATGATCGGGCGGTTCAGCGGCACCACCAGGTGCCACAGCAGGCGCAGGGTGCCCGCGCCGTCGATCCGCATCGCATCCATCAGCTCGCTGGGCACGCCGCGGAAGTTCTCCCGCAGCAGGAAGATCGCGTACGGGGAGCCGAGCACGAAGGGCAGCACCAGCGCCCAGAAGGTGTTGCGCAGCCCCACCTCGCTCATCATCAGGTACAGCGGCACCACCACGACCACCTGCGGCACCATCAGCGTCGCCACGTACACCCAGAACAGCAGGTCGCGGCCGGGGAAGCGGAGCTGGGCGAAGGCATAGGCGGCCAGCACCGAGAACACCATCTGACCCACCAGGATCACCGCGACCATCTGCACGGTGACCACCACCGGGGTGACGAAGCCGCCCGAGCCGGCCGAGGGCGTGAACAGGCCGAGGAAGTTCTCCAGCACCGCCGGGGCCGGGAACGACAGCGGGCCCTGCTGCGCGAACTGCCGCGTGGAGGTGAACGCCGTCATCACGGAGAACAGGAACGGGCCCAGCGTCAGCACCGCGGCCGCGGCGAGCACCAGGTAGGTGGCGAGGTGGGCGAGCAGCCGGCGCGCCAGCAGGGACCCGGTGAGCCGGTGCGGTCGGCGGGACGGGCTGCGATTCGCGGGCGCGGCGCCCGGACGGCGCTGCGCGGGAACCGGCGCGGGCGCGCGGGGTGCGGGGTCGATGGTCATCTCGTCTGCTCCTCTCAGCTCATGTCGTAGGTGATGCGGCGGGAGAACCAGCGCTGCTGGGCCACCGTGATCAGCACCAGCAGGAGGAACAGGATCACCGCGACCGCGCTCGCGCGGCCCAGGCGGCTGGAGACGAAGGCCTCGTTGTAGATCAGCGAGGCGATCACCTCGGTGCGGTGCTGGGGCCCGCCGCCGGTGAGGGCGAAGACCATGTCGAACACCTGGAAGCTGGCCACCACCTGCGTGACCGCGAGGAAGAACGTGGTGGGCCGCAGCAGCGGGATGGTCATGAACCACAGCTGCTGGGCGGGCCCGGCGCCGTCGATGCGGGCCGCCTCGTAGATCGAGCCGGGGATGCGGGTCAGGCCCGCCTGGAAGAACAGCGAGATGTAGCCGACGTTCTGCCAGATCGCCACGAACGCCACCGCGGGCAGCGCGAGCGAGGGGTCGGTGAGCCATTCGATCCGTACGCCGAGGATCTGGTTCAACGCGCCGACGGACGGCTGGAAGATCCATTTCCACACCACGCCCAGCGCGAGCGGCGCGCATACCCAGGGGATCACCACGATCACCCGCACGATCGCGGAGCCCGGCAGGGCCCGCACCAGCTGCGTGGCGAGGATCAGCCCCAGCGCCAGCGACAGCGGCACCGAGATCAGGGTGAAGATCCCGGTCACCAGCAGCGAGTTGGGAAGAGCGCCGTCCGACAGCAGGCTCTGGTAGTTCTCCATCCCGATGAACCGCCGGGTGCCCAGCAGGTCCCAGCGGAACAGGGACACGACGAAGGCGAGCACCACCGGCAGGATCAGGAAGGCGCTCACGCCGATCAGGCTGGGAGCGATCAGCAGCCAGCCCAGCAGGGGCCGACGGGCGTTCATCGGTCCCGGTCCCGGTGCGGTGGGGGCGGAGGAGTCACCAGCTCACGGTATAGCAGGGCGCCGCGCGGCGGCGCAGTGGACCGGCGGCGGATCGGGCCGGGGGTGCCCGTCGGGGACGGGCACTCGATTACGCTCGGCACATGAGCTCAGCGACGGATCCCGCAGCCCGTGGCACAGCGGTCACCGACCCCCATGCCAGCATCTACGACCACGGCTTCGTGCGGGTGGCGGCCGTGACCCTGCCGGTCGCGCTCGCCGATCCGGCCACCAACGCCGAACGGCATCTGGAGATGCTCGGCGAGCTGCACGAGCAGCAGGTGGGCGTGGCCGTCTTCCCCGAGCTGTCGCTGACCGGGTACTCGCTGGATGACCTGGTGATGCAGGAGCCGCTGCTGGACGCGGCCGAGCAGGCCCTGGCCGAGCTGGTCGAGGCCAGCCGCGAGCTGATGCCGCTGATCGTCGTCGGTGCTCCGCTGCGGGCCACCGACCGCAGCCGGGTGTTCAACTGCGCGATCACGATCCATCGCGGCGAAATCCTCGCCATCCACCCCAAGCAGAACCTCGCCACCTACCGCGAGTTCTACGAGCGCCGCTGGTACGCCCCGGGCGATGACGCCGACGGAGTGGGCGTCAGCGTGCTCGGCGGTGAGCACGTGCTGACCCCGCACTCGCTGATCACCGTGCCGGATCTGCCGGGGCTGACGCTGTTCGTGGAGATCTGCGAGGACATGTGGGTGCCGATCCCCCCGTCGGCCGAGGCCGCGCTCGCCGGCGCCACCGTGATCGCCAACCTCTCGGGTTCGCCGATCACCGTCGGCCGGGCGGAGGACCGCAAGCTGATGGCCCGCTCCGCCTCCGCCCGCTGCCAGGCCGCATACCTCTACGCCGCCGCGGGGGAGGGAGAATCCACCACGGACCTCGCCTGGGACGGCCAGACCTTCGTGTACGAGTGCGGTGACCTGCTGGGCGAGTCCGAACGCTTCCCGCAGGGGCCGCGCGCCACGATCGTGGACGTGGACCTGGACCGGATCGTCGCCGAGCGCCGCCGCCAGAACACGGTCGACGACAATCGCCGCACCCACGCCGCCTCGCTCGAGAAGTACAGCTCATGGGCCGCCACGCAGCTGTTCGAGCCCGAGCCGTACCTGGTGTTCGACGAGGACGTGGTCGAGGCCTCCGCCGACGACGACGCCGAGGAGATGGCACCCGTGGCCGAGGTGCGGCGCCCCGCGACCGGCCCGCTGCGTCGAGACCTGCACCGCTTCCCCTTCGTGCCCGATGACCCCGCTCGCTTAGCGCAGGACAGCTACGAGGCCTTCTCCATCCAGGTCGCGGGGCTGGTGCGCCGGCTCTCCGCGATCGGCGGCGGCAGGCCCGGCGGGACCCGGCCCGTGCTCGGGTCTCCGGCGGGCTGGACTCCACCCATGCGCTGCTGGTCTGCGCGCGGGCGATGGATCAGCTGGGCCGCGACCGCTCCGAGATCCTGGCGTTCACGATGCCCGGCTTCGCCACCACCGAGCACACCCGCTCCAATGCGGAGCTGCTCTCGCGGGCGATCGGCGCAAGCTTCGAGACGATCGACATCCGCCCCGCCTCCACCCAGATGCTGAAGGACATGGGCCATCCCGCCGGCAGCGGCGAGGAGGTCTTTGACGTCACCTTCGAGAACGTCCAGGCCGGGATGCGCTACGACTACCTGTTCCGCCTGGCCAACCACCACGGCGGGATCGTGGTGGGCACCGGCGACCTCTCCGAGCTGGCCCTGGGCTGGTGCACCTACGGGGTGGGCGACCAGATGGCCCACTACGGCGTGAACGCCGGGGTGCCCAAGACCCTGATCCAGCACCTGATCCGCTGGGTGATCGCCGAGGGGCTGTTCGACCAGGAGACCGCAGCCCTGCTGCAGGCGGTGCTGGACACCGAGATCTCCCCGGAGCTGATCCCCACGAAGACGGGGGAGAAGGCGCAGTCCACCGAGGACTCGATCGGCCCCTACGCGCTGCATGACTTCACGCTCTACCACCAGCTGCGCCGTGGCTACGGCCCCGCGAAGATCGCCTATCTCGCCCACCAGGCCTGGGGCGATGCGGCCACCGGGCAGTGGCCCGCCGGATACGTCGACGATGACAAGCGGGCCTACTCCCGCGCTGAGATCAAGCATTGGCTGACGGTGTTCACCCGGCGCTTCTTCTCCAACCAGTTCAAGCGCTCCGCCATGCCGAACGCCCCGAAGGTGCTGGCCGGCGGCTCGCTCTCACCGCGCGGCGACTGGCGGATGCCCTCGGAGGTCACCTCGAAGGCCTGGCTCGCCGAGATCGAGCGCGAGGTGCCGGGGGACTGACGCCGCGCGCCCCGGGGCGCGCTGTCGGCAATGGGCCGCTGGTGAGATGAACCGGCTATATAGCCAGCTCACCTCACCAACGGCCCGTCCGAGACAGGGTGACGGCTCAGGAGCCGTCGGCGATGGCCTGTTCGAACTCCTCGCGGATCTTGTCGCCGCCGGCGCTCTTCCAGCGCTCGATGGCGGACTTGACGTCGTCCAGGCTGTTGCGGCCGAGGATGTACCCCGTCGAGGCATCCGTGATCGGCTGGTTGATGGTCGTGGACCGCTCATCGGTCTCGGAATAGAACCCGAGGGTCGGATCCTCCATCAGCATCGGGACGAGCTTCTTCTGCAGCTCGCTCTGGGCCTTCAGGGCGTCGTCGACGCGCTTGGGCCAGAACAGGACGGCCGGCGGGGCGCCGAGGTACTTGAGGTTGATCCCCAGCTCATTGGTCCCCTGCGAGGTCAGCTCGGGCTGGCCCTTGGAGTCCACGGTGTAGTCCGTGTCCTTGACACCGAAGTTCTGGTCGAAGTACTCCGTGGAGCCGAAGGGGGCGGCGCAGTAGTTGATGAAGCGCAGCAGCATCTTCACGCGCTCCTCGTCCAGACCCTTCTTGATCGCCGTGAACGAGAACGCACCGGCGCCCTGGTAGTTGATCGGCTCGCCGCCGTTGGCCGAGAACGGGGTCATGGCGCCGAAGGACAGATCCTGGTGATCGGCCTGGTTGGCGGCCCACCACGCCAGACCGTCCGTGCGCATGACGACGTCGCCGGAGATGAACTTCGCAGCTGTCTCCGCGGACTGTATGGAGGGGGAGTCCGGGTGGAACAGGCCGGCGTCCCAGAGCATCTTCTTGAAGTCGAGGGCCTCGAAGAACTGGTCGGTCTCGTGGCTGGCGGTCAGTGCGCCGCCGTCGAGCTCCCAGTTGTTGGGCACCCCGAACATCGGGCCGATGATGTTGTCGAGCCAGTCCACGCCGGTCGCGACGGAGTACCCGGTCAGGGCGTACCTGCCTGCCTTCGCGTCGGTCAGGTCCTCGCACAGCGCGACGAAGTCGTCCTTGGTGGTGGGCTCGGGATCCAGGCCCATCTCCTCGATGAGATCCAGCCGCTGGAACAGGACGTTGCCGAACGGCGGGCGCGGCAGCGGGGTTCCGATCAGGCGGCCGCCGATGCGGCAGGTCTTCCACGCGTACGCGGGCAGGTTGGCGATGTTCGGATAGTCGTTGACGGCGTCGCCGGAGAGGTGATCGGACAGGTCCGTCCACTGCGACTGGGACAGCTGCGGCAGCTTCGGCAGGCCCATGAAGACGGGCACCTGCATGAGGTCCGGCAGGTCGCCGCCGGCCATGATCGTCGGGAACTTGGTGGAGAAGTCGTTCGCCGGGACGATCTGCGGCGTGTACGTCAGATTCGTCTTCTCGTTGATCATCTGCCAGTAGTCGTTCGAGTCCATCGGCACCGGCGGCTGGCCGTAGGTCAGCGCGAGCGCCTTGACCTCCGAGCCGTCGCCGATCTCTCCCTCGACGGAGGTGGTGGCGTTCTCCGGATAGGTGAAGTACGCGGGGGCGACGCCGTCGGCGGTGCCGGGGATATCGGGTTCGGGCACGTCCGTGCGCTCGGTGTACGTGGGCCAGTCGGCGACCTCGCCGTTGCTCGCGGCACTTCCGCCGCCGGAGCCGTCGCTGGAGCAGGCGGTCAGACCTCCCCCGAGGGCGACACCGCCCAGAGCGGCGGAGACCAGGAGATGGCGACGCGTGGGTGTGAGGGACATGGTGGAACTCCTTGTTGTGGGATCAACCCTTGACGGCGCCGGTGAGGACGCCCTTGGTCATGTGTCGCTGGAGGAACGGGTAGACGCAGAGGATCGGGATCACGGCGATCACGATCACCGCCATCTGGACGGAGGCTGCGGGCGGCGGGGTCGTCGAGCCGGTGTCGACGACCAGGGGCGCGCCCTGCAGCACGTAGGTGCGCAGGACCAGCTGCAGCGGCCACTTGGCGCTGTCCTGCAGGTAGAGCAGGGCCTGGAAGAACGCGTTCCAGTAGCTGACCGCGTAGAACAGGCCCACCACCGCGATGACCGCCCGCGACAGGGGCAGCATGATGCGGCTGAAGATCCGCCACTCCGAGGCGCCGTCGATCCGGGCGGCGTCCAGCAGCTCGGCGGGCACGTTCATGAAGAAGCCGCGGACGATGACGATGTTGAACGCGTTCACCGCGACCGGCAGGATCAGCGAGGCGTACTGGTTGAGCAGCCCGAGCTCCTTGACCATGAGGTAGACGGGAATGATGCCCGGGCTGAACAGGAACGTCAGCAGGATGAAGCCCAGGATCGGCCCGTGGAACAGCGAGCCCGGGCGCGAGAGCGCGTAGGCGATGAGCGTCGTGGAGATCAGGCTCAGGGCGGTGCCGACGACCGTGACCCCGATGCTGACCAGCACCGACCGGGTGACCACGCCCCCGGAGAGGATCGCCTCGTAGGCCCGGAAGGAGATGTCCGTGGGGATGATGACGTAGCCGCCGCTGCGGGCGAGCTGCTCGGGGCTCGCAAGGCTGGTCGAGACCACGATGAGCAGCGGTACCAGGATCGCTGCGCAGACCATCACCATGGTCAGGCCCTTGGCGAAGACGGCGAAGGCTGAGGGACGGCCCTGCCACGGCGGCCGCTGGTACTTCGCTGCGCGGGGCGCGCGGCTGCCGTGGCGCTCGAGAGCGATGGTCGCATCGGAGGCGGCGTCGGTGGCGGGTGCTGCGGGGGCGGTCTTCCCGGCGGTCATCGCGGGCTCCTCTCGTAGATGCCTGATTCGCCGAACATGTGCGCGGCCTTGTTGGCGGCCAGCACGAGGACCAGGCCGATGACGCCCTTCAGCAGGCCGGCGGCGATGCCGAGGCTCCAGTCGCTGGCGACCACGCCGTTGTAATAGACGTAGGTGTCGAGGACCTCGGCGGCGGCCGGCCCGACCGCGTCCCGCTGCAGCAGGATCTGCTCGAAGCCGACGTTCAGCGCCTCACCGAGGCGCAGGATCAGCAGCAGGATGATGATGGGACGAATGCCGGGGAGCGTGACGTGCCAGAACCGGGACCACGCACCGGCGCCGTCGATCGCGGCGGCCTCGTAGAGACTGTTGTCGATCGCGGCGAGGGCGGCGATGAAGATGATGGTTCCCCAGCCCGCGTCCTTCCAGATCACCTGGGAGGTCACCAGCAGCTTGAACGTGGTGGGGTTGGTGAGGAAGTCGATGGTGCTCCCACCGTTCTCCAGGATCATCCGGTTGACCACGCCGGTCGAGCCGAGGATCTGCTGGAACAGCCCCACCACGATCACCCACGACAGGAAGTGGGGGAGGTAGAGCACCGACTGCACGACGGTGCGCAGGTACGGACGGGTGACCGAGTACAGCAGCACTGCCAGCAGGATCGGGACGGGGAAGTAGAGCACCAGGTTCAAGGTGGTGATCTGCAGCGTGTTGACCAGGGCGGACCAGAAGCGCGGATCGCTGAACAGGCGCTGGAAGTTCTCCAGTCCCACCCAGGGGCTCTGGTGGATCGGGATGAACGGGACGTAGTCCATGAACGCGATGACGTTCCCGAGCAGCGGGATGTAGGTGAACAGCAGCAGCAGCACCACCGCGGGCACCGCCATGAGGAGCAGCGGGTAGTCCCTGCGCAGTTTGACCGCGAAGGGGGTGCGCCGTACCGCTCGCGGCGTCGTGGTCGAGCTCATGAAGTGTCCTCGTGGCGTGGTGGCTGGGCTTCGTTGCCGGGGACTGGCGGTCTCGGAAACCGCCAAACGTCCCATGTGTGGCGGTAAGCGTATACCCACATTGAGGGTGAGCGCTTACCCACAAGCTTCCGATCTATGTGATCTGGCACACGTCGACGCGAACCTCAGACGCTGACGGTGAACCCCTGTCCGCGGCCTGGGGGCCGCGACCCGCGACCCGCGACATGGGATCCGCGACCCGCGACCCGCGGCGCGGCGCGTCCTGACCGGCCGCCCGCCGCGCCAGGAGAGATGTTGTGCTGGTCACGCCGCTGAATCGCCGTGACCAGGGCGCCTGTCTCGGATGTCGACGCCACTGTGGCCAGGACCAGGCATTTTCGTAGACTGGACGCTGGCTGGTGCCCGGTCGCAGGGCGCCCGGAGCCGTGCCGGGCGAGCGGGACGACCGCCTGCTGGTGCGGCCGGACGAGCGCAGCTCTGCGGCACCGATCCAGCCCGGGACCTGCCTCGCGCAGCCCCGCCAGGACCCGCTCCGGCGGATTCCGACCCCGGGCCCGCCGACTCACGGCAGGCCCACCCCGGGCCCGCACCAGCGGTCCCGTGCACGGCCTGCCCCGGCGGCCCTGCCTGCTCCACCCCGTCTGCCCTCAACCGCGAAGGAAACCGCCTCATGAGCCTGGTCGTCCAGAAATTCGGAGGATCCTCCGTCGCTGACGCCGACTCCGTCAAGCGCGTCGCGAAGCGCATCTCCCTGTATTCGAAGGCCGGCCACAAGGTGGTCGTAGTGGTCTCCGCGATGGGAGATACCACCGATGATCTGATCGATCTCGCCGAGCAGGTGACCCCGAACCCGCCGCCGCGCGAGATGGACATGCTGATCACGGCCGGTGAGCGCATCTCGATGGCGGTGCTGTCGATGGCGCTGAACGAGGTCGGCGTCACCGCTCGGGCCTACACCGGTTCGCAGGCCGGGCTGATCACGGACGGCGACCACGGCAACGCGCAGATCCGCGACGTCACCCCGGGCCGCATCCAGGAAGCCGTGGACACCGGCGCCGTCGCGATCGTCGCCGGCTTCCAGGGCGTCTCCCACGACTCCAAGGAGATCACCACGCTGGGCCGCGGCGGCTCGGACGTGACCGCGGTCGCGCTCGCCGCGGCGCTGGACGCGGACGTCTGCGAGATCTACTCCGACGTCGACGGCGTGTTCACCGCGGATCCGCGCATCGCCTCCGCCGCGCGCCGGGTGCCGCTCATCTCCAGCGAGGAGATGCTGGAGATGGCCGCGAACGGTTCGAAGATCCTGATGGCGCGCAGCGTCGAATACGCGCGCCGCTACGGGGTGCCGCTGCATGTGCGCTCCTCGTACTCCGGCCGCGTGGGCACGATCGTCGCCGACGAGCCCGGGCGCGAGATCCCCATCGACCCCGACATCACCCTCCCCACGGCGGACGTCGTCCGACGCGACGCCGCCGACCCGAGCAAGGAGCTCCCCATGCAGGACATCACCGCACCGGGCCTCGAGGCGCCGATCATCTCGGGCGTCGCCCACGACCGCAGCGAAGGCAAGATCACCGTGGTCGAGGTGCCGGACATCCCCGGTCGTGCCGCCCTGCTGTTCGACGTGGTCGCCGGCACCGGCGCGAACATCGACATGATCGTGCAGAACTCCTCGACCGTCGACGACACGGTCGCGATCTCGCTGACCCTGCCGGAGGCGGACGTCCCCGCCGCGCTGAAGGCCATCGAGGACGCCCATGAGCAGATCGGCTTCACCGAGGTCCGCTACAACGACCAGATCGGCAAGGTCAGCATCGTCGGCGCCGGGATGCGCTCGCATCCGGGCGTCTCGGCGCTGCTGTTCCGCTCCCTCGGCGAGGCGGGCATCAACATCGACATGATCTCCACCTCGGAGATCCGCATCTCCGTGGTCACCGAGCAGAGCAGGCTCGATGACGCGGTGCGCGTGATCCACACGGCGTTCGGCCTCGACGCCGAGCAGACCGAGGCCGTGGTCTACGGAGGGACCGGACGATGAGCACCAGCACCCCCACCATCGACTTCTCGCAGACCCCCGGGTACGCGGCCGACGGCCCCGTCATCGGCGTGGTCGGCGCCACCGGGCAGGTGGGCCGTGTGATGCTGGCCCTCCTCGCCGACCGGGCGGTCAGGCACTCGCAGATCCGCGTGTTCGCCTCGGCCCGCAGCGCCGGGAAGACCGTCCAGTACGCCGGCCGGTCCCTGACCATCGAGAACGCCGAGACGGCGGACATCTCCTCCGACGGCCGGCGGGTCGACATCGCGATCTTCTCCGCCGGCGGCTCCACCTCGAAGGCGCTGGCCCCCCGCTTCGTCGAGGCGGGCGCGACCGTGGTGGACAACTCCTCGGCCTACCGCCGCGACGGCGAGGTGCCGCTGGTGGTCTCCGAGGTGAACCCGGAGGCGCTGGTGAACCCGCCCCGCGGGATCATCGCGAACCCCAACTGCACCACGATGGCGGCGATGCCCTCGCTGAAGGCCCTCCACGACGAAGCGGGGCTGGCGCGGCTGAAGATCGCCACCTACCAGGCCGTCTCCGGCTCCGGCGTCGCCGGGGTGGCGGAACTGGCCGGTCAGGTGCGCAGCGGCGTCGACGAGATCGAGAAGCTGGCGATCGACGGATCCGCCGTCGACCTCGGCGAGCCGGAGGTCTACGTCAAGCCGATCGCGTTCAACGTGGTGGCCGTGGCCGGCAACCTGATGGACGACGGCAGCGACGAGACCGACGAGGAGCAGAAGCTCCGCAACGAGTCGCGCAAGATCCTGGGCATGCCGGACCTGCCGGTCGCAGGCACCTGCGTGCGAGTGCCGGTGATGAGCGGCCACGCGCTGGTGGTCCACGCCGAGTTCGATGAGGCGATCACCGCCGAGCATGCCCGCGAGCTGCTCGAGGCGGCGCCCGGCGTGCAGGTCGTGGACGTGCCGAACCCGCTCGAGGCCGCCGGCCGCGACGGGACATTCGTCGGCCGGATCCGCAAGGACCAGTCCGTGCCGGACGACAGAGGACTGGTGTTCTTCGTCGTGGCGGATAATCTGCGCAAGGGCGCCGCCCTGAACGCGATCCAGATCGCCGAGCTCATCGCACAGAATTGACCCTCGAAGGAGAACCCCGATGACACTCGCTGCTGCCAGTGGTCCCCCCGGGCCCGGGACCGGCCCGTCACCGTTGTCATCGTTGTTCTCCGACCGCGTCGGCGAGGAGCTCGCGGACGGCGGATCCGTGGAGATGGGCGCGGGGCCGCTGTCCCGCGCCCTGCGCACCCTGGACGCGATCACGGCCTCGGAGCTGGAGATCGACGGCCCGCCGGGTGCAGTGGCCGGGGCTGTGGCCCCGGAGGTCGCCGAGCCGTTGCAGGGGGAGCGCACGGTCGGCAGGCCCGCGTCCTCCAGCCGCCGCGAGGAGATCCTCGACGCCGCCGCCGCCCTGTTCGCCGAGCGCGGCTACCACGGCGCGAGCCTGCGCGACATCTCCCGTCGGGTGGGCATCTCCCATCCGGGGATGCTGCACCACTTCGCCTCCAAGGAGGCGCTGCTGGGAGCGGTGGTCGATCGGCTCGAGGCGCATGCGCAGGGGCTGCTGGACTCCGTCGAGGTGCTGCAGTCCTCCCCCAGTCCCTGGTCGCAGCGCTGGCCGGGCCGTGGGATCCGCGGGAGCACTCGATGGCGCTGCTGTCCACGCTCAGCGCTGAGGTGGTGAACCCGGATCATCCGGGGCGTTTCCGCATCGCCCGGCTGCGCCTGGTGCACGAGCACGTGCTGGAGCAGGTGCTGGCGGGCCTGGCCGCCAACGGCCGGCTGATCGAGGGTGCGGATCCGAAGTTCCTGGCACGCACACTGTTCTCGCTGCTGCTGAGCCTGACGGTGCGCGAGCACACCGTGCGTGAGCTGCAGAAGACCGCCGACGGCGACCCGATCAGCGATGTGCAGGCCTTCGTGCAGCAGGTGGTCGCCGGCTGAGCTCCCGGCCGACGCCGGCCGGATGCGCCGGCCCGTCGGCCTGCGGACCCGCTGGCCGGATGCCCCGGCGCCGCGGCGGGCGTCGCGGAACGTTTCGGTATCGATCCCGGCGGAGCCGGACTTCTTGTGCCCCGGGAGGGAACTGGTCGGTAGACTCCCCGGTTGTGATCGCCTGCGGAAGAACTCGATGAGCCCCGGTGCGATGCCCGATGGATCGGGTGGCGCCGAGCGCCCGTCGACGCCCGATGGCGCCGGAGTCGACGGGACGACGACGCCCCCTGGGGCAGCCACCGAGGGAGCGAGCCCGGCAGGGACCGCCGCCGAGGAAGCGCGGGCCGATGAAGCACCGGCCGTGATGGATCCTGAGCTCCGCGCCCGGGCGCAGCGGCGCCGGATGCAGGGCCTGGCCGGGGTGACCGTGCACGGCAGCGACGGGAAGACCGTGGGCCGGGTGCGGGACGTCTACCTCCGCGACGCCACCGGTGAGCTGGCGGCGATCTCCGTGATGCCGCGGCAGCTCAGCACCCGCAGCGTGCTGATCCCGGCCGCCGCGATCGCGGCACTGCCGGGGACGCTCGAGGAGCTCGCCGCCCCGCACCGCCCCGCTGCCGAGGAGGCCCCCGGGAAGGGCACCGGCGACATCCTGCAGCTGCGCGTGGACGCCGCCACCGCGAAGGCGGGCACGCCACCTCCGCTGACCCTGCACACCACACCGGAGGACCTGCAGGAGGCCGCAGCGGCACTGCGCCTCGAGGACGGGCCGGCCGGCGCATGAGACTGCTGCTGCTCACCCACTACTACGGGCCGGAGTTCGGGGCCCCTCAGCGCCGCTGGTCGGCCCTGATCAAGCGCTTCATCGCCGCGGGGCACCCGGTCACGGTCGCTGCGCCGGTGCCTCACTACCCGGCCGGTCGCCCCACCCCCACCCAGCGTCGCAGCCACCGGGTGGGCTCGGTCGAGCGGGGGCGGCACGGCGAGGTCATCCTGCGCACCGCCTACCTCCGGCACAGCGCGGACATCGCCTCCCGCACCGCGGACCACCTGGTCGCGGCCGCCGATGCGCTGCGACGGCTGCGACGCCGCTTCGCCCGGCCCGGCACCCGGCCCGATGTCATCATCGCCACCGCCCCGGCGATCCCCACCCTGATGGTGGGCCGGGCGCTGTCACTGCTGTGGGACGTGCCGCTGGTGGTGGAGATGCGTGATGCCTGGCCGGATCTGGTCACCCATGTCGGTCCCGCCGGTGCGCTGGACCCCGAGGCGGTGCATGCGCTGCGGCGCGGTGCGGCGCGACGGGCGCTGTCCTGGGTGGTGGCGCTGGTCAAGGGCAGGGTGCACCGGGAGGTGACCGGCTGGCAGAGCGGCGCCCGGGGCGTGGTCACCACCACCGGGCGGTTCGCCGAGGTGCTGCGCGAGCGCGGGGTGGAGCCGGTGGAAGTGGTGCGCAACGGCACCGACCTCTCCCTGGTGCAGCGCCAGCATGATCATCTTCGCGGCGACCATCCCGAGCTGCGCTGCCTGTACCTGGGGAACATGGGCCGCTCGCAGGGCCTGGACACGGTGATCCGAGCCGCTGCCGCACTGCGCCGGGAGGGCGTGGACGTGCAGGTGAGGATGGTGGGCCACGGCGTGGAGGCACCCGCGCTGGCGGCACTGGCCTACGAGCTCGACGCGCCCGTCGAGGTGATCCCGCGGATCCCGCACCGCGAGGTCGGCGCGCAGTACGCCTGGGCCGACACCGTCATCGTCTCGCTGCGCGACTGGCAGCCCTTCGCCTGGACCGTCCCCTCGAAGCTCTACGAGATCCTCGCGACCGGGCGGCACATCACCGCGCTCCTGGACGGGGAGGCGGCGGATGTGGTGCGGGAGGCGCAGGCGGGCGATGTGCTCCCGCCCGAGGACATGCCCGCACTGGTCGGGCTGTGGCGGGAGCTGGCGGCAGATCGGGCCCGCACGGCGGTGCGGGCCAGCGGCCGTGCCTGGGTCGCAGACCATGCCGATGATGAGGTGCTGGCCCGTCGTTACCTGGAGATCCTCCAGCGGGTCACGCAGGACTGAACCACCACTGCGCGACCCGGGCGACCGCCGAGCCGCGCTCGCCGCACCGCCCGCGGGGCCCTCACAGCTCGGTCTCCGCTCCCAGCACCACGGTGCGCGTGGTGGGCAGGTGCAGCACCAGGGTGCGCTGGGCCGAGGTCCGGTTCAGCTGCCGGAACAGCGCCCGCTGCCAGCGCGGCATCCCACCTGCCTGGGCGGCGGTGCCGCCGCCCGGCGCCTTCTCCAGGCGCAGCATCGAGAGCACGTAGATCGCGTCGTCGAGGTCGAGGTCGAGCTCGGGGATGTAGGCGAGGCCGTCCGCGGGGCGGTCATGGCCGCGCCTGCCGTGCTGTTCCACGGCGGCGCGCAGCGCGGCGGGGACATCCTGCGAGTCGTGGAAGCCGACCTGGTATATGACCTGCACCAGTCCGTCGGAGCCGTCGCCCAGCACGTTCACATGCACCCGGTCGTCGCGGTGCACGTGCGGGACTCCGTGGTGCTCGAGGGTCAGGATCACCACGTGCTCGTGGAGGACGTGGTGCATCTGGACCCCGGTGCGCAGCGCGAGCGGCACCGTGGTGGGCTCGGCGTGCGGGTAGACGGCCAGCCCCGGCACCCTCGGCACGGTGCGGGCGCAGCGGGTGATGAAGTCCTCCAGCGGGCCCTCCATCTCCTTGCGCCGCTCGGCCACCAGGCGGGCCCCGCGCCGCCAGGTGAGCATGATCGTGGTCAGCATCGCGGCGATCAGCAGTGGCAGCCAGCCGCCGTCGGGGATCTTGATCAGGGTCGCGGCCAGCAGCACCAGCTCGAGCCCGCCCACGATCACGGCGAGCAGCGCCACCTGCCACAGCGGCCGGCGCAGGATCTGGCGCGCATAGAGCAGGAACAGCGCCAGCACCAGGATGATCGTCGTGGTGACCGCGACGCCGTAGGCGGCGGCGAGGGCGGAGGAGTGCTGGAACACCAGCACCAGGGTGACCACTCCGAGGAACAGCAGCAGATTCACGGTGCCCACGTAGATCTGTCCGCCGTGGATGGAGGAGGTCTGGGTGATCTTCAGCCGCGGCAGCAGGGAGAGCCGCATGGCCTGGCGGGCCACGGAGAACGCTCCGGCGATGACGGCCTGGGAGGCGATCACGGTGGCCATCGTCGCGAGGATCACCAGCGGGATCCGCAGCCCCTCGGGCACCAGCGAGAAGAAGGGGTTCGCGATCGTGTCCGGATCGGAGAGGACCAGCGCCCCCTGCCCGAAGTAGTTCAGCAGCAGCGCCGGCAGCACCAGGCAGCCCCAGGCCAGCGCGATGGGGTGGTGGCCGAAGTGGCCCATGTCCGCGTACAGCGCCTCGGCGCCGGTGATGGTCAGCACCACCGCGCCCATCGCGATGAAGGCGACCAGCGGCCGGTCCACCATGAACGCGACCGCGTAGGTGGGGGACAGGGCGCGCAGGATCGTGGGCTGGGCGAGCACGTGCGGCAGCCCCATCGCGGCGAGGGTCAGGAACCAGACCGCCATGACCACGCCGAAGGAGCGGCCGATGCGGCCGGTGCCCCAGCGCTGCACGGCGAACAGGGCGGTGAGCACGATCAGCGCAGCGGGCAGGATCACCGCGTTCGGGACGGTGCCGGTGACCTCGATGCCCTCGAAGGCGGAGAGCACCGAGATCGCGGGTGTGATCAGCGAGTCGCCGAGGAACAGGGCGGCGCCGAGGACCCCCAGCACCAGCGCGATGCCCGCCTCCCGGGGGCTCGCCTCCGGGCCGAGCTTGCGCAGCACCAGCGCGGTCAGCGCCAGGATTCCGCCCTCGCCCTGGTTGTTCGCGGTCATGATCAGCCCGATGTAGGTCACGGTGATGATGGTGATCAGGCACCAGGTGACCATCGAGACCACCCCGAGCACATCGGACTGCGTGGGCGCGACCGCGTTGTGGTGGGAGGAGAAGACCGTCTGCATCGCGTACAGGGGGCTGGTGCCGATGTCGCCGAACACCACGCCGAGTGCACCGAGCATCATCAGCGGCACCGGCTGACGAGGCCGCGGCACGCCCCGATGGTCGAGGCGCCGGTGCTCGTGGGAGTGCTGCTGGGGGCGCTGACGCGCGCGTCGGCGGGTCGATTGCGCGACCGGGCCCGGTGGGGTCGTCGGGGAGACGGCCGACGCGGAGGCGGGCGACGGGGCCGACGGCGCGTGGCCGTCGGCCGGATCGGGGCGCTCCTCCTGCGTGGGGTGGGGCTCGTCGGAGCGGGGCGAGCGCGAGGTGTCCTCGGGCACATCTTAGATCCTGCCATCGATCGGGCCGGATGCACCCTCTTCCTGGGCAACAGTTCGATGTCGCGCGAGGGCGCCGCGACGGCCTGGACGCAGCCCGACGGCGGGCCTTCGGACGGGCCGGGAAGCGGGTGCTCGTCGGCGCCCGTCTACGATGAGCCCATGACGGTGTCAGGCAGTTCTTCGCGCGGGGCGGGGCGCGGGAGCCGCCGGGCGGTGCCGGTGGGTCATGCCGCGATGCGCTCGGCCAACCTCAGCCTGCTGCTGCGCCACCTGCACACCCGCGGCGGCCGCTCCCGCGCGACCCTCGCCCAGGAGACGGGGCTGTCCAAGGCCTCGGTGACCTCGCTGGTCAGCGATCTGGCCGAGCGCGGGCTGGTGCAGGAGGGTCGGGTGGAGCGCCGGGGCACGGTGGGCCGGCCGGGCACCGAGGTGCGCATCTCGCCCCAGCACGTGGCCGGGATCGGGCTCGAGCTGAATGTCGACTACCTCGCCGTCTGCCTGCGGGATCTCGCGGGGGAGGTCCGCTTCACCTCCTCGGTCCCGATGCCGTACGTCCGGGACGACGGGGTGGCGGATGGTCGGTCCTATCCGCCCGGCCTGGTCCTGGACCACGTCGCGCAGCAGCTGACCGAGAGCTTCGAGCGCGCCGCCCGGGAGGGGCTCTGGGTCGCCGGGATCACCATCGCACCGCCCGGCCCGATCGACTACGAGGGCGTCAGCGTGCGCGTCGCCTCGAACCTGGGCTGGACGGATGTGCCGCTCGGCGAGGAGCTCACCGCCCGGCTCGGCCCCGACCATCCGGTGCTCGCCCTGGAGAACGACGCGAAGCTCTCGGCGCTCGCGGAGGCGCCGCGACTGGCCCGGCGCGGCATCTCGGATCTGGTCTATCTCACCGGCGACATGGGCGTCGGCGCGGGCATCATCGCCGAGGGCCGGCTGATCCGCGGCTGGTCCGGGTTCTCCGGCGAGGTGGGGCACATCGGCCTGGACCCGGCGGGGGTGGCCTGTCGCTGCGGGCGCCGCGGCTGCTGGGAGACGATGGTCGGCTTCGACACCGTGCTCGCCGTCCTCGACGAGGGCGACCCCGCCCGGTCCGGACGCCTGCCGATGCTCGAACGGCTCGAGCATCTGCGGGTGCGGCTGGAAGCGGGTGATCCGCGCCTGGACGAGCGCTTCACGCTGCTGGTGGACGATCTGGTGCGCGGCGCCGGCGTGCTGGTGGACGTGCTGAACCCGCAGGCGATCGTGCTCGGCGGCTACTTCGGGTACTTCGCGGACCTGCTGGTGGGTCCGGTGCAGTCCGGCCTGGATGCGCGGCTGCTCGCCGCCGACGGACGGGTCGAGGTCAGCGGTTCCGCGCTCGGCCTGGAGGCCGCCGCCATCGGCGGCGCTGCGGCGGCGCTGGAGCGGGTGCTCGAGGATCCGCTGCTCGCCCCGCCCCTGAGCACCGACGCCACAGCCTGATCCGAGCCCCGATTCCTCGCCCCGATCCCTTGACACCGGCGGCCGCTGGCCCTAGTTTGTTCTGAACGTGAACGTTTAGGTGTCGGGGCTCCCGCGCGATGAGCGCACCCCTGCCGCCCTCGACGAAGGAGCGAGCATGATCAAGTTCGGCACCGGTGGCTGGAGGGCCATCATCGGGGACGAGTACACCCGCGAGAACGTGCGCCTGCTGGCCCAGGCGCTCGCCGATCGGATGCACGCCGAGGACGTCGTCGAGCGGGGACTGGTGATCAGCTACGACCGCCGGTTCCTCTCCGACGTCTCCGCTTGGTGGGCGATCGAGGTGCTCGCCGGCAACGGCATCCCGGTGCGGGTGATCACCCGCCCGGTGCCCACCCCGATGTGCATGTGGACGGTGCAGCAGACCGGCGCCGCCTACGGCATCGCCGTCACCGCCTCCCACAACCCGGCCCTGTACAACGGGCTGAAGATCTTCACCGAGGGCGGGCGCGACGCCGATCTCGGGGTGACCGACGCGCTCACCGAGCACGTGGCGACCCTGAGCGCGAAGGACGTGCGCTCCCTGGCCCCGCACGAGGTGCACGACAGCGAGCTGGTGACCGAGCAGAGCTCGATCAACTGGTACCTCGATGCGATCATCGACCAGCTGGACCTCGAGGCGATCCGCCACGCGCACCTGAACATCGTGTTGGATCCGATGTTCGGCGTGGCCCAGACCAGCCTGCAGACCATCCTGGTCAGCGCCCGCTGCCAGGTCGAGGTGATCAACGCTCGCCACGACCCGCTGTTCGGCGGCCGCATGCCCTCCCCGGCCGAGGGCAGCATGACGCCGCTGCGCCAGGCCGTCCTCGAGCAGGGCGCGGATCTCGGCATCGCCACCGACGGCGACGCCGACCGCCTGGGCATCATCGACGACCAGGGGAACTACCTCAGTCCCAACCAGGTGCTGGTGCTGCTGTACGAGTACCTGCTCACCGGGAAGGGGTGGCGCGGGCCCGTGGTCCGCAACCTCTCCACCACCCATCTGCTGGATCGGGTCGCGGCCGCGCACGGCGAGGTCTGCCATGAGGTGCCCGTCGGCTTCAAGTGGATCAGCGCGAAGATGATCGAGACCGATGCGGTCATCGGCGGCGAGTCCTCCGGCGGCCTGACGGTGCGTGGCCACATCCCCGGCAAGGACGGCATCCAGGCGGCCGGTCTGCTGGTGGAGATGGTCGCCCGCTCCGGCAAGAAGCTCTCCCAGCTCTATGCGGAGCTGGTGGAGCGCCACGGCTCGCTGGTGATGGAGGAGGCCGCCTACGGCTACACCCCCGAGCGCCGCGAGGAGCTGCAGAAGCGGATCTTCGTCGAGCACGAGCTGCCGGGCTTCGACCGCGAGATCGACCGGATCTCCTGGGAGGACGGCTGCAAGGTCTACTTCGCCGACGATTCCTGGCTGACGATCCGCTTCTCGGGCACCGAGCCCGTGATCCGGGTGTTCTCCGAGGCGGAGACCGCCGAGGAGGCGCAGCAGCTCTCCCGCACCATCGCCGACCACTACGACCTGGGAGCATGATGACCCCCACCATCACCACTGCAGTCGTCCTCGCCCGTGGCCTCGGGACCCGCATGCGGGCCGAGGGCCAGAGCAGCCTGAGCGCCGAGCAGGCCGCGGCTGCGGCCTCGGGCCACAAGGCACTGATGCCGATCGGCGAGCACCGCCTGATCGACTACTCGCTCAGCGCCCTCGCCGACGCCGGGATCCGCAAGGCGGTTCTCGTCGTCGCCCCCGAGCACGAGGACTTCACCCGTCACCTCGCCGAGCTCGCCCCGACCCGCCTGGAGGTGGTCCTCGCCGTCCAGGAGGAGCCGCTGGGCACAGCCGACGCCGTCTCCTCCGCCCGCGAGGCCGTGGGGGCGGAGCCGTTCATCATGGTCAACGGCGACAACCTCTACCCCGGCGAGGGCATCGGCCACCTGCTGCAGGCGGAGGGCAACGCCCTGCTCGGCTTCGAGCGCTCCGCCCTGGTCACGGGCAGCAACATCGCCGCCGACCGCATCGCCGCCTTCGCCCTCATCGAGCAGACCGACGGCCGGCTCGAGCAGATCGTGGAGAAGCCCGACGCCGAGGCCATCGAGGCCGCGGGCCCGGACGCCCTGGTGAGCATGAACTGCTTCGCCTTCACCGCGGAGATCTTCGCGGCCTGCGCCCGGATCGAGCCCTCGCCCCGCGGGGAGCTGGAGATCGTCGACGCCGTGCGGGAGCTGGGGACGGTCCAGGTGCTGCCCTTCGCCGGCGGTGTCATGGACCTCTCGCGCCGCGACGACATCGATGAGGTCCAGCGCCGCCTGGCCGGCGTCGAGGTCTCCCTGTGACGCCCACCCCCGTCACCTGGGCGATGCCCGGGCGGATCGAGGTGCTCGGCAAGCACACCGATTACGGCGGCGGGCGGGTGCTGGTCTGCGCGGTGGACCGCGGGATCACCGTCCGCGCGGAGGAGACCACGGGACTTCCCGGCACCCTCGAGGCGGTCAGCGACGCCTATCCGGGCGCGCTCCACCTCGAAGCCGACGCACTGCCGGCGCTCCCGGCAGGACACTGGGGGCGCTACGTCCACACCGTCCTGGCCCGGCTGACCGACAACTTCGGCCCGCTGCGCCCGGCCCGGCTCACGGTCTCCTCCGACCTGCCGCCGGCCTCGGGCATGTCCAGCTCCTCGGCGATGATCACCGGCGCCGCGATGGCACTCGCGGATCTGAACGGCCTGCCCGAGACCGCGGCCTGGACTTCCCAGCTGCCGGATCGGATGGCACTGGCCGGGTATGCCGCCTCGATCGAGAACGGCAAGAGCTTCGGCACCCTGGCGGGCCGGCCCGGCGTGGGCACCAGCGGCGGCTCCCTGGACCACACCGGGATGCTCGCGAGCGAGGAGGGGCTGATCTCCTACGCGGAGTTCGACCCGATGCGGGTCATCGACCGGGTCGCGCTGCCGAGCGGATGGTCCTTCGTGGTCGCCGTCAGCGGCGTGCTCGCGGAGAAGACCGGCGGCGCCCAGGAGCTCTACAACCGGGGACCGGCGCTGCTGGCCGACCTCACCGCACGGTGGAACCGCGAGACGGGCCGCAGCGACGCCACCCTGCAGGCGGCGCTGCGCTGCCTGGTGGGGCCGGATCTGGACTCCCCGCTGCTGCCGGGGACGGAGCTGACCGCTCCGCTGCCCGCGGGCGGCGAGGCCTCGCCGCTGGCGCGCGATGAGCGGCTCGCGCCGCTGCGCCGCCTCGCCGCCGAGGGCGTGGAGCGGGACCGGCTGGACCAGTTCCTGCTCGAATCCGCGGTGCTGGTGCCGCGCGCCCAGGCGGCGCTGCGGGACGGGGACCTCGAGGCCTTCGCCGCCGCGGCGACCACCTCGCAGCGCCTGGCCGAAACGCACCTGCGCAATCAGGTCCCGCAGACCATCGAGCTGGCGCGCAGCGCCGAGCAGCTCGGTGCCCGCACTGCCTCCGCCTTCGGCGCGGGCTTCGGCGGGAGCGTCTGGGCACTGGTCCCGACGGCCGACGCGGACGGTTTCGCCGCCGCCTGGCGGGAGCGCTACCTGCGCACCGAGGGTGCACCGGAGACGGCCAGCACCCTGGTGACCCGGCCGGGAGCGCCGGGCCGGAGGATGGACCCGGCCACGGTCTGAGCGCCCGGACGGGTGCGCCGGTCCGAGCCGGCGCACCCGGGCGCGGTCAGATCTCCAGCTTCTCGTCCGGATTCGGGCCGGCACCCGGATCCGGGTGCTCGGCCTGGTGCTGATCCGCCTCGTGCACGGCACGGAAGGCCGGCAGCACCACCTCGTCCCGCAGCGCCTGGCGCTGCTCCGTCGGGGCGAATCCCGCATCGAGCCCGGTGAGCACGACCTGTTCGAGGTCCGTCAGGCTCCAGTCGAAGGTCTGCGCCACCAGCAGCATCTCCCGGGAGGTGCGGGTGCGGCTCATCAGGCGGTTGTCGCTGCTGAGCGCGATCGCGAAGCCCAGGCGGTGCAAGGGGCCGACGGGATGGGAGGGGTAGTCCGCAGCGGCGCCGGTCTGCAGATTCGAGCTGGGACACACCTCCAGGCAGATCTGCGCCTCGTGCACCCGCGCGGCGGTGTGCCCGAGCTGCGGGGAGGCCGGGCCCGTCTCCTCCTCGAGGTCCTCCAGCAGCCGAACGCCGTGCCCGATCCGCTCGGCGCCGCAGTCCAGGGCGTCGGCGATCGAGGAGGGGCCCTCGGCCTCGCCCGCGTGGATCGTCACCCGCACGCCATGCTCGCGGGCGCGCTCGAACTGGGCACGGAACCAGGAGGCCGGGAACCCGGCCTCCGGACCGGCCAGGTCCAGGCCCAGCACACCGGTGCCGCGGCGAGCGATCGCGATGTCGACCAGGTCCTCGGTGGGTTCGCGATGACGCAGATAGCACAGCAGCTGGCCCACCACGATCCGTCGCCCGGACTCCGCGGCCGCGGCGACCCCCTCGTCGAGCCCGTCCTGGACCGCCTGCACGGCCTCGTCCAGGCTGAGCCCGCCGGCGGTGTGCTGGTGCGGGCCCCAGCGGGTCTCGGCGTAGACCACTCCGTCGGCGACCATGTCCTCGACGAACTCGCGCGCGATGCGCCGCAGCTGCGGGGCCGTCTGCATGAGGGCGACCGTGTGCTCGAAGGTGGAGAGGTACTCGGGCAGCGAGCCGGAATCGGCGGCGGCGTGGAACCAGTCCGCGACCTTCCGGACGTCCTCGGCATCGCCGACCGGCTGAGCCCCGTCGGAGCCGTCGGCCGCACGGGTCGCGCCGGCCGGGTCCTCCAATCCAGGCACTTCGAGCCCCAGTTCACGGCTCAGCTCGAGCACGGTGCCGGGGCGCAGCCCCCCGTCGAGGTGATCGTGGAGCGCGACCTTCGGCAGCGCCGCGACGAGGGCAGGAGAGAGTTCCATCTGCCCAGGATACGCGGCGGGCCTCAGCCCGCGCTCACTCCACGATGCTTCGCGGCGAGGTCGACGTAGACGCGAGCGTTCTTCCGCAGCGCCTCGAGACCGTCCTCGTCCAGCTGCTTGCGGACCTTCGCCGGCACCCCGGCCACCAGCGAGCCAGGCGGGATCTGCATCCCCTCGGTGACCACGGCGCCCGCGGCGACCAGGCTGCCGGCCCCGACCACGGCGCCGTTGAGCACCACGGCCCCCATGCCGATCAGCGAGTCGTCCTCGACGGTGCAGCCGTGCAGCACGGCCCGGTGGCCCACCGAGACCCCGGCCCCCACCACCGCCGGGAACCCCTCGTCGGTGTGGACGACGCAGCCGTCCTGGATGTTGCTGCCGGCGCCGATGCTGATCGAGTCCATATCCCCGCGCAGCACGGCGGTATAGAACACGCTCGAGCTCTCGGAGAGCGTCACCTTCCCGATCAGGGTGGCGTTCGGCGCCACCCAGGCGGTCTCGGGAACCTGGGGCGCGGCGCCCTCGAAATCGATGATGGTCACGGCGGGTACTCCTTCGTCCGACGGATGGGTCCTCGATAGTGACGGTACGTGCTCCGCACGCCGGGCGGGCGCCGTCCCACCGGGGAGGCGACGCCCCTCGGCGGCCGCGGGTCAGTCGGTGAGGGAGACGGTGAAGTCGGGCTCGGTGAGGGAGCGGACCTGGTCCTCGGTGACCTCGGGAGCGAGCTGGGTCAGCACCAGGCCGCCATCGGTGACGTCGAAGACGGCCAGCTCGGTGATGATCCGGCCCACCACGCCCATACCGGTCAGCGGCAGGGAGCACTCGTGGACGATCTTCGCCGAGCCGTCCTTGGCGGCGTGCTGCATCATCACCACCACCCGCCTCGCGCCGGCGACCAGGTCCATCGCCCCGCCCATGCCCTTGACGAGCTTGCCGGGGATCTGCCAGTTGGCGATATCGCCGGTGCCGGTGACCTGCATGGCGCCCAGGATCGCGATGCCCATCTTCCCGCCGCGGATCATGCCGAAGCTGGTGGCGGAGTCGAAGATGGTCGCCCCGGGCAGCAGGGTGATGGTCTGCTTGCCGGCGTTGATGAGGTCCGGGTCCTCCTCGCCCTCGTACGGCCAGGGGCCCATACCCATCACGCCGTTCTCGGACTGCAGGGTGATGTTCACACCCTCGGGCAGGTTGTTGGCGACCAGGGTCGGCATGCCGATGCCGAGGTTCACGTAGTCGCCATCGCGCAGCTCGGCCGCCGCGATCGCGGCCATCTCGTCACGGGTCCAGGCCATCTCAGGCCACCTCCTGCGTCTCGGAATCCGGCGTCTCGGGTCGGGGGTGCACGGTGCGCTGCTCGATGTCCTTCTCGGCGGTGGCCTGCATCAGGTGGTGCACGAACACGCCCGGGGTGTGGATGTCGTCGGGCTCGATGCCGCCGGGTTCCACGATGTGCTCGGCCTCGGCGAAGGTGACCTCGCCGCACATCGCTGCCAGCGGGTTGAAGTTCCGGGCGGTGAGCCGGTACCGGAGGTTGCCGTAGTGGTCGGCGGTGTGGGCGTGGACCAGTGCGAGGTCGGCGTTGATCGCTCGCTCGAGCACATGGGTGCGGCCGTCGAACTCGGCGGTGGGCTTGCCCTCGGCGATCGGGGTGCCGTACCCGGTGGGCGTGTAGAACGCGGGGATGCCGGAGCCGCCGGCGCGCATCCGCTCGGCGAGGGTGCCCTGGGGGACGAACTCGACGTCCAGCTGTCCGTCGATGTACTGCTTCATGAACAGCTTGTTCTCCCCGACGTAGCTGGAGAGCACCTTGGTGATCTGCCCGTTCTCCAGCAGCAGGCCCAGGCCCTTGCCATCGACGCCGAGGTTGTTCGAGGCGACGGTGAGGTTCGTGACCCCGCTGTCGCGCACGATGGTGATCAGATCGGTGGGGATCCCGCACAGGCCGAACCCTCCCACCGCGATGGTCATGCCGTCGCGCAGCACTGCGGTGAGCTGGGCGGCGGCGTCGTCCGTGACCTTGGACATCGCTGTCCCTCCTAACGAGTGGGTCGGCCCTCGCAGCTGTCGGCGGCGGTGCCGGCGGCGGAGGGCGGTCACCATCGAGCCTATCCCTGCCGGGTGACCTGCGCCTCGGAGCGAGGAACAGCTTCGATGGGCGGTGGTTGTGCGGATCTACGAAGCGGCAGGCGCGAGGAGAAGGCGGCACCTGACGGGCGTTGTGAAACGGTCGGTGGATCCTGCCCGGCCTCGGGCTCGCCGCCGTCCTGCCCTGTCCTGCCGTCGGCGTGCCCCGGGCTCTCCGCCGCTGCCGTGGTGCTCTCGCCCGCCAGGGCTGCGGCCTGCTCGGCGGTGCCGGGGTCTGTACGACGACGGCGCCGGTTCAGGCTCAGGAGCTGGTACTTCACCCGTTCGGAGGCGGTGGCCCGGTTCTCCGCACGGGTGCGCGGGTCCACGGGGTCCTTGCCCAGGAGGGGGTCATCCCCGGCCTGGTAGCGATCTGTCCAGATCTGGATCAGCGTCCACGCCAGGGCGGTGTAGGGGACCGCGAGGATCGCGCCGAGGATCCCTCCCACGATCGTGCCGATCGTCAGTGCCAGCAGCACGATCAGCGGATGCAGGCTCATCGCCCGCCCCATGACCACGGGCTGGAGCAGGGCGCTCTCCAGCTGGTTGACCGCGATGACGATGACGATGACGATCAGCGCATCGAGCGGTCCGTTGGTCACCGCGGTGATCCCTGCGGCCAGGATGCCGGTGACCGTGGCGCCGACGACGGGGATGAACGCGCCGACGAAGACGATCACGGCCAGCGGGATCGCCAGCGGGACCCCGAGCACCGCCAGGCCGATGCCGATCAGGACCGCATCGACCAGGGCGACGGTGGCGGTGCCGCGCACATAGCCGCCGAGCACGAAGGTGGAGCGATCGATGGATTCTGCGAGCTTGGCGCGGGTCTCGCCGTGGAACCAGCGCAGCGTGAAGTTCGCGATCCGGCTGCCGTCCTTGAGGAAGAAGAACAGCAGCACGGCGATCAGCAGCAGCCCGGTGAACACCTCGGTCACGGCCGAGACGCCGGTGAGGGTGCTGCTGGCCACGTCGCTGCTGGAGAGGTAGTCGCCGACCCCTTCCGCAGCCGCTCCGAGGTCCGGGACCTCGAACGGCAAGCGATCCGAGGAGAGCCAGTCCTGCAGCTCCTGCCAGCTGTCGCCGGCTTCGGCCACCAGCGTGTCCCACTCGGCGCGGATCGCGAGGACCACACCGCTGACCACGGCGGCGACCATGATTACGATGCCGAGGAAGGCCAGGAGGGTCGCGGCCAGCGGCGGCCATCCCTTGCCCAGCAGCCAGCGCACCAGGGGCGTGACCGCGGCGGCGAGGATCCACGCCACCAGCACGGCGACGACCACCAGGATCACGCGCCGCAGGAGCCACACCGCACCGACGATGACCGCGGCGACGAGGAGGATCTGCGCAGCACGAGCGCCGGCCCTGCCCAGCGGCCCGGCCCATGCGCCGGAGGGTTCCGGGGAACCGCTGCTCGGCGGTGCTGTCATGATGCTCCTCCTCAGGGGGCGGACCTCGCGGAATGCTCGTGCAGCCCACGCCGTCGGATGGGCCCGAGTCTAGAACCGTCGGGCACGTGGTGACCCCTGCCGCTGCACTGCCGGCCCGATCACGCTGGATACGCTGTCGCGACCGTCCGGTCGACTGCGGCGGGCGGACGTGCCTCCGGCCGCCTGATCTGCAATGGTGAGCATCATGGACGACACTCATGGCGCATCGCCCTCCGAGGAGCCGCCGACAGGAGCCCGGGTGCTGCTCGTGGCGGACCCCGGCCTGCCCACGGTGAGGGCCCGCTCCATCGAGAGCCAGCTGCAGCAGATGCTCGACGACGCCTACAGCCCGCCGATCAGCCTCGAGGTGAGCACGGCGATGCTGCGCCTGCGGGCGGACGAGACGCTGGACCTCTCCCGGGCCGTGGAGCTGTCGGAATCCTTCGGCGATCCGGACGTGGTGCTGCTGCTGACCGAGATCCCGCGCCTGCAGGACGGCCACCCGCTGATCGCGGAGATCTTCCCGGAGCAGAGCATCGCGGTGATCTCCTGCCCCACCCTGGGGGTGATCACCACGGGCCGCCGGATCCTCGATGTGATGATGAGCTGCACGGTGCGGCTGAAGCCGATGCGCGGCGCCCGCGACATCTCGCGCTACGAGCGCTGGTGGACGACGTGGCGGGAGGGGGACGGCGCGGAGGAGCATCCGCTCCTGCTGGGGTCGCGGTTCTTCGGCGGCGCCCGGACGGTGACCGGCATGGTGATGGGCAACGAGCCGCTGCGCACCGCGCCGAGGCTCTCCAGCGCTCTGGCGGCCGCTGCCGCGACCGGGGCCTTCGGCATCTTCTACAGCTCGATCTGGTCGATGTCGATGTACCTGAGCACCACGCGTCTGGTGGGCATCGGGGTGCTCGCGATGCTCGCGATCACGGCCTGGCTGATCGTCGGCAACAAGCTCTGGGATGCACCGAGGAATCAGGGCCTCGCCCGGGTGGTGCTGCTCTACAACCTCTCCACCGTGCTCACCCTGCTGATGATCGTCGGCCTGCTGTATCTGACCCTCGTGGTGCTGATCTTCGCCGGAGGGCTCATCGTGATCGCCCCGCAGTACCTGTCCGAGGTCATCGGGCGTGATGCCGAGGTGGTGCGATATCTGGACATCGCCTGGCTGAGTGCGGCGATGGGGATCGTCGCCGGGGCGCTGGGATCGAGCTTCGACAAGGAGACCGATCTGCGCAGCCTCACCCACGGCCAGCGCGAGCGGCAGCGGATGTACACCGAGGAGAAGGACGCGTGAGCGATCTCGTCCCGGCGCGCACCCTGTGGGTGGGCTGCGGCCGGCTCGGACGCCGCGCCGGCGCGGCGCTGGTGGGAGCTGGGGGAGAGGTGCACGCGCTGCGCCGCGACGTGAGCGGCCTGCCCGAGGGGTTCTACGCCGTGCCGGCGGATCTGGCGAAGCGCGCGGACCGGATGCTCCCCGAGGTCGACGCGATGGTCATCACCCTGCCGCCGCCCGAGGCCGCCGGCGGGTACACGACGGTGCTGCGCCACCTGGCCGCCGCCCTCCCGCAGCTCCCGGCACGCACCGTGTTCGTCTCCTCCACCCGGGTGTTCGAGGGGTACGCAGGCCGAGCCGACCCCGCCCCCGTGCTCACCGAGGACGATGCCCCGCAGCCGCTCGGCGAACGGGCCCGCAGCCTCCTGGACGGCGAGCAGGCGGCGCGGGACCTCTTCGGCGCGCTCGTGGTGAGGCCGGCGGGGATCTACGGTCCCGGCCGGGACCGGATGCTCCGCACGGTGCGGGAGGGGCGGCCCATCGCGCACCGGCGACGCACCAACCGGATCCACGAGGAGGATCTCGCACGCATCCTGGTCGCACTGCTCGAGCACCCGGATCCGCCGACGCTGCTGCATGCCGTCGATGAGGCACCAGCGCGTCTCGGCGAGGTGGTCACGCATATCGCTGATCGGCTCGCACTGCCTGTCCCGCCCACTGTCGAGCCTGACCCCGGTCACGGCACGGTGATGAGCGGAGCGCTGCGGAAGCAGCTATTCGGCCGGCTGCGCCATCCGGACTTCCGCTCCGGATACGACGCGATGCTGGCAGACCTGCGGCGCTGACCGTTCGCCGGCGGCGCTCACCGCGCCGGATCAGGAGCCGCGCAGGTTCAACCGATCCTCGTGATGGGGAAGGAACGACAGGCCGATCATGGTCAGCGCCAGGACGAAGTACAGCCAGTCGTCGAAGAGGTTGATCGAGACGAAGTTCGCCATCGAGCCCTTGTCGACCAGCAGCCCGAAGATCCACAGCAGCACGTTGACGATCCCGCCGACACGGAGATACCACCGCGCCGTGCTGGAGAGCCTGGACAGGCCGAGACCGCCGAGGCCGAGCAGCAGGAAGATGACGTTGTGCATCACAGACACCTGGAAGATGCCCAGCAACATCGCGTCCGAGCCGGAACCCATCTCGATCGCATTGAAGTTCATCGTCAGGACGGGGACGAAGCCGGCGAAGCCGAGGGCGAGGAAGCCGAGGCCGCAGAACAGGGCGGCCCTCTGCACCGGGGAGCGCATTCTCATCTGTGCGGCGTTGGGAGTGGTGGGGTCGGTGATCATCGACGACTCTCCGATCGTGAGCTCCACTGAGGAGCTTCGACGTCACGCCCGGCACGGGGTTCGCGTCGAGCTGGTTCACCACGGAGCGGGTACGTTCCGCTTATAACACACCCTATGCCTGTACGCGAGTTGTGCACAAGCGGCGATCGGGCGGGTGGCCCCGACATCCACCCGATGCGGCAACGGCACCGTTTCGTGGGCGTTCGTGACGAGTCGACGCAAGCTCTGGACGAACGGGCCCGATTGCAGTTAAAGTCTGGCCGTAACGTCCACTCCAGATCGGATCGACCATGCAACGTCGCACCGTCGTCTTCGACTTCGACGGCACCCTCGCTCTGGGTCGCGGCCCACTCGATGCTTACGCCGCCAGCCTCGGCCCGTTGGTCGGGGAACATGTCGTCACGGCCTGCCAGGAGGCGATCGGGCGCTTCGACGCGGGTGGCACTCCGTTCAAGGACGCCTACGATGCCGTCCGGGTCGCTGCCCTCGAGCACGGGGCCACCGACGACCAGCTCTCCGCTGCCTACCTGCACAGCCGGGAGCTCCTGGCAACCGGCGCCGCGCCTATCCACGCACCCGATGGGTTGGGGGACTTCATGGCAGAGCTCGCGCGCAGTGCGGTCTGCGTGCTCGCCACGAACGCCCCCGAGGTGGGAATCGACCGCGCCCTGTCCGTCCTCGGAGTCACAGATGCGCTCGCCGGTGTGCACTGCGCCGTCGGTAAGCCGGCGGGACTGGGACCGATCATCGCCGCCCATCTCGCCCACGGACCGACGCTCGCCGTCGGCGATATCTGGGAGAACGACCTCGCCCCCGCCCAACTCCTGGGAGCGGACACGGCCCTGGTCGGGGTCACCGACCCTGCCGGAACGGTGACCATGCGCGGCGCCACCCTCACCGACCTGTACGACGACATCCTGACTTGGGCCACTCAATCGCCTACCCCGACTCCGGTGCCGTTGAGCACCGGCCAAGCTCCCGGAAGGGCCCTCTGACATGCGAATCTCCTCAGCAATACCTGCCGTGCTGGCCGTAGCCGCCCTCGCACTCGCCGGCTGCAGCTCCCCCGACGGAGCCGACGACGGCGAGTGGCCGGAAGAACTCACCATCTCGCTGGTCCCCTCCGTCCAGGGAGAGGATCTCGCCGAAGCGCTCGACCCGCTGACCGAATACCTCTCCGACGGGCTCGGAATCGAGGTCAATGGCGTGGTGGCCACGGACTACGCGGCCACCGTCGAGGCTCTCGGCGCAGGCCAGTCCCAGGTCATCATCACCGACGCCGGCTCCCTCTACCACGCCACAACGCAGTTCGACGCCGAACTGATCCTGCGCGATGTCCGGTTCGGAGCCACGTCCTATGCCTCGATGGCCGTGACGAACAACCCCGACAAGTACTGCGACGGGGAGGTCGTGACCGCCAGTTACGAGGCCTCCGACGACGAATTCTCCTACTGCAACGGAATCGAGCCCGGGTCCGAGGCGACCGGCGAGGGCCCCGGTGGTCTCGAGGCTCTCGCCAAGATCGACGCCGACACTCCCGTCGCGCTGCAGGCAGCCACCTCCCCCGCCGGGTACCAGTACCCGATCGTGAGCATCAAGGAACAGGGGATCGACACCGATCAGGACATCGACCAGATCCCCGTCGAGGGCAACAACAACGCCATCCTGGCCGTCTACAACGGTGATGCCGAGGTCGGCTTCGCGTACTGGGACGCCCGCGTGGACGTGCTCGACGAGGCACCCGACGTGGCTGAGAAGACGGTCGCCTTCGCCTATACCGACATGATCCCCAACGGTGGCGTCGCCGTCGCCGACTCCTTGCCCGACGACCTGGTCGCTGAGCTGACCGAACTGATGGATGACTACGCCTCCTCGTCCGATGAGGCCGCCACGGTCATGTTCGACCTCGTCGGACTATCGGACTGGACCGACGAGACCGCCGAGGACGAGATCGATCGTTACGGCGAAGTGCTCGAACAGTTCACCAACTGACGTCCCGTCTGCCCCCTCACCGATAGGCCGAATCACATGACGGAACAGTCCCCACCGGCCCAGTCCTCGGAGAGCTCAGCGCCGTGGTCCATCTCCCTGGACGATGTCAGCGTCACCTACCCGAACGGCACCAGGGCCCTGCGGAACGTCTCCGTAGACATCGGCGCCGGGGAGATCGTCTCGGTGGTCGGCTTGTCAGGATCCGGGAAATCCACCCTCATCCGCACCATCAACGGTCTGGTGACCGCCACCTCGGGCACCGTGACGGTCGGCGGACACGACGTCACCAGCTTGCGCGGGCGACGCCTGCGCGAACTGCGCGGCCATATCGGAATGATCTTCCAGGGTTTCAATCTGGCCGACCGGGTGAACGTGCTCAACAATGTGCTCGTCGGCCGGTTCGCTCACACGCCGACCTATCGCACACTGCTCGGGCTCACCACGGCCGCCGATAAGGACCTTGCACTGCAGGCACTCGATTCGGTCGGGATGCTCGAGAAGGTCTGGACCCGGGCCAGTTCCCTCTCCGGCGGCCAGAAGCAACGGGTAGCGATTGCCCGGGCACTGGCCCAGGAACCATCGATCATGCTCGCCGACGAACCGGTCGCCAGCCTCGACCCGCCGACTGCACATGCCGTGATGGGCGACCTGGCCCGCATCAACGCCGACCGCGGGCTGACCGTGCTCATCAACATCCATATGATGGATCTGGCCCGCCAATACGCGAACCGCATGATCGGGCTGCGCGACGGCGAGGTCGTCTACGACGGTCCCGCGGGCACCGCCACCGACGCCGACTTCGCGCAGATCTATGGTCGACCGGTGCAGACCGATGACCATTTGGGGAGTCAGAGGTGACCGAGCGCGCCACCGCTCCGCTGCAGCTGCCCGAGCGTTCACGCAGGCGTTGGCCGGCCGTGGGTGCCACCGCAGCGATCGGTATCTTCACGGTGCTGACCTGCCTGCCGGCCATCGGCGGCGTCGACGTCGACTTCTCGGCACTGGTGCGCAACTGGAGCAATGGCGCCACGAAGGTGAACCAGCTCCTGCATCCCAACTTCGCGTTCCTGCCCCGCACCGTGAGCCCGATGCTGGAGACGCTCGCGATGGCCGTCGCCGGCGCGGCGTTCGCGGCCATCGTCTCGATCCCGTTGACCCTGTGGGCGGCACGACCGAGCAATCCGAACCCCGTGACCCGCCAACTCGTGCGGTTCATCATCAACGTCAACCGTGCGGTACCTGACCTGGTGTACGCGACCGTTCTCGTAGCGATGCTCGGGGTCGGCACCCTGCCCGGGTTCGTCACCCTCTTCCTGTTCGACCTGGGTGTGGTGGTCAAACTCGTCTCCGAAGCGATCGACTCCTCCGACCATCCATATCTCGAGTCCGGTCAAGCCGCCGGAGGCACCCAGGCGCAGATCAACAAGGTCACACTGCTGCCACAGTCATGGACGCTGTTCGCGAACCAGTGGCTGTATTCACTCGAGCTGAACGTCCGCATCTCAGCGATCCTCGGGATCGTCGGTGCCGGCGGGATCGGGCGGCTCCTGGATGAGCGGCGCGGCTTCTACATGTACGGCGACGTCTCCGTGATCATCCTCGAGATCCTCGTGGTCATCGTCCTCATCGAGGCCTGCTCCACCGCGCTGCGGAGGAGGCTGCGATGACCCTCACCTCTACGCCGCGGCGCGCATCGGCGACCCTGCCCGTGCCGCCGTCCCGGGCGCCGGCAACGATCCTCGCCGTGGTGGTCGGGGTGATCATCCTGATCGCCACCGCCGGCCTCGACATCGAGTGGACCAAGCTGGGCGACGTGCCCAGCCGGGTGGTCAACTACCTGCAGCTGATGTTCGCCGATCCGAACTGGGACAAGCTGCCACGTGCACTGTTCGAGACCTGGCGATCGGTCTCGATGGCGTGGCTCGGGGCCATCGGCTGCGTGGTGGCATCGATCCCTCTGGGAATGCTCGCCGCTCGGGGCGTCGGGCCGACCTGGTTGCGGTACCTGCTGCGGGGCGTCTTCGCGATCATCCGGGCCGTGCCCGAGGTGATCATCGCGCTGATCCTCCTCACCGTCACCGGACTGACCCCATTCACGGGGGCCCTGGCGCTGGGGATCGCCGGGATCGGCACGCAGGGCAAGTGGGTGTACGAGACGATCGAGTCCGCGCAGGAGGGAGCATCCGAAGCAGTTCGTGCCGCCGGCGGCAACACCCTCGAGACGACTCGTTGGGCGCTCTGGCCCGCGGCTGCCCCGGCCCTGATGTCGTTCGCGCTGTACCGGTTCGAGCTGAACATTCGCATGTCGGCCGTGCTGGGACTCGTCGGGGCGGGCGGCATCGGGAGCATGCTGGCCAATTACGCGAACTTCCGCGAGTGGGACACTGTCGGGATGCTGTTGATCGTCGTGGTGGCCATCACGATGTGCTTCGATCTGATCTCCGGGTCGATCCGTCGCCGCATCATGGAAGGAGCCCGCCCCCGTGGCATGGACAGGTCCCACTGAGACGCCGGTATCCGCGCGGATCGCCACTCTGACCCCCTCACTGCAGCCGAGCGAACGCCGGGTGGTGGACACGATCGCGGCTGACCTCGCCGCAGCCGTGGAGTGCACGGCCCAGGAACTCGCCAATCGGGTCGGAGTCGGCCGGGCGAGTGTGATCCGCACGGCGAAGAGCCTCGGCTACGACGGTTTCCCTCAGATGCGGGTTGCGCTGGCTCGGGAACTGTCGTTCCTTCCCTCGCGCTCGGATGACGACAACTCCGTAGGGCTGCTGCGTGGCACGATCGAGAAGTTCGGCCATAGTCTGCCGCGACTGACCGAGGCCTTGACGGAGGAGGCAGTGACCGATTTCGTGGCGGCTCTTCACGAGGCCCGCCGCGTGGTCATCGTGGCCGCCGGACTGTCAGCGCCGCTCGGACTCGATGCTGCCATGCGGCTCAGCTCTGCCGGTCGGCCGGCTGAGTTCCTCCAGGATTCACTCGCTCAGCAGATTGCAGCGGGCAGCCTGGAGCCTGATTCGGTGTGCCTGGTGATCTCCGGATCAGGTGCCACGAAAGATAGTCTGGCCGCTGCCAGCACCGCCCGGGCTGCGGGAGCAAAAGTATTGGTGATGACCTCGTTCGCGCGAGCGCCCCTGGTCGCCCTCGCCGATGCGGTCATGGTGATCCCGCCCGTCAGTGAGTCCTTTCCCGACGAATTGCTCCACACCTCGCGGGCAGCTCTCGCGCTGGTGATCGAGTCCCTCGTGCAGGTGCTCCTGGTGTACCGAGGTGACCGAGGTCGGGAGGCGCGGGAGGCGGCCCTGTCACTCGTGGAGAAACGTCTCAAGGCATGAGCGGCGCTTCGCCTGTCACCACGACTGCTGACCGCGTCCGCGTGCGCGTCGCGGGTCAGCGCCCGAGGAGTCGGGCGAAGAAGCCGGGGCGCTTCGGTTCCTCGGCGTGTCCCGGGCAGCGCTCGGCCTGCGGGACGTTCTTCATCACCTGGTCGACGTGCTGGCCGCAGCCGGCCCAGGTGGTCTTGCCGCAGCTGCGGCAGGTGACTGCTCTGCACATGGTGCTCTCCTTGGAGGTGTGAGGGTTCAGGGGTGGGGGACGGTCAGCGGGCGTCCTCCCCGGCGGCCGCGAGATCGTGCTGGTCGGCGGTCCAGCGGGACCATCCGGCATAGCTGCCCTCGAGCTCTACCACGTCGTATCCGGCGCGGCGCAGGGAGGCGGCGGCCACGGAATTGCGCAGCCCGGACTGGCAGAAGGTGATCAGGCGCCCGGCCTCCCGGGCGGGCAGCTCGTCCTGGTGGAACAGCACCTTGCCGGCCGAGAGCTGCTCGGCGCCGGAGATGGTGCCGTTCGTGTGCTCGCTGCGACCCCGCACATCCAGCAGCAAGGCGGTGGAGTCCTCGGCCTGCAGCTGCTGGAGATCAGCCGGCGAGACCGTCGCCGGGACCGTGCTGGGCAGGCCGTCGAGGGAGGAGACGTACCCCGTCAGGGAGTCCACCCCGACGCGCACGAAGTGGTCGCCGTAGTCCGCGGCGACGTCGGCGTCCTCGGCGAGGACGACCAGCTGGGCCGCATCGCTCTCGGGATCGAAGGCCCAGGCGATGTGGGTCGCGGCCTTGCCGAGGGAGGGGATGCTCAGGGCGCCCGGCACGGTCCCGGTGTGGACCTCGTCCACGGGGCGCGTGTCGACCAGGGCGAAGGTGCCGTCCTCGAGGCCGCGGACGAGCACATCGGTGCCCATGGGGCGGGGTGCGGGGCGCTCGCCCAGCAGCGCCGGGCCCGCCTTGTTCTGGCGCTTCATCCGCGCGAAGTAGGCGTGGGCGTCGGGCTGACCGTCGAGCAGCTCGTCGATGAAGCCCTGCTCATCATCGCGCTCGAGGTAGGGCGCCCACCAGGCGAACCTGCGCTCGTAGCCGACGGTGGTGGACGGCAGGGCACCCAGCGCCTTGCCGCAGGCGGAGCCGGCGCCGTGGCCGGGGAAGACCTGCACATGGTCGGGCAGGGTGAGGAAGCCGCTCTTGAGCGAGGCGAACAGCTGCTTCGCTCCCTCGAAGCGGGTGTTCTCCATACCGGCGGCCTCGTCCAGCAGGTCGGGCCGGCCCAGGTCGCCGGAGAAGACGAAGTCCCCGGTGAGGTAGTAGCCGGGCTCGTCGGCGAAGGCGCCGTCGGTCACCAGATAGGAGAGGTGCTCGGGAGTGTGGCCCGGGGTGTGGCGGGCGGTGATGGTGAGGTTGCCGAGCGTGAGGGTGTCGCCATCGCGCAGGAGCTCGGCATCGAAGCCGTAGCTCCAGTCCTCCCCGCCCTCGCCGGAGACGTATGTGGAGGCGCCGGTCGCGGCGGCCAGTTCCCGGGTCCCGGAGAGGAAATCGGCGTGGATGTGGGTCTCGGTGACGGCAGTGATGGTCATCCCGTGCTGCGCGGCGAGGTCGCGGTACATCTGGATGTCGCGGCGCGGGTCGACCACCAGTGCGACGTTCTCGGCCTGGCAGCCGATGAAGTAGCTGGCCTGGGACAGGTCTTCGTCATAAATGCGTTCGAGAAGCATGGATCCTCCTGAAGTGCTGCATCCTGCGATCATGAGACCGCGCATACCCCCAAGGGTATCAAGTACCCCTGGGGGTATACAAGGTCGGGGCGGACGGGTCGCGGCCCAGTGGTGACGCGTTCATTCTCTCGCCCAGGTGAGTGTTCTGGCCAGGGATGGTGGATGCAGCCCGCTTTGGTGGGTCGGCGCGCACCCGTGGGATATGAGCAACACCCCTGGGGGTATACGATCGGGGAGTCGTCGCCGCCAGCAGATGCCGTCAGGAGATCGCCATGGAACTCGACCCCGCCGACATGACCCCGGTCATCAACCGCCTCAAGCGCGCCCAGGGCCAGCTCGCCGCCGTCACCCGCATGATCGAGGAGGGGCGTGAATGCAAGGACGTCGTCACCCAGCTCGCAGCCGTCTCCAAGGCGCTGGACCGCGCCGGCTTCGCGATCATCGCCAGCGGCATGGAGCAGTGCATGAACAGCCCTGACCAGGAGCTGGACCGCAAGGAGCTGGAGAAGCTCTTCCTCTCCCTGGCATGAGGGGGAGGCGGGCGATGTCGGCGATGCCACCGGCGCCCTGAGCTGCCGGGGGTGCCTCAGCGCCAGCTGTGCTTGGGGCCGTAGCCCAGCACGGTGCGGGCCTTGTCGATCGACAGCAGCGTGCCATGGCCCGAGATGTCGCCGCGCACCGGCGTGCCGGGGAACACCTCGGCGACGAGCTCGGTGTTGTCGCGGGACATGACGGTATCCGCGGCGGCGATGATGAAGCGGTCGAAGCCGGTGGCCGGGTGTTCCAGCGCCAGGCGCACGGCCGCGGCGCCGTCGCGGCCGTCGACATAGCCCCAGAGGTTCCAGCGGCGCAGCTGCGCATCGGCGTCGAAGGAGGGGAAGGCGGCGTAGTCCTCCTCGTCCATGACGTTCGAGAACCGCAGCGCGATGATCTTCAGCTCCGGATGCCACCGCGTGAGCTCGATCGCCAGCTGCTCCTCGAGATGCTTGGACAGCGAGTAGGTGGACTCCGGGCGGGCGGGGTACTCCTCATCCACCGGGATGTACGGCGGCGGGGTGTCGAAGGGGAGCCCGAGGACGGTCTCGCTGGAGGCTGTGACGATGTTCCGGATCCCTGCCTTGAGCGCGGCGGTGAACACGTTGTAGGTGCCCAGCAGGTTGTTGTGGAACGTCGCGGTGTTGGTCGCCAGGCCCGGGGCCGGGATCGCGCTCAGATGCACGACGGCATCGAAACCCTGCGGCGCCTGCTCATCGATGCCCGTGAGCGCATCGAGCACCTGGCCGGCATCGGTCAGATCGATCTGCACGAAACCTTCGCCGCGCTCGCCGGAGCGGTCCAGGTTCACCACCTGGTGCCCGTGGTCCCGCAGATGCCGGACCACCGTTCGCCCGAGCTTTCCCGAGCCACCTGTCACTGCGATTCTCATGGGGCCATCGTGCACCCTCGGGCGGTGCGGCGCTCCTCTTTTCCGGCCCGGACGGCGAGCCCGTCACCGACGGGAACGGCGAGCCCGTGCGCCCGACCACCACCGACGCGAACGGCTACTACACCTTCGAGAACCTTCCGGTGCTCGAGGAGGGCCAGTCCTACACGGTGAGCGTCGACCGCGACAGCTCGGCGGAGGCTCTCGAGCCCTACCTGCCGACGATCGAGAACGAGGGCAGCCGTGACGGCGACTCCTCGACCTGGACCGCCTCGTCGCAGGGCCTGACCGAGGACGGCCAGCGTGATGACACGCTCGACTTCGGTTTCATCCTGCAGGCCGACCCGGAGCCCACGCCGGACCCGGAACCGACTCCGGACCCGGAGCCGACCCCGAGCCGCAGCCCCAGCCGGAGCCCGCTCCGGAGGACGGCGAGCAGCCGGAGGGTGAGCAGCAGCCCGAGACCGAGAAGAAGCCCGCGGAGAAGAAGGACGGCGACCTCGCTCGCACCGGCTTCGAGACCGCAGGCCTCCTCGGACTGGCGCTGATGCTGGTCATCGGTGGCGCCCTGCTCATCCGCCGCGCTCGCAGCTCGAGGAGCTGACAGCTCGCAGCGACCAGGAGGCTCCGGATCCCGCATACCCGCGGAGCCGGAGCCTCGTGGTGTGTACGGAGAGTGACCAGAAGCTTCGCGGTGCGATGACGCCCCGCCCACCGGAAATGTTCGGAGCGGCTTCGGCCCGATCATCGCCGGATCTCGGAATCCGCCGATAAATCGCTGTGACCGGCCGGAACTCTTCGATACGGTGCCCGCATGATGACCGACAACGCTGACGACCCCGCCCCGGACGCGGCGCGCCGCTCTGCTGCCGAGCTCGCCGCCACCCTCCATACCGCCGTCGAGGACAGCGCCTTCAGCGGCGTGATCCGCGTGGACCACGGCGGCACCACCGTGCTCGAGCAGGGCTACGGCCTCGCCGATCGCGCCTATGAGATCGCGATGACCCCCGGGCACCGCCTGGGGGTCGCCAGCATCTCCAAGGGCTTCACCGCCCTCGCGATCGGTGCGCTGATCGATGATGGCGCCCTCGCCCTGGACGCCCCGGTGCGCCCGCTGCTCGGCGAGGACCTGCCCGAGGTCGACGACGCGGTCACGGTCCAGCACCTGCTGGCCCACACCTCGGGGATCGGCGACTACCTCGACGAGAGCGCGGCGGAGATCACCGACCACGTGCTCGAGGTCCCCGTCCACACCCTCGTGGACACGGAGGACTTCCTGAGTGTCCTCGACGGCCACCCGCAGGTGAGCATCCCCGGTGACCATTTCGAGTACAACAACGCCGGGTACGTGCTGCTCGCCCTGCTCGCCCAGCGGGTCGCCGGCTGCGATTTCCACGAGCTCGTCCGCACCCGTGTGCTCGCCCCGGCCGGCATGACCGCGACGGACTATCCGCGGATGGATGAGCTCGGCGGGGACGTGGCGCGCAGCTATCTCGAGGAGGAGGGGCTGCGCACCAATGCGCTGCACCTCCCGGTGCGGGGCAGCGGCGACGGCGGCGCGGTCACCACCGCCGCCGACCTCGCTGCGTTCTGGCCCGCGCTGCTCGAGGGGCGCATCGTCTCCCCCTCCACGCTCGAGGCGCTCACGGCCCCGCGCGTCGTGGTCGAGGACGAGGAGATGCGCTACGGGCGCGGCTTCTGGCGCGGCCTGGACTCCGAGCTGCTGATCCTCGAGGGCTATGACGCGGGAGTCTCCGCGCGCACCTGGCACGATCCCGCGACCGGGATCACCGCCTCGGTGCTGGCGAACCACTCCGACGGGGCGTGGCCCGTGGTGGTGGCGACCGACGGGGAGTGAGGCACCGTAGCGTCGATGCCTCTGCTGCGTACGGCGATCCCGGCTCTGCGTCACGCGATCAGGATGAGGATGTGGCTGCAGAAGTATGGGGAGATCGTGCGGAACGGAGCAGCCATACTTTGAGGAGTGAAAAAGTATGAGCATGTCCCGGATCGCGCTGTCTGTATACTTTTATGCAGAGAAAAGTATGGCTGACGGAGAGGGCGCCGCCTCATGACACTTTTCGGGATCGATCCGGTCGCCGACGCCGTCCATGATGCTCTCCGAGCCCTCGAGCGAGGTGAGAAACCCGGCGAGCGACGCCTGTTTGACTTCAAGGAGGAGGCAGGACGACGGGACGCGGGAGGAGTTCTCCGTCCAGGAGGGCCTCGCAACGAGTCCGCAGCGAAGAAGCTCGCAGGCGAGGTCGCGTGCATGGCGAACTCCCCCGGCGGCGGAGCGCTGATCGTCGGGGTCGCCGCCGATGCGACCCCGATCGGGGCGGAGCTCGACGTCGACTGGCTGCAGGTCCGCCTCTACCAACTGCTCCAGCAGGCGTACACGACGGTCGTCACGGAAGCACAGGTGCGCGGTGCGCGCGTACTCATCATCCGCTGTCCGCCGGCCGTCGAACCGATCCGATGGCAGAACAGGATCACCTGGCGCGTCGGCGACCAGTGCCAAGACGTCGACCCTGCCGCATGGCACGAACGACGTTCGCGCGCCTGGGGCTACGACTGGTCGGCGCAGAGCAGTGGCCTGCAGCCCTCTCAGGTCCGTGCCCAGGCGGTGCAGATCGCCCGCGACTTCCTGCAGCTCTCGGGAGACCCACGCGCGGAGGACCTCGCCGAGGCCTCGGAAGATGACCTGCTGCGGCGGTTGGCCGTCCTCAAGGATGACGGCACGCTCACCAACGCCGGTGCGCTGCTCTTCGCTGGGCGCCGGACTGCGGCACTGGACCTCATCCGACGCCCTGGCGCAGGTGCGGACAGCGAGGAACGGGTCCACGACCCGGGACGATCGGTGCTCGAGGAGCTCGCGGAGGTCTTCGCCGTGGTGCGGGCATACAACCCCGAAGTGCATGTCGAACGGGGCCTGGTGATCGGGCGCGTCCGAGCGCTCCCGGAACGCGCCGTGCGAGAAGCGATCGTCAATGGCGTCGCCCATCGGGAATGGACAGACGAGAGACCGACGACGGTGGAGCACATCGGCAGGACGCTGCGGGTCACGAGCCCGGGCGGGTTCTATGGCGGCGTGCGCAGAGACAACATCATCAATCACCCACCGGTCTCCCGGAACAAGGACCTCAGTCAGCTGCTGGCCACGTTGAGGATCGCCGAACGGCAGGGGGTCGGGGTGGACCGCATGTTCGCAGACATGATCCGCCATGGGCACCCGTCGCCCGTGATCGAAGAGCTCGACGGGGTCGCCGTACGAACGGTGCTTGCGGGTGAGCGCCCGGATCTGGGATGGATCGAGTGGATCTCGAGCATCGAGCCCGACCCGCGTCGAGACCTCAGGGTCCTGATGACTCTCCATCACCTGTCTGCGCAGAGGTGGACTGATCCGGTCGATCTCCACCCTCTGCTTCAGCTGACGGTCGAGGAGTCTCGCCAGGCGGTGGAGAGGCTCTTGGATCACCGCCGTGCCGAACGGCCGGTGTGTCAAGAGATCGACGGCATCCCACCATCGGCGCCAGTGCCGTCCGTCGCGATGGATGTCGAGAGCGTCGAGGCTCTCGCTGCTCTCCGCCGGTCGTCGGGAGTCACGAGTCGGCCACCCTCGCGCGAGCAGATCGCGCGCTCGTATGCGCAGGCGCGGGGGCGCATCAGCACGACGGAACTCGGGAGCATCGCGGGTGCTGCTCGCACGAACGTCGGCGGCGTGCTGCGAGCACTGGAGCACCAGGGTGATCTCGCGCCGTCACGTGAGAGCCGTCGTGGTCCTGGTTTCTACTATCGCTTCACGGGAGACCCACAGTGAGGTCGGGATCGCCTGGCAGCGCAGGCAAGGTGGGCTCAGGAATCGATCGCCGCGCGGATCCTGGCGATCACCTCGGGGAGGCGTTCGGTGACGGTGCGCCAGAAGATCTCGGTGTTCAGCGCGCCGCAGCCGCTGTGCGAGGCGATGTTCCGGGTGGTCACGATCCCGCGGCGCTCGTCCAGCGTGACGACGGTGAGATACGGGGCAAACCGGCTCGAGTCCTCGAACAGAGCGGCGAGACGCAGCACTGCGACGGTCGCGCGGTCATAGGAGCCGGAGCCCTCCGTGAATGCCTCCCGACCCTGGTGGATCACAACCTCGAGACGCCGTTCGATCTTCACCAGCTCATCGCGCAGGCTCTGGACGACGGTGGGAGCGCCCTGGGCCGACGCCGCAGTGCGCGGTCGCACGGACCATCGGGGTGCATCGGCCGAGTGGTCACCGGGCATGGTCATAGCGGCACCGCTGATCGGCGGAGGTGCGGATGGACCTCCGGTGCGTCGACGACGGCCTCCACGGGGAAGCCGAGCAGATCGGTCGCCTCGGCCACGAACATCGCGAACCCCAGGGGGTCAGCCTCCTGAGGGACATCGACGAGCAGATCGATGTCCGAGGTGTGGTGATCGGAGCCGCGTGCGACGGATCCGAAGACCCGGATGTTCATTATGCCGCGACGCGCGCCGAGTGCGATGAGCTCGTCGCGAAGTGCGGCCAGGGCCAGAGACGGTCGGTAGTCGGCTGCCGCCAGCAGCCGCTCGAGCAGTTCAGGGGAGACAGGGCGGCGGCCCGACTCGATACCGGCGATGTGTGGCTGCTGTGCCCCCACAGCCTCGGCGAGGTCCCGCTGAGTCATGCCGGCGTCCCGGCGCGCGGCTCTGACGAGACCGGGCGCATCTGAGACGGGGAGAGACATGGAGCGATTATACCTGCAATGGTATGTGCGTAGCGGCTCGATGGTGCGCGCACGACGACTCCAGCGCGTTCGGACGACAGCCCACGTCGGCGGCTCGAGCTGGATTCTCTGACGTCGAAGCCGGCGCGACGCAGGGCGGAGGATGCCACGGTGTTGCGCAACCCGGACTGACAGAAGGTCACGATCTGACCGAAATCCGGTTCCGACAGCTCGCTCTGATGGAACAGCACCTTCCCGCAGGAGAGCTGTTGGGCGCCAGGGATGGAGCCGCCGGCGAAGTCGTTGCGGGTGCACACATCCGCCAGCGGCACGTCGCACAGCCCCTCGAGTCCGCCCGGTGCTGCTGGCCGCTGTGGGCCGGGGCTCTCGGGGAGTGCACGTCGGGCATCGCATATATGCCCCTCGAGGAGGGCGCGGACGGCAAGGCGCGGTCACCCAGCATTCCGCCGTCTCCGAGGGGCTGAACCGTGCCGGCTTCGCGATCATCGCCAGGGGCAGGGAGCAGTGCCTGGGCGACCCAGAGAGGTGTCTGGGCCGCAAGGAGCTCAAGAAGCGGAAGACCATCGCCGGGGCGCGGCTGCTCATCGGATCGCGCATGCACGCCTGCCTGAACGCCCTCCCCGTGGGGACGTCGGCGATCCCGCTGGCCTAATCCCGCAGATTAGCGCCGCGCCTCGATGCCCTGCAGGCCAGGGTCCAGGCGCTGCAGGACGACGTGCCCGCGCGGGATCGCCGCACCGCCGACGCGCGTGGCGGGGGACGACGACCGCAGGGTGCCTCTGTGTCGCGACGCGGCTCGTGGACACCACCGGCTCAACGGCAGCCTGCGCCTCACCGCGAACACGTCGAGTTGTGAGCAGATCGGGAAATAACTTCCTATATGTACCTTAGCGCGGTAGGTTGACGGCGTGTTGCTTTCCTTCGGCTTCCAGAACTTCCGCAGCTTCGCCGACTACGCCGAGCTGACCCTGGCCTCGCCCACTTTCCGCACCAACGTTCCCCGCGCGGGCCAGTCCTGGTCGGACGTCACCGAGCGTGTCGCGGCCATCTACGGCCCTAACGCGGCCGGCAAGACGACTGTGCTCGAAGCGATTCTCGCACTGTCCCTCGCGCTGAGAAGTCCGGGCAGTGGGAGGATCCACCAGCCTTCGCTGAGCGGCGACCTCCGTGAAGAACCCGTGCTGTTCGACGTGGAGTTCATCGCCCGAGGGGTGCGTCACCGCTACGAGGTCGAGGCCGGGCCGTCAGGGATCGTGCGGGAGATCCTCTCCGCATACCCTAAGGGCACGGCACGGAAACTTTTCACCCGCACACAGGGTGAGGAGGAGTCCGAGGTCGTGGTGAAAGCCGGGGCGTCCCTGACCGGTCCGACTGCCGAAGTGCGGCGGGTGACGAAGCCCGGCATGCTCTTCCTGGCTACGGCACACAAGTATGGGCACCCGGTGCTGGCCCCGATCGCCTCGACCCTCCTTGCCGACGTGGGCATCGACCACATCACCTTCCGAGATCGGCAGAGCGAGGATGTCCTCCACCGCGTCGTGATGGAGATGGTGGCTGCGCCGGACACCCAGGTGAACCTCCTCAAAGCGCTGGTGCGCACCGCCGATCTCGGAGTCGAAGCCATCGAGGTGCGCTCCGAGGAGGTCTCGGAGGAGGACCGGGTACGACTGCTCCGGGTTCTGAAGGCTTTGGACGACGGGGAGGAGGTCGAGGAGGACCGTGTACCCACGCTCCGCGACATCATCACGTTCCGGCATCAGGGAAGCGGCGGGGATATCTTCGAGCTCCCGCTCCATCGGGAGAGTTCCGGGACGATCACGTGGCTCACCACCGCTTGGCATGCTCTGGATGCGCTGCGGCAGGGCAGCGTGCTGTTGATCGACGAACTCGACGCGAGCCTGCACCCGGATCTCGCAAGGTACGTGGTCAGCCTGTTCCTCAATCCCCACCTCAACCCGCACGGCGCGCAGTTGCTGTTCACGAGTCACGACGTCTCGCTCCTCGGCAACTCCCCGGCCCGGATGCTCGAGCCCCAGCACGTGTGGTTCGTGGAGAAGGCAGAGGACGGTCGCTCCGAGCTCTTCTCCCAGGCGGACTTCGAGAACCGCGCCGGCAACAACAGCGAGCGCCGATACCTGGCAGGCAAGTTCGGGGCGGTCCCCGACATCGACGACGGGCTCCTGATGCGCTTCATCGCCTCACCTATTCACCAGGGCGAGAGTGATGGCCGCTGACCGCAGGCGGCGCCGTCGGGCGCCGCGGACCGAGAAGACATCGATTCTGCTCGTCACCAACGGGGCTCTGACGGAGAAGATCTATCTGGAAGAGCTAAAGAGGCGCGCACTGCGTTCCGAGGCGGCGACGGAGCAGAATTTTGCTGTGAAGGTCGTGTTTATCAACGGGGAGACCGACACGCTCATCAAGAAGCTCAGCAGCCCGCACGGTGATACGAAGAGTTACGACGAGGTATGGCTCGTGGTCGACGAGGACGGACGCGACCGCCACCCCTTCCTCGACAACTGCACACGTCAGACGACGAAGGCGCGGAGCTGGTACGGCGTCGTCTCCCGGCCCTGCTTCGAGGTGTGGCTCATCGCGCACTACGAACAGGTGCGGCGCTATGCGGACCAGAAAGACGCGCAGACGCACTATCGCCGTCTGATCCCGGACGCGCTCGGGGCGAAGGAGATCCCGTCGGACTTCCCTTACGACGCCGTGGGCGATGCCGTGCCGCGCTCTCATCTGGACGGCACGCCGCAGCCGCCACTCGAGGAGCTCCCTCCCATGCCCGGTACGGGGATGCCGCACCTCGTCCAACGTCTGGGGCTCGTTCCGAAGGTGTGAGCGGCGCGTGGAGCAGTCATCGTGGGAGGTGAACGCTGTATGTCGACACCGCAGGAGCGGCGCCTCAGGACTGCGAGGAGACACGCACGGTCAGAACGGGGCAGTGGGCGTGGGTGAGGCACTCCAGGCTGACCGAACCCAGGATCAGCGCCGCGAATTCGCCGTGGCCACGGGTGCCGAGCACGAGTAGCTGTGCGTTCTTGGACGCGGCGACCAGTGCGGGTGCCGGGCGGCCGTGGGTGATGCGGCGCGTGGCGGTGACCGGGCAGCCGCCGGGGAACGCCCGCTCGATCGCGGCCTCCTGCTGCTGAGCGGCCTCGGTCCGGAAGATCTCGGCGTCACCGGCGATGGCCCCGGTGTAGAAATCCGGGGCCTTCCAGCAGGTGATGATGAGCAGTTCCCCCTGCAGGGTCGCGGCGTACTCGGCGGCGGTGCGCAGCGCCTTGATGGATGACTCGGAGCCGTCGACGGCGGCGATCACGCGGGCTGGTGGGGTGGAGGTCATAGGAGCGTCCTTGCGTCTGTCGGGTGTGGGTCGGCCGGGAGAGGACTCTCCGGCGGGGGAGCGGCGTGCTCAGGCCAGGAGGCTGCTGATCTGGACCCCGGTGAAAGCGATCCCGGCGACCAGGACCGTCGAGCAGGCGGCCAGGATGAACGGGCGGGCCCCGACGTGGACGAGGTTGCGGATCTTCACCCCGCAGCCGAGTCCGAACATCGCCGCGGACAGCAGCGCGGTCTGCAGCAGGCCGCCGATGTCCAGCACGGCGGTGGGCAGGGGGAGGGTGGAGCGCAGGATGACCATGGCCAGGAACCCGATGATGAACAGCGGCACCAGCGGCGGCTTCGTGCCCTCGGCGGAGGTGTGTCCGAGACGGCGCTGACGGAGGCTGAGGATCGCGACGATGGGCGCCAGCATGAGCACGCGCGCGAGCTTCACGATGACCGCGACGCCCAGTGCGCCGCCGCCGATGATGCCTCCGGCGGCGACCACCTGGGCGATCTCGTGGATCGACCCACCGGCCCACATCCCGTTGAGATACGGGTCCATGCCGAGCAGCTGGCCGGCGAAGGGGATGAGCGGGATCATCAGCGTCCCGAAGATGACCACGAGCGCGACCGCGGTGACCACGTCCTCCTCGTCGGACTCGGTCACCCCTTCGACGCCGGCGACCGCGGCGGCTCCGCAGATCGAGAACCCGCAGGCGATGAGCAGGGCCTGCCCGGAGCGCATCTTCAGCAGCCGGCCCATCGCGACCGTGCCGAGCAGGCCGCCGCCGACGATGCACACGATCACCACGAGCATCGGTGCGCCGAGCGAGAGGATGTCGGAGATCACCAGCTGCAGCCCGAGGAAGACGATGCCCAGACGCAGCAGCTTCTTGGCGGCCAGCGTGATCCCGGGGGAGGTCGATGCAGGCAGCTGGACCACATTCGTCAGCGCGATCCCGGCGATGATCGCGACGATGAGCGGGCTCACCCCGGGCAGGAAGGCGTTGACGGTCATCGCGATGAGGGTCGCGCCCGCGCAGAGCAGGAGCCCGGGGATGTACTTCTGCACTCGCCCTGCGGGGGCGGGCGGTGCGGTGGGGGAGGGGGCGGTGGTGCGTTGGAGCATGCGAGGAGTCTTTCAACGGCCATGGCATGACCGGCAGTTGTCAATCACCATGCCGGGGCATACGGTTTCGATATGGGAGTGTCCAAGGACTGGTGGCCGAATCTCCGCACGCTCGCGCTGTTCGTCGCGGTGGTGGAGGAGGGCAGCGTCGGCGCAGGCGCGCGTCGGGTGGGCATGGCGCAGTCGAATGCGAGCCGGACCGTGGCGGAGCTCGAGGCGTCCGTCGGCCTCACACTGCTCGAGCGGTACCCGGCCGGAGCGGTGCCCACACCGTCCGGCCGTGCGCTCGCCGGGCACGCGCGGGAGGTGCTCGAGTCGGCGGAGGGATTGCGGGACTGGGCGATCCAGACGAGCGATGCGCCGCCCGCCCGGCTGCGGGTGGGGGCCAGCATGACGATCGCGGAGACCCTGTTGCCGGCGTGGCTCGCCGCGGTCCGTGCTCGGGTGCAGGATGCACGGATCGACGTCTCGGTGCTGAACTCGGCGCAGGTCATCGACCAGGTGCAGCAGGGTCATCTCCAGCTCGGCTTTGTCGAGACGCCCCACGTGCCCGTCCGGCTGCAGGTGCGGGTGGTGCAGGAGGACGAGCTCCTCGTCGCGATCGGCCCGCACCACGAGTGGGCCTCGCGCACGGGCCAGATCTCGCTGCGCGAGCTGGCCGCGACGCCTCTCGTGGTGCGCGAACCGGGCTCGGGGACCCGGGAGGCGCTGCAGGAGCTGCTCGCCGATCATGTGCCGGTCGAGCCGGCGCAGGTGCTCAGCAGCAATGCGGCGGTGCGGGTCGCAGTGGCGGCGGGCGTGGGGCCAGCCGTGCTGAGCGAGCTGGCCCTGCGTGATCATCTCGCGCGCGGCCATCTGCTGCGGGTGCCCTTCGAGGGCCGCGGGATCACGCGGCCGCTGACCGCGGTGTGGTCCGGGCCGCGCCGGCTGACGGGCCTGGCCGGTGAGCTGGTCGCGGTGGCCGCCGCGACCTGAGAGAGCAGTGCGTCCGTGAACCTCCGCTGGTGGGGTTCACGATCGCGGGGTCACCAGCACCGGGCCGTCAGGTCGGCGATCGCCCGCTGTTCCTTCCGGTTCGAGACGCCGTCGACGGCGGCGACGGCCTCGGCGGCGTCGACGAGGTCGCTCTTGTCCCCGGGCTCGGCCTGCACGCGACGCCACACCTCGAGGGGATCGAAGGCGATGGCGGCGGCGAATTCCTCGTCCTCGACCTGATGACGTTCGCGCAGCTGCTGCACCAGGTGCTTGAGCAGGAAGGTCTCCTGATCCGTGGACCTGCCGTCGGCCAGGATGATGATCATCGCGACCCAGGGCAGGAGATGCGGGTGACGGGTGCGCTCGGAGAGCTTCCCGGCGAGCTCGATGATGCGGGCGTCGTCGCGGAAGATCTCGCGTGCATGGGCGCCGACCGCCCGCGTCGAGTAGTAGTTGAGGCCGACGAAGAGGGGAACCCCGACCAGCGGGATCCCGATCTTGATGATGTTCCTCTGGAGCAGGAACTTCCCCACCACCGGCAGAGCTTTGGCCGCTGTCAGGGTCGGGCCGGCGATGGACCCCTTGACCAGAAGTACCGGGCATCGACCTTCTCGGTGTAGTTCCTCAGCGAGAAGACCAGGAGCTTCTCGAACCAGCTCCCGGATCTGATGTCGCCGGTGGACAGGGTCCGGACGAAGTCACGAAGCTCTTCCCGCTCGCGTTCGACCGTCTCGCGCTCGGGGCGCCGGCAGGCTCGCCCAGCTCTCCTGCACCCTCCGTCATGGCAGGGGACGAGGGGCTCGCCGAGACGGATCTCGGCGAGCCCCTCGAGCAGCCCTGAGGGCTGCGTGCGTGACCGTCAGCTGTCGAGGTTCTCGACCGCGTAGTCGGCCTGCTCGGCGGTGAATTGGTCTCCGTACTCGGAGGTCAGCTGATCGCGGATCGCGTCGGGGGACATGGCCATGTCGTCCTGGTAGACGCGCGCCGACTCCAGTGCGTTCTCGTTCCAGTCGGCGTCGATGTTGTCGATCGCGTACTGGGCCTGCTCCTCGGTGAACTGGTCACCGTGCTCGGAGGTGAGCTGCTCGAAGATGCCCTGCTTGGACATGTACATCAGGTCCGAGTAGGTCTCTGCCGAGCCGAGCGCGTTCTCGTTCCAGTCCGCGTCGATGGTGTCGATCGCGTACTGCGCGGCCTCGTCGGAGAACTGGTCGCCGTATTCGGAGGTGAGCTGGTCGAAGATGCCCTGCTTGGACATGTGCATCAGCTCGGAGTAGCTCTCGGCCGAGGTCAGCGCCGACGTGTGGTCGGCCGGGACGCCGGAATCCTCGGCAGGAGCGTCCTCCTCGGCAGGGGCGTCCTCCTCGGCCTCGTCCTCGGCGGGTTCCTCCTGCTCGGCCGGCTCGGCATCGGCCTCGTCCGCGGCAGGGGCCTCGCTCTGCTGCGAGGTCGCGGGGGCGTCGTCCTCGGAGTCGCCGCCGCTGGTCGCGATGAGGGCGGCGCATCCGCCGAGCAGGACGAGCACGAGGAGGGCGAGGATGCCGCAGCCCAGGGCGATGAACTTGCCCTTGCCGCCCTTCTTCGGCGTGCCAGGTGTGTTCTGGCCGGGCGCCGTGCCGTAGGGCGCGCCGAACTGAGGCTGAGCGGACGAGGGGTCGTACGGGGGCTGGTTCTGCCCCTGAGGATCCGTGGAGGACACAGGCTGCTCCTGATGCTGAGTTCGGGCGCTTGAACGAGGCCCGAAGAGGGGAGGGGAGGGATGCGCCCGTGACCCACTGTGCAGATTCGGTCGTTCTGCTGAGCTGCACGATGACTCTCGGGCATCGCCGCCCCTGTCATGCTGTGGAACGTCGAGTACTCCTATCCTCAACTACCGGTGGGACAGTTGAAGCGCGAATCGATTGTGTCCCTCGTGACATCTGTCGATTTTCGGAGGCCGGAGTGTGCTGACCGGGACCAATATCCCGGTCTATCGGAGAAGCTCTACGACGGGTGATCGGGTGAGGATGCGCTGATATCGGGTGGATCGCGATCGGTGACCGTCACCGACGAGCTCATCACACACGACCGCGGGGCCGGGCCGGTGGACTGCAGCGACACGGGAACCGCCCCGCAACGGGTCGAGGCATGGCAGCTGGCATCGGCCGGATCCGCCGAAGCTGATGGACGACGGTGCGTGCTTGGGCGGGGCAGATCGTGGTGCACGGGCAATCCAGTGGGAGCGGAGCGAGAGAGTGGGAGAGGGGCGGCATCGCCGCTGACATGCTCGTCGTGACATTCACCGCCGAGATCGTGCTCGGCTGGGTCGGTCGACGCATCCCTGACAGGGAGGCAGCGCCCGACGCGCGATCGCGGGACGTCAGCTCGCGGCAGCCTCTGCCTTCCCGGACTCCTTCCCCGAGCGGTACTTCAGCTGCAGTGAGCTCACCTGGTCCAGCGGTATCACGACGTAGTTCCCCGTCCCGTACTCGGCGACGGTGCCCGTGGTGGCGTTCCTGCGGACGAGAGGTGGGGCCAGGAAGAGCGTTCTGAACGGGACCTCAGCCTCGACGTCGTGGGCCATGTGTGCACCGCGCCAGACGGTGCCGTCCTTGAGGCGGGCGGTGACCAGCACCTGGGCGACCTTCGAGTTCTCCGGGTACTGCGTCAGGGCCTTGTACAGGGCGGAGCCACCGCTGATCTGGCTTGCCCATCGGCGTTCCTTGCGGAAATGGAACAGGGCTCCGAGATACGCGAAGAGACACGCGACAGCGCTGATGGTGATGCTGGCGATGACCACGTGAAGGGGATCGGGGTCTGCACGGAGCACCGGGAGCTGGTCCCTGAGCAGAGTGAGCACCAGAAGCGCGGCGAGAATGCTGGGGATCAGTGAAGCGAAGACGATCCGCGTCGCTTCCCGCAGGGCCGAGGCCTTCAGCTCGGGGAGATACTTCGCGGCCCTCGTCTGCCAGACGTAACCGGGGGCGATGAGGAGGAGGAAGGCCGCGACCGTCTCCACACTGTCGGGGATCATTCGGGCTCAAGCGGACTGAGGGGACCGTCGTCCGTGGTCACGGTCCCCCCGGCCTCGACCGCGTGAGTGACCTCGATGCCCCAGTGCTCCACCGGCGCAGTAGTGACCATGAACGGGGTCTCGGGAATGACGTCGGGTTCAGGCTCAGGGCCGGAGTCTGATCTGGACTCGGGATCGGGCTCGGACTTGTCGGGCTGCGGAGCGTTGTCGACCATTGCCCCCTCCTCGGGGTGACCGGCGATGTGACCGCTGCACGGCCGCAGAGCAGACAGGCATGCAGGCACGGCAGAGGGGCCGGTAGCGCAGAGCATAAGCCGCAAATCGGGCACCCGTCTATGGTTCGACGCCGCAGCCGCCCAGAGGTGCGACGGCCTCCGGACGGGCGGTAGCGGCAGCCGTGGCGAGAGCGCCGGGCCCTCCCTCGACCGGCGCGAGCGAGACGCAGCGCTTCGGGAAGATCTTCCTGCCGCAGGTCAAGGGTTCGCTCGTGGTGGTGGGCCTGACGGCGTTCATCTTCGCCTGGCAGGATTTCCTGTGGCCGCTGCTGGTGATCCAGTCCGATGACAACATGACCATGATGCTGGGCATCTCCCGGCTCGAGGGCTCCTTCGGCACCGACTACCGGGTGGTGCTGGCCGGCGCGATCACTGCGATGCTGCCGGTCGTGATCACCTTCTTCTTCACCCAACGCTACTTCTTCCGCGGCATCGAAGAGGGAGGACTGAAGTTCTGATGGCAGCACACGATTTCACCGCCGACAACCTCGAGGCGGCCGGCGCCCTGGGCGGCTCCCCGGACCCCGGCTATATCCGCCCCGAGGCTCCGCGTACGCTGGCCGCGCTCGAGCACTGGCAGGACCTCAAGGTGGGCGTGATCATCCACTGGGGCCTCTACTCCGCGATCGGACAGGGCGGGTCCTGGTCCCTGCACCGCGAGCGCCTGGGTGACTTCACCGATCCGCCGGCCGACTTCACCGGGACCGACGCCGAGTACCACGACTGGTACTACGACCAGCGGCGCACCTTCCACGGCAAGGAGTTCGACCCGCAGGACTGGGCCCGCTCCTGCGCCGAGGCAGGGATGCGCTACCTGGTGTTCACCACCAAGCACCACGACGGCTTCGCCATGTACGACACCGCCTACTCGAACCTGAAGTCGACCGCGGAGGACAGCGCGCTGGGCCGCGACATCTTCGGCGAGACGGTCGAGGCGTTCCAGGGCGCAGGACTGGAGACCGGCGCCTACTTTTCCAAAGCGGACTGGGCCCACCCCGGGTACTGGGACCGCGCACTGCCGGTGACCGATCGCTTCCACAACTTCGACATCGCCGAGCGCCCCCGCGCCTGGGAGCAGTTCGTGGAGTTCACCCACGCCCAGATCGACGAGCTGCTGACCCGCTACGGCAAGATGAACGTGCTGTGGCTGGACGCCGGATGGGTGCGCGAGCCGGTCGAACCGATCGACATCGACCGCATCGCGGATCGGGCCCGGGAGCTGCAGCCCGACATCCTGGTGGTGGACCGTGAGGTGCACGGCCCCCACGAGAACTACCGCACCCCGGAGCAGACCCTGCCCGAGGACGACCCCGGCCATCCCTGGGAATCCTGCATCACCATGACCCGGTCCTGGTGCTCCCTGGAGCGCGACGATCCCGCCAAGCCCATCGAGGAGATCCTCGGGAACCTGCTGAAGATCGTCTCCCGCGGCGGCAACTACCTGATCGGCATCGGCCCCGACGCCGAGGGGCGGATGTCCAGCTCCGTGCGAGAGCGGCTCGAGGAGTTCGGCAGCTGGATGCAGGTATGCGGGGAAGGCATCTACGGCACCCGCGGCGCGTCGGAGGTGTCCGGGGTCGCGGGCGGCGGGCTCGAGTGGTTCCACACCCGGAAGGACTCGACGCTGTACGCCTTCGCGCTGCTTCAGGACGGGCCGCTGACGCACGGGGAGCGCTCCCGTGCGGACGGCGATGAGTCCGCTGCCGTGACGCTCACGCTCCCGGCCGGCGCGAAGACAGCGCGTCTGCTCGGTGGGGAAGAGCTCGCGATCCGCGCCGACGCCGACAGCAACCCCACGGTCATGCTGGCCGAGTCGCCGACCGCGCATGCGGTGGGCCTGGCCGTTGAACTCTGACGCGAACGCATCGATGGTCGCGATCGTTCTCGTGGCATGAGCAAGGGGCTCGGCGGTACGGATCCGGTGAGCCCCTCGCTCAGCGCTGCGGGCGTGAGCGGAAACGTCAGCCGTTGAGGTTCTCGATCGCGTACCGGCCTGCTGCTCGGTGAATTGGTCTCCGTAGTCGGAGGTGAGCTGGTTGAAGATGCCCTGCTTGGACAGGTTCATCCTCTCGGAGTAGGTCTCCGCGGACGTCAGCGCCGTCCTGTCATCGGCTGGCACGTCAGAGTCCTCTGCAGGGTCTTCCTCGGTGGTAGCCTCCTCCGTCTCGGTGGCGGTCGTCTCCGGGGCGACGCCCTCGGGGTCGTCTCCGCTGCTGGCGATCAGCACGGTGCACGCGCCGATGACGAGGACGAAGATCAGTGCGAGGATGCCGCAGCCCAGAGCGATGAACCTGCCGTTGCCGCCCTTCTTCGGCGTGGCGGGTGCGGGCTGTCCCGGCATGGCGCCGGGCGCCCTGGGGCTGTGGGACGAGGGGTCGTACGGGGGCTGGATCTGCGCCTGCGGATCTATGGGGTCGCAGGTTGCTCCCGATTCAGAGGTTCCGATGCATGGGCCCGAAGGAAGGAATGGGCCAGAGTCGCCGCAGCGCATACTCTGCTTCATCGCTGAGCGATACCGTGGTGATCGGGCGCCGACGCTCCCGTCGTGAGCAGGAGTGCCGAGTAGTTCTATCATCGACGGCCGGTCGGACAATTGATGCTCGAATTGGTCACTTTTGGGTGACCGGTGGCAAATTTTTCGCGTCAGACCCGGGGCCCGCCTGAGCAGACCCGGCGTGAGCGGGACCTTCGAGTGCACTCACGGCCCACAGTGCGAGCGTGCGCGCTCAGCCTGCACGTGAGTGGAGTCACGGCGCAGGTTCCGACGAGGTGTCGAATCGGCATCCAGCTCGGCTTCATCGAATCGTCGGTGAATCCAATGAGTAAGATTTCGCTACGCCCTCACCGACGGGCGCCAGCTGAAGGAGGATCGTGCCGAGCCGACGCCATGTCGTGCGCAATGCGTGCCTCCTCCTGCAATCCGCCGCCCAGCATCTCATGGACGATCCTGCCCTTCTCGTCGTGCAGGTGAGTCGTCGGCTTCCGTTCCGGACTCGAGTGGTAGCGGGTGAGGTCCTGCATACCGTCGCAGGAAAGCTACCCCGCGCCGCCGGTGCGGCCGCGCTCGGAGCCTTCATGGCGGGAGATGAGCCCTCAGCCCACCGCGAGGTGGCGAAGGCGTCGCACTCCGGATCCCGGATGGGAGGTGAGGTGGCGGTGCTGCTCGGTCGCTATGAGCTGCTGGCCAAGACCTCACCCCCGCATACCCGCGCCCGCGCGGCGTGGGCGCGCGGGAATCTGTCGCATGCGCTGCGTATTCTGCACTCCGCCGACCGCGGAGACACGTGGTACGCACAGCGTCTGCAGAGCGAGCTCAGGTTGCTGCGTCCGGACTACCGCTTGCCCGTGCCGCGCGGGGCCTGGTCCGCAGCGATCCCAGCGGAGGGCGAAAAGCTTCGTGTCCTCCATCTCCTGACGAACTCCCTGCCGCACACGCAGTCCGGGTACTCGTTGCGGACCCATCGAATCCTCACGGCACTGCGAGACCAGGGCATCGAGTCCGTCGCGCTGACACGGACCGGGTACCCGGTCATGGTGGGGGTGCCCACCGCTGCGGACGAGGACACCATCGATGGCATCCGCTACGTGCGGACACTGCCCGCATGGCTGCCACTGACACAGGAAGGCCGCCTGGAAGAGCAGGTCGCACGGGCACTGGAGCTCGTGGAGGAGTTCCGCCCCCATGTCCTCCACGCCACCACGAACTATTACAACGCCTTGGTCGCGCAGGCGGTCTCCACGGCGACGGGCATCCCCTGGGTGTTCGAGGTCCGCGGAATGATGGAGAAGACCTGGATCGCGCTGCACACCTCGCCGCAGAGCCGACAGGAGGCGCTGACCTCGGAGAAGGTGCGGTTGGTCGCAGCGCGCGAGGGGGCGCTGGCCGCCTCCGCGAGTGCGGTCGTCACCCTGAGCGACCTGATGAGGACGGAGCTCATGGGCCGGGAAGTCCTCGGCCGCGCGGTCACCGTGGTGCCCAACGGCGTCGAGGAAGCGCTGCTGGCCCGTCGCCGGACCCCGGCCGAGGCGCGCTCGGCGCTCGGGATCGTCGAGGAGGGCGCGTTCCTCGTCGGCGCGGTCAGCGCGCTCGTCGAGTACGAGGGGCTGGATGTGCTACTGCGTGCGGTCGCCCAGCTCCTCGGCGATCCGTCCGTGCCCTCAGAGCTGCGCGAACGGCTGCGCGTGATGATCGCCGGGGACGGCGAGGCCGCACCCAGCCTCCGCGCCCTTGCCGAGGAACTCGGCATTGCAGACCGGGTGATCATGCCGGGAAGGGTGTCTCGGCACATCGCGCCCGACTGGGTGCAGGCACTGGACGTCGTCGCGGTTCCTCGTCTTGACGTGGACGTAGCGCGTACAGTGACACCGCAGAAACCGATCGAGGCGATGGCACTGCGCCGGCCAGTGATCATCTCGGATCTTCCGGCTCTGCGGGAGACCGCCACTCGGGCGGACGGTGTGCTGTGCGCTCTCACGCACGAGGCCGGGTCAGTCGAGGAACTGGCCAGGGCGATCCAAGCTCTGGCCGCGGATCCCTCGCGCGCGAGCGCGCTGGTCGAACAGGGCCTCGGAGCGGCGGCGGAGCGCACGTGGCCGGCGCTGGTTCGCCGCTACAGGGCGATGTATGCCGATGTCATCACACAGGGGGAGAGCGCACGTGGCTGAGGAAGCGAAGGCGACGGCCACCCTGGTGCAGGCGCTCCGTGACCGTGGGCTGGATCCGTCCGGGCTCACACCGACCGGCGTGCGTCCGTCGCTTGCAGAGTATCTCGGCGCGATCTGGGAACGGCGCCATTTCATCTGGATGGATGCCGGGCATCGGGTAGCGACCTCGAACAGCCGGAATCTGCTGGGCAGGTTCTGGCTGGTGTTGCGGCCGATGCTGGAAGCGGCGATGTACTACGTCATCTTCGCGGTGATCCTCGGGGTCGACCGCGGAATGGAGAACTTCCCGGCCTTCATCATCATCGGCGTCCTGATGTTCCGCTCCACGATGCGCGCGATCACCTCCAGTCCCGGACTTCTCTCCTCGAACAGAGCGATGATCAGGGCATTCGTGTTCCCTCGGGCTGCGCTGGCGGTGTCGGCCCAGCTTCGCGAGTCGATGCAGATGGTGTACACGACCATCACCGTGGTCGTCATGATCGTCGTGGTGCCGTATCACGAGTTCCCCGAGTTCACGTGGCTGCTGGTGCCAGTCATCTTCGCGTTCCAGTTCTTCCTGAACCTCGGGATCTCGCTCGTCCTGGCACGGATCGGCTTTATCTTCCCGGACACGTCCAACTTCATGGCGCTGACCGGACGCCTGTTCATGTACGGCTCCGGTGTGATCTTCCCGATCGACAGGTTCGTCGAGAACAACCCGCTTATCGCAACACTCATCCAGGCCAACCCGATCTATCACATGCTGGCGATGTATCGAGAGGTGCTCATGGACGGCACCGTGCCCGCGCTCGAGCACTGGATGATCCTCGGGGCCTGGGCAATAGGCCTGACTCTCTTCGGACTGCTGTTCTTCTGGCAGGGAGAGGAGACCTACGGTGCCGAACAGCGCTGAGAGCGAAGAGACCGAACGCTGGGTCGCTCCGGAGGAGTCGCCGCTGACCGTCGTGGCCGAGAACCTGAGGGTGCGGTACAAGGTGGTGCGAACAGAACGTACGCCTCGGAAAGGTCTGGCCGGCAAACTCCGCGGCAAGCGGAAGGTCTCAGTCGGCGCGCTGCGCGGAATCTCCCTCACCGCGCGCTCCGGTGAGTTCATCGGCATTATCGGGCGCAACGGCTCGGGGAAGTCGACGCTGCTGCGGGTCCTCGCCGGGCTCGAGCCGCCCAGCTCCGGCACGGTGATGACGTCAGCGGCCCCGATGCTCCTCGGCGTCAATGCCGCGCTGATCCCGGACCTCACGGGCGCGCAGAACATCACGCTCGGGGCCCTCGCCATGGGCCTCAGTCCGCAGCAGGCCGAGGAGGTGTTCGATGACGTCGTGGAGCTCTCCGCATTGGGGGACGCGATCGATCTTCCGATGCGCACGTACTCCTCCGGCATGGGATCGCGACTGAAGTTCGCGATCTCCCTTGCGGCGGATCCGTCGATCCTGATGATCGACGAGGCGCTCTCCACCGGCGATGCCACCTTCGCCGAACGCTCGAAGAAGGCGACGGACTCCATGCTCGAGCGAGCCGGCACCGTCTTCCTGGTCAACCACGCGGCCCAGACGATCGAGACCATGTGCTCCCGCGCCATCTGGATGGAACGCGGGCAGGTGGTGCTCGACGGCGACGCCGTGGAGGTGGCCCGCAAGTACCGATGGTTCGCCCACAACCTCGCCCAGGGCGAGGAGGAGAAGGCCGCAGGGCTGCTCCGCGATGCGATCGAAGAAGGTGCTGAACAGCGTCGCTCGGAGCAGCTCTTCCCCGCCTCCGGCGAGGATCCGGGACCGGCCCCGGCCGGCACTCGCCCCGAGACGCTCGACTTCGAGCCCGATCCGTTCAGCCGCGTCTTCGACCGATCCCGTCACCCACCCCGCAAGACCTTCCCTCCGAACGTCCACCCGGACCAGACAGCCTGACACGCAGCACCCTGGCCCCTCCCCCCCCTACTCCAAGGAGCCGACAATGCCCAAGAACGTCATGACGATCTACGGCACCCGACCCGAGGCGATCAAGGTCGCCCCAATTATCAAGGCGATCGAGAAGTCACATGATCTGGTGAACACCATCGTGGTCACCGGCCAGCACCGCGAGATGCTGGATCAGGTCAACATGATGTTCGGGATCGTCCCCGATCATGATCTGAACATCATGAGCGCGGGGCAGAGCCTCAACGGCATCGTCGCGAAGGTGATCTCCGGGGTCGACGCGGCCCTGGAGCAGGAGAAGCCCGATGCGGTGCTCGTCCAGGGCGACACGTCGACGGTCATGGGCGCCGCCGTGGCGGCCTTCAACCGCCAGATCCCGGTCATCCATCTCGAAGCAGGACTGCGCTCGGGCGATATCAACTCGCCCTTTCCCGAGGAGGCGAACCGTAAGCTCACCAGCCAGATTGCGGCTCTTCACCTGGCGCCCACGTCGACCAGCAAGGCGAATCTGACCCGGGAGGACATCAGCGAGAACGACATCGTCGTCACGGGCAACAGCGTGATCGACACGCTCCTCTTCGCCACCTCCCACCTCGAGGTGCCCTTCGACGATCCGCGCCTTCAAGCGCTGCAGCAGGCGAAGGCGGACGGCGGTGTGGACAAGATCCTCCTGGTCACCGCGCACCGCCGGGAGAACCTGGGTTCTGCCATGGAGGACATCGGCAATGCAGTTGCCGATCTGGCCCGGAAGTACCCGGCTCTGACTATCGTCTTTCCGATCCACAAGAATCCGAAGGTCCGCTCTGCGATCGCTCCTGCGGTCGAGAATCTCGGGAACGTCTTGCTCATCGAGCCGCTCGCCTACGCGCAGTTCACCCGCGCGCTCAGCCTCGCCGACATCGTGCTCACCGACTCTGGCGGGGTGCAGGAGGAGGCCCCGAGCCTCGGTAAGCCGGTGCTCGTGATGCGCGAGAACACTGAACGACCGGAAGCAGTGGTGGCCGGCACCGTGAAGCTCATCGGCACCCGCCGCCAGCGCCTCATCGATGAAGTGTCGTTGCTCCTCGATTCCCGGGAGGCCTACGGCGCGATGGCGAATGCGGTGAACCCGTACGGCGATGGAGACGCTGCGCGCAGAACCATCGAGGCGATCCGCTGGAAGTTCGACGGCGCAAAGCAGCCCGAGGATTTCGTCGGGGAGCCGGCCTGACCCGCCGGGAGTTCTGAGACATGATGAAGGATAAGACGACGTCCGGGGAAGGTTCGATGAGAAGCAAAGTACGTGGGTTCGTCATCTCAGGCGCTGTGGTTCTGGTTCTTGTGCTGGCTCTGCTCGCCGTGGCGGCCACCACAGGATCCGCGGTTGCGGCGCTCGTAGCCTGTGTGCTCGGGACCCTTCTGATCGCCGGCCTCTGTGTGGCGCTTCTGACCGTCGCTGAGCGTGTCTCGTCGGCGAACGACCGGGGTGCGACACAGGTCAACAATCTCGAAACGAGGGTCGCGCAGCACATCGAGTCCACCGACGAACGTCTCGCGGCCGCCGAGGACGCTGTAGCGGACGCCGCTGGCCACCTCGAGTTCGCGAAGGCGCGACTCCTCTCTGTGCAGAGGGATGTCCGGACTCTCCGCTCGCGAGTTCCGGCCAATTTCCTCGAGCCTGTCGAGACAGATCTGAGAACGCTCCGCGCCACCGCTCGAACCACGATGCGAGCCACCTTCGAGGCGGCAGTCCAGCTTGGACGAGATCCGCGTTCCATCCTGAGCGAGGGACAGGCCTCTCAGCTGTTCGCTGACTATATTAAGCGAGGCGAGTATCTCCAGACTCGCCCCCTCATCGAAGAATACGCCGTTCTCGAGAAACAGTCGTTGACCACTCTTCGTCGGATCTATCGAGAGTTTAGGTCGGCTGGCTATTGGGATCTCGCCGAGCACGTGATCTCAGCGATCGCGGGCAAGTCCGGGCGGGAGAAGGACGCCAGTGCCCTGGCGAAGATCCAGCACGAGATCCAACTGTTCTCCCAGCCCGCACTCGTCACCGCCGAGCTCGAGGACGGGACCGCCTACGACCCTGAAGGGCCGATCCTCCACATGGTCGGGCGCGTGCTGCCCGAGACGCAGACGGGGTACACGCTCCGCACGCAGTACACCGCAGTTGCGCAGGCGCGCCGCGGCCTGCCGGTAGCGATCGTCGGCCAAGCCGGCATCACCGAGCATGACGTCGACGGGATCGAGCACTACACGCACCAGGGGATCGACACCTTCCTCCTGCCGGGCCCCGCACGCAACGAAATGCTCGTCGACGACTGGCTCCGCATGAACATGCTCGGCCTCGCCGAGCTCGTGCAGCGGGTGCGACCGAGCGTGCTGCACGCGCAGTCGGACTTCTTCAATGCGCTCATCGTGAGTGCGGTGGGCCGGAAGTACGGGATTCCGACGATCTACGAATCGCGTGGGTTCTGGGAGGAGTCCTGGCTCTCCCGCACGATCGTCGCGAACGGGTGGAAAGAGGACGCCGCGACGATCTTCAGCATGTACGGCATGCCTGCGGCGTACCGTCTTCGCAAGCATGCGGAGGAGGTCGCTCGCCTGCTGCCCGATCACGTCTTCACCCTTGCCGAGGTGATGCGCGATCACATCCTCGACTCGTCACACGGAGGCATCGGCGCCGATAATGTGTCGATCGTGCCCAACGCGGTCGACTCCGCGAACTTCCCGGTGCAGGAGGCCGACAGGGCTCTGGCAACCGAGATCGGTCTCCCCGAGGGCGCCGTGGTGGTCGGCTACATCTCCTCGATCGTCGAGTACGAGGGCATCGACACGCTCATCGACGGGTATCACCTCGCTGCAGCGCAGTCGAGCACGCCGCTCTGCCTGCTGCTGGTGGGTGATGGAGACTATCTCGAGACGCTCAAACAGCATGTGGAGCGTCACGGCATTGAGAACGTCTACTTCACCGGGCGCGTGCCGCATGAGGACGTGCTCCGTTACTACGGTCTCATCGATCTTTTCGTGGTTCCCCGGAAGAAATCGCGGGTAGCGGACCTCGTGACGCCGTTGAAGCCCTTCGAGGCCTTCTCCACCGGGCGCTGCGTGATCCTCTCAGACGTCGGCGCGCTGCAGGAGATCGCCCGGCAGTCCGGAGCAGTGGAATCCTTCCGCGCCGGCTCTGCAGATGATCTCGCGGCGACGATGACTGCGCTGATCGACGACCCCGCACGGCGCCAAGATCTCGGCGAAAAGGCTGCGCGATGGGTCCGCAACCATCGTTCCTGGGACCGGAACATGAACGAGTACTACCGCATCTATCGGAAGCTCGGCTTCGAAGGGCCAACTAACCTCCCCCTGGAGTCCGACCTCGCCCTCGATGGGCGGGGAATCAACTCCGGCGAACTGCTTGAGAAGCTCGCCACCGCAGACCTCCCCGCGCTCAAGGGGTGGTTCACCATCCAGGAGATCCGGCAGAGCCCGGAGTCGATCCTGGAGACTGGGTGGCGCTTCGCGGGCTTCGACCCAGTGCCCGTCGCGACCCTCAAGGACTGGACTCGCTTTGGCAAGGAGCATCGCTCCTGGGGCTTCCATCTGCACGCGTGGGAGTTCATGGATCCGCTGCTACGGGCCTTCGACGAGACCGGGTGCCTCGAGTGGTTGCGTCAGGCCGTGAGGATCGCCGTGTCGTGGGTCGGGGTCCACCGCGATGCAGACGAGGAGGACGATCCGATGGCTTGGTACGACATGTCGCAATCCTTGCGCATGCCACGGCTGATCGCTCTGGCGCTGCGGGCTGCCCGCGTCCCCGAGATGCGTGATGACGCGATCGTCCTGGCCCAGGCCGTCGTCTGGCATCTGGATGAACTCCACCAGGACCGCGCCTACAATCCCCACAACAACCACGGCTTCTATACCGCGGTCTCCCAGGTGCATGCGGCGAAGTACGCATGGATGTTCCCGGATGCGAGGCTGACGGCGGTCGAGGGCGGCGCCCGTCTCGCGCAGATGGCACACTCCCAGTTCGCGGAGGACGGCGTCCATCTGGAGCACTCGCCGGACTACCATCGAATGCTCTTGAACTCCTTTGAACTGGCGGTCAACGACTCACTCATCGAAGACGAGGAGGTCAAGAGCCGTGTGGAACGCGCCGCGCACGTGCTCGGCTGGATGGTCCAGCCCGACGGCACTCTCGTGCAGTTCGGAGATTCTCCCGAGACGACGGTGGTGAAGCCCGATGCGCAGTCGATCGACCCGCAGACCCAATATATTCTCTCCGACGGGACCGTCGGTGAGCGGCCCGGACGGGAGCTGGCTGCGTACCACCACGGCGGGTACGCCTTTGTCCGCTCCCCACAGCCGGATGGCCCCGGAACACTCGCCGACAGCGGGTACCTCGCCTTCAGTGCGGCCTTCCACTCGCGCGCGCACAAGCACGCAGACGACCTCAACGTGGTCTGGTATGACAGGGGGCAGCAAATCCTCACCGACGGCGGGCGCTTCGGGTACGGCGATCTGCTGCCTGCAGATTCGCCGCTGCGTCGCGAAGGTTTCTACTACGCCGCGCCCGAGCGTCAGTACATCGAAGGCACGATGGCCCACAACACACTGATGATGGACGGTCGGGACCAGGAACGGCGCACCCGGGAACCATACGGAAGCGCTCTCGGAGAGTGCTTGCGCACCGAAGAGGGCCAGTTCGATCTCTCTGCGCGGGTCTATCACGCCGATTACATTCATCGACGGCGTTTACTTTATACACCTGGTAGCCAACTATCCTTCATTGATTCGGTGTTTTCCCAATCCACCGAAAATCGGGAAGGCACTTTGTGGTTTAACATCGATGGTCGTTTTGATCTCGTCAACACAGAGGATTTGATCGAATTCGTGGATCCACAGACTGGTGTTCGATTAACGATCGAGAGCGAAGCTTCTTCTATTGCGCCAGTGTGCGGCCAGGAGGAGCCTCTCCGAGGATGGCGTTCCCGAAAGGATGGGAGCCTGGAGCCCGTCTGGTCGGTAGGCTACACGTTCATATTCGATACCCGTGCAACCGTCGCTACTAGCCTTCGACTGCTGTAGAGTCCGCACAAATCAGGTGGCAGCACAACGGTGCCGTTTAATTCACAAGGCCTTTAATGATCAGAATTATCTAAAGTCTGGCAGGAGGCACCTGCAACATTGCGCATCAATTTGCCCTATATTGGAATTGTCAACATTAAAGAGGAGCTATGAATATTAATTTTGTCGTTTTTGCGAGAAGCCCGAAGGGAGAGAGGGAGCTTGATCGGAGATTCAGTTCATCGGTAGCGTTGGCGGCACATGGTAGCGATGTTGAAATGGATAGCATCGCACAGTTTCGGGAAGGTCGTTCCCGACTATTTTGCACCCAGCCATCTACGCCCGTTTGGTCCGTAGAATCTGTGGTTCAGGAACAAGACACCGTTGTTTCGTTTTCAATGCCTCCAGCGCCAATGCGTGAAGAGCTTCCGTATGGCGGCTGGCCAGCATATGTAAAACAGAATTTAGTGCACTCGTTTCGTCCCCAGGAATTTGCGCCGAATTATTTCGGAGCACGAATTTCTCCAGAAGGAGTCGATGCTTGGACCGACCATATGGGGATGGGTAGATGCTACATCGTCGAAACTGAGGATTATGTTGCCGTTTCTAACCACATTGGATCACTGACTAAGTTCCTTAACCTGCCTCCAGAAGTCGATGAAGATGCGCTTGCCAAATTCGTTGCTTTCGGTTGGTATCCGGAAGAATCTTCGCCCATTCGGGGCGTCCGGCGTGTTCCTGGTGCTAGTCACATTCGGGTTAACTCGAATGGCGTGAAAACTGAGTCCAAGTATCTTAGTCTGGAAGATATTTACGTATCTGACGGTGAGCCTGCCGACATCGGCCATGCCGCGTCCGAGATGATGAATTTGAACGCGAACCTTAGTAGGATGTCTGAAGTGCCGCCCACTGTCTTTCTTAGCGGCGGGCGCGATTCTCGCATGACCTGTGGGACATGGATTGGCGGGGGTGGGCGGGCCAGCGTGATTACCTACGGGGACCTGCCTAGGGAGGCGGAGGTCGCAAGTGAGCTGATCGATATTTACCGCGCGGGCTTTCCAAGTAGTTCGGAACACGTTACACATGATATCCGTGAACGATCAGCTTCGCGTGTGACAATGTCTTTGGATGAGCGGATCCGATCGGCATTCCTGATGTGGGACGGCGATGCGGGGCCGGTAAAACTTCGCGGGAACGTACGCCCGCTAAAAGGTCGGCGCTACTCTGTTAGTGGTATTGGCGGCGAGATAGCTCATGGATACTTTTACAATCGCCCCGGCGCGGTAGAGCGCATCGAGAAAATGGACTCCTCGATGCAGCGAATCGAAGACGCCTTCGGTCGACCAAAGTACTTTACGCCGGACGTCCGCAGGTCTCTAGACGGGTTCTTCGAACAGAAAGATGTCAAGTACCGCAGCATGGGACTTTCCAAGTTCGCCATGCTCGATTACTTTTTCTTAGAGGAGAAGATGCGCAGGATGTCACCGCAGAGTCTCAGTACTTCGAGCCCCGTACCGCTATGCACTATCGGCTACCAGCAAATGGCGTTTCGACTGACCATTGAGCAACAGGTTGCCCACGCTGCACCTATAGGGATTGCTGAAACATCTGTTCCCGGTTGGGGGAGCGTTCCTGCGTATAAGCCGACAAGAGAAGAAACCAGTTCGGTAGCTAAGACTAGCGTCCGGACGTGGCAAACCGATGCTGAGCAGTTCTTTTCGTACTTCGATCGTCCTCACGAGTGGGTCGATTATATTCGCGAAGATACCATTAATGAAGCGCGCCGCCGTATTGATTCTGGCGAAATGACTGAGATGTTTGAGTCGTGGCTACTGCGCGCTATATGGGTTGATGAGACCTATGCTCATATTAGGCGTCTCAGGCGAGATTGGTGGGAATTAGAAGAGGGATTTTAAGCGGAAGTAGTGGATCGAGAGTATCGTCGTAGCAGCGTCGACTCTGGCACGTGGGTTGCTCGCGGTGCTGCGAATGATCGGTATAGTTTCTGATCAGTGCGTGACGTCGCGTTGAAGATCCGCATAGACCTCGGCGACCAAGCCAGCAATGTGCCGCCAGTCGCGGTGCCCGACCACCCATTCGCGAGCGCTTCGCCCGAGGGCCAGCAACTGCTCCGGTTCGTCGAGGAGGAATGCCAGCTGGGCGGTCAACGACTCGGCGTCGCCCTTGCGATGGAGTAGGCCATTTATGCCGGGCTTTATGAATTCTTCGAGAGCGGTGACATCCGAGGCGACCACGGCCTTACCCATGGCCATCGCCTCGAAGGGCTTGAGCGGCGACACCATCTCGGTGACAGGGAGCGGGAGTCGAGGGAACGGAGTGATGTCGATGAGCGAGTAGTACCGTTCCACGTCCCCGTGCGGCACCCGGCCGGTGAACGTCACCACGTGGTCGAGTTCGAGCTCGCGAACCAGTCCCTGCAACTCCGAGAGTCCTGCGCCGTCCCCGACGATCAGAACATGGAAGTCCTCGCGCCCTCGATTCAGCGATCCCACCGCGGCCAGCAGCACGTCGAGGCCCTCGTAGTCCACGATCGACCCGACATACCCGATGACGGTCTTCTCAGACAGCCCGAGCTGGGCCGCAAGAGCGGCGTCCCGGGGAGCCGGTGTGAAGCGTGAGGTGTCCACGCCGTTGGGGACGACATGGATCTTCTCCCTGTCGACGCCACGAACGATCAGCTCGTCCCGCAGGGCAGCGGTCAGGGCGATCACCCGCGTCGCGCCGCGTGCAGCGTCTGCTTCCATGCGTGAGAGGAAGCGGAACTCCTCGCTGTCTGCCCATTCGGGAGCACGGGACGCTCGGGTCACTTCCCACAGTCCTCGCACCTCGTACACCGCCGGGAGGCCCAGACGGTTCGCAGCCGTCACAGCGGCCAGGCCATTGACGTGATTCGAGGCGGCGTGGAGGATCGCGGGCCGTTCGATCGCCACCAGGTCTTTGATGGCCGCTGAGTACCGCTCGGTGTAGTCGTAGAGAGGGTTCTTCTTCTCGACCTCGCGACCGGCGAGGAGTCGCCGGTAGACGACGTCGTCGATAGACTCGACGACGGGGACGTCGGGGATCTCCGCATTGGCCGGAAGGTCGTAAGGGTAGCCCAGACGGGTGACGCCGTCGACGTCCCACCCGAGTTCGCCGAGGGCCGCGAGGAGTCCGTGGCTGCGCGTCGCGTAGCCCGCGGAGTTGAAGGGAAGCGAATTGTGCAGGAAGTAAAGGACGCGACTGGCGCGCCGGTCGACGGCCGGGCTCGTACGTTTCGTCGGTAGAGGGAATCCTTTGCGGGCCAGCTGAGCATTGCTGAACTCGCTTTTCCTGCACGTCTCGAGCATGCCGTGGGCCCAGTCATCCTGTGGTGCGAAACGCAGATATGCCTGGAGGTAGGCGATGGCGGACTCTAGGTCGCCATCCCCGCGCGCGCGACGGATCGCCCTGCGAAGCGCATTGAACGGCACTGCGCGCTCATCCGCCGTGTTGAGGAGCGCGAGAGCTGTCGAGGTGAGCCCGCGACCCAGTACGGCGGTCAGATGCGCTCGGATGACGTCGTTCTCCCCGAGAGCGCGGCAGCCGGGGACATCGGAAGCGGAGGTGAATCGCTCTTCCTCGTACGCGCGGTCGATCTGCACGATCGTCTGGTCGACCGGGTTCCCGTGGGCCCCGATCCCGGAGAGGACATCGTCCAGCCGGTGAGGGATCGCGAAGTCGAGCGCGCCCCGCCGTGACTCGGGGTGGGAATCGATGTCTGCCCGGAGTCGGTCCATCGCCCACGCCGTGCGAGCGCGCGGGATGTCGAGCTCGCGGACCAGCTCGAAGTACAGCTCCAGCGCGTCGATCAACGCACCGTTCCGGGCAAGCGCCAGCGCGAGCACCTCCTCGGCGGCGGAACCTCGGGACCTCGAGATGAGGAACCTCGCGTGGTCCAGCATGGCCGTCGGCTCGAAGCTCTGAGCGACGAACTCGCGATGGCGCGCCAGCGCCTCCTCGTAGCGGGCGGGATCGGCCGCGAGTGCAGCTGGATCGTCCGTGTCCGTGGAGTCCGCCAGGACCAGGCGCTGCTCGTCGCTCCGGCGAGGGTCGCCTGCGGACGCCTCTCGACCGCGAGGAACGGGCGCGTCCGGGGCCTGTGGTGGCCGATGGCCAGCTCGGCGGAGCAGGGCGCCGAGCCGCTGGATCACCGCCAGAGCCCCTTGGTGTCGATGATGATCTTCTCCTGGAGCAGCTCGCGGTCGATCTCCTTGAACGGATCGTGATCGACCATCAGCAGCACGATGTCTGCGCGCTCGATGGCGGAACCCAGCTCGGCGAGCTCGACGTTGTCACGCTCTGCGAGCTCTTTGGGCAGCTCATCGACGTTCGGCTCGACGACTAGGACCGTGCCGTCGGTGAGCTTCTCGGCGAGGGAGCCGGCGATGTTGCGGCTGGGGGACTCGCGCAGGTCGTCGATGTTGGCCTTGAAAGCGATGCCCAGGGCCGCGACGGTCGGGTCCTTGAAACGATCCGCGCGCTTGAGCACGTTCTCGACGACGAGCTCGGGCTTGGAGTCGTTGACCTCGCGGGCGGTGCGGATCAGGTTGGAGTGCTCGCGCTCAGCGGATACGATGAACCACGGATCCACCGCGATGCAGTGGCCGCCGACGCCCGGGCCGGGCTGGAGGATGTTCACGCGCGGGTGGTGGTTCGCGAGCTCGATGAGCTCCCACACGTCGATGCCCTGGCGATCGGCGATGATCGACAGCTCGTTGGCGAACGCGATGTTCACGTCGCGGAAGGCGTTCTCGGTGAGCTTGGCCATCTCGGCGGTCTTCGCGTCGGTGAGCAGCAGGTCGCCGCGGCAGAAGCTCCCGTAGAGATCGCGGTTCAGCTCCGCGGCCTCGGGAGTGGTACCGCCGATGATCCGGTCGTTCTCGACCATCTCGATCATGATGCGGCCGGGGAGCACGCGCTCGGGTGCATGGGAGAAGTACAGCGAATTCGGGAGGTTCGGCTCCTCCGTGAATTCGGGGCGCGCCTCGAGGATGACCTTCGCCATGTGCTCGGTGGCGCCGGGGGGAGCCGTCGACTCCAGGACGATCAGCTCGCCACCGGAGAGCTTGGGGGCGATGCCCTTCGCCGCCGCCTCGATAAAGGAGAGGTCGGCGTCGTGGTCGCCCTTGAACGGGGTGGGGACCGAGACGATGTAGGAGTCGGCCTCCGGGGTCTCCAGCTGAGCGCTCAGCTTGCCCTGAGCCACCACGCCGGCCAGCACGGACTCGAGTCCCTCCTCGACGAATGGGACCTGCCCGGCGTTGATCGCATCCACGCTCGACTGCTTGACGTCGACGCCGATCACGGTCTTGCCGGCCTGGGCGAGTACGGCGGCCGTCGGTAGACCGATGTAGCCGAGGCCGATGACTCCGACCGTGTCGAGGGGGACATTAGGGCTCATCAAACGCTCCTGGAGGATCGCGGAGGGGAAAGGGTGGGGGCGATTCAGGGTAACTTCCGCGACGACATCTCGTAGTGATGCTCTCGCTAGTTGTCGCCGGAACAACAGGGAGTGTGTGTCCCGCCTCACGATGGTGCGCCACTTCTGCGCAGAATCCACCTCGATGGCCGTCCATCAGGCGCAGGCTAATCGCCGCCGTCCGAAGGAGGTGCGGTATCCGGCGGATCTAGGTGAAGAACGGTGACGGCTCCGGGCGTGCTGGTGACGGTGAGCGGTACCGCACTGCCCAGGCGAGCTCCCGCGAACTCGCCCGAGACCTCCGCCGGAGCGGCGAGCAGACTCTCCTGCCCGTCGAGCTCGTCACCGGAGAGGCGACTCCCCTCGGTGAGTTCCCACAGGTCGGGTACATCGGCAGGGAGTCCGCTCGGTGCGCTGATCTCCACCGGCGCCGCATCCGCTGTCGCGGGCTCGCGCATGTCCACGATCATCAATGCCAGTGAGCCATCCCCGGCGAGCACACCGTGGACCATCACCATCCCGTCCCCGCTGACTGCCGGGGAGAAGACCTGCCCGTCCGGCAACTGGCCGAGCAGCATGAGCGCGAGGTAACTGGTGCGGCCCTGGACGATCAGGCCGGGATCCGCGAGATCTCCGCTCGCACAGAGGGGGCTCATCGGGGCACCGCCCTGGCAGGCCTGCAGCGTGGAGTGGAACGCCATGCGCTCCACGCCCAGCTCGGCCGCGGTCATCGCGTAGTCGATCGTCCACAGCGCCTGGGCGTGAGTGCGAGAGGTGTCATTCGTGCCGGGGCAGGAGGTCGGCCCGGTCTCCTCGATCCATAGCGGCAGGTCGTGCTCGGCGGCGACGTCGGCGCCCATACCGATGATGTGATGGGCTTGTTCACGCAGTGCCGGAGACGTCAGGTCCTCCACCGTCGGGTTCGCGATCGAGGAGGGCGGGCCCCCGCAGTCCCACAGCGGATACCAGTGCATCGACAGGGCCCGCTGATCAGGGATGCCCGACTCCGCAAAAGCGCGCCACCAGGTCGCGTCATAGGCGCCCGGCCCGGCGACCGGGAGGCCAGGTGCCTTCTCCTGGAGGGCCTGCGAGTACTCGCGCAGGGAGTCCTGATAGGCGTCCGGGCTCCAGGACTCGTCGCGCACGGCGAGCTGCGGCTGGTTCGGATGGAAGAAGCCGTTGGGCTCGTTGCCGATTGCGACCGCCAGCAGCCGGTCGCCGAACGCCTTCTGGGCGTGGGCGGCCATGTCTGCGGCGCGGGCGGGGTCGTCGTGTCCCAGGTCCAGGGCGATCGTGACCTCGGCGTCGACGTCATCGGCGACCGCGGCCACGCGCTCCAGATCGTCCGGGGTGACAGTCGCTTCCGCCCAGTCGGGTGCCGGTTCCCCGCTCGAGGTCCACCACATGCGGCGATCCACTCCGTTGCCGCCGAACCGCAGCACCGGTCGGTCCAGCTCCTGCAGGGTCAGGGTCAGGTTGGAGCGGTCGGCGTCCCACATCGGGTTCGCCAGCTCGATCGCATCGAAGCTCAATCCCACGCTGCCGCCGGTCGTGACCGCGTCCGGTTCCAGGGAGAGGGAGACGGTGATGGTCTCTCCTTCGGCCTGGTCGAGCGGTGTGAGCTCGAGCTTGCCGGGGTCCGGGTTATAGCCGGGCAGCGTGGTGGACTCCCACGGCGGGGGAGGAGGCGGGGTGGTCGGTGAAGCAGATGCGCCAGGATCGGCGACCGGATCGGACTCGGTCAGCAGCGGGCGCAGGGCGAAGGTGCCGGTGATGACCAGGGCGACCGCGATGAGGGCGGCGCCGAGCAGCATCCAGTGCTGTCTCGTCACGGTGACTCCGTTCCGGTGGTGTCGTCGGCGGGCACCGCTCAGATCATCACGTGGCCGTCATTGCGGCCGAACCATGCGACGTCGGCCGTTGACAGCAGCTCCCGGTCGTCCACCGACCAGGCATGGCCACCGTGATCGCCGTGGCGCATCTGGGTGAAGTTGAACCGGTCCGCCGAGTAGATCCGCCCCTCGCTCTGCGCCACGGACTCCAGGAACGCGGAATCCTCCCCGCGGTTCCGGTCCTCGAAGGGATGCGACCGGAACACGTCCCGTCCGGCGGTGAGGGTCGGGCCCATCACCCGGTCGGTGAAGCGGTGCTCCATCCAGGGGAAGCGCAGCAGCGTGGCGTCGGTGCCGGCGAGGTACATGTAATGGGCGTGCTTGCCGACCACATCGGCGCCGGAGAACTCTCGGGCGCGCAGCAGATCGTGCAGGTAGAACTCGCCATAGAGGTCGTCGTCGTCCATCTTGGCGCACACCTCGCCATCGGCCCGGTCGACGGCTGCGTTCAGGCAGGTGCCGAGGCTCCAGCTGCTCGGTGCCTCGAGGACCACCACGTTCTCGACACCGAGCTCACGGGCGCGCTCCGCCGTCGCCGTCGGGGATTCGAAGCCGTGGGTGATCAGCAGCAGCTGCCGCTCCACGCCTGCCTGCCGTGCGACCTGATCCACGAGGTGGTCCAGCTGACCAGGGCGATTGGTCGCGGCCATGATGCTCACCGCCGGCAACCCGGCCCCGCCCGCCAGGCCGGAGGAGCCGGCCTTCTCGCCGAGATCGACGGCATCCAGCACCTGCCGGGCGCGATGGGTGTAGGTGTGCTCGTGCCAGATCCGGCGCTGGGCCAGGTGCACGGTGCGGTCCCGCAGCTCCGGGGAGCGGACGAGCGCCCGCACCAGGTGCGCCGCGTCCTCGCGGGAGGCGGCCTGCGGGACCTCCTCGGCCGTGAAGAACTGCTCGATCGCGGGGGAGGGGGCCGAGACCACGGGTGTGCCGGAGGCGGTGATCTCGAAGATCCTCCGTGCGCACATCGACGGGCTCGTCACCACGGAGTTCACGTTGAGGAACACCTTGTACGCCTTATAGGCGGTGAGCATCCGATCGTAGGAGAGCGAACCCACCACGCGATCGGCCAGCTCACCGGGGAACTGGTAGCGCTCGTCATCGCCGAGGAACCTCGAGAAGATCTCCAGGCCCGTCTCCATGCGGCCCGAGGCGTCGAGCGCTCCACCCAGCAGCATGTCCATCTGCTCGCGCCGCTCCGGGAACTTGTGCGCGAAGTACATGCCCGCGAAGGCGACGTCCCGAACCTGGTGACCGTGCTGGGGCCGGATCGGATTGTGCACCGCGGACTGCGCCGCGAACGGCAGCACCGCGATGCGGTCGTGGCCGAGCTCCTCGCGGTAACGGGGCAGCAGTGTGACGTCGGTGGTGAAGACCTGATCGAACAGCTTCGCGGTGTCCAGGAAGTCCTCGAAGTGCGGGGGATCCTCCTTGTTCCAGAACGCGGTGGGGATCCCGTGCTCCCGGCAATGCGCGACCAGTTCCCGCAGCGGCGCGCTGGGTGCCTTGGAGCCGGTGAGCTGGTACTGCCAGGCATCCTTGTTCCCGTGCCAGGCGGACTCCACCAGCAGCAGATCCACCGGCTCCTCAGCCAGCTGCTCACGCCAGGATCCCGGCGTGACAGCGACGGTCTCGAACTCGTAGGACCAGGCGAGCATCGAGAAGTCATCCAGGATCACCGCGACTCTCAGACCAAGAAGGTGAGGAAGGCGATCCGGCTGCTTCGCCGGGGGAAGGAGAGCTGGCCCTCGCCGTTGAAGGAGCCGATCCCGTCCCGGACGCCGTAATGCACGGTGCGACGCCTCCGCCGCCAGGTGCGCAGCTGCGAGATGCCGCCGGTGCGCAGATGCCACAGGCCCGTGCGCAGGGTCTGGAGCGGGGACGACGAGGACTGCGCGGGCATCGGCACCTCCAAAATTGGGACAGGACCGGGCCATCCTATGAGCCTCTACCTGCTCATCGACGACATGTGCTCTGCGTTGCGTTCCCCACCACACTCACCGCAGGTGGACGTTCTTCACGGGGGCGCTGAGTATTGTGTCCGCAGTCGCTCGCCTCACCGCCCCATTCGGGGCCCACCGGCGGGCGCGGCCCAGAACCCTCCGGAGGAGAATCGTGACCGAGCAGCCCGCAGATCCCGCGCCGACGGTGCGCGCGACCGTCTACGGCAGCTGCGTCGCGCGGGATACCATGGACCTCGCCGGCTCCGCACGCGTCGACGTCGTCGCGTACATTGCCCGGCAATCCCTGCTCTCCGCAGGCCATGACGCCTCCGAGCTGTTCCCCGCCGATGTCGAGATCGACTCCGAGTTCCAACGCCGCATGATGACCGGCGACTTCGCCGGCAACCTCGAGGAGCGCCTGGCGGAGGCGGCTCCCGAGACCGACGTGCTCCTCTGGGACCTCGCCGATGAACGCCACGGGGTGCATCTGTTCGAGGACGGCAGCGTCGTCACCCGCAGCATCGACATCGTGCGCACCCCCGAGGTGCTCTCCGTCATCGACGAAGCCCGCCACATCCCGTTCGGGACGGACGAGCACTTCGCGCTGTGGGCTCCCCAGGCCGAGCGGCTGCGCGACCTGCTCACGACGCTCGGGCTGTTCACCAAGACCGTGGTGCTGCGCGTGCCGTGGGCGCTGGTCACCTCCGAGGGCAAGTCCACCCCCTGGAGCATGGGCACCTCCGCCCGGGAGGCGAACGCCGCCTACCACCGCTACTACGAGCTGCTCGACGAGCTCGGCTTCCGCATCCTGGAGCTGCAGCCGCTGGGGGTGCTCGCCGATCCCGAGCATCGCTGGGGCCTGGCGCCGTTCCACTACACGCAGGACGTGTACGAGGAGATCGTCGAGCGGGTGCTGGCTCAGCTGCAGCGCCCTGCCGGCGGCGACGGCGAGTAAGCCCCGCACTCCGCCACCTCGCGGCGACGCTGCGGGCTCGTACCCCGTGAACACTTCCTTTGCAGCCCTGCTTCGCCGCGATCCCGGCGCGAGCCGAGGGAACGGCCGGCCACAGCGGGCTGTCCTGTGCACTGGCCCTCGGCCGCCGCCGCGGACGTGTTCGAGCATGGACGGCAGGCCGCCAAGAAAACGACAAATTGCGCTTCCCCACGATATCCGGGCAATTAAGACGGGTTGATTCCTGCCCGTGCGCTGGGAGTTTTCTCTGATTAGCATGGGAACAGGGGACGCATCACATCGAAGGGAAAAGGGGAGCACCCGCATGAACACGACCACCACCACTCCGACCACCAAGAGTCGCAAGGTCCGCGCGATCCTCGCAGGCGGGCTCGTGCTGGGCGTCGGTGCCGCCGTCACGCTCGCTGCCTGGACCGACGAGGAATGGGCCACCGGCACGTTCGGGGCCGGCTCCTTCAACATTCAGGGCAGCACCACCGGTGACGAGGGTGACTTCACCGACCACGCATCCGAGGGCGGGGCTGCGACCCTCGCTTTCGAGCTGCCTGCCGCAGAGAATCTCAGCCCCGGCGATACCGTCGCCGCACCCTTCGTGCTGCGCACCGACGCCGAGACCACCTACGGCGCGACCGTCGAGCTGACGAATGCGGTCGGGGCGGGCGCCAACGCGGAGTTCCTCAGCTACGAGATCACCGAGGTCGGTGCTGTTGGGGACTGCGTCGAGGGAGCCACCGGCACCCAGATCGTCCCGGCTGGCACCGCCCTGAGCGATATCACCGGAGCCACCGGCTTCACCCTTGAGGCCGGAGCTGATGCCGCTGCAGGTGCGCCGGTGGTGCTCTGCTTCGAGGTGACGGCGGCGGAGGGCCTTGTTCAGGGTGGGGCCGGCACTGCCACCTGGGAGTTCACGGCCACCTCCGCCGAGTGATCCGCTGGCACTCGGCCGCGCAGGACCGAGCGCCGAACAGCGTCTCGACACCGAGGCGCCGGCGCTGGAAGCAGATCCGTGCTCTGCTCGCCGGCGGGCTGGTCTTCGGGTTCGGCGCATCGGCGACCATGGCGGCCTGGACCGATACCGAGGCGGGTACCGGAGAGTTCCAGGCTGGCGCGTTCTTACTGGAGGCGAACATCAACGGCAGCTGGGCTTCCACGGGGCAGATGACTTTCACTACCGGAGCCATGTACCCGGGCGCGATCACCTATGCCCCGGTGCGTCTGCGCACGACGCCGGATACCACCGTCGCGGGCAACCTCACGCTCACCGGCACCGGCCGCACCACCGGCAGCGGCGTGATCGCCGATTCTCTGGAGTACCGCACGGTGGTCCGACCGGCTGCGGGCGGCACCCCGCCCACCTGTGATGCAGGTGCGTTCACCGCTTCGGCGACCTACGCCTTCGGCAGCTCCTCCAGCTGGCAGCCGATGGCCAAAGGCGTGACCTCACCGAGCACCCAGCACCTGGAGCCGGCGCAGAGCAGCACCCTGCAGTACTGCTTCGCGGTGCGTTTGCGCACCAATGCTCCCAACACGGCACAGGGCACCCGGGCCGGATACACCTGGACCTGGGACGCCACCTCCGTCACCCCCGGATGAGAACCATGGGCACAGCAGCGAGAATCCCGCGCCGCGGCAGGACTCTGGCCGCGCTGGGCGATCACCTGCTGAGCGTCCTGGCGCTCGCCGGCACGGCCTGCATCCTGCTGGTGCTCATGGGCTGGGCCTTCAACATCTCGATCATCATGTTCCGCACCGGCTCCATGAGCCCCACCATCACCGCCGGATCCATCGCTCTCGTGCGTGAAGTCCCCGCGACGGAAATGGCGGAGGGGGACGTGGTCACCGTCGACCGAGGCGAGGGCATCCTGCCGGTGACCCACCGCGTCGTGGAGATCACCGATACCGATGACGCCTCCGGCTCGATCACCTTCGAGATGCGGGGCGATGCGAACGATGTCAACGACCCTGAGCCCTACACGGCCACCGAGGTGCGCCGGGTGATGTTCTCCGTGCCCGGCGCCGCCCGCGTCATCCAGTGGTTCGGAAACCCGTATGTCCTCGGCGCTCTCACCCTCGGCGCCACCACCCTGGTGATCTGGGCCTTCTGGCCACGCGACCCCGAGGAAGACCAGCACGGAGGCGATGACTCCGGCCGCGATCACCCCGAGATCGAGGGCTCCGGAGACTCGGATGCGGTGTCCGGTACCGACGCGCCACCCCGGGGAGGCCCGGCTCTCCGCGTCCTTGCCCTCCCTCTCATCGTCGCCGTGATGCTCATGGCCCCCGGCACCGGCCACGCGGAGACGACGCTCATCGCCGGCGAGCATCTGCGCCTCCAGACTGTCGGCGATCCCGCACAGATGCAGAACCTCGCCCCCGGTCAGCCCGTGATCTGGGACGTCGGCGTCTGGGCGGAGGCGCCGGTGCCCGGGGAGATCCGACTGGGGATCACCGGCCGCGGTGAGCTGGCGAGCCTGGAAGACGGCCTCCTGGTCTCTGTGCAGGGGTGCTCTGAACGGTGGACCGGGGACCGTTGCCCCTCCGGCGCCGTCGAACTCTTGGCCGCAGAGGGTCTGGACCGCATCGCCGAGGCAGGCGACACCCTTCACCTCACCACGATGCCCAGTGACGAAGTGCGCTGGCTCCGTGTCGAGGCGGTCCTCGCCGAGACGCAGGGCAGCGCGACCAGCGGTGCCGAGGGCGACGTGCTCATCCACGCCGCCGGCGCCGGGGAAGAGATCACTTCGGGGGACGACCCGCCAGGCGGTGATAGCCCGGGCAACGAGCCACCAGGCGGTGAGACGCCGGGGGAGGAGCCATCGGTCAGTGGGGACGCGCCGGAGGGGGGCGGGCTCGCCCGCACGGGTGTCTCCGGCGCCTTGCCTCTGCTGGCCACAGGGCTGCTGGCCGTGGCGCTCGGCATCGCGCTACGGCGTCCGCGGAGTGAAGGAGCGTGCCGATGAGCGCCTGGTCTCGCGCCTTGCGCACACGTGTGGCGATGGTGTGCATCGCTGCCTTGATGCTCACGGCCGCATTCGCGAGCGGAACGGATTCCGAGGCGATGTGGACGGATGGCAAGGCTGGGAGCGGCACCTTCACCGCGCTGCAGCTCGGTGGTGTGCAGAACTTCGTCTGCACGGCCGGTGTGTGGTCCGCAGCGACCGTGAACTGGGCGCGGCCCACGGGAACCCCAGGCGGCGTGGTGAGCTACCAGGTCACGGTGCGGAGAGCGGGAAAGACCGAGACCACCACCCAGGCGGCGACGACCTTCACCTACCGCAGGCCGGCATTGAACTTCGATGACGTGACGCTCACGGTCCAGCCCGTGATCGAGCAGTGGACCGGCCCCACCCGAACGATGATCCTGGAGGCGGCGCCCCTGGTCGGCATGCGCTGCCCCTGAGCGTTGCCAGCGCTCGAACAGAGCGCCCGACAGCGACCTCGCCCGGAGCCTGCGTGAGGGTGCCGGGCGCAGGCAGGCCGCGAGCCGCACCGCGGGGAACCTCACCAGCAGTGATACGGCGGTGGAGCTGTCGCGCAGGCCATCGCGCAGCACAGCGACCGCGACGAGGTCCATCGCCCGCGCAGTACAGCTGCTTCAGGCAGCCCCGCCGGCGGGGCGATCACTCTGGCGCGGGTGGCGTCCCGCAGGGATGCGCAGTCACATCGCGGCCAGGCCTGGCATTCGCATCATGGACATCCTGGTCAGAACCGCGGCACTACTCTGAGGGGAAGAAGGCGACGCACGGCGAACGATGGGATCGACGCCAACTTGGCGTCTCTGACGATCCCGAGAGGCCACCATGTCTGATATTGCAGGGTTCGGGCCTGGTCGCGGGTGCTGTCCCGTCCGATGCGACCGCGCCGCAGAGGTGATCAGATGAGACGGCGCGGAATGTCCGCACAAAGCGAGGCATCGGCAAGGCGCTGGTGGATCCGTCTGCGTCTTGCGCTCGCCGCTGGCCTTCTTCTCGGCATCGGCGCCACCGGGACGCTCGCAGACTGGACCGATCAGGAGAAGGTGACGGCCACGTTCATCGCCGATGTGATCCCGGCCCCGACCTTGACACGGGCGTGCGAATTCAAGCCGGGCCTGCTCGGCCTCGGTGCCCGAGTGCGCATCTATTGGAGGCTGCCCTCGGGGTACGCGCTCAGTGACGTCGAGGTCCAGGCCTCCACGCGCGGTCTGGGGTCGGTGCTCGCCCCGTTGACCGGGTTCAGCCTCACCGGGAACACGGTGCGGCAGAGCGATGGAACCTATCGCACTGATGTGCCGGCGAATCTTCTGGGAGGGCTCCTCGGCCTCGGCGCGGAGCTGGAGCTTGCCCTCGTCGTCGCGCCCGACGATGTCGGGGGTTGGGTATCGAAATCCGCCTCAGTGGCGAGTAACGCCGGGCTCGTCGCCGGCATCGGCGGGAAGTGCCGCAATCTGACGTGAGCGCTCAGCTCCGATGAGCAGAGGGGAGCATCACGATGGTCGTCACGAGCCCGGCGAGGGCTGCAGCTCGACGCACTGCCGGCTGACGAGCGGGCGGGCGCAAGAAGTCGAGAGCCGGGTCGGCTCCGAGATCCGTCGGCATCCCATGGGAAGACGGACGGAATGTTCGATATGCGCAGATATGTCCGATTCGATAATGTCCTTCATGTCGCGCAAGAATGAGTGTGAAGGCTGCGCTGTTTGCCGGGTCTGACCCCAAATCTTCGGCGTCGACCATTGTGTGCGACCGGCTTGCACCTTGGGCTAATACACTGCCGGGAATCGCGCCTATCGCCCCTTCTGGCCGGGACTGCCCGAAGCCCAGTAGGGCGCTATGCAGTCCATGGTGGCCAGCTCCCCGGCGGAGCTCGACCTCTCGTGGCGGTCCCCATGGCGGGAACCCCGCAGCTCCGTGTATCGCTGCGGCCAGTCCCGATGGTGCCCGCATCGAGGCACGGGGCCCCGTGCGGCCACGCTCGCGACTCTGCCGGCCTGCGCGTCGTTCGGTGCGCAAACGCAGGTGCCATATGTCCAAAATTGTCGCTTCATACGTTTTGCGAATTACTTCCGAAGTGAGGTCGCTCCGCAAGTAGGAATGCAGAAGGTTGGCCAATACCAGAGTTTTGAGAGACCAGCAAGTTACTCATAAGTCATTTCGTTGTCGCCGAGACGAATTTGAGACCGATGGTAACTATCCGACAACGACCCGGCGGTCCAGCAGGAGTTTCATTCCTTTCTGAAGGGTTGACTGAAAGGGTGAAGAGGTCACTTCTGTGGCACACGTCCACCGTGTAGGCCTTCCTCCAGTGCGGCCGCACGCGGACTCTCCCCCACCCCCTCTTGACGATGGAGCGAATGTGGAACGTCTGCAGACACCACCGCCCTTGCTGAGTCGGCGTCGGTCACCCCTGGTAAAGGGTGTCATCGCGTCGGTCGCAACGGCGAGCCTTACCTTCCTAGGGTTACCCTCCGCGCTTGCGGCCGAGTCGGATCAGTCCGAAGCACTCGGGCAGGTCATCAGTACCGATGCGCTCGGGCTCGACGTCGCGGACGTCGGTACCAGCCGCGCCGGATTCCCCAGCGACGTCGGCCCCGACACGGGCTCACTCAACGCCGAGGCCCTGAACGGCCTGGTGTCCCTCGACCTCGGCGGGGGAGTCTCACTCCCGCTGATCAGTGAAACTGACTCCGGGGGCCTCCTGGAGATCGGTCAGGTCGGCGCCGTCACCGGTTTCGCTGAAGCTGGCCAGCCCTCGACCGCGACCGCTGCAGCAGGCGCGGTCGGCCAAGACGGGGCGATTGCCATCGACCCGACCAACGGTGGTGACTACGGCAGTGCCACCGTCGATTTGACCACCCTGTTCGACCAGGCGGGCCTGACGCCGGTCACCAGCGGTGTTATCGATGATCTTCAGCTCGAGGTGGGTGCTGCTGCATCCCGCGCCGACATCGAGGGCGCGGAGGTCTCTACTGACTACGTCATCGTCGATGGGAATCTGGTCGTCAAATCGCCTCTCGTCAGCGACCTCTCTGCGGCGCTGGACGAGACCGTGACCGGAGTCGGCGTCGCGGCCAAGGGGATCGGGGGTCCTGATGGTGTGCTCGGCGAAGCCTTCGCGGGGTTGCCGGAGATCAACGTCCTCCTCGGGTCGATCTCTTTCGATGGCACGGAAGTCAATGTCGACGGTTTGGATACGGCCCTTGAGGGTCTGAGCGCGAGCCTGCTCGAGGGGCCTATCGCGAATGAGAACGGGGTCACCCTGGATCTCTCGACCGGCGAGGTCATCATCAACCTCGATCAGGTCGTCGCCTGCAACGAGCCCGGCAGTGACCTGAGCAGTCTGGCCCCGAACACGCAGGTGCTCTCCGCCGAATTCCTCGAGTGCGTGACTGCGGCCGACGGCCTCGTCGCGGATGCTGTGGACGACGTGCTCGAGACCGTCACCACCGGCGTCACCGAGGCGATCAACAGCGCTGATGTCACCGCAGTTGTGGCGGCAAAGGTGAAACTCCTGGGTGCGGTCGCCGTTCCGGCGGAGGTGCGAGTCTCCGGCACGCTGGGTCAGTTCCTCGGGACCACGGATGGCGACCCGGTAGTGGCGATCAGTCTCCTGAATCCGGACGGCGCGCTCAATCAGCTGCTCAACTCATTGCTCAGCCCAGTCACATCGGCAGTGGTCGGTGCACTGCAGACTGTCGGCGACGGCGCGATCGACGGCCTGACCAGGCCGGTGGCAGACATCTTCGGAGCTGCTGTCGATCCTGTCATCACCTCGCTCGCTCCCACCCTCCAGACTGTGACGAGCTCGGTCATTTCGCTGACGATCAATGAACAGGCGACGACGAACTCGGGACTCACCGTGGATGGAAGTCCTGCAGCTGACGTCTCGAATGGGAGTGAGGGTCTGCTGGACTCCGAGTCCGTCACCGGCTCCTTCACCGTTAGCGCACTCACGCTCGGCGTTCTGCCTGGGATTCTCACGGAAGGCGACGCCATCAACGTGAGCCTCGCATCCTCGACCGTGCGAGCCGCTGTGCTTGCCCCGGTGATCGAGGTCGACCCGGGAACGGTGATTGATGGCGGGACGACTTCGGTAACGGGGTCGGGCTATCCGGCGCTGACCGATATCGTGGTGCAGCTTCAGGACGCCGCCGGAGACCCGGTAGGCGACCCGGTGACCGTGGCGACAGACGGTGATGGGGCCTTCACCACGGATCTGACCGTGCCGGCGGAGACGCCTGCGGGTGATTTCCAGGTCGTCGGCACTGCTACGACACCGGCGGCAGAATCGAACAGCGCGCCGCTGGCAGTCGTCAATGAGGCGGCCACGCTCTCGGCCGCTCCGGCGAGCGTCAACGACGGAGGTACAACCACTGTCACGGGCGCTGACTACCCGGCTGCAACAGACGTTGTGATCCAGCTTCAGGACCCCGAGGGCACCCCGGTCGGTGAGCCGATGACGGTGACCACGGACGAGACTGGTGCCTTCACTGCCGAGCTGACCGTGCCAGTCGGAACCCCGGCAGGAGACTTCCAGGTGGTGGGAACCGCAGTCACTGATGAGTCGGCGACGGCTCCTCTCGCCGTCACGAACGACGGAACAGCGGATAACACGGCGGACAACACTGACGTGAACACGGCCGAGAACACCGACGTGAACACGGCCGACAACGCGGCAGAGAACACCGGTGACAACACCGAGGTCAATACCGACGTGAACACGGCCGAGAACACCGAGGTCAACACTGAGGTGAACGCGGCGGACAACACCGGCGACAACACCGAGGTCAATACCGACGTGAACACGGCCGACAACGCGGCAGACAACACCGAGGTCAACACTGAGGTGAACGCGGCGGACAACACCGACGTGAACACCGACGTGAACACGGCCGACAACGCGGCAGAGAACACCGGCGACAACACCGAGGTCAATACCGACGTGAACACGGCCGAGAACACCGAGGTGAACACCGGTGACAACACTGAGGTGAACGCGGCGGACAACACCGGCGTGAACACCGACGTGAACACGGCCGACAACGCGGCAGAGAACACCGGCGACAACACCGAGGTCAATACCGACGTGAACACGGCCGAGAACACCGAGGTGAACACCGGTGACAACACCGAGGTCAACACTGAGGTGAACGCGGCGGACAACACCGACGTGAACACCGACGTGAACACGGCCGACAACGCGGCAGACAACACCGAGGTCAACACTGAGGTGAACGCGGCGGACAACACCGACGTGAACACCGACGTGAACACGGCCGACAACGCGGCAGAGAACACCGGCGACAACACCGAGGTCAATACCGACGTGAACACGGCCGAGAACACCGAGGTGAACACCAGTGACAACACCGAGGTCAACACTGAGGTGAACGCGGCGGACAACACCGGCGTGAACACCGACGTGAACACGGCCGACAACGCGGCAGAGAACACCGGCGACAACACCGAGGTCAATACCGACGTGAACACGGCCGAGAACACCGAGGTGAACACCAGTGACAACACCGAGGTCAACACTGAGGTGAACGCGGCGGACAACACCGGCGTGAACACCGACGTGAACACGGCCGACAACGCGGCAGAGAACACCGGCGACAACACCGAGGTGAACTCCGAGGTCAACACGGCAGACAACACCGACGTGAACTCGACTGAGAACACGGCGGATAACACCGGTGACAACACCGCCGACAACACCGCCGGGGCGGAGATCCACCTGACTCCGGCTCGCGCGGTGCAGGGCGTGGATGACGTCCTGGTTCTCGGTACGGGCTACACCGCAGACGGGACCGCGGAGGCGTACTTGAAGGCCGTTGACGGCGGTGTGCTTGCCGCTGACGGGCCGTTCGAGCGGGGTCTGGTGTCGACCTTCGCGGCCATCGCCGTGCCCGGAGAGTCCATTGGCACTGTCGACGTGGATGCGAACGGGGAGATCACCTTCCGCGTGAATTCCTCGGAGCTCGACCTCGGTGACTACGTCGTGACGGTCATCGACGATGAGGACCCCACGCTCGGGGACTCGGAGTCGTTCACTGTCGTGACGGACAGCGCGGCCGATAACACGGCCGACAACACCGGTGAGAACACTGCAGTGAACACGGCGGACAACGTCGATGACAACGCTGCGGAGAACACGGCCGACAACACTGAGGTGAACACTGCCGACAACACGGCGGCGAACACCGAGGTCAACACGACAGACAACGTCGCTGACAACTCCGAGGTCAACACCGCGGAGAACACTGCCGACAACGCTGACGTGAACACCGAGGTCAACACGGCCGACAACACCGCTGACAACGCCGTCGAGGATCCGACCGTCTCGGTCGACCCGGCGACGGTTGAGGACGGCGCGACCACCACGGTGACCGGCGAGGGGTACCCCGCCGACTCCGAGGTGACCGTGCAGCTGGTGGACCCGGCGGGCAACCCCGTCGGCGATCCGGTCATCGTCACCACCGACGCCGACGGTGCCTTCACCGCTGACGTCACGGTTCCCGGAGGCTCTGCCGCCGGTGACTACACCGTTGAGGCCGCTGCCGAGACCGGAGAGACCGCTACCGCGGACCTCGCCGTGACCAACGGCGCCGACGGCAACGGTGACAACGGTGCGGACAACGCCTCCGACAACGCGGGCGACAACACCTCCGATAACGGTGCGGTCAACCCCGGTGGCAACACCGGCGGGGGCTCCACCGGTGGGAACGGCTCGGCCGGCAACGGCTCGGGTGGCTCCAGCAACGGTGGCTCCAGCAACTCAGGCCCCGGTGCGGGCAATCTTGCCCATACCGGTGCTGCCGGCACCGCCGCGATGGTGGGGCTCGCTGCCCTGCTGCTCATCGGCGGCGCTGCAGGAGTGCTGCATTCCCGTCGCTCCCGTTCCTGAGTGACGCGGGATTTTCGCTGATGGCCGTCGGGCCGGCACCTCGGTGCCCAGCCCGGCGGCCATCGGCCTTGCCCGACTTCTTACCCTGACCCCGACGCCTGCTCTCCCCGCACAGCCCTGCAGATCGGACCCCACCCCCATGGCTTCGCCCCGAATCCGCCGCCTGCCCGCCGTGGTACTGGCCACCGTCGGACTCCTCGCCGCTGGACACATCGGCGCGACCCTCGCCTACACCGGCCCCGACACGCCTGTGCGCGCTGCGCTGCAGCCCGCGCTGAACCGGTACTTCCTCGGCCCGCTCGACCAGGGTTGGAACCTCTTCGCCCCAGGCCCGTACTCACAGGACGAGTTCATGCTCGTGCGCGCCTGCATCAGCGACTTCGACGCCTGCGCCGGGGGAGCCGACGCCGGCGCCGAGTTCACGGAGTGGCGCAACATCACCGCCGAGGAGCAGGAAGCGCTCGACTACAACATCTTCGCCAACCGCGAGACGCGGCAGTCGAAGGTGGTCCACGGCCGCCTCTGGCCCGTCGCCAACCGCCTCACCGATGAGCAGCAGGCGATGGCCGAGGCCAACCACATCGACGGCGACCCGGTGTTCGGCGTGGACCTCTACTCCACAGAGGCCGAACAGGCCTTCTCCCCGGGCCAGCTGAACAACCTCCGCACCTACCAGCGGCTCGAGGACACGGCAGTGGGCCTCGCGACCCTCTACCTGCAGCAGGAGCACGGGGACGCCGTGACCCTGGTCGAGGTGCGGATGCTGCGCGAGCCCGTCCCCGCGTTCAAGCAGCGGCACGACCCACCTGAGGAACCTGCCCAGCACTGGACCACCATCGGCTGGCGCCCTGCGATGGAGTTCGATGACGACGTGAAGCGGGCCTGGTCATGAACACATCCACCCCCATCCGCAGCTGGATGCGAGGTCAGCGGGATCTGCCCGGGCGCCTCCTGGACCGCGTCGTCACCTGGTTCATCGCGGACCGCCACTCCGACTACGGCATAGCCGTCATGCGCATCGCCACAGGAGCGTTCCTGCTGGGCTGGCTGGTGCTGAACCTGCCGGTCGCCTCCCGCATCTGGGGGCCCGGCTCGCAGTACTGGCAGCCCTACCGCGAGATCCTCGGCTACGACGCTCCCTTCAACGCTCTGCAGCACGCCGGCCCCGGGCTGTTCTGGCTGTGGTACCTGGTGACCATCGTGCTGGTGGTCGCGTTCCTGCTCGGATGGCGCACCCGGCTCGTCACGCCCCTGCTGTTCATCGCGTACACCACGCTGAACGGACAGAACACGCCGATCTCCGACGGCGGCAACTACTTCATCCGGATCATGCTCATCTACCTGATCCTGATGGACGTCTCGCGCCGCTGGTCGCTCGATGCCCGGCGTCGCGCCCGCACCGAGAGTTCCGAGACCCAGACCGGCTCCGTGCTGCACAACATCGGCCTCTGCCTGGTGGTTGCGCAGATCTGCACCGTGTACTTGGAGGCCGGGCTCTACAAGGTCCAGGGCAGCCTCTGGCAGAGCGGGACGGCCGTCTACTATCCGCTCCAGTCCGTGGCCTACGGCGCCTTCCCGCCGGTGGCGGACGTTCTGACCTATTGGGCGCTGCCCGTGGTGATCGCGACCTACATGACAGTGCTCGCCCAGATCGCCTTCCCCTTCCTGCTGTTCCACCGGATCACCCGGCGTATCGCCCTGGTCATCCTGCTGGGCATGCACCTCAGCATCGCCGTGCTGATGGGGCTGCCGTTCTTCTCCGGGATCATGGCCTCGGCCGATGCCGTTCTCGTCTCCGGCGCGACTTGGGTCGCCATCGTGACCTGGTTCCGCACCGCGCTCACCGAGGGCCGTCTCACCCGCGGCGTCGTCGAACGGTTCCGCGTGATGCGGTCTGGAACGGGCGGTACCGACCGGTCGCAGTCTGTCGAGCCTGTGGAGGCGACGACGGAAGATTCCGAGGCGCATGTGAACGTCTGAGCGGCCCCGGCCACGACGCAGTCAGCGGATCCCACCATCGAGGCCGGCCGATGACCGCGTCGGGCAGCAGGCCCGACACAGGCTGTTCAGCTGGCTGGGCTACGCGCCTGTGCGTTCCTCCGCGTCCTCACCCATCTCCTCGATGTACGCCTCGAAGATCTCCGAGCGCAGCGCCTCGGTGCGCTCCTTGAGCGCCTTGCGGTCCTTGCGGGTCGCGCCGGGGGCCTTCAGCAGCTGGGCCGCGCGCTCGCAGGAATCCAGCCGCTTCGCCCACTCCTGCGCGCGTCGGGTCTCCCCGGCGTCGTCGGCGGAGCCTTCCAGGTAGTCCACCTGCTCGCGCAGGATCGCGACGGTGGCGAGCACCCCGTCGGGCTTGCTCGTGGTGGTGCGCTGCAGCTTCGCGGCCTGCTCCTTGACGCTCTCCCACACCTCCGGGTGCGCGGAGATCCAGCGGGCGCCGGCCGCCAGCAGCGGGATCGCCCATTTCGCGGCGTTCATCGCGGTGGAGGCTCGGCCTGAGCCCGGGACCAGCTTCTTTCCGGCCATGCTGGGTGCTCCTTCGGGTCGCTGGAAGCGTGCTCGGGGCGGCATGCGTGCCGTGTCGGAACGATATCGGACCATTGGCCTGCGCCGTGCCGGCAGCAGGTGCCGCTCACACTGTCAGCGGCTCGATCTCCTCCCACATGGGCTCGGCCATCTGCCGGCTGAACGTCGTGGTGAGATGGTGGGTGTCGCGGAACACCACGGTGTTGCCGATGACGATCGGGCAGGTCTGCGCATTGCAGAAGAACCGGGTGAGGTCCACCCGCTCCACCTCGTCCCCGGCCTCCTCGATGGCCTGGTCCTCGGCCTCGACGAGGTCCTCCTCGAAGGCCTCCTCTCGCGGCACGGCACAGGCCTGCGCCTCCTCGAGGTGCGTCGAGAGGCATTCATCGGGGTTGAGGTGCTGGGTGGGGACATCCTTCATCACCGCCACCCGCGGGCCGTCGATCTGCGCGAGGGTCGCGGCGAGCCCCTCCCGCCACTGCGCGGGCGTGGAGGTGCCCGGTTCATCCTGGAGTCGGCCCGGGCTGTCGTACATCGCCAGCAGCACCAGGTCGGGCTGCTCCTCGTCGATGCGTTCCAGCACCCCGTCCCGCCACTGCTCGCAGGAGGTGTACTCCTTCGCGAGGTACTGCTGGTCGGTCTCCAGCGGGAGGCAGGAGCTCTTGCTGTTGCTGTCCAGGCGGATCCGGCCCTCCTCCGCGAGCTCCTCCAGCGCCGGGAACCAGCTGGCGGCGTGGGAATCCCCGACCAGGAACACCAGCGGCGCCTCGGGGTCGTCCCCCACCCGGCAGCCGGCGGGATCGGCGTCGTGGGTCGAGTTGTGGCAGCCGGTGTCGTAGACGGCCGCGTTGTCCTCGGCCACGGCGTCGAGCGAGGGAGCGATATTGGCGGGCACGAAGCTGGTGCCGGCGGGATCGGGGGTCGCCGTGGCCGGCGCTGCGGTGCGGTCGCTGGACAGCGGCTGCTGCGCGCTGACGGCGGCCACCCCGCCGGAGGCGAGCACCACCACGAGCGAGGCGCCCGCCGCGACCAGTCCGGTGAGCCCTTGCCGTCGCTGCCGCAGCATCCGCCAGCCGATCACGGGGCGCTCCACGCACCGGTACAGCAGCCATGCCAGCGGCACCGCCACCGCGCCGAGCGCCAGGCTCTGCTCCAGCGGCAGGGGAGCGTCGGAGAAGGTCGCGGCCTGCGGGATCACCTGCAGCGGCCAGTGCACCAGGTACAGCGAGTAGGAGATCGCGCCCAGGAACTGCAGCGGCGCCACCGCCAGCAGACGCGTGGCATTGAGGGGTCCGGGCGCGGCGCCGCCGATGATCAGCGCCGCGGCCGCGAGCACCGGCAGTGCCGCGCTCCACCCGGGGAACACCGTGTTCCCGTCGAAGGTGAGGGCCACCGCCGCCAGCCCTGCCAGGCCCGCCCAGGCCAGCAGCCCGGTCAGCGGTGCACGCAGCCACCGCGCCCCGGAGCGCAGCAGGAACGCGACCAGCCCGCCCGCGCCCAGCTCCCAGGCCCGGGTGGGCAGGGAGAAGAAGGCCCACGGCTGGGAGATGTCCATCAGCAGCACGCAGGCGAGGAACGAGGACGCGGTGACCACGGCGATCAGCACCATCACCCGTCGCTCGCGGCGCCGGCGCAGCCAGAACCCCACCGCCAGCAGCGCGGGCCAGAACAGGTAGAACTGCTCCTCGATGCCGAGGGACCAGAAGTGCTGGAACACCGACGGGGTGGTCTCGGCGAGGTAGTCGGTGTCCTGGAGGGCGAAGAAGTAGTTCGGCACGTACAGCGCGGTGGCGATCGCGCCGTCCACCACGCTGCGCATCAGCAGCGGGGACATCCAGATCCAGGCCGCGACCAGCGTGAGCACCGCGACCAGCAGCGCCGCCGGCAGGATGCGGCGGGCTCGCTTGGCGTAGAAGCTGGCGAAGCTGATCCGTCCGTCCCGCTCGAGGGTCTCCAGCAGGTGGGTGGTGATGAGGAAGCCGGAGATCACGAAGAACACGTCCACGCCCACGTACCCGCCGGACAGCGCCTGCACCCCGGAGTGGAACAGCACCACGAGCATCACCGCGATCGCCCGCAGCCCCTGGATGTCGGGGCGGAAGCCGGGCTTCGCGGCGGTGCCGGGGCGCGTCTCGCTCACGGTGGGGGCGGGCACGGGTCTCCTCGTCGGTCGGAACCCATGAGTATAACGAAAAGGTCACGGAGGGCGATGTCCCGTGCGGTGCGGGCACGCCGTCGGCCGCAGGAGTGCCCGGCGAGGGCGACTCCCGCGGTGGATCGGCCCGATGGTCCCGGTGGAGTGTCGGCAGGCCCCGATACTCTGACCACTGTTCGAAAACTGTCAGACAGCGGGGGAGCGACATGGCGACAGCACTCGTCATCGAGGACGACGACGACATCCGAGGTCTGCTCGAGGTGGTGCTGGAACAGGCCGGCTACGCCGTCGCCGCGGCAGCCACCGGCGCCGCCGGGATGCAGGCGCTCGCTGTGCAGGAACCGGACCTCATGCTGGTGGACGTCGGGCTGCCCGATGTGGAGGGCTATGACCTGGTGCGGCAGGCTCGCCCGCTGATCAGCGGCCACATCGTGATGCTCAGCGCCCGCTCCCAGGAGTCCGACGCCCAGCTGGGGCTCGAGGCGGGCGCCGATGAGTACCTCACCAAACCGTTCCGCCCCCGGGACCTGCGCGCACAGCTGGCCGGGATCGTCGCCGGGGCCGTCGGCCGCGACCCGCGGTGACTACTCGGGCGCCTCGGAGCGGGCCGTCGCGCCGCCGGCCCGCTCGGTGCCGTCCAGTGCGAAGTGGAGCGTGAACGCCGACCCCTCGCCCGGGCGCGAGCGCACACTGATCTGCCCGCCGTGGCCCACCACGATCTGTCGGGTCAGGGACAGGCCGATGCCGTGCCCGGCGATCGCGCTGTCCCGGGCCGTGCGGGTGCGGTAGTACGGGGTGAACAGGTTCGTCTGCTCCTGATCGGACATTCCCATCCCCGAATCGATCACGTTCAGCTCCACCTGGGTGCCGCGCACCCCGGTGCGCATCAGCACGGTGCCGCCGCGGGCGGTGTACTTCAGCGCATTGGAGAGGAGATTCCCCACCGCCTGCTGGAGCCGCTGCTCATCCAGCGGCAGCTCCGGGGTCTCCTCCAGGTCGAGCTCGAGCGCGATCCCCTGCTCCTCGGCCCGCAGCGCGAAGGACTCCGCCGCCTGCTGCGCGATCTCCGAGAGCCGCCGCGGCCGCAGCACCAGCTCCTGGGTGCCCGAGCGGGCCACCTGATCGGCCAGCAGATCCTGCACGATCAGCAGCAGCTGCTCGGCGTTGCGGTTCGCCACCTGGAGATACGAGGCCGTCTCCTTCGACAGATCCAGATCGTCCCGGGCCAGCTCGAGGTACCCGATCACCGAGGTGAGCGGGGTGCGCAGCTCATGCGAGACCGCGGCGACGAACCGCTCCTGGGACCGGACCGTCTCGATGTACGTGGTGACGTCCGAGAACACCACCACCGCACCGGAGCGCGCGCCCTGGCGGTCCAGGATCTGCCGCGCCGAGGTCGAGAAGGCGACGGCCCCGCGACCCGGCGGCCCGATGTCGACGACGTAGTTGTCGAAGGTCTCCTGCATCACGGCACGACGCACCGGCCGCTGCGGGGGAGGGATCGGGGTGCTGGTGCCCGGGTAGCGCACCAGCAGCCGCGCCTCGTCCGGATCGTGGTCCTCCTCGGGGGTGGCCAGGGCGTGGATCCGGTGCTGAGCCCGGTTCATCAGCAGGTCGTTGCCGTCGCGGTCCACGACCACGATCCCCACATCCACGCTGTCGATGATGTTGTGCAGCAGCTTCTCCGAGGTCGCCGCCGCGTCCAGCAGCGACTCCTGCTCCTGCAGCGCCGAGGCCAGCCGATGGTTCTGACCGTCGAGCAGCGAGAGAGCCCCGACCGTCAGCAGCCCCATCTGCAGCACGATGAACGGCAGCAGGAGCGAATGCACGATCACCAGCGAGTCGATGTGCGGGGCCCGCACCAGGGCCGGCAGGGCGATCAGCGCAGTGACCGCCACCACCGAGATCACCACGCCCAGCAGGCGCGCGCGAGCGGCCAGCCACAGCACGGGGAGCAGGACCAGCAGCGAGACCGCGATGGAGCTGTCCCGCAGCATGTCCCGCATCAGGGCGACCGAGAGGATGTCCAGCACCGGCACCAGGACGCTCCACGCCGGTGGACGCGCATCCCACTCGATCACGACGGCGAGGACCGTCGTTCCCGCGAGCACGCCGAGCGCCACCAGGTACGGGGGCGCGAGCACCAGCTCGGGATGCGAGATGGCGATCAGCAGCGTCGTGCCCAGCATGAACGCCGTGAAGTACAGCTGCTTCGAGGTGGTGCCGCGGGTGGGGGAGACCACCCAGCCGGCCCGCTCGGTCCATCTGTTCAACGACTCCATCAGACGCCTCCTCGACGAGGACGGGCGAGCAGCAGGCCGCGCTCGGTCCGTCATGCGGTGCCCTCCTCGGCCGGACCCTGCACCGGCAGGCGCACCGTGAAGGTCGAGCCGACGCCCTCCTGTGAGGACACCAGGATCTCCCCGCCGTGCGCGCGGACGTAGCCGCGGGAGATCGCCAGCCCGAGCCCGGTGCCGGGGATCGCGGCCTTGCGCACATGCTCGGTGCGGTAGAAGTTCTGGAAGAGCCCGGCGAGCTCGTCCTCGGTCATCCCGATGCCGGTGTCCCGCACCCGCAGCTCGGCCCAGTCACCACCCTCGGACCGCTCCGGCCCGGTGGGATCCTGCGCCCTGCGCAACGAGACGGTGACGCTGCCTCCCTGCCGCGTGTACTTCACGGCGTTGGAGAGCAGGTTGTCGATCACCTGGCCCAGCTTCACGGCATCGGCCCGCACCCGCAGGCGGGTCGGCAGCTCGGAGGTCAGGTGGACCCCGTTGCGGCGCGACCGCACCTCGACGGACTCCACGCTGTGCAGGGTCAGCCGCACCAGGTCCACGTCCTGCACCGAGATCGTCGAGGTGCTCGCGCTGACGTCGAGCAGGTTGCTCACCAGGGTCAGCAGCCGCTCGGCGTTGCGGATGGAGGTGCTCAGATACCGCTCGAGCACCGGATCGGGGTGGGAGTCCAGGGCCAGGTCGAGGTAGCCGATGATCGAGGTGAGCGGGGTGCGGAACTCGTGGGAGACCTCCGCGACGAACTGCTCCCGGGAGCGGATCGCCCCCACCAGATCGGTGACGTTCTGGAAGACCACGACGCTCCCGTCCCAGCCCCCGTCGGCGTCGAGCATGGGGGTGGCGGAGATGGCCAGCTGCTGCTGGCTGCCGTCCGTGCCGATCGCGACGATCCGTCCCTGGAAGCTCTCGCCCCGCAGGGCGCAGGCCACCGGGCGGTCCTCGGCCGGGATCGGCGTCGTCCCGTCGGACTCGAACACCAGCAGCTCCGCTTCCGCGCCGTCGGCCTGCCCGGCCGGCAGGCCCAGGAAGTGGGTGCGCCGCTGGGCGGAGTTCATCAGCACGTCGTGACCCTCGCCGTCCACCACCAGGATCCCCACCTCGGAGGTCTCCACCACCGTGTGCAGCATCCGGTTCTGGGCGGCGGCGTTCTCCAGCGAGGCGGCCAGCTCGCTGCTGGTGCGGTCCATGCTGCGGGTGAGGACGCTGGCGGCGATCGCGAGCGCCAGCATGAGGAAGGGGATCACGGCCGGACGGGCAACGTTCTCCTGCACCAGGGCCTGCGGGAACAGCGCGGGCCCACCGAGAGAGGGCGCCCAGGCCACGGCCGCGCTGCCGAGGACGCCCAGGGTGATGGCGAGCACGGGGCGGATCCCGGACCAGGCCAGCCACACCACCGGGAAGGCGGAGAGCAGGGTCATGCCGTCCAGTGCATGGCGGGCGGCGCTCCAGAACGGGGCGATCGCCACGAAGTCCAGCAGCGGGATCGCCCAGTAGACCATCGGCGGGAACTTCTGCCACGGCACCGTCCCGGCCACCGCGGTCAGCAGCAGGATCCCGCCGAGACCGCCGAGGAGGTGCGGCGAGGAGGTGGCGATGTGCGGCGCGACCACCAGCACGGCGAGGGTCACCAGGAGCGCGGAGAGCGTCAGCGGCAGCTGGGAGAGCAGGATCCGCCGCCGCAGGGGAGGTGGGCGAAATGCGGGGCAGGGCGGCTCGACGGCGCCGCCGTGGCAGTTCTGCTCGACGCCTTGGTCATTTTTCCTGTTTCGCCCCGCTTCCAGGTGTGACCTGGCTCTTCCTTCGACACCTGTCCACGGTATCGTGGCCGTGTCCAGGAGTTCTGAGGGGTGTGAGAGATGGAGAGGCGTGTCGCGGTCGTCGTCGAGGACGACGCGGATATCAGGGGACTGATGGCCGAGCTGCTGGGGCAGTCCGGATTCACCGTGCACCAGGCGGGCACCGGCGCCGCGGGGGTGGCGGCCGTGCGCGAGCACGCTCCGGCGGTGGTCACCGTCGATCTGGGGCTGCCGGATTTCGACGGCTACGAGGTCACCCGCCAGGTGCGGCGGTTCTCCGACGCCTACGTGGTGATGCTGACGGCCCGCACCGAGGAGATCGACACCCTGCTGGGGCTCGAGGCCGGGGCGGACGACTACGTCACCAAGCCCTTCCGGCCCCGGGAGCTGCGCGCGCGCATCGAGGCGATGCTCCGTCGGCCCCGCACCAGCGGCTCCCTCCCGGTGGTCCCGGGCGCCGCGGCAGCAGAGCCGGCCGCCGCGCCGGCGGCGGATGCACCGGACGCCACTCTCGAACCGGCCGACTCAGCTGCGCCCGCACCCGTGCCGCCTCCGAGCTCGGGGGTCCCGGCGGGATCGGCACCCAGTGGGTGGTCGGCGCCGGTGCCCGCGCAGACTCCCGCCGTCCCGTCCCCGCTGCCGGGCTCTGCCGCACCGGCCCCGCACGCAGAGCCCGCCGTCGATGCCCGTCTGGAGCTGGACGGCCTCGCGCTGTATCCGCAGCTGCATCGCGTCGACGCCGCCGGGCGCGAGGTCCCGCTGACGCCCACCGAGTTCCTGTTGCTGGAGACGCTGCTGCGCAGCGGCCAGGTGGTGCGCTCGAAGGCGCAGCTCGCCCGCACCGTGCGGGGGGACGATGCCGATGCCGGCACCTACGTCCCCAAGGCGGACGAGCGCTCGGTCGAGGTGCATGTGGGGAACCTGCGTCGCAAGCTCGCCGACGACCCGAACGAGCCCCGCTGGATCCAGACCGTGCGCGGGGTCGGCTACCGCATGGCCGGGCGGCCGGTCGCCGTCAGCTAGGTGGTGCGGGTCTTCTCGCAGGGGGCGCATCTGTCGCAGTGCAGGGTGCCGCGATCGCGGTGCCGGGAGCGCCGCCCACTCGGCGCAGGAAGGCGCGCAGCTGCCGGGCGGTCTCCGCAGCGAGACGGCGCAGGCATGCCATGCGCTCGGCCCGTCGGGTGAGGGCAGGGTCCCTCTTCCCGGGTGCCGGGGCGAGGGCCTGGCCTTCGACGGCGCCGGCAGGTGCCAGCCAGGACGGACAGCCTGCGGACTCCTGCTCGAGGTCGGCGGCCTGCTCGGCGAGGGCCTGCGCCCCGGCCATGACCGAGGACGTCTTCAGGCTGAGCACCGCATCCTTCCAGTCGTCCTGATCGGCGCAGTCCAGAGCGCGTTCGAGCCGGGCGATGCGCTGCTCCAGGAGGGCGAGATAGCGGCGGAGGAATCCGCAGAGGGCGTCGGAGCTCCCCAGCTGTTCGCCGAGCCGATGCAGCACGTCGTCATCGAGAACGGGTGCGGTGGGCATGGCCCCATCTTCTGTCGCATACCGCAGATCCTCGGCCCGTAGGCGCCAAAGATTCCCTCAAGTCTCGCGGCAGCGCCGCCGCCGCAAGAACCGCTCAAGGCGGCCCTGGAGAATCTGCGGCAAATTTTGCGCAGACGCCCACTCGCTCCCTGCGGATCGCTTGAGGGGCCTCGCCTTGAATGGAGTCATCGGGACAAGAGGCCCCGACCGGACACCTCGCCGGAGCGCCTCTCCACAGACTCAGGAGCACACAGATGAACAAGTTCGCCAAGGGATCCGTCGCCGCTGGAGCCGGTCTCGTCCTGCTGCTGGGCGGAGCGGGAACGCTCGCCTACTGGAACGACACCGCGGAGCTGACCGGTGGGACGATCAATACCGGAAAGCTCGAGCTGGATGCCGACCAGGACATGCTCACAGAGTCCATCGAGAGTCAGTCCGACCTCTGGGTCCCGGGTGATGAGCGTGCCTTCGCCACGTCCCTCACCCTCACCGCCGACGGCACCAACATCCAGGGCACGATCGCGCTGGAAGAGAGCTCGATCATCGGGGACACCCCGGGCGCCGATGAGTTCGAGATCCAGACCTCGTTCGACCTGGACCACGTGGAGATCACCGGAGACGGCGAACTCGAGTCGGATGGCGAGGGAGGCCTCATCTTCACCGGCAGCGGCGTCTACGAGATCCCCGTGACCGTCACCGTGGAGCTCCCGTACGGCGACACGGCGACCAATGACTCCAGCGACATCGACGTCGATGTGTCCGGCATGTCCTTCACCGCCGAGCAGTCCCCGGTCATCGCCCCCGCCGGCTGATCCGCAGCCCGCCACCACCCCGACTGCCGCGAGGAGCCCCGCATGTCGCCCACCGCCCCGCACTCCCGTGACCTGGTCACCGCTGTGGCGGGGCGGCGTGCCCGCACGCGAGGCACCTCCCCTCGTCGGCCCGGAGCCTCCACCCGGCGGCGGATCGCCGAGCGGCTCCTGGTCGCCGCGCTCACAGCCCTGGTGCTCACGGTCGTGCTCTCCCAGATGGGCGGCACCTATGCGTACTGGTCCGAGGAGGCGACGGTCGATGCCGGCACCCTCACCACAGGGACCGCTGCCCTCACCGCCCACGGCGAACCCGGTCCGGTCAGCGGCCTGAAGCCCGGCGAAGAGGGCCTGCTGCCCGGCGACGAGGTGCCGTGGACGGTCACCCTGGAGAACACCGGCGACGTCCGGCTGGAGATCTCCGTGACGGCGACCGGCACGATCGCGGGTGTCACGCAGCCGGTGGACGTCGTCCTCGACGACGCCGACTCGGCACTCCTGCTGGAACCGGGCACCGAGGCCTCCCGGACACTCTCCCTGATCGTCATCGCGCCCGACTCCCTCCTGCCCGGTGAGACGATGGACATCACGCTGCTGTTCGAGGGGGTGCAGAGGTGAGGAGCGCCGAGACCCCGCATCGCGTCCTGACCGCGCTGCGGGGAAGAGCACGCCGGGTTGCCGTCCTGGTCGGAGCGCTGCTCCTGCTGGGCACTGCCACGGCCGCCGCGTACTGGGTAGCGTCCGCGCAGGTGCAGGGCACGGTGGAGGCCTCGACCGTGGGGCTGGTCCAAGAGCTCGGACCCGTCGGCGACGCGCCCTCCCTCTCCGGCACCTATACAGCCCGAGCTCCCGCACTCGCCGGTGTCGTCTCGCTGAGCAACACGGGCAGCCGCGCGGCGACCGCGACGCTCACCGTCGCTGCGCGCGGAGGGGCCGTCATGGATCCGACGCTGAGCGAGGCCGTCCAGGTCGCAGTCGCTCCGGTCGGCAACGCCACGGAGTGCACCCCTCAGCGGGCGATGTCGACCTCGGTGCGAGGGACCCCCGCCTCCGGCGTGACCCTGGACAAGGTTCAGGTCGATCCGGGGCAGACTGTCGTGGTGTGCGTGCAGACGTCCCTCGCTGCGGGCGACCTCGCCGTGCACGCCGGGAAGCAGTTCGAATTCACGATCAGCTCCTCGCTCCGCTATGCCGACGGTGAGCAGTGGACGGTCCAGGCCGAGCCGCTGACCGTCTCGCAGAGCATCGAGAAGGATCGTTTCGAGGACCTCCCCAGGATCGAATTCGGCAATAGCGGCAATGATCCCACGGTGAAATGGAAGGCCGTGGACAAGGGCGACCTGTACCGCCTGTCCATGGCGCATGAGAGCACTCCGAGAGATCGTGTCCCGTTCCCCTCCGAGGCGGATTCGCAGATCTCGGTGGCGCAGATCGTCGTCCACGGCGAGACTCACAAGGATTTGCTTCAGGAGTTCGTGGACTCCGACGAGGACGGGGACGGCCTTGTCCGGCTGTACATCGAGACGAGCAAGGATGGCGGGCAGACCTGGTCCTTGACGGCCTACGCGCAATTGCATATCTCGAGCAAGGGCAATGGCGGCATCAAGGTGAAAGGCAGTTGACGTCACCGATGATCGACTTCATGCGACGACGTCCTCACCTGCAGGCGACTGCGACCACCGTGCTCGCGCTCGCGCTGCTGCTCCTGCTGGCCCCTGCGCCGTCGGCCCGTGGAGATTCCGGTCCCCTCGAGTACTCCACGGACGGCATCACCTGGACGTCGACGCCCCAGGGCCTGCTCTTCGACACCGACCTCGTGATGGTGCCCGGAGGATCCACCAGCGTCGCTCTCCACCTGCGCAGCAATGCTCCGAGCACCGGAATGCTGGACGTGGCGCTCACCAACGTGCGGGTCTCGGAGGAGGAGGCCGCAGAGGCCTTCGGGATCAGCGCGACCACCGCTGCCGGGATCGGTGTGGACGCCTCAGGCGTCGGCCTGCCCCGCACCCCGCTCGCGGAGCTCGGCGAACGCACCCGGGTGAGCCCTCCGCTCGAACTCGACCCCGGGCAGAGCGCGCTGTTCACCCTGACCCTCGACCTGGCCGCCCACCCCGACGGGACCGGGGCTCAGAACAGTTCCATTGCCCTGGACCTGTCCATCGTCTTCCAGGACGCCGCTGCCGCCGGAGACGAGGGCACGGGCTCCGGGCCGGAGCAGCAGAAGGAGCAGATCATCCCTGCGTTCCCGTCGGCCGGCGGCGATCCGGGCGGAGAGGCTCCGCCGACGGAACAGGAACCGCCAGCCGAGCAGCCGCGCGAGGCCGGCACGACCGGATCGCACGCCGACCAGCGCGGCCGCCTCGCGGCCACCGGCATCGCCCGCGGTCTGATCGTCGCGGCCCTGGGAGTGACGCTCATGGGAGGGCTGCTCCTGCTCATCAGCCGGCGCCGACGGGACCCGAGGAATGAGCGCCCAGAGCCCCGGGCCGAGGGGCGAGGACAGCGGCGAGCGGGCCGAGCCGAGGGCCGACGAGAGTGTCGAACCCGTCGAGCCCGCACCCTCCCAGAGCGCTCCGCGCCCAGGTCGCACGCGCGAGGTGGCCGGGGCCCTGCTGAACGGGCTCAGCGTCGGCGTGCTCCTGCTGATACTGGGCCTCGGCGTCATCACCGTCGCCCTGCCCGCCCTCGTCGGCGGGATGCCGCTGTCGGTGCTCACCGGCTCCATGCGCCCGACCCTGCCGCCCGGCACTCTCGTGGTGGTCAAGCCCGTCCCGGTCGAGGAGATCGGGGTGGGGGACGTGATCACCTTCCAGATCGAATCCGGGAAGCCCGCTGTCGTGACCCATCGCGTGATCGCCCGCAGCGTCGACAGCGCCAGCGGCGAGGTCCGCTTCACCACCCAGGGCGATGCCAACAACACCCCCGATCCCGAGCCGGTGCGGCCCGCGCAGGTGCGCGGGAAGGTCTGGTACGCCGTGCCCTACCTGGGCTGGGTGAATCAGGCCGTGGACGGACAGACCCGCTCCTGGGCCATCCCCGTGCTCGCCGGAGTGCTGTTCCTCTATGCGGCGTGGACCGTCGGCTCCGGGGTGCGGGACCGGAGGCGCGCGAAGCGCGAGCGGGTCGAGCGCGACGCGTCCTCGCGCGAATCGTCGTCGCCTCCGCCGAGGACCTGATACCCACCGAGCCGCCGACATCGGATCAAGGCTGCGGATGGCTCCGCGTCCCGTGGACAGTTCAGCCGACGGGGAGGATGCCCGCCATGAGTTGAGAAAGGGTGCGGTCGGAGTTCCGCCTCTCCGCCTCGTCCCCGGTCAGGTTGTCCATGATGGCTTGACCGACAGAGGTGAAGCAGATGCCGTCACCGACCACGATGTCCTCCAGCTCCGGCCACTCCGCGCTCACAAGGTGGATGCCTCGACCAGACGGGGAGCTCTCGAGGCGCAGCACGGAGGCGACCATCGAGAGGTCGGAGACGTAGATCCTCGGAGAGTCGGTGAGCCCGGCACTCGGACTCTCGAGAGCAGTCGTCAGGTCCGACACGGCGTAGGTGAATCCGGCCTCGTCGATCCGCAGAACGAGATCCCGCCAACGGCGCCCCTCGCCGACGACGAGACGAGGCATCGCCGCACGGCCCTCCCTCGAGACGACGCTCGCGTGATGCGAGAGGAATTTGATGCCCATCGTCGTGGGCGCGTCCGAGAGCCACCCAGCACGATGCCAACGCTGCCACCACGCCTGCAGCTCCGCCGGACCGTCCAGAGCCGCAAGGATCGCTGGCCCCGTCGGTGCTGACGTCTCCGTCGGAGTGCTGCTCCCGCGAGCGAGCACGTGGTCGAGCACGCGGTCGAGCACGAAGCGTGCAGCGACGGCGGCCGACGCATCACCCGTCGGGACGATCCACTCTCCGTGGAGCATGAATCCGGAAGACTCCAGGATGCGCGTGAAGGTCCCCCAGGTGGGATCCAGCTCGCCCTTCTCGATCCGGCCGACGGTCGAGGGGCTCACCCCGCACAGCCGTGCAAGATCCGCACGGGTGATACCGACCTGATGCCTGATCCCGCCGAGGATCTGCGACGCGTCCATAGGACCTCCCGCCTCCTCGTGGTACAGCCCGTCGGTGGGCAACGCTTCGTCAGCTGGCTCTCTCCCTGTGGTGTTCCGGAGAGTGCCTCTGGTGTTCCGGAGAGTGCCTCTGGTGGTCCGGAGCGTACCTCCCACGCGTTCAAGGAATTGCGGATCCGCAACTTCGTGAACGACCTGACACCCTCCCGGTGCTGCGTGACCGATCCCGGACCCGATGCTGTCGATCCCTGGCGGCAACCTGCCCGGTCCGACCTGCTGCCGGGCCTCACGCTCACGTCTGCCGGAACCGCGCCTTGTACGTTTCGAAGTCCCATGCCTCCCGTGTGCCCGTGCCGTCCAGGAACTCGGTCGCGGCGCTGCGTCCCGTGCGGTACAGCAGCTCCTGCTCCGCTTCGCTGAGATGGAACTGGGTGGAGCGCACGGCGGAGGTGTCGATGAAGATCGTGCGGGCCACGGCGTGGGAGGAGTCGACGTGCAGGCGGTCGAAGAAGCCGGTGACGGTGTCCGCCACGGCCTTGCCGAAGCTCAGTGGCCCCGTGATCCGGTTCTGCACTCCGCGATCCGGGTCCGGCTTGGCGGAGAGCTTGATGCCGAAGGTGGGCCAGCGCGGCTCCTTGCCGCCGGGCCGGTCGAACACGGAGACCGGGAAGTTCGAGAGCATGCCGCCGTCCACCAGTACCGTCGGCTTCCCGCGCAGGTTCTTGCGCCGCACCGGGCGGAAGAACAGCGGGATCGAGGTCGAGGCCCGCACCGCATCGACCACCCGCAGTGCGTCAGGGGTGGAGCCGATGATGCCCGCGTCCAGCGGCAGGTAGCGCAGCCGCCCGGCGGACAGGTCCGAGACGGTGACGATCAGGCGATAGGCGTGCGGACCCCCGGGCTCGACCCCGGGGTCGGGGTCCCGGTAGTGCAGATCGGCGAAGGTGCCGGTGCGGTCCGGTGCGCCGTGGAGGGAGAGCTGCTCCTCGAGCCAGTCGCAGAGGTAGGTGCCGGGGTGGATCCCGTTGTGCAGCAGGATGCTCAGCGCCTTGCCGGGCAGGGTGCGGGTCCACCATGGTCCGTCCTCGAAGCGGCGGTAGTCCGTTTCCCGCAGGATCCGCACGATCTGGTCCACCGGGATCCCGGCGGTCGCCAGGGCCCCGGCGATCGAGCCGGCCGAGGAGCCCGCCACCCGGTTCACCCGGTACCCGCGCTCCTCGAGCACCTCGAGCGCACCGGCCAGGGCGATGCCCTTGACCCCGCCGCCCTCCAGCACCAGGTCCATGCGCTGGGTGCCGTCGGCCGCGGCCGTGCTCTGTCCCGCGCCGTCGGCCGCGGGTGCGGGGGAGGTCGAGCGGGGGATGCTCATAGGTCAAGAGTAGGCCCGGGGGTCCGACACCGGAAGGGCCGGTGCAGGTGGTCTCCCCGGCCGCACCAGCTGCCCTCGTCGTTGTCCTTCCCCGTCGGCGACGGGAGGAGGATGATGGACACCACTGGACCTCTCCCCGCTGCCTGCCCCGATCCGCCGGCAGCCGCCTCTCGTCCGGCCCCCGCGGCCGCACCCCGAGGGCCGCATCCGTCAAAGGAGCACGCCATGACCCGAACCGACACCTCCGCCCACGAGCCCGTCATCGTCGGCGGCGCCCGCACCCCGTTCACCCGGCTGCTCTCGCAGCAGGCGGCACTGACCGCCGTGGACCTCGGCGCGCACGCCATCCGCCACGCCCTGTCCCGGTCCGGGCTCGACGCCGCCGCGGTGGACACCGTGATCATGGGCCATGTGGTCCAGGCCGGTCAGGGCCAGAACCCCGCCCGGCAGTCCGCGCTCGCCGCAGGCCTGGCCTGGGACGTCCCGGCCGTGACGCTGAACAAGGTGTGCCTGTCCGGGCTCACCGCCGTGATCGACGCGGCCCGGCTGATCCGCACCGGCGAGGCCACCGCCGTGATCGCCGGCGGCCAGGAGTCGATGAGCAACGGCCCCCACCTGCTCAGCGGCTCCCGGAAGGGCTTCAAGTACGGCCCGGCGACCATGCTCGACTCCGTCGCGCACGACGGGCTCACCGACACCCTCAGCCACGAGTCGATGGGCGACCTCACCGAACGCGGCAACGCCGAGCGCGGGATCGACCGCCGTGCACAGGACGAGGTCGCCGCTGCCTCCCACCAGCGGGCCGCCGCCGCGACCGAGGCCGGGATCCTTGCCGAGGAGATCGCGCCCGTCGAGATCCCCCAGCGCAAGAGCGACCCGCTGCGGGTGGACCGCGACGAGGGTGTCCGCCCGGACACCACCGCCGAATCCCTCGCCGGGCTGCGCCCCGCCTTCGCGGAGGACGGCACCATCACCGCCGGCAACTCCTCACCGCTGTCCGACGGAGCAGCGGCGCTGGTGATCACCTCGCGCGCCTTCGCCGAGGAGCAGGGCCTCAGGATCCTCGCCGCGATCGGGGCGCCCGGCCAGGTGGCGGGCCCCCGCGACTCCTCCCTGCACTCCCAGCCCTCCGGCGCGCTGCGGGCGGCGCTGACCCGCGCCGACTGGCAGGCGCGGGACCTGGACCTGCTCGAGATCAACGAGGCCTTCGGGGCAGTCGTGGTCCAGTCGCTCGCAGACCTCGACTTTCCGCTGGAGCAGACCAACATCCACGGCGGCGCCATCGCCCTCGGCCACCCGATCGGGGCCTCGGGTGCCCGGCTGGCCCTGACCGCCGCGCTCGAGCTGGCCCGCCGCGGCGGCGGCCGCGCCGGGGTGAGCCTGTGCGGAGGCGGCGGCCAGGGCGAGGCCCTCCTGCTCAGCGCCTGACCCGGAGCGGACGCCCCGCTCCGCCGCGCCCAGCCCACCGAGCGCCGGGTGCCGTCGGGCGCCGGGTGCCGTCGGGCGCCGGGTGCCGTCGGGCGCCGGGTGCCGGGCGCCGGGTGCCGGGTGCCGTCGGGCGCCGGCGCGTGCCGTCGCGTGCGGACGCGTGCAGATGCGCGCTGAGGACCTATGCGAGGTGGTCGCATGAGTCCTCAGCGCGCATCTGTCGGCGTGAACCGGCCATAAGTGCTCGTGGTGGCCGGCCTGGGGCTGGCTGGCAGGGTTGGTGCTGGTAGCCGGACTGTGGCGGTCCTGCATGGTCAATTCACTCGCAGAGGGAGCAGCAGTGCTGGTCAGATCGTGATCGAGCGCTTCCTGCCCCATTCGCAGGCGTTCGCTGCCCAGATGCATCAACGCTGCCGGCTCCGCCTCGGAATGCGCGGAGCCGAGATGCTCCGAGAGCCCTGTGACGGCGACCGTACGTGGCCACGACCTGAACAGCTGCCGCGCCAGAGGCTGTCTTCACCGTCCGCAAGAACGGCGCCATCCCAAGCTCCTACCACCACGTCAGTGACCCACAATCGTGGCCGACCGCGTGCTGACCGACATCAATGCCCTGACGATCGCCCGCGCAGCCGGCCGACCGGAGGCCCGGGACATGATCCTGCCGCCAGACCCCGCGCAGCCGAGCGAGAAGTTCTCCCGGAGCTCTCACTGCGGCAAGCTCAGCGGCTCTTGATCTTGCAGTAGGTCTGGACGGCGACCAGGTCGGCGTCGTCCTCGCGAATCCTCGTCCGGTGCGGGATGGTCGCCGGCTCGTCGAGACCGCGATCGACGTACCGCATCCAGTAGGCCCAGCAGATCCCGGTGCCCTGTGCCGGGTGCCCGTGCTTGGACAGGAACCTGATCCCCAGCGGCAGGGTGCCGTCGTCGAGCGTGACTTCTTCGCGCAGCGCGGTGGCGATCGCCGTCGTCAGCACCCTGTCATCACCGGTGAGGTGGGCGAGCGTCAAGGGCTCCTCCAGGGGCCCCTCGGCTGTGGGCCACGGGTGAGGCAGGAGATCCTCGAGCGCGGTGATCGTCTCGGTGGCCGTGATGTCAATCCACCAGCCGGTGGGGAAGCTGAGGGTGTAGAGCCCCCTGCCCTCCCGGAAGGCGCGGGGCAGCCAGCTGGCCTTCATGGTTCCGGCCTCGTCCCATTCGGCGACGATGTCGTACCAGAGCGCATCGAGGTTCTTCCCCATGGCGTCGGCGATCGGCTGGAGCGCGCGGCGCTGAGCGCTGACGTCGGTGCGGTACGGGGCCAGCAGCTCCATGTAGGCCGTGACCCGGTCGGCGCACGCGTAGATCGTCCGCCCAAGGGTGTCGTACCGGCTCCAGGCCTGTGGGCTCTCCCCCGCTGGACGAGGGACTGGGCTGAGGGGGCCATAGGACTCGCGGGCGATGCGTAGCGCGGAGACCGGGCCCGCCACGAGGGCGAGCCCGGTCCGCGAGCAGATCCGCTGATCGAGCGATGCCATCGCCGTGGGTCAGCCGCTGAACGAGTCGTCGACCAGGGCCTGAGCGGCCGTCGCGACCTCGGGGAGGCGACCTTCACGGATGGCGTTCACCGGAGTGTCATATCCCAGCCAGGGGTTCGCTCCAATGAACCACACACGGGCGGTGTGCTCGCCTTCGGCCTCGGAGACCTTCTGCCACTGCTCGTAGGCGAAGTAGAGGCGCTTGACGGTCTCCGGTCGAGGGTTGGGCCCGGTGGACTTCGCCCACTTGTGGGAGGACTTCGTGTCCGAAGAGCCGGCGAGAGCCGAGACCAGCGTCCCTCCGAGCGATGCGTTCAGACGCCGGGTGACCTCGCGAACGTCGAGGGTGATCGCACGCCGGTAGGCCAAGTTCTGGTTCGGGCGAGCATCTGCCGAGGTGCCTGAGGAAGTCGTGGGAACCATGGGTGCCTCCCTTCCAAGGGGTGTCAACGCATCTTACCGCTTCTTTCCTCGCTGTAGCTACCTTCTTGCCACCCAAATTACACCTCCGCCCTTCCAGGAGCGGACGAGCACAGGATGC